>QCKB01000003.1 GCA_003215655.1 Prochlorococcus sp. AG-409-J16
GAAAGCAGGTATTGAATGAGTCGTTCTTTCACGTAAAGCTCCATTCTTTCTTCAGTTTGGTCACGCTACACTCTTTCAACAAGATATCAAGAAAAAAAGCGACATTTTTTCGACTCGCAGAATCAAGAACCCTATCCCAGAAAAGGTTCTTTTGATATTCCACAGTGAACCGTTTGAATTTGTCTGAAACCAGAGCATACAAGACCTATATGAATTCAGCAATCCGTGGAAGGAATTGGGTTGGCCCCTTCATCCCATCTACCTTTACTTTGAAGTAAAACTATTTTGGTATTCCCGCTCGAATGATTAAAACAACCAGTCACACCATATCCATAAGGTCCATAGTCTCCTGCAGGTTGAGTAAGGACATAAGTTATGCCAGATTTTTGACCTAGATCAAAGTTAAATAAACCACTAGGGCTATTCCAATATCTCGTTCCTGATGGACCTACTAAAGGTTCTGTCTTGCAAGCAGTAGGGTTACGGAGACCTCTTGCGACAAACTTAGAACATCCAAGTACTGAGACAAATTCGGACAAGTCAGTATCAGTAAGTGGAGGTCGGCTATTAGTTAAATAATAAGCTTGAACTGCCTTAATATATGCACTAGTAAGAGCAGCTGCTTCCTGCTGCTTAGCTTTATCAGCTGCATTCATAAAGCTTGGAATTGCTATAGAAGACAGAATTCCAATAATCATCACCACTACAATTAATTCGACCAGAGTAAATCCTTCCTCTTCCTTCATTGAATATAAGTTTTCAATAATTCGATGTTTGTATAAGTGTCTTTTCATCTATAAAGAATACTGAGAAAGGGAAGCTAACGAAAATATTGAGAATAAAGCCTATAAGCCTCTATATGTTCCCCATAGAAAGTATGCCGTTGAATCTTCTTAAACAAGGCCCTCCTTTGCTCTAAGGTAAGGTCTTGGGAGTAAGTCTTACTAAGAGAAGCCTGAGGACTCATCTCTATTTCTGAAGCTTAACTCTTATTATTATTAGATGAATCAAAGGAAATGACATGCAATTTTTATATTCATTTTAGATTATTTTTTTAAAGCGGGATTCTTTGAGTAATTACCCCTATTTGCACATAGTTTTGTCTAAATTGAAAGCATAGTCAGGAGCAATAACAAGTTTCTCTGATTCTTCTATGTGAAAATTACCTTCCTTTATAAGACTATTAATAGGATCTATTAGCAAGCAAAACATTTGATCTTCCTTTTTTGAGCCATTAAAGAAGCCAAATACAAATATGATAGGCGATTCACCTACAACCTTGCCTCGAGGGTTAATCAGAAACTTTTGATTCAGTGATAGAAAATTATCTCTAGGGGGAGCAGGTTGAATAAGGCGGATATTTCCTACCGAATCATTTTCGGATATGCAATTCACCTTAAAAGGAAGTGAGTGGCCATGGTTAATCTCCTCAGATAATAGTATTTCACAAGATGCGCTCCAGCGTCTTGCTTCGCCTCTAACCAAACCAATAAACTCCTTCACCTCATTTAAATAAGAGGTAGTTTGCTGTCGTCTTAACCATTTAATGGCATAAGGGGATGTTATTGTAGTTAAAATGCTAAAAATGAATATAACTATTAATAGCTCTATTAAAGAAAAGCCTGAGTTTTTAGACGGTATTTCTCGTGAGTAAGTTTGCATATTTAACTTCCTGGAGGGCACCAACTATGAACTTCACTATTAATATGAAAATTCATCCATTCAATTTGCTTCCCATCATATTCGACTATATAATTAATTCTACTTAGACTGTTATCAACATTGGAAGATTGAATTCCTAAAGGTCTTCCAGAATAAACACTTCTAACGATTTTAATATTATCTTTTATTATTTTATTGCGAGAGGATCTAGGACTCCACTCTTTAGTAGACAAAATATTTTTGATATCTCTACAAATTCCAGATGTAACTGCAGATTTAGTATCATAGCTTGAAGGCTTGGATAAATCTCCTGGTATATAGCTATTTCTCCACATAATAGATCGTATATTTTCAATATCTCTTTGAATTTCATTGCTTATAGCATTAGTAATATATGCATTCCGAATAACCTTTTGTCTAAGAGAAGTGAAATATACACTTAATAATACAATTATGACTAAAATTGATGAGCTTAGTACTAACTCAATAAGGCCAAAACCATTTATCAAGAAGAGATTTCTACCCTTTACAGGCCTATATAAATAAGATGATTTCTTCATTGTAAATTGAAATCTCTTAATGTATCCCAAAGCTCAATTTGCTTACCCCGATAATAGGGAACTCCCCAATTAAAGCTATTGCCATACCTTTTGGTTAATCCTTCAATATAAGATTTAGAGAATTCCCATTCTTTTGTTCCTTTAGTATCCATACAAGCATTCTTTACCCAAATTGAACCAGTAAAACTCCTTTTATTGATAGTGTTCTTTTTCTTCAAACCTATATGGTAATGATCTATCCAACGATATCCTTGTGGTGTTTTTATTCCTCTTGAACCTGCTCTTTCGAAATACCTTGGAGTATAAGCCAAAGGGCCTTTAGTAGGATCTGGTCCTAAAGGTATTCTGTGACATGTACCGTAAGGATAATCTTTATGGCATCTACTAGTGGCTCTTCCAGATCTTCCATGATTTTTATCATCTAATGTAATTCTGCTGCTGCCATATGTTCCATAACCCCATAATTCATATTGTTTTGTATTTCGATCGTAAACAAGAAGCATATTTGTTACTGAATTAAATAAACCATTTCCATAACCATCTGCGATAATAGTTTTACCTCTGAAGATAGGGTCTGATATATAATCATTAGTATTTTCATAGGTTATTGGTCTATTGTTAGAGGTATAAATAGGCAATGGTGTGAGGCATCTTGTACCTCTATTTTTCCAAGTACAAGGCCCTTCTTCCAACAAACTATAAACCCCACCTCTTGAAATCATCACCATTCTATTATTCTCATAACGCCAACTATTTCCATACTTTATTTGAGTTTTAATGAGATCCTGCTCATAAATACCAGTGTCGTATGAATCTACCGAGGAAATGAATGTGCTCCTTGGTGCATAGATAAATGAACTCAATTTCTCGTTATTTTTACCTGTAGATGATATTAATATGCTTGGATTAGGATTAGAAGGTTGATCAGCTAATTGGATACCACCTAAGCTGTTGGAGTCTCTATTGCAAGTTGATGGAATAGTATATAGACCTTTGTTTGGTTCACTTCTTAGCACCTGTATGGTTAGGTTAGCGGGTTTCCCTGAGCCACATTGAGCTGTACTTGAAATATGTCTATGACAAATCTTACCACCATTACTGACATCGATATCTCCTTTTATTAGTAATGTCACCGGGGAGTCATCAGATGTTGTAATTGAAAGTGTTCCTCCATCACCTTTTACAAATAATCCCTCCATTTCATAGACACGAAGAGAGTCTGTTGGTTTATCAAATTTACAAAATCGATTGAACTTGCTATTAATATTATTCGAATTCAAACAAACTACAGGGTTAGGACCTATTTCATTCTTTTCAAATGTTTGCGGTTCATTATCTATTGGGGAGTTAGGAAGCATTAATGGTTGAATCCATATGCCACCATTTCCTCTATATGAGTTTGGTAAGTTAGATCGGTTTGCCCTTGCAGCCTCACGAAAACTTGCTTGCCCACAACTTATATTATCCGTTATAGAGGGCAAGTTTCTTCGCCAGATTATAGACCCAATCCGATCTCCGACAACTGATAGATTTCCTAAAAACAATGAATTTTCATCCCTAATATTTTCTCCTGCAGCTATAAATCCGAAACCTGATGTAGGTACAATTTTCTCTACTTGAATATTTGCCCTTACCTTACTATTGGATGCCTTGACTTTGCTCGATTCAGCTTGATTATCTTCTCTTATAACTGAGCCTTCTATTAATATTGAATTATAGCCAGATTCTTCATCGCCTATATAGTCTGATGATCTTAAAGAAAATATTTGCTTGACCTTAGCTTTGGTACCAAAGCTTAAAGCATTGCCCACTTCCTCACCTTTTGAATCAATTAGCCTTCCTATATTTAATCTTGGCTCTTGCCAGTCTATTTTTTCGGTATATGTACATCTTGGTGCTTTCTGTCGTCCTATACAACCATCAATTCCATCGCACCAATCTGGATCAATCCAATAAGTTTTACTGGGATCAGGGACATAGCCTTTCTTTATACTGACTCCAGAATTATTCATCGGACATTCATAATCCTTTGCATTTATTATGCAAGTATCTACAAGCCAAAAATAATAGTAAAGACTACTTGAACTATCATTTAGGAGTGCCCTAATTGTACTAATACCAGAATCTGAGGCACTCATTGCCATATTCTCAAACTTTTTGAAGCGTGCGCTTGTGAGCCTTTGTATAGATGTAGATATTAATCCTAATGAAGCTACTGCAAGAATAGTTCCTAATAGCAAGAGAACGGGAAGTGTGTAGCCGTTCTTCTCTGATTTAGATGTTTCTTTGTAGAGATTCTGTATGTTCATCTTCGATGGTTATAATTGATAAATTTATGGCCATAGATGGTTAGCCCTACAATGAATATAGCCAAAAATAGTGATTTTGATAACTCAGGCTATTATTTCGTAAAAGAAATATTAAAGGTTAGGAAAGATTTAACGATCTACTAATAAAAACGTGAGAAAGCTTGATTCAATTATCCAATTAGAGAAGTAGGGAAATATTTTGATGCAAACAAAATTAAAGGTTCTATACTAGTAAATATTTCTTTGAGAGTGTTTTGCTTCTATTCCTACCTATATTTCTACTGGTAGGAGTTTCTTTAGGAAGCTTCCTTAGCCTGATCACAATAAGAATACCTAAGGGTGAATCAATAGTTTCTCCCAGAAGTAAATGCGATAACTGCGAGCATCCTTTAAGCTGGACGGAGAATATACCTTTACTAAGTTGGTTTTTGTTGAAAGGAGTATGCAAACACTGTAAACAGCCAATATCAATTAGGAACCCATTAATAGAAATAACATCTGTTATACTTTTTGGAATTTCAACAATTGCCAATCCTAGCTGCATTGATGGATCCTCAAATCTATTGATAAGTCTATCCGGATGTATATTCTTTTCAATTTTACTAGTGCTTACTATTTTCGACATTGAATATCTTTTACTTCCAAAAACTCTATGCTACTTAGGTATAATAGTCGGCTTAATAACAATCAGTTTTATAAAATTATCAATCACTGGTCAGTATTATATAAACTCTGTTATCCAAGACAATTTCTTTGCTGCTTTAATTGGTTTCATTTTATTCAGAGCTTTTTATCTTATTACAAAACTAATACTTGGGAAGCCAGCTATAGGAGTTGGTGATGGCAACCTTATTGCAATGTTAGGTGCATGGCTTGGGCTTAATGGCTTAGGTCTATCCGTAATGATTTCCATACTTCTAGGTGGAATTTATTGTACTTTTGGATTAATACGAAGGACAATAAATCGAGGAGATGTTATAGCTTATGGTCCTTTTTTGTCCTTAGGTGGTGTATTAGTATGGACTTTCGGTAATGAGTTTATCATAAATATGTTAATCTAAGAGATAATTTGATCAGAAAACTTACCCAGTTGTGCTCATCATATTAAACATTGGTAAATACATAGCAACTAAAATGATGGCTATAATAGAAGCCACAAAAACTATCATTAGAGGTTCAAGAATAGATGTTAATGTTTTCACCGTTGTAGATACATCGTCCTCGTAAAAATCTGCTAATTTATTTACCATTTCAGTCAGCTCTCCTGTCTCTTCACCAATCCTAAACATCGAGGTAAACATTATGGGAATTATTCTTTCTTCTTCTAAGGTTTTATATATTTGTTGACCAGATTGGATCCCTCTATACATTTTGTCTACAACGCGAATAAAAAGCCTATTGGAAATTGTCTTCTTAGCAATTAATAATGATTCTAAAATGGGCACACCTGCAGCATTTAGTGAAGATAATGTTCTAGAGAAGTTAGCAAGAGATGTCTTTGTGACTAATTGCCTAGTTATTGGCATGGCAAGGAGAAATCTATCCAACATAAAAAGAAAATATTCTGATCTTAAAACCCGCCTTAATACAAAATACACAACTGTAAGTATTGGAATAAGTCTAATTAGGAATCCAGTGTCTCGAATTGAATTTGAACTATTAACAAGTAACTGAGTCAAGAAGGGAAGCTCTGCTCCACTTGTTGCATAAATATCAATAAAGATAGGGATAACAAAAGTCAACATTATTATGATTACAACTATTGTCAGTATAAATATAGCTATTGGATATGACATAGCACTTTTAATTTCAGCTTTGATCTTTGAAAGGTTCTCAAGCAATTTGGCTTGCCTTAGTAAAACATTAGGAAGCAATCCCGCAGACTCTCCAGCAGACACTAATGCAATATACATATCATTAAATACCTGTGGAAATTTTTGCATACATTCAACTAATGTAGCTCCTCTAGTAATTCCAACAGCTATATCTTTAAAAACTAATTGTAATGTTTGATTCTGATTGCTCTCTGCAATTATATTCAGTGCTTCCAATAATGGAAGCCCAGTTCTTATCATGGAAGCCAATTGCTTTGTAGCTATAGCCAATTCATTGGTAGTAGGCGAATTTATACGAATATATTTTTTTCGAGAACGGCTTTTGCCTAGATCTCCAATACTATATATATATGAATTACTTTTTCTCGTGTTCTTTGTAGAACGAATATTAGTTAAAACGGATGAAATCTTTGCTCTATGTTTTTTCTTTTGATCATTTGTATATAGAGACTTAATCTTTGGCCCAGATTCTTTTTTCTTGTCTATAGTAATTTGGTTAGCCTTCAGTGTATTTTCCTTTTCTATAGTATTTATTCTCTCTTCTTGAGCTTTGAGCAACCTATCCTTAATATCACTGTCTAGAACAAATTTATAATCCATTAATTAAATAAGTTATGGTTGATTTTCTTCCGCTTCTATTAGCGAATTCAAAACCTTTGGTCGATTACATTTAAATAATGCTTCTTCCATCGTAATATCACCTTTGTTAAACATATCACTCAATGCCTGTTCTAATGTTTGCATTCCAAATTTTGCCCCTACTTGAAGCTGAGAATATAGTTGTTGAGAGTTAGATTCTCTAATTAAATTCGCAATGGCTGTATTATTTACCATTATTTCAGCTGCTAGAGCTCTACTATTATCTATTTTTCTGCAAAGTGTTTGAGATATTACACCTATCATTGATGCTGAAAGTTGAACTCTTATTTGTTGCTGTTGAGAAGTTGGGAAAACATCTATAATTCTATCAATAGTTTGTGAAGCAGATGCAGTATGTAATGTTCCCATGACTAAATGTCCTGTTTCTGCTGCTGTTATAGCGAGGCTAATCGTTTCTAAATCTCTCATTTCACCTACAAGAATAATATCTGGATCCTCTCTTAAAGCTGAGCGAAGTGCATTGCTAAATGATTTAGTATCTTCACCAACTTCTCGTTGTCTCACAAGACAATTTTTATTCAAAAAACTGTACTCAATAGGATCCTCAATTGTAATAATATGCTTAGCTTCGTTTGTATTTATCCAGTCAATTATGCTTGCCAGTGTAGTTGTTTTTCCTGAGCCGGTAGGTCCAGTTACAAGAATAAGCCCTCGAGGTCTTATTAATAGTTGTTGAACGTTCTCAGGTAATCCAATTTCCTCAAAGGTAGGGATATTTGTTGTTAATGCTCTCATTACACATGAGAGACTTCCTCTATCTAAGAATAAATTAATCCTAAATCTCGCTAAATCTTCAAGACCAAGACTGCAATCTAAATCTTTTTCTTTATCGAACTTCGCTATCTTTTCTGTTCCTATTAATGCAATCAGTTCTTCTCGAAGAATCTCTGGGCTCAAAACTTCGCTAGAAGCTGGCAGTATTTGTCCTTGGATTCTGAAAAATGGATTTGATCCAGCTGTAAGGTGAAGGTCTGAACCGCCTCTCCTAACAAGTTCTTCCATTAAGACTTTTACATGGTTCATAGTAGTCATTCCGATTCAAGCAAACAAACTCTTTCTACCTCTTCAATAGTAGTGAGTTCTTCTCGAACTAAATCCATACCATATTCTAATAAGCTTTTTACCCCAACTTCATATGCTTTATTTCTAAGAACATCTGCAGTTGACCCAGACATAATTAATTCTCTTAAATTATCATTTATCTTCATGATCTCGTAAATACCTAAACGACCTTTATATCCACTTCCCCCACAATTCTTACATGCATTTTCATCGGTTGATTGTTTTCCTCCTCCAACTAAGACTCTTGGACTCCTAGCGTATGATATTCCAAAACTCATAGCTAATTTGTCCTTTGCTTCATCAAGATTTCTTCTAGTACTACATTTCGGGCACACTCTTCTAACCAAGCGTTGAGCAATAACCCCTATTACAGAAGCGCCTATAAGATACGATGGTATGCCCATCTCTGAAAGTCTCGTAATTGCAGTTGCCGTATCATTTGCATGCAATGTTGTAAAGACCATATGCCCTGTCAATGCAGCTTCCATAGCGGTCTGTGCTGTTTCTTTATCCCTTGTTTCTCCTACTAAAATTATATCTGGATCTTGTCTCATTAATGATCTCAATGCCTTTGCAAAATCCAAACCTTTCTCTCTTATTACCTGTACCTGATGAATTCCCTTAAGAGTATATTCAACAGGGTCTTCAACTGTGCTTATATTTACTTCATCTGTATTCAACTCATTTAATATTGAATATAATGTAGTTGATTTTCCGCTTCCAGTAGGTCCGACTACAATTACAATTCCATATGGAGAATGGCCCATTCCTCTAACTATCTTGAGTGCATTTTTTGAATTTATAAGCTTATTTAGATCAAGCACAGATGTGTCTGACTCCAGGGCCCTTAATACAACCTTCTCACCCCATTTGCCTGGTAATGTACTTATTCTAAAATCACGTATCTTACCGTCTAAAAGGCATCTAATACGACCATCTTGAGGCAATCTTTTCTCAGCAATATCTAGCCTTCCCATAATCTTTAGCCTACTTATAACTGGATTCGATAAAGACTTATTAAGTGAATAGAATTCCTTTAAAATTCCATCAACTCTAAACCTTATTCTCAATTTTTCCTCTAGAGGTTCAGCATGTATATCTGATGCTTTTAATACAAAGCATTTATTTAATATAGATGCAACACCAGCAATCAAGGGATCATTTGAATTACAAAGATCTTCTTCATCAATTAAATTTTTATCTTCTTCAATTGTAGAATCATCATCAATTTGATCAAGATAGGAAACTTTATCATCATCGTCATTTCGTAAATAAGAAGAACTCTCTTCTAAGGATGATTGATCTTCCAAATCTTGGAATTCTTTCATTGCTTCAATTTGATCTTCTAATTCACCTTCAGGTCTTTTTAATTCTGTGTCAGTTATAATATCACCATCCAATTCATTATTTCCTGAAGAATATTTTCCAAGTTTATTATCATGCTGCTCATGTTCTTTAATTATTGTTTTCGAAAACAAGTTTCCTTTAGATTGTTTTTTACTTTCTCCCAATATATTGTTCGTTTTGTTTTTTTTAATATCAGTATTACCATCTTCAAACCACTTTTCCCAATCAGAGGTCGAGATCTGCTTAACCTCTACAGGAATACCAAATGTGGCAGAGATTTTTTTCTCAATTAACTTTACTTTTTTATAGCTTGGGTTCATCGCCCCTAAGCAAATTTTCTTATCATTAACCATTATTGGAATTAAACCAACCTCTCCGCAGATTTCTGTAGTTAAAATCTCATAAACTTTATTTCCAATATCGATAATATTTTTATTGAATCCTGCTGAAGACTCCATTTCCTTAGAGGCTAAATTGCCAGTTTTTTGGAAGGATTTATATACAAGCTAGTCCAACTAGCCATTCCCGTCAATTTGATTAAAAATCTCGACAACAATATTTCGAAGAGTTTTGGTACTAGAGTGAATAAACTCTTGGACAAGCCTTTGAATATCTCAAGAACTTATTTCCTTCATATTTTTTGCTCTACGGCATTTTTCTTTAGTACATCTACAGTAGATGGATTTCAAAATCAAGGATTGGAGGCCATAGGCAACTCAAAACCTAGTCCACAATCCCAACAGCTAGAAGTTCAACCAGGTCCTGTTAAAGAGTTCGCCAATCCGTCTCCTTCCCTCCAGGCATCAGAGTTGGCTCAACCAATCCAGGCACAATTACAACAGCTAGAAGTTCAACCAGGTCCTGTTAAAGAGTTCGCCAATCCGTCTCCTTCCCTCCAGGCATCAGAGTTGGCTCAACCAATCCAGGCACAATTACAACAGCTAGAAGTTCAACCAGGTCCTGTTAAAGAGTTCGCCAATCCGTCTCCTTCCCTCCAGGCATCAGAGTTGGCTCAACCAATCCAGGCACAATTACAACAGCTAGAAGTTCAACCAGGTCCTGTTAAAGAGTTCGCCAATCCGTCTCCTTCCCTCCAGGCATCAGAGTTGGCTCAACCAATCCAGGCACAATTACAACAGCTAGAAGTTCAACCAGGTCCTGTTAAAGAGTTCGCCAATCCGTCTCCATTTGTACTAAGGCCAATGCCAATAGGTAATCAATTAATTGCTCTTCGTTCTGTTTCTCCTCAGAGAAATCCATTCACTTCGATAGACTTCAATGAGATAACTGGACAAAGAAATTTGCCCGATTCAATTAGCCTTACAGGGATTTTAAAAGTTGGCGACTCTGTAGTGGCAATGATTAAGACAGCGACTGGGGAGGAAATATTTGAGATTGGGCAACAAATAGGTAATGGCTATAAAATAGAGAGCATTGTTCATGGCAATAGACAAATCACCCTTTCAAATGGAAATAACCAATATATTCTGGGAATGAATCAATAGGAAGAAAAATGTCAGGTGTTCTTTCTAAATTAATAAATTTGAAAACCATAAATCCAAAGAAGTTAAAAGCTAGAAAGAACGAACATTCCACTAAGAACCTTTTACACAAGACAGTTAAGACTTGGGAATACCTTATAAATTCACTCCTATTCAGAACGGGTAATTCCAATAAGGATAAAGTTTGCTCATATATTTTTAGATGTATTTACTATTCGGATTACACACTAAGTGTCGCAAAAGTAACTCAAGAGCAATCAAAGGCCAAAATAGAAAGTGTTCTTAAAATACCTCTACCTGGGAATATAGTTAATGATGGAATTGTTCAAGATTCAGAAGACATGTCAAAAGTAATTTTAGACATGTCAATAGCTTTAGGAATTAAGGATGCACCAGTAATTTTACTTTTACCTTCATCATTATTTAAATTATATACATTCAATTCCTCTGACCTGATATCACTATCGATCCTAGACCCATTAATAAGAGCAAAGAGTCCCTATCTGCCAATTGAAACTATAATTAAATGCGAGGATTTAAATAATAAATTCAAAACATTGTCAAGAGTAATGTACGTTCAAAAGAAATTAATAACTTCTTGGATCAATACATTAGAAAAACTCAATAGTCCCATTGTTTGCCTTACAACTCATGCTCCTCATATATTAGACATGTTATCGAAAAAAGATACCGAAACCAATACAATTCTATGTGATATAGAGCTTAGCAATACAACCATATTTATAAATAAAAAAGAAGGTGAGATGATCTCTAGAAAGTTGCCGTATGGTTCTGAGCTTTATACTTCAACTAAGGATCATAGTGATGTAGAGAACTTCTACATAAGACTGCGACAGTCAGTCAATAATTTAATCTCAGTAGAGAAATTAGATAGTATCAAAAATATTTATTTGATAGGAAATGGTTTAGATGCTTTAATAAATTCAAGAGAAGCAATCCCAAAAGGTTTCTCAGATATATTCGATAAAGGTATTAATTCTTTTGAATATTCAGTTTCAAAAAAACTACAAGATAGTGGTGATATTTCATCGATAATGACTTCCATGGCACATTTAACCTCGCTCGCATTGGAAGAACTATGAAATACGATTTCACTAAAAATGCCTCTAATTTAATTCACTGGGAAGCTAAGAAGCATCTATTAAATGCGGATAAGAGTTCCAATAAATCAACTTTCTTAAATAATTTAATTTTATTTTCCAAGCAAAATCCATATTCATTTTACTCTCCTATTTTGGTTGTAATAGCAACAACAATTATTCATTTAGTTTCTAATATACCATTGCAAGAGATTAATAAATTAAAGCCTTCTCACGAAGTTTACGATAAAAACATCAATATAATCAGGAGGACTTCGAAAAACATCAAAAAGATAAGAAATGATCTTTCAGTTCACAAAAATTACTTTCATAATGCTGCCCCTGTTTATTTATTTGCATATGAGCTCCAGAACATAGTGCCAAAAGACTTGCAATTATCTTCCTATCTTATAGACAAGAGCTCATTTAAAATCAATGCTCGCTCGTATAATCTAGATCCAATTAATAAATTTATTTCTTTAATGTCTACTTCCTCGATAATCGATTTCCCTACAATTAGCCTAAAGAAGCTCTCCAGATCGAGAGAGTCAAGTATTATCGAGGCTTCAGAACTTTCAAAAGACTCAATGATATTAGTTGAAATCAGTGGTCTTTTAAAAGAAATTAGTATAAAGAAAAAACTTAAGCTATATAATCAAACTTCATCAGATGGCATGTCCAAGAAATTACAGAGAGTTATCCAGTTGGATGATACACTAGAAATAGAGGGAGGAAAATGAAAATATATAAAGGCCTAGAAAGATTAAAAAAAACTCTAAGAAAGGTAAACATAAATAAAATAATAGAAAATGCTAATAATATAAATGTAGAGGATCTGAAGAATATCTCTCTTAAAGATATAAAACGATTTATTAGCTCACCGCTAATGATACCAATTATTAGCATGACAAGTACAATCGGTCTAATTATTTTTCTATTAAATCCTAGCATCAATAAATTTACCTCTATTAAAAGCAAAGTCAATAAGTATTCAGCAGAGTCCAATGAAAACCAAAATCTTTCAGTTAAAATAAATAAATTAAAAAGCTTCGAAGCAGACATAATTGGAGAGTTTTCTCCAATTAATAATTCCGTTCTTTTAAACAATAGGCTAATATTTATAACTGAAATTCTAAATCAAATATCTTTGAGATCTAAAGTCCAAGTAACCTCCTTTCAACCCATACAATCTCAGCAAAAAGACTCTTGTATTGCTCTTAGTCCAGAGGAAGTAAATTTATTAAGAGCTCAAAATAATCAATACATGAAATCAGAGGATTCTTTGAAAACAAGTGGGTCTAAAAGAAAAAGAATAACTCCATTGCAAGCAAATATTCCTTCTAATCATAAGGAAAATTATTATAGGCTGGAGCTAAAAGGTAATTACATGAGGGTTATTAATTTCATTAACTACCTCCAAGAGTATGATGTAATAATTGTTCCTAATTGCTTTAGAAGTGAAGGCCTTATGGGTTCCAGTGGTATTAATAATACAGGCGATATTACAGCTGAGTTTATTTTCAATGTGCCTTCTCGAGCCTTAGAGGGGTAAACCATTAAGCATGATTTTTTTCCAGATAGACATTACCTAAATTCATAGTAGTATTATATATCTTCTATTTTCTTAGAATTCATGAAGGCATTACATGCTTTCTTAATTAGATCGTTGCAATCAGCATTAGTAATATTACTTTCCACATCGCATTTTGCTGTATTTGCTCAATCATCAACAATTAAGCTATCTGACGAGAGAAATATTAAAACGAAGGTTACAACTAGAGAAAATTCATCTGAGGTCAGTATACCAAATCCAAATCTTTTGGATCTAGTTGGGCCAAGAGTTTCGCTTATTTTTAAAAAAGCTCAAGCAAAAAAAGCGTTTGAATATCTAATTTCCAAGGGTGCTTATGGTTTCGTATGGGTCCAGGCTGACCCAACTTTCAATAATCAGAAAAATCAATCCACAAATACTAATCTTATTGATATAAATAGCTTATCAGAAAGAGACTCTGGATTCACTTCTATACCTCCCTATTATCCTCAGAATCTATCTAATCAGACTGGAGGCTCTCCTGAGTCTCAATCAGGTAATAATACCGCAGACTCTCAAAGATTAATTACTTTAAACATAAAAGATATTAGTTACAAGAAAGCCTTTAATGCCTTAATAATCGCAAGTGGATTACAAGCAAAACTCGTAGATAACATTATATATGTTGGACCTAATGTAAGGAAAACAGTTTTTGCACAACGGCAAACTAAGATCTATCAACTCAACCAAGTCAGTGCCGACTCTGCAGCTGACTATTTAGCAAATTTAGGGGCAAGTGTAACAAAAACCTATACCATTAAAACCTCTGTAACCGCAGGAGCGACTCAATCTGAATCTGTTCAAGGCTCTACCAGTACATCAACTACAACTGAACAAGCACAGACTTCAGTTAGTGTATATGGATCAACAATAGGGCCCCTACTCGGCTTGTTGGCAACAACTGATGATCGATTACAGAAGATCACATTAATAGGGGATATAAACACTATAAGAATTGCAGAGCGATATTTAGAACAATTAGATCAGAGGAATTTACAAGTAGCACTAACAGTACAAATTCTTGATATAAATGCTTCCAATACAGATTCATTGTCTAATAGTTTTGCGAAACTAATTGGAGATACTTTTATAGTTAATGATGCTGGACAGTTGTTAACTTACTTTGGTTCAAGGATACCTCCTACATCGGGAAATATCACACAGGATTCAACACCTAATCCTGGGACAGACTATAGACCTCAGGAATTTATAAATATTTTGAGTAGCCGTATTGTTGCCTCTGATACCAAGGTCTTAGCAAGTCCAACATTAATGCTTAGTGAATTTCCAGGAGATGTAGGTGGAGAGGCTATCTCTTTCTCTGACATTGGATCTGCTTTAAATACTGGATCAATAGGAAGAGCTAAAGGAAATGAAGCCTTTGTTATGGTTGGTAATCAAGTAGCTATTAATGCAAGTAGAGAAGAAGGTGCTACAACTTGCACTTATGATTATGGACTTGAAGGACTAACTTTTGGAGCAAGAATTTTGGGGATTGATGATAATGGCTATGTTACATTTACTGTTTCTCCAGCTATTTCAGGTATTTCTGAAACAAGGGATATAACTTCATGTGGAGAAATATCCTTACTAACCACACGTCGGTTAGATACTGGAACAATAAGAGTCAAAGATGGTAATACTTTAATTCTTACAGGTGTACTCGATGAAGGAAAAACTCTTAGGCGTACTAAGTTGCCTATTTTAGGAGATATACCGCTTTTAGGTGCTGCTTTTAGAAGTTCTGGGAGAACAAGCGAAAAGAGGGAACTAATTATACTTGTAACACCAAGAATAGTTAAGGATATCAACGATAAAGTTGAAGGATATGGATTTATACCAAGCTCAAAAGAAACTAAGAATCTTATACCTGAAAACTAAATAAAGATTCGGTTAGAATATTTCATTATTATTAGATAATTCTTTTTTCTAACAATCGTTAGCAGGCAAAGCTCCTTTGTTATTAGATAGATTTACTTTAGTTGCACCAGTTTGTAAGTTAAAGCATCCTGCCACCCCTAGTCCTGTTTGCGCATAATCTCCTGTTGGGGAAGCAGTAATTTTGGTCCTGTTATTATCTCCTTCTATTCGAATTTGGAAGAGACCACTTGGGCTATTCCAACTGGTTTCACCTGGGCCTACTACAACTGGAGAAGCTGTTTTGCATGTTGTGGGATTGGCATCCTGGCAAGCAACTACAGCTACATATTGAGATAAATGACTAGCATTTCTTGGAGATTCACTGTTTTCTGTGTAATAAGCCTGAGCAGCTTTTATGTATGAAGACACAAGTGTTGATGCCTCTTGCTGCTTGGCTTTATCTCCTGCACTCATAAAGCTTGGAATTGCAATTGAAGATAGAATTCCAATTATCATTACTACTACTATTAGTTCAACTAGAGTAAATCCACTTTCAAGACTTAAGTCTTTATTCCTAAGGTTACTTGCAAGCTGTAACCGTAGTTTTAAGCTTAGGCGAGTAAGAGAAGAGTTCCTTTCTGACTGAGAGGTTCTCAAGAGGCGAAAAGGGTTCATTACAAAAACCGATCATGATAGATCAACCCAAACAAGTCATATGCACCATATGACTTGCCTAGCTAATCTAGACTATAGCCATTAATCCGTTGCTTGACATCATCAACGCATACCCCCTAATTAAGGTAGGTACTAGCAGCCTTCTCATATTATTGATTATTCAACCACCATTTTGTTCTAATTAAAGACTATTAGGTTATATAAATAGTAAGCAAACATTCAAACAGTATTTATATTTTGATTTTAAATAGATACTATAGATTCTTAGTGTACTAATTCATCTTAAGAGCAACTTCAAAACTATAGCTATTCAATAACTGTACATTTACCCCCCATATTAACAGCTAATTCCCCACCCCAATTCGTTTCTCTACACCAGTTGCCTCCAATTGAGATTGTGTCAATTCTGATCTTACCTTCTTCAGCATTAGCTCTTATCTCCTGATTGTATTTTTTATAACAACTTCCTAACTGCTGAGTTTCGCCTGCTGGATTGTTCCGGATATCGAATCTACAATTAGCATAATTAGGCAACCCAGGTCCAGATACAACAAATAATTGTCCGATACTCTGATCCTCGACTACTTTTGCAAGGTTATGCATTGCTGTTTTATATCCTATTCCTCTGCCGAGTTTCAGGTTGGAAATCCAATTAAGAGCATAGCGTCTTGTATCTAAATTAAGTTTCTTTGGAGTTGACCATAATTGCTGAATTCCTTCTCCAAATCTTTCCCGACCTTCAAGCGTAATAATTTGAAGAGTTTCTCCATCAGAAAGATTCTCCACTGTCTTTATTAATTCTGCTTTTATAAAATCCAAATATGACAATCCTCCGAAAGTCAATGGATATAAAGAGCTATTAGTCGCAATAGCAAATGTTACTCCGTTACTTATAATGGGTTGGCCTAAAAAGTCACATGCATCTTTAGTTGCACATGCTCCCGAAGATTTAGAGTTTCTTACTCTAGAAATTTGATCAGCAAAATTAAAGTCATTAATTCTACTAAAAGCACTTGATGAAATATATGCTTGAGATTTTCCAGAGCCTGGCTGATTAATTTCTGTTGATATACTAATTTCTGCATATTTACCAAATTCTCCTATACAAAGCTGAATGCCTTTAATTTGCTTCAAAAAAGTATTAACCTCGCAATCAATTTTCTTAATTGGACTTGATTTCACTCCATATAGAATAGGTTTTGTTATATAAGCCTGATTAGTATAATAACCTTTTTCATTAATAGGGGGACCATATCGATAAAGTGTATGGTCCTGAATATCAGGATCAGGGTTAGGCTTAAGTATATAAGAAATTGGGCAGCCAAAGGAAGTATCTAGGCTAGGAGCCTTGTCATTATTAGGTTTATAATCAGAAGCTCTAAGAGCCTGGGCAGGGAATTGTATAGCCAAAAGAAGTTCACCATTAATAGGAGCTTTGCAAAGCGAACGATATTCTTCTAGGTCTGTAATTAATAATGTCCCACTTCTTATTTCATCTGTAATTTCAGTAAGTGTTTCCTGCAAATTAGCATTCATTTCCATATTCCTTTTACTTATCTTATTCATACGCATAGAGCTATTTAAAAAGAAATATGCTGCTCCTAATAACGTAAATGCCATTGCCGAAGCAACAATTAATTCAGCCAAAGTAAAGCCATCTTCATCATCTTGAGAAAGAGATTTGTTGATCAAATACTTTTGAAAATTAAACCCGAGCATGGCAAATGTTTTGATATAAGTAATTTTGATAGATTCAAAAAGAATTTAGCAGTCCTGTTCAGGAACTTCTCTTCCTTTCTGCTTCAACAAAACTACTTTGGTATTTCCTGTGGCATGGTTAAAGCAACCTGTTACTCCATACCCATAATCAGAATATTCACCAGCTGGAAGAGCTGTCATATATGTAATGCCTGTTTTTTGTCCTAGCGCAATATTAAATATTCCACTAGGACTATTCCAATATCTAGTTCCTGTAGGCCCAGAAAGAGGTGCTGTTTTGCAAGCAACTGGATTTCTTTGGCCATTAGCAACATTTGAAGCACATCCCTTTACAGAGACAAATTCTGACAAGTCAGTATCAGTCAAAGGAGGAGTATTATATATAATAAAAAAGGCTTGAACAGCTTTTATATAAGAAGAAATAAGGACAGCCGCCTCTTGCTGCTTAGCTTTATCTCCAGCATTCATAAAGCTTGGAATTGCGATAGAAGAGAGAATTCCAATAATCATCACCACAACTATTAATTCCACCAACGTGAATCCTTCGTCTTCTTTCCTAGAGAGCAGGTATTGAATCAGTCTTTGTTTCACTTTCACTGCCATTCTTTCTTCAGTTTGATCACGCTGATCACTTTCAACAAGATTTCAAGGGGAAATGCGACATATTTTCGACCTACTGAATTAAGAAACCTTTCCAACACTGGGGGTTCATCACTGGACAACGTGTGCAGTGGGAATTGAGCCTAAAGCTGGAAGACCAAACAGTTCTGAAAAGGCGTTCGATCGGTGTCTCCCATAACCGTCATTCCATCCATTTCAAGAGACAGAGGAATGATTACTGAAATTTTCTACCTATATGGAATCAAGAAAAAAGCCAATACCAGCTGAAACTTGAAAATGGCTCATTCAAATCAATCACACTTTATTCAAAACCTTATTTCATCGTTACCTCCTAGTCATATCAATCGATTTAAGCGAAAGTTTGTTAATCCAGGCAAACTTTTTCACCCCCCGGATCTTCAATCTGGGGCGTTTTTTTTGGCCAACAAATTTCTCTAATTCTTTAGATAGCGCGCCCAGCTAAGCGCAATACATAAACCTATAGCAACGTTCAAATCACCCTTGATTTCTTAAAAGCCAGCGCATAATTCCGTAAGTCTTGTTGCGATGGCCATAGGAGGGCCAATAGATAATCTAGTAATCTAGTAATCTTGGGGCTATAGAGTAGGAACTGAGATGGAGGATTGGAAAAAGTATCAAGAACTAGGGTTAGATTTATATAGAAAAGGTAAATTTGAAGAGTCTATTGATGCATATAAAAAGTCTCTTGAACTGAACGAGGATTTGGAATCTTATAAATTTATAGGAAATAGCTTAATGGTTCTAGGAAGGAACGAAGATGCCGTCGTGGAATATAAAAAATGCATAGAAATATCTGAAAATTGGTATTTCTACAAAGCTCTAGGGTGGGCCCTCCTCGGATCGAATAGGCTTAAAGAAGCAGAGAACGCATACAGGAAATCATTATGCCTCCATCAAGAGCATGAATCATATTTAGGGCTAGGACTTACATTGAATAATCTTTCTAGATATGAAGAAGCAATTAACGCATATAGGATGTCATTAGGGCTCCAGGAGGGATGGAGAGCTTATCAAGAACTAGGACTTACATTGAATAGTCTATCTAGATATATTGAAGCGAGAGATATGTTTTCCAAATCATTGTCTATTATTGAGTCAAATAAAGAGAAAGAAACTGTAAATACTTCTTTCGTCAAAGTTGGTTTATCAAAATCTCTTGAAGGAATGCAATTGTTCGAGGAAGCTCTTAAGGTGTTTTTTGATGCATCAGATCCTGACGAAAAAGAATGGGATTGTATCCATTCTATAGGCCGAAAACTTGTTAATAATTCAAATTATGATCTAGCAATCCGATATTTTTCTCTGGCTACAAAAAGATACACGAATATATACGAAACAGAAGCAGCTTTGGTCTGGGCAATTATAAAGTCAGGTAGATCATCTGAATATCAAAATTACATTTCTAATCTAGTAATTAGTGAAAAATGGGATTTGATTGATTTTTACCTTAATGGTATTAATCATGATATTGATCATATTTATGACAAGGAGAGTGCTCGATATATGATGTACAAACTAAATAAGGTTAAGTGCCTAAACAGTAGGGATGCTGTTCGTTATGCAGCAATAAATGAAATAAGCCTAAAAGATGGACTAATTATGGAGTTTGGAGTTCATAAAGGAGATTCAATTAGGTTAATAGCAAATTCTTTAACTAATCAAGTAATACATGGATTTGATTCGTTTTATGGTCTTCCAGAAGATTATGTGTCATTTTACAGAAAAGGCGCCTTTTCTACAGAAGGAAACCTACCCCTAGTTCCATCTAATGTTCAATTACATCAAGGCTGGTTTAATAAAACTCTGCCATTATTTCTGAAAAATAATAAGGTTAAATATTCAAGTCTAATACACATTGATTGTGACTTATACTCATCAACTAAAACCGTTTTATCACTACTTAATAATACAATTGTGCCTGGATCAATTATTATCTTTGATGAGTATTTTAATGGTGTTGGTTGGAAAGAAAATGAATTCAAGGCATTCCAAGAATATGTAGAAGAATATGGAGTAACTTATGAATATATTTTTTATTCAAGAATAAGAGCATCTAATGTCGTTGTTCGCATCACTGATAAAAAATAACCATCTTATAAAGTAATGATTAAAACCGCATAATTCCCAACTGAATAATAATGCCCCTCTCAGTAAGTAGGGCATGGTTAAGTGAACATGGTCATGTGAAAATTCACCTGACCTCAATAGGAGATATTAGCGGTGTCTTTTACATAATTCTGATTACGCTCCTTCCTTTCAGCAAAATTTCAAGGGTTAAAACCACATAATTAATAACTGCTTAATCAAGAACCCTTACCACCACTCATTTCTCATGACGTGACTTGCTTTCACGTGAGAATTTGTCGGAAATCAATAAGACCCAATAGTGATGGGAAGGCTTTAGAGAGTCCCCAATCGGGACTCTCTCCCATTCAACGCAACGCCAAAGAAGTAGTCTCGCTGAAATTTGCTGCCCAAATGAAATCAAGCAACAACCCAGTCCCTATAAGAGTTTTACTCAACTTCCAAAATGGCAGTAACAAGTTAGACAACCTTTTGACAACCCCTGTTTTCACCGTTGGGATCTAGTCATACCAATCGATTTACCTACCTGTAGAGACTTACTCACGTAAGGTATAGACGCCCAGTCATACCTAGGGTTCTCAGAGAAAGTTTGAATTCTGGCTCAAACTTTATTCAAACTTCTTCACCCCCGGATCATTAATATGGGTGGTGGTGGTGCTCTTATTTAGCCCTTAAATTTCACTAATTCACTAGATCCTAAAATCTTCAATTTTGTAATCGTTAAGATGCCAAATGATGCCTCGAATTTAGACTAACAATCAAACTTTTTTTTTATAATGGAAATATCAGAAAAAATTCAGAATGAATAAGTCTCCAAGCACAGTTGAAATTATAAATTTCATATATAAGCTAACAGAATCGCATGGATCTAGATACGCATATAACCGGTTAAGATCTTATATCTCCCAAATGGACAAGAACTCTATACCTGATGTTCTCATAGCCGCTAGCAATACATTATTTTGGGCTACCAAAAACCAAGAGCGGAGCGAACAGCTACTTTTCAGGCAAATGTTAGCCAAAGGGATTTCTCTTCCTACTGAAACTCTCTTTGCAAATGGTTTTCCTAAAAGAGAGTTCATTGTGTACGGTAACAATACAGAAGGTCGTCAAGGCGACCAACTTAGCAAGTTATCATATATGCTAAATGCACAAAGTGCATTGAATATCGTACTTTGTATTAGATCTGAATTATCTAAAAATAAATCAATTTTAATATCGAATAAAAATAATTTTGAAACTGATTTACCATCAATTGATCAGATCTCTATTTATCCTTATCTAAAAGCTATAGCCCTACAAAACTCTTTTAAAAGAAGTTTACTTCAAGGCTGCAATAGAAATTTATTTAATAAATTACCTTCTTTTAAAGAATACAACGGCCTTCTTAAGGATAATTCATTGGTAATCCATATTAGAGGTGGAGATGCATTATTTGATGGTCAAATACCATTACCTCCAGCTAGCTATTACCAAAATATTATTGATAGTACTGAAGTCAATAATGTTCTTATCGTAACTGAGCCCAAGCCGGTTACGCAACAAGAAAGAGTCAATCCACTTCCTGATATCATACAATCCCATTGCCACAAAATGAGCATTGAATCAAAAATAATTTCTAGTAAAGATCCTCTTTTTGATGCAGGCTTAATATTTAATGCAAATCGAATTGTTTGTTCAAATTCGACTTTTTCAATTTACCTTGCACTTTTTAGTAATAGTTGTAATACGATCTATATACCGAAACTATTTAAAGAAAGTAATTGGATTATAGACACGAGTATCAATTATGTTGACTGTCATAAGAAATTTAATGCAATCAAATGGGAAAATAGTCTCCAATATAGAATGGACTGGGTCAGCTACAACTAATTTACTGGCTACCAGTCTTAAGACATTTATTTCACAGGAGATTTTCCGTTCGCCTCCTCGGATCTTCAATCTGGGGGGTATTTGGCTACTAAATTTAACTAATTCATTAGATAGCAAGCCAAGCGCCATACATAGACCTATGCCAACGTTCCAAATCAACGCTTGATTTCTTAAACCAAGTAATTTATGTGTAAAATCAACAATTAACTAAAAATCTATTTCAACGGCAATAGAGAAAAAGAAGCCTTTAATAATTCTTCCCAACGGTAGATTGTTGTCTAACTAGTTCAAAAAATTCCTGCTTGAGATTAGGGTCATGGCGGAAATCTCCTCTAACCACTGAGTTAATCATACTAGTATCTGGTTCTTTAACTCCTCGCCATTTCATACAATAATGTTGTGCCTTGATAATAATTCCTAAACCTTTAGGATTACATAAATTCTCAATTTCATCAGCAAGTATCATTACAGCTTCTTCCTGAATATGAGGCCTAGAAAATACCCAATCGGCAACTCTTGCAAATTTCGAAAGACCTATTACTTTTTCTCCTGGCTTAATGCCTATCCAACAGTCTCCAAGAATCGGAACCAAGTGATGTGAGCAGGCGGATCGTACAGTTATTGGTCCAACCGTATAAATCTCGTCTAGGTTTTTATCATTTGGAAAACTAGTAACCTTTGGCTGTTTGTGATACCTACCTTTAAATACTTCATTTATATACATCCTAGAGACTCTTTCTGCAGTTTCTTGAGTGTTATGATCATTATCTACATCAATTAAAAGGGTCTTGAGTAAATCTCTTACCCTTGTTGCAACCTCTTTTTCAAGAGTTTCTAATTCACCTGGAAGAATGTAATCTGAAATATTATCATTAGCATGAAATCTAGCATTGTCAGCTTGAATTCGCGCACGAATTATTTCAGAAACCAACCTGCATGTAAACGTATCTTCATTATCCTCATTAATATTTTTAACTGAGTTTGTACTAGTCATAATTAGCTTTTTAGATCAATAAGAAGCAACCGCTATTTAAGCAATCAAATTTTCAAGGATACCACTATAGCACATTGAAAAGAAACAGTTGCAGCTAGAACCAGTTAGAGATTAGTGCCTATTTGACATTCACATAGAGCTTATTAGACAAAGGCTGGAGTTTAATGTCTTTCAAATGGAGACGGTTTGCCATCCCTATTAAATAGGCAAATCTGATCACACCCATCCTTTTTAGAAAGTTGCTGGAGTTAAAGTCACATACTCTGTAGTTGTCGAACAGAAAATCCTTTTCGATACTGGGATTTTACAACAGACTTGCGGTGTGTCGAGAATTTGAGTGACCATTTTTGACCAATAACCCTTGGGAAGGCTTTCGATCGTCCACCATAGGAACTCTATTCAATACACATCAACGCCAAAGACGAATGATCGACTGATTTGCTGCGTATATGAAATCAAGCAACAACCGAGTTCATAAAGGCGTTTTGCCCAACTTCAGAAATGGCAGTTTCAAGTTAGACAAACTTTCTCAAATCCTGTTCCCACCTTTGAGGCTTAGTGATACCAACTGATTTCGACGACGTTTAGCACTACTCTCGCAAGGGATAAAAACCCAGTTATACCGATGCTTTTAGCTTTCTTGTCAAACTTTGGTAGAACTCTTCCCCTTCGGATCTTCAATCTGGGGGTGGGTGAATTTATTTGGCCCTCAAATTTCTCTACTTAATTAGATAACAAGCCAAGCCAAGAGCAATACATAGCCCTATGCCAACGTTCCAAATCAACGCTTGATTTCTTAAAAGCCAGCGCATAATTCTAAACTTAATAATAATGCCCATCTCAGCCAGTAGGGCATGGTTAAGCGAACATTGTCAAGTAAAAATTTACCTGACATCAATAGGAGATATTAGCTTTGAAGAGGGTTGAGATGATGAAGTGCCAAATATAAGTTTGAAGTTTCTTACCTAATATTATTGTTAATATAGTTTATCCAGAAAGCGAGCGCATTGATTCTGGGTAATATGGAGTGTTCTTTAATTCTACAAATTTAAAGTCATCGGAAAGTACGCTTATAGAGTGTCCCGCATCTGGAAAAGTAATTAATATCATGCCAGATGATAATACAACTATTTCTAAAAGCTTATCAAAGGAGTAAAGGGCTACATTAGCCTTGCCACTTAGAACTAGCCAAACCTCATGAGGCAAGACTTTTATATTGTCATATAGATTACTACTAGTATGAACATGAGGTTTAACATTAGTCCCTTTTTTAAGTTTAATAGAAGATATTTGAACTGGATAGTCATGATCAAATAAATCAACACGACATTCTTCACTTTTTGAAGTGTCAAATACTAAATGGGATGGCAAGCCATCATGGTGATAGTAATATTTCATTTATATAATTCTAAATAAGACAAAATCATTTCCTCTATTAGAGCCTCAAATGTATAGGTAGGTTTCCATCCCAAAGTAGCTTTTATCTTAGAACAATCACCACATAAATAGGGAAGCTCCTGAGGCCTAAAATACTTTTGATTGATCTCGACATGGTCCTCATAGTTCAAGTTAAAGTATTGAAAAGTTATTCTGCATAAATCTCTAACAGTTCGTGTCTCTCCTGTAGAAACTACAAAGTCATCTGCACAATCATGCTGAAGTATTTGATGCATAGCTCGTACATAATCATAGGAATGACCCCAATCTCGACTTGAATCAAGGTTCCCCATCTGAAGCTTATCCTTGCTGATTCCTTTAGAAATCTTAATAGCATTCCTTATTACCTTTGCAGTCACAAAATTACTTGCCCTACGAGGAGATTCGTGATTAAAAAGAATTCCATTAGAACCAAATATATGGTAAGCATTCCTGTAATTACGTAGTTGATTAAATGCATATAATTTTGCACATCCATAAGGACTTACAGGTGTCATTCTTGTTGTTTCTCTTTGTTTGCCATCTGAATCAACTGAATCACCAAACATTTCAGATGAGCTTGCCTGATATAATCGTGAATGTGGGCTATGAATACGTACAGATTCAAATACATTTAGGGCTCCCAAAGCATTAGTTTGTACAGTAAACTGTGGAATCTCATAGCTTATACGAACATGACTTTGTGCAGCTAAATTATAAATCTCGTCGGGTTGTATCTCCTTCAAAGCCCTATCTATAGTAGATACATCAAGCAAATCTCCATACCTGTTATGAACTCGTGAAGATATGTGCTCTAATCTAGATTGTTGATGTTCAGTTATAGAGTTACGTCTGATTAAACCATAAACATCATAGCCTAATTCTAAAAGGTATTCAGACAAATAAGAACCATCCTGCCCTGTTATACCTGTTATAAGAGCTTTCTTTGTCATTCCTTATTATATTATAAATTGTACTCTATCATTAAACTTAACCAGGTTAAATGCACTAGGCCAGTTGAGAAGGTTTTCTGACAATACAGTAGAAAGTTCTGGTGTTGTCTGTCCTTTGTTTTCGCCTGGAATGATAGGGTTAACGTAATTTAACTTCTGAGCTATAATTTTCACTGTTTCAAGAACTGACAGCCTATCGTTGGTCGTAATATTAACAAGGTCTAAATTACAATCTCGGAATTTAAAAATTGCATGAGCTAAATCATCGACATATATATAGGTTCTGAACTCATTTCCATCTGAAAGTAAATTAAGAGTATCTGGATTGGATTTTACCTTTGAGATCATGGAAGGTATTAAATGGTCTGAAGAATCACCAGGGCCATATACAGTGCATGTTGGGAAATAAGTAAAATTTAGTCCGTATTGAATCTTTGCAAATCGAAGAGAGTCGTATACAAATAATTTTGATTTTGCATAGGGCTCCAAAGGTGTTGACAAGTCAACAATACCAAAATCCTTTTCCTTAGCAATCGGAATACCTGAAGAATAAGACCAGACGGATCCAACACATATAAATTTTGCTTGGACTTGATGCTTTATAACTAAATCAATAAGTATATTTGATATCATTGAATTGGAATTGAATTGAGAATAAGTATTCTTAGAAAGCCACCTACCATTACCATTTACATCAGCAAAGTGGTAAATGTAATCCAAAGGAGGCAAGCCCTTTATAAAAGATGAAATTATCTGATAATTTTTAATATTTAATTTAGCAGGAAAAGTGTATATATTAATATTAGATATAGAAACTTTCAAATAACTTGAAAAAGATCTCCCTACGAGTCCATCATGGCCTGTAATGAGAATATTCATATCGCATTTTCTAACATATCTGGTGTAAGAATTACATGCTCTCTAAAGGTGTCTGACTCATAATCAATACCTCCTCTAAGTCCTTTAGAGAAGACTATGAACTCAGAAGCTCCCATCATTTCAAGAGCGTGTACCTCACAAGGTGGAGTAGAAACAATATGACCTTGGGGAATGACGAGAGAGTCAACACTGGATTCTGGATCCAGGCTTTTATACCAGTACCTTAATTTCCCTCTAGACATATAAATGTGCTGGGTTGTTTGCTTATGATAATGATTTCCTCTAATGATATTACCTTCATTAGTCTTAATAACTGCAACGTGATCTATCTGTTCCTTATAAAACAAATCAGATATCGAACCTCGTTCATCGGTAAATGCTGGATTAATTTTCCTAATTTTCATGAGAGAATTGATAAATCCCTTGGCTAATTATAATAGCAAAGGAATATTAATGAAAATTTTCGATAGCTTCATGACCAACTCCAGAATAAGGTCTTAATTGGGTAGATGAGGAGAAATAACTTCTGCTAGTGGGTTATGTGACTTAATAACATCAATTAATCTTGAGCTTATGTTCCACGAGGTTAATATACATAATGGTTTTCTCAAGTCAGAAATCGCAGAATCATCCTTAATAGGGATTCTGGTTAAAGGAGTAAACTTACCTATTTTATAAGGAGAAGAATCCGTTATGAAATTTACATTGGTGCAATTTAAGCCATAGAAGGTTAACAAAGTATTGGCCTTTGCTGCTGCTCCAATACAGACAACACCTCGTCCAGATGAATTGGCTTCATTAACTTTTTGGATTATATGTATTTTACTCCTTATTATTCTTTTGTGTAGATTCAAGTAGGTGATTGGATTTCGTAAATCAGAGTTATGCTCCTTATCTAGTAAACTTCCTACAGTGCTGTCTACACACCTTGAACCTTTTTTTGAACAAAAAATTCTTATTGAGCCACCATGGTATGAATTAAGCTCGACATGAAAAATCTCTAATCCTATAGAAGAAACTAGGTTTATACTATTTTCAATTGTGAAATAAGAAACATGCTCATGATATATCTGATCAAACTTACCGTTGTCAACTAATTCCTTCCAATAAGGAAGTTCATAAATTATGATTGAGTTGTTATCTTTAAGTAAGTTGAAAGCTGAAAGTAAAAATTCAGATGGATTGTCCGAATGGTTTAACACATTATTAGCAATAACCACATCATACTTTTTCCCTCCTAAATAATCAATTGAGGCACCTTTTTCTCCGAAAATATCAAGGTATGTTTTAACACCATTTTGATTTGCTAAATCAACCATTTTAGGAGATGCATCTATTCCTTCAATAATGATTTCAGGATCAGTTTCCTTAAATAATTTCAGCAATGTTCCGTCATTAGAGCCAATTTCTAAAATAGACTTTGGTCTTTTTTCTAGATATGAAAAAACACTCTCTGCATACATCTTCCAATGTTCCAATGCATATTTAGAGTTAGAAGAGGTATATGAATACTCAGTTTCCTGATAACGCTCTACAGGTGATGTCTCTACAGATGTTTGGACAAATCCACAGTTTTGGCAGAGAAAGCAACTTAATAAATATGCTGGATCAGGGTTTGATATATCATCAACAGATATAAATCTATCGGCAAACGAATGCATTCCTAGGTTGATTATCTGTAAAGTAGATACCTTATTACAAGAAAGGCAGAATTTTCTTAATCCCATAATTTTAATACATCCATACTTAGATTCTAATCCAATAGGCTAGGCATTCCATAGTGAGAAAATAATTTTGAAGTTGATTGTTGTTTCAATAAAGCTAAGAATTCTTTTGTAATTCTGCCATTATTATATGCTTCTATATGATAAGGCTTATCGAATTCTATGAATATCTTATGCTTAACAGATGTATTTATTCTTTTAGAACCATTGTTCTCAAAACTTTGAATATCTTCACCCTCAATAATGCAACTTCTAAGGAAATCTAGCGACCATAAACTCCATTGAAGGGTAGTTGTATATGGAGAGTTCTGTGTCAAGCGCCAAAATATATCATTTTCAGATTCTTTATAAAACCGAAAAATTGCATGTGGATAGTGATATATATACCTATCAGCATTTCTAGAGATGCAAACGTTTAATCCTCTTATAAGTGTTGAAACTTTAAAATCACGCTGAAAGATAAAGTCGTCAATTAAGGTGAAAACATAAGGAGTTTCAACCTGTCCTAATGCATAAGATAATGAATTAGAAAAATTGCTATCCTTTGAAACTAGTCCCTTAAATCCAAAATAGTTTTCAATTGGATAGTCAATAGCTATCAGCCGATGAAACGATTCTGCAGACTCGAAATGTCTAATGAAGAAATGATTAAAGTAAGGAAGGATTTGTGAGTATTTTCTACAAGTCAATAGTATTAATGTAACGGATTTACGTAAATCCTCTAATGAGCTAACTGGCTTTTTTTCCATATAATGATTCTATATAAGAAATGTCTATGACAAGAATTAATTTAATAAATCCAAAAGAGTTATCAGATCAACATCTAATAGCAGAATACAGAGAGATCTTTATGGTAGGTTCTGCGCTTCAACGCTCTTTGAATTCTCCAAACTGGAATAATAGGAAAACTTCATTGCCAACTAACTTCACTCTAAATAAGGGGCACGTGAAATTCTTTTACAACAAAGGAAAATATCTTCATGATAGATATTTAAAGATAGTTTCCGAAATGAAAAGAAGAGGAATGAATCCAGACCCTAATCGAAAATTCAAAAAAGAACAATGGCCTGATGAATTATATAAAGACTGGGAACCTAAACCCCAAGACATAAAGCTAATTCAAGAAAGAATACAAAGCAAAATAGATCTAAAGCCTGATTGGTACAGATGGAGCCAAAAGAAAAGGGAAATCTACTAACCGAATAGCTCTTAATAATAAACTATAATGATCTATCAAATTTCTCTAATGAGAAACACCTCCATCCATTATTATGATGTTAGTATCTTTCGAATTACTAAATCTTAGTTTACTTAATTCCTGATAATCAGCACTTTCATAAGCATTTTTAGCTGACACTTTAGAAGGAAATTCAATAATAACTGCAAGATGTCCACCATTACCTTCAACCGTTTTTGCATCCAAATCTTTTGCTAGCAGCTTACCTCCAATCGCTTCAATCCAAAGGCTAAAGCCTTCCACATATTGACCGAACCCTTCTAGATCTGTAACAGTAGTTGTTACTAGCCAATACCCCTTAGACATGAAATAATCCAATTACACTAGGAATCATGACATACAATGTGGGGCTGGGAATATCAAACTCTAAATCTTTTAGCTTTCACTGACAAAGATTTATTTAAACCAGCTCTCCCGGAATTAAATCTGATAGGAATTAAAAATTCTTAGAAAAGCAGCTAGTCCTGAATATTATGGTGCTTTTAGAAAAATTGATTTTCTTTTATAGGGAAAGTGCTAAGCATCAACAAATCTATTTACTGAATATTCTTTCATTTTTATCTGAGGAGCAGCAAACTCGTGCTCAGATTCGTCTTTGTATGCTATTAAAATACATCTACGCTGTGATTTCATTCAACGTATTTAGAAGGATCGTCATATAAGATGATATTATTCATCGCAATCATAGTATTCATAAAGTATTTTGATCATTCAGAATTGCCTTGACAAGGAACATTAGCAACTCTTACTGAAGACTATAGGGACTCTATTAATGTCACAGCTTAATGCAGCAACAGAGAAAATTCAGAAGAAGACTTACCTAAATCTTTCTCAGATTGAGAGGCTCCGAGTATCAATTACTTACTTTCCATAAGATTAGAGTCTCGAAAAACAACATTAAGCCTATAAAGCTAAGCTAGCTAAGATAAGGTTAATAGTATAAATATCTTATCGCTCTTTAGAATCTTGGTAAAGTCAAAATTTAAATTTCATCCCGCGATTATAATCAAATATCTTGCGGCTATCACTTTGATTTTAACAACTATAAATATTATTATTCAATTCGCAATCTACAGCTTCGGCCTTAAAGAAGAATGGTTCTTATTATTCAATATGGATAAAGAGGTAAATATACCAACACTATACAACTGCTCACTCTTTCTAATTTGCGTAGCACTAATCTCATTAATCATAAGGAAGTTAAAAGAGCAAAATGACAATCTAACTAATAAGTGGAATACATTAAAGTGGCTATTTATATTCCTAACGCTTGATGAAGCACTTCAAATCCATGAGATCTTTATCATCCCAAGCATAAAGCCATTCTTACCAGCAATACTTAATGCTGTATGGGTAATTCCTTATGGAATTTTTGTTATAATATCAATTATGTATTTCATGGGGCTATTATTTAGTCTACCTAAAAAAGTTCAATATTTAACATTTATCTCTGGTTTCATATACCTAGCAGGAGCATTAGGCCTAGAAATAATAGGAAGCTTTTTAGTGCGTACAAGTGCCATAAAGCTGCATGGCATATCTTATGGCCTTATTTCCACTCTAGAAGAAGCATTTGAGATGACAGGGCTAATAGTATTTATATACGCTCTTTTGATATTTGCTTTTGCTTACCAAAATCAAAAGTTAAAAATAAATCTTCATCTTAGCTCTAAAGAAAGTGCAAATTATTAAAACGGATTCAAGCTATGCCTAGGTTGAATATAGTCTATATTTAGAATAGGATAAAGCTACTGAATAGTAAATAGATCTATTCTGCATAATTAGAAGCACCTTCCCACCCTTCAGTCAAATTCTTTTCCCTATTAGGCCAATCCCAAGTAAATAATTCGTTAGACCCATTTGAATAACCATCAAACAATTCATATTCAATACCACTTTTATGTAAAACATATGGGAAGGAAATTTGACACTGTAATGACCAATCGACAACTTCATTAAACCATTTTTGCATTAAATCTGATTGTGAGCGATGATAAGCAAAGAAGCTAGTAGAGAACAATTTATTATCAATAAAATCCGGATCGCCATAATAATGAATCAATTGATCAAGAATAGGTTCGCCTGAATACCTTATAGAATGATATCCATGCTTGTCCTTTAACATTGACAACGTCCTCAATGCCTCTTCACGTATTGTATTAACAAAACTGTGCTTGAATAAACAGATAGGCTTATCTCCTGTTTTTTCCAAAACTTTATCTGCTATATCTATATCTTTATGCGGTCTAATCGATGAATCCATCCATACATACCATTCGGAATCTACAAATTTCCATTCAAGCATTTTTGGGATCTTCGATTTAAACCTTGGATGCATGGAGAGATGCCTTGAAGGAGTGTTTGAATCATTGTAATAATTGAATGTAACGTGATGTTTATCAGAGGATATACAAGGAACCCAAGGCACTTGGCCACCAAAATGGGCTGCAACAAAGTGGACCCTAGCCATAGCCTAATTAAAGTTATATGCAATCAATTATATGCAAAGATCCATACATATGATATATCCTTGAAAATTCTAATAGTTTAGTAAGATCAAGATGGTTTATCCCAAAAATAAATTATCTATTACTTGAGAAATTATTAATGAAGATTTAGACTGAAATCAACATGCTTCTTAGAAGCTTGAGAACATGCGAAAATCTCTTTCGGACAAATTTAATTTCTATAGACTATTTATTAAGGACTTATCTAGACCCTGGTTGGGACCACTAATCTCCTTAGGAGTCTTATTCCTATTTGGAGCATTAGGTTATCGAATAACTGAGGGATGGAATTGGGGAGATTGCCTATGGATGGTCCTAATAACAGTCACCACAATTGGTTTCGGCGAGGTTGAACCGCTTAGTGAGCCTGGAAGAATGGTTACTCTGTTAATAATTGCTGGAGGTCTAATAGTAATTCAATTAACACTTCAACGTCTTCTTGGTCTGTCTGAGACAGGCTACTTTCGGAGAATGCGAGATTTAAAGTTTCATCGACAATTAAGAAAAATGGAGAACCACATAGTCATTTGTGGGTATGGGCGCATTGGGAAGGAGATCGCAGCGGAGCTTCAGAAAGAAAAAGTTCCAACCCTTATCGTGGAGATAGACCCACAAACTAAAGCAAATGCTGAAGCAGAAGGCCTAAAGGCTTTACTTGCAGATGCAACCTTAGATGAGACATTATTACTAGCTGGAATAAATCGATGTAGAAGCCTTGTCGTCACGCTCCCTAGTGATGCCTCGAATCTATACGTAGTTCTAAGCGCAAAGGGACTTTGCGGAACTTGTCGTTTGATCGCCAGAGCAGAAACTGAAGAAGCCACTAAAAAACTAACCTTAGCTGGTGCAAGTATTGTTATTAGCCCTTACGTCGCAGCAGGGAAAACAATGGCTCATGCCTCTATAGAGAAATAAATTGCCTAACAAATCAAATTTTCTTCTTAGAAACAAAAAATAAATTCCTAAAAAACCAAAGAAATCATTAATGCTCATATGAAATCAACAGGATAATTTCACAAGTAAACAAGTAGGGTTTATGTAAGCAGCCCTTTAGCATCATTTTGATAGGCCTTCTATGAAGAAAGAAGGCCTATCAAAATTGTCTTTACTCTGTATGTTTCCCCATAAGGAAAAGTGGAATCAAAAAAAACTACAAAAAGGAGCCTCTTAGGGGTAAATACTCGAGTCATCCATCACGGGGAGAGCTTTGCGGCCAATACAGGGACAATAATGCCGCCAATATTTCCAAGCTCAACCTTTGCACATGGCAATCTAGAAGGTTTTGATTACACCCGTTCAGGAAACCCAAATTTCAGAATACTGGAATCTGTTTTATCGTCTTTAGAGGAGTGCAAGTGCACAACCGTCTTTGCCTCTGGAGTAAGTGCCATTACAGCTGTAGCCTCATCACTTAAAGCTGGAGACACTGTCTTATGTGAAGAAAATCTATATGGCTGCACTGTGAGACTTTTTGAAAAAGTTTTCCAGAAATTTGGGGTCAAAACATCTTGGGTGGATTTCACAAAGTTATCTGCCCTTGAGGCAATAGATCAAATTAAACCTTCAATGATTTGGTTAGAGAGCCCAACCAATCCTCTGCTTAAGATTCTCGATTTGAAGAAGATCTGCGAAGTTGCCAATAAGTATCAAATCCCCGTTGTTGTTGATAACACCTTCTGTACAGCAATTTTACAAAAACCACTCGAACTCGGAGCCACTATTTCTCTAACAAGTACCACCAAATACATCAATGGACATTCTGATGCATTAGGCGGAGCTATTTGTACAAATGATCCTCAATGGCACAGCAAAATGGTTTTTGCCCAAAAAGCTCTTGGCCTGAATCCCTCACCTTTTGATTGTTGGCTTATCACCAGAGGGATAAAAACTCTTCCTATTCGCCTAGAGAAGCAGGTCGCAAATGCTTTAGCACTAGCAGATCAACTTTCCAAACATCCAGCAGTGAATTGGGTGAGATATCCATTTCGCTCAGATCATCCTCAACATCAAATAGCCCTTAAGCAAATGAAAGCTGGTGGAGCAATGATCACTACAAGTATCAAAGCCAATCGAAATGAAACCTACTCTTTTTGCAAAAATCTAAAGTATTTCACTATGGCCGAAAGCCTTGGTGGTATAGAGAGCCTTGTATGCCATCCGGCAACGATGACCCATGCTTCGGTAGAAAAATCTATAAAAGATCGTCTAGGCATAAATGATTCGTTATTACGATTTTCAATAGGCTGTGAAGACCTTTCTGACCTAAACGAAGATCTTGATACCGGACTTAATCAATTGCAGTGATTAAGCGAAACCTAATAACTAATCCTTGCTGGAGTGCCAAAGATCTTGGGCAGGCACTACCTAATAGTCCACATGCAGTTTCTGTTGCCTTACCGCGTTGGCAAGATGTAATTGATTACGAAGAGAAAAAGCCCTCTTGTATTGATTCACTCAAGTCAATCTACCCACGTTTCGGATTTAATCCACTTATTCAAGAAGTGGTCAAAAAAGCATTAAGTACGCATAGCAAAAGTGACTACAATGCCTGGCCTTATCCAGACTCTGCTACCGCACAAAAAGCTAAAGACCACTGCAAGAGATTTACAAAAGGTGGAGAGATATTAATCAGAGAAGTATTAGGCCTCTATTGTCTAATTACAGATGCAGATACAACTCCTGCTGCCAAAGCTTTTTGGCAACATACAGGACTTGGAGCCTCATCCCGACTGGCCGCAATAGCACTTGGGAAAGAGCCACCTGCTTCTCAAGCAATTGCAAAGATTGCAAGGGGTGCTTTGGAAAAAAGATTGGCTAATATCTATGGCTGCAACTCTGAATCAATTCAACTTCATCCTTCTGGGATGGCAGCTTTCACAAGTGCTCTTGAAATAGTTACAAAATTACGTCCCAAAAGTCCCACACTTCAAATAGGTTTTCCTTATGTAGATGTTCTAAAACTTCCTCAAGTTGTATTCGAAGGTAGCAATCTTTTCTTAAATACGGAGCCAACCAATTTAGCTAAAGAACTCGATTCCCAAAAACCATCTGCAGTTGTAGTTGAGCTCCCAAGTAATCCAATGCTTCAATGCATAAACCTTCCTGAAATCGCAAAACTTTCTCATGAGCGTGGGATCCCTGTAATCGCTGATGACACTATTGGTTCTGCAATCAATATAAACGCACTACCTTTTGCAGATATAGTATTCAGTTCCCTAACAAAAAGTTTTGCCGGAAGAGGGGATATCCTTGCAGGCTCATTAGTAGTTAGCCCCCATTCCTTTTGGTTCAATGAGTTTTCAAAAAGTTTAAAAGATAACTTCACTACACCATTATCTGATGCTGACACTATTGCATTAGAAGAAGCCAGTCGAGACGTGCATATCCGAATACCCAAGCTCAATCAAGCCTGCCACGCTCTTAAAACCAAATTAGAGAGCCATCCAGCAGTAGCAAGGGTTCTCCATCCAGGAGAATGCCAAAACTTCAAGTCGATAATGCGCTCTGGAGCAGGCTATGGATGCCTGCTTTCTTTCGAACTAATTGGTGGATTAAATAAGGCAAAAAAAGTCTATGACGCACTAGAAGTATGTAAAGGGCCAAGCCTTGGTACCAACTTCACTTTAACCTGTCCATATGTCCTTCTTGCCCATTACGAGGAGCTTAATTGGGCAAGAGAATGCGGCGTCCCTTCACACCTTCTAAGGGTCTCTGTTGGGCTTGAAAAGCATGAAGAACTTTGGAGCCGCTTTGAAAGAGCCTTAAAAGACTAAAAAAAGGAATCCGATCTCTTTGTCATTTGCAAACGACTTTATGCAATACAACTAAATTCGAGCTATTCATGAGGTCGCTTGTATTAGCCGCATGCCACGCATTTTCGAAGACAACAGCCTCGCAATAGGCAACACACCATTGGTTCGCCTGAACTCAGTTACCAAAAATTCAAAGGCAACTGTTTTAGCCAAAATTGAAGGCCGAAATCCCGCATACAGCGTGAAATGCAGGATTGGAGCCAACATGATCTGGGATGCCGAGAAACGTGGCCTATTAGGACAAAATCAAACGATTGTTGAACCCACATCAGGAAATACAGGAATAGCTCTTGCCTTCACTGCTGCCGCAAAGGGATACAAATTAATACTTACCATGCCTGAATCTATGTCGTTAGAACGACGGAGAGTAATGGCAGTACTTGGTGCTGAGTTGATCCTCACAGAGGCCGCCAAAGGTATGCCAGGGGCTATTGCGAAAGCAAAGGAGATTTACGAAAGCGACCCCAAGAAGTATTTCATGCCCGGGCAATTTGAAAACCCCGCCAATCCAGAAATTCATTTCAAAACAACTGGACCAGAAATCTGGAATGACTGTGATGGGGCCATTGATGTACTTGTTGCAGGCGTAGGCACAGGAGGGACAATTACAGGTGTTTCTCGTTTTATCAAACAAGAAAAAAACAAATCTCTCCTCTCCGTAGCCGTAGAGCCAGCTCATAGTCCTGTCATCTCTCAAACACTCAATGGAGAAGAAATCAAACCCGGGCCTCATAAGATCCAAGGTATAGGGGCAGGATTCATTCCAAAAAACCTTGACCTTTCAGTTGTAGATCGGGTTGAGCAAGTGACCAATGAAGAATCGGTAGAAATGGCCTTGCGACTATGTAAAGAAGAAGGGCTATTAGTAGGTATTTCCTGTGGCGCTGCTGCCGTTGCAGCCATTCGCTTAGCTGAGCTTGAAGAATTTGCTGGGAAAAACATCGTTGTAATCCTTCCTGATATGGCTGAAAGGTATCTGTCCTCGGTAATGTTTGAGAATGTGCCAACGCCTGCTTGAGGAACAACTAATAAAAAACGTGATCCTCAGTTAAGGTCAATCCACTAGTAGTTAGTAACCTTTGGTGCAATAAACATTGCATCTCCAAAAGAATAAAAGCGATATTGGCATTTAATTGCCTCGGCATAAAGTGCCAATAATCTTTCCCTACCAATAACCGCACTTACCAAAAGCAACAAAGAGCTCTTTGGAAGATGGAAGTTAGTAAGTAGCCCATCAACAACTCCAAATCTATAACCAGGCTTAATTACTAAGTTCACTTTTCCTCTAAGAGGCTTTAACCTTCCGCCACCTGCCAAGAAAGCACCCTCAAGGGCCCTAACACTAGTTGTACCTACAGCAATAATTCGTCCTCCTCTAGCTTTACATTCTTCAACGGCCTGCACCACCTCTTCCCTTACTTCGACCCATTCACTGTGAAGCTCCAAAGAATTGAGATCTTCAATATCAATAGGTTTAAAAGTCCCCAGTCCTACATGCAAAGTAACTCTCGTAATTGAAATTCCTTTTTGAAGTAACGCCTCTAGCAGTTGACCGCTTAAATGCAGACCTGCAGTAGGTGCAGCAACTGCTCCAGGAGAGTCTGCATAAAGGGTTTGGTATCTATCTTGATGAATTAAACCATTACTCTGGATATAAGGAGGCAACGGCACTTGTCCATAACTATTTAAGAACGGCTCTATGGACTCCCTATCAAGACAAAATGAAGGGAACTGAACAACACGACCTCCAGTTGAAGGATCATCAGAAACTATCTCTAAACAAATAGTTTCGTGTTCAGGCGTGTCTATAGATAGCTGGTCTCCAATTCGCATTCGTTTGGCGGGGCGAGCAAGGCATAACCACTTACCTTCTCCTTTTGGCTCTATCAACAACAGCTCCCCTCGCCCACCTCCATGACGGCGAACATTCAATCTTGCTCTTATCACTCGAGTGTTATTAAGAACAAGTAGGTCCCCTTGAATGAGCTCATCCTGTAAGTTCCAAACCCTGGCATGACGACAACTTGCAAGTTCTTTAGCCTCCTTATCAACAATCATTAGTTTTGAAGAATGCCTAGGTTCAGCAGGGCTCTGAGCTATAAGCTCATCATCTAAATGAAAATCGTATGAACTAATTAAAAAATCTCTAGGGTCATCCACATTCAAAAAAAATTCATCTTGATTAATCAAAAAAGGGGAGGATAAGTATTATCCACTTGTTGCTATATCTCTAATTTAAGAAGTGAGACTCTCCGGATTGTTTTCAATTAGATCAGCTAAATCTCTTAGAAAAGCTGCACCATCTGCTCCATAAATCACTCTGTGATCTGCCGTAAGGTTTACTTGCATTTGTCTCTTTACCGCTATTGCCCCTTCCTTGGTCACGACAACAGAAGGTTGGGAAGAAGCCACAGCAAGTATTGCTCCAGTACCAGGTGGAAGAATCGCATCGAAACGATCCACCCCATACATACCTAGGTTCGAAAGTGTAAACGTGCCAGTGCTGTATTCATCTGGCTGAAGCTGTTTATTTCGTGAACGCTTAACCAAATCTGCCCATCTCCCTGATAGTTCAAATAAATCTGAACTATCAGCATTCTTAAGTACAGGTGTTATCAGACCACCATCTTCCATTGCTACAGCGATTGCGACATTTACCTCACTGGGATAACTCATACCTTGAGTACTACATACTGCATTAACCTGAGGGTGTCTAGCGAGTGTTCTACCTACAGCCTTAGCAAGCAAGGCAGTCATAGTAACACCTTTCAACTTGACCTCTTTATAAAATGAATCGAATTTGTCAGTAATAATTGTATATCCAACTCTAAAACAAGGTATAGATAAACTTGCCTCCATATTTCTATTAACTGCTTGCTGAAGAGTATTAAAAGCAATAGTCTCTCCAGGTGAGCCAAAACTTTGGCCCACTAATGTTTTAGGGGTTTTTGATGCTCCTGAGGGGGCCTTACGAGCTGGAACTGACACCTCTAAAGAACTTGATGCTGGGCGATCGCTTTCTGCTATCCAAGGAACAGTTATAGGTTGACCAATTGCTCCTTCTATATCTTCTGCCTGAATCCGACCATGGGGTCCAGTCCCTCTTACTGTTGCCAAATCAATTCCTTTTTGAACTGCAAGCTTTCTTGCACGAGGAGTAGCAACAATCCGACCATCATTAATGACGGGTGCCACAACAGGTAAAGGCGTTTGAAGATTTGCAGGAGGACTGCTTGGAGGGGGCGGAGCAATTTCTTCAGGAGTAGCCGATGGCTTAGGTGCGTCGGAAGGTCGAGGTGCAGCCGATGGCTTTGCTACTTCCGTTGGCGCAGATGGAGCATTGGCCTGGACAGCACTAATTTCTTCCTGCTTCTCAACAATTAAACCTATTGTTTCTCCCACAGGGGCTGTACTACCAGCTGGCATTAAGACCGCGGCCAAATACCCATCTTGAAAAGACTCCACATCCATATCAGCTTTATCTGATTCGACAACCAGTACCGAGTCCCCTCGTTCAACCTTGTCACCAGGTTGCTTTAACCACTCCACGATTTTGCCCTCAGTCATAGTGGAGCTAAGGGCGGGCATAAAAATGTCGTGAGTTGCCAATAGCGTCTCCAAAAAGGCTTATCAGACGATTTTAGAGACCGATTGGCCGAAAAAAACAAGTAGGTGATCAGTCCTGTTCAATCGCTTCCACAACACCATCCCTAACGACAATTGCAACCTGCATTTTGCTAACCAGATTGTCCCCAACATTCAGTTCACAAAAGCTCTCTATCTGCCCCTGCTCAACAATCTGTTCCATTTCTAATTCTCTTACCTGGGCCTGTTGTTGAAGCAAATTTCTCTTCTGTTCTTCAAGTTCTGCCCGTTTTGCTGCAACTTGCTGTTGTACTTGCGCTACCTGATCTTGGACTCGAGGGTCTAAAGGATTAGCACTCTGGCTTCGTACATCATCAACAACTTGTTGACCTTCCTTCTCTAATTGAGATAATTGCTGATCAGTTGCTGAAATAGCCTGGCTAAGCTCTCGTTCTGCCTCTTCTTTCCATGCAGGGGTGACAACAGCCCTGACAGTAATAGAACGCTTAATAGAAAGAGGAGTTCCTTCGGTCATTGGAGTAATTAATTAAGGGAACAGGTTCTCAGCCAGACGACCTAAGGTCAATATTTTTGTGTTCTAAATGAATCAACGCTGATAAATAAAGGATATTGCCTGATAATCACGAGCACTAATTCTTTCTCTTCTTTGCTTGAGAGTCTGAGTCAACAAGCCGTTTTCTATTGTGAAGGGATCTACTAACGCTAAATCAATAATCCTTTCTTCAGGACGACTCCCTTTCCTGCTGCAAAGTAAATAATTTATTTCTCTTCGAATGAGTTTTCGCAGCCTTTGGTCTCCAGGTGTCCCCCCAAGATCTTCGTGAAGAATTAAACCCTGCTCAAAAGCCCAGGGCAAAATTGCTTCAACCCTTGGAACGACTAAAGCCCCCATCTGTCTTTCATCTTGACCCACCAACATTATTTGGGAGATAAGAGGGCTCGCCAATAATGCCTCCTCTAGAGGTCCAGGTTCAATATTTTCCCCATTACTCAAAACAATTGTGTCTTTTGCCCTGCCAGTAAGGACGAGTGATCCATCCGGCAACAACATTCCTATGTCACCTGTATCAAACCATCCATCTTCATCAAGTACCTTTAAGGAAGCCTCTGGTTTGCCTAAATAACCATCCATTACTTGAGGCCCCTTAACAAAGACACGGCCCTTTTGGCGAAACCGAACGGGATCTCCGGTTTCTAAGTCCAAAATCTTGAAAAAAGTTTCAGGAAGAGGAGGACCCGAACTACCCCTTATGTTGCGCCATGGTCTCCTGCAACTAACAACTGGGCTTGTTTCGGTAAGGCCATAGCCAACCAGCATCTCAACCCCAATTGCTTCAAAAAAATTATCTATATGAGGAGCGATTGCCCCACCACCATTGATCGGGAAAATTAATTGCCCACCACAAAGTTGATCTAAAACCTTTGGCCAAAGCAAAGCACTAGCAAGTTGATGCAATGGCCAGCGAATTAAAGCTTCTGCTGAAGCTTTAATTCGCCTAACTGGCTTAACCGAATCAACCAAAAGATCCTGAGCAGTTCTCCAAGCCTTCCTCTGAGCGGAACTATTGGCAAGCGCTCCCTTCAAAAGCCTCTGACGATAAGGAGACATCTTCCTTATCGCATCATCAAAACCCTGCTTAATAGCTTCCCAGAGTCGAGGAACAGTCGCCATAACTATTGGACGAACTCTGGCAAGATCAGCCTTTAAATGCTTAATAGTTGAATAACTCTGAGTACATCCACATGAGAAGAAGTAATACTCAGCGCTTCGTTCATAGGCATGCCATATAGGAAGAACACTTAAAACAGCCGCTCCAGCATGAGGATGGGCAACGCAAGTCAAGGATTTAATTTGATGCAACAAGTTTGCATGACTTAAAGGAACCCCTTTTGGCTTGCCAGTTGTTCCTGATGTATAGAGAATCGTCGCAACAGCTGACCCAGGAGATTCAAGTTCTCGATTCGCAAAAGGGTCTGGAAAATCTTTATCTCTCCCAAAATCTAGGAACTTATCCCATTCCAACACTCCCTGTGTTGTAGCCCGCCCTTCAAGCTGGACGATTATTCGATATCGATTGAGGTGCTCTCTTGTCAAATCAAGCTTATCTAACAATGCGGAATCTTGAACCACCAGAGCACTGGCCTCAGAATCCTCAAGGATGTAACGCAGCTCTTCAACTGGTGCAGATGCACCCCTTACTGCATCTGCAGCACCTGCTCTCATCAGTCCTTGATCAACAACAAGCCATCTAGGACTGTTTTCGGCGAACAATGCGACCACATTGCCGCTCTTAACATCAAAGGCTCTAAAGGCTCCTGCCGCTAAAGAAATACGTTCAGCAAGCTCTTTGTAATCAAAATGCTCTGGATGGGCCGCATGAGGTGCGTCTACAGCAATCACCTGACCATAATTTTCAGCAAGCCAAGGCCACATTTGATCAACACGAGTAAGTCGCTCGACATACTTATGCCTATTCAAAGCCTCAAGTTCTTTGCGATGAGGCCGCCAGAAGCTATGTGCAAACTGGGAAGGGAAATCTATTTGATTCTTTTTTAAAATTTTTTCCACAACTCATTTTGATATTGCAATCAAATTCTCGCCATTAAAGGAAGAAAGAAATTTAAGAAGACTTTGCATAGGGATCACCTGGATTCAAAACCAAGTCAAAACATTCCTCAAATGCATGGACCATGATTGGTCGAACTTCTTCAACTTTTACACCTGGAATCCATTCACTAAGGCGACCGACTTCGCAACCAGCAATTCCACAAGGGTTAACTCTTTCAAACCCCTCTAGAGAGCAATTAATGTTTAATGACAACCCGTGCTGTGTGACCCACCTACGGCAGCCCACGCCAATAGCTCCTAATTTTTTGCCCTCAAGCCAAATCCCTGTCAAGCCTTTAATCCTTTCACCTTGCAAACCTAAAACAGCCAACACATCAATAAGCACTTGCTCAAGTTGAAAGAGATACCAATGCAAATCAGTTTTATAGCGTTGTAAGTCCAAAATCGGATACGCAACTATTTGTCCTGGCAAATGATGGGTAACATCTCCTCCTCGATCAATTCGATACCAAGGGGCTATTGGCTCTTGAAGGTCAAAGAGCAGATTGGCATTATTTCCACCACGTCCAATGGTGTAGCAATTAGTATGCTCGAGGATATAAAGTGCCTGTGGCGCTTCAGGGTTAGCAAAAAGAAATTGCTGCCATTGTTTCTGCCACAACCAAGCCTTTTCATAAGGTACTAGGTGTTTGGGCTCAAAAAGAAAGGCCCTTGATCCTTCTGCAAAAGAAAAGGTTTTAGCCACCTCGCCGTTATCCCCTGGCTTATTAGAGATGCCATGAAGCTGCTTATCCATGGTCGCAATCTTGAGCTAACTGCTGCCCTCCGTGAATACACGCAATCAAAGATAGAGAAAGCCATCCATCACTATGAAGATATGGTGCAGGAAGCTGACATACACCTATCAGTTGCACGAAATCCAAGAGTTCCGCAACAAACTGCAGAAGTTACTGTATTTGCAAACGGTACTGTAATTCGAGCCCAAGAACGCAGTGAAAACCTATACGCGAGTATTGATCTAGTTGCAAATAAGCTTTGCAGACAACTCCGCCGCTACAAAGAGCGGCATAGTGATCATCTCCACAGCTCAGGTCATCGCTCCTCATCAAGCAAGATTCCTCAATCAATAATTAATAACGAACCCAACCTCGATCACTCTCTAACAGAAGGGAAAGAAGTACAACTACCTAACCCAGGTGTTCGCCGTAAATACTTCAACATGCCACCAATGAACGTTGAAGAAGCGATGCATCAATTAGATCTTATAGACCATGACTTCTATCTTTTTAAAGAACAGGAAAGTGGCGAACTCCAAGTCATCTATAAACGAAACCACGGAGGTTATGGGGTAATACAAGCCCGGGAATAGACCTGAAATCAAATAATGGCCAATGCGTCTTACCAGTCAGATCTGCCTGATCTAGCTTTACGAATCAACCAATCTCTGCTCGATCCTCACCTTGACAAAGAATCGTTAAATACATCTTGTGATGCAGCAAAGCATTTTGGGTTTTATGGACTATGCACAAATCTAATCAGACTACCTGAGGCAAAAGAAAGGCTAGGGAATAAAGGGGCAACAAAATTAATTGCAGTAATTGCCTTCCCTTTCGGAGCTATACCTACAAGTATTAAGCAAGCCGAAGCAGAATGGGCTGCCGCTCATGGTGCTGACGAGCTTGATGTTGTGCCTAACTTCAAATCTGTAGCTGAAGGAAATATCGAACATTTTGGCGAAGAACTTGCAAAGCTTGCTTCGATAGGGCTCCCTATCCGAGTAATCCTTGACATTCCAAACATCTCAAAGGGAAAGCTACCAGCAACAGTAGAAACTGCTATTGATGCTGGCGCAACAGAGCTACAAACAGGGAATGGTTTTGGAGGCCCTGTTACAGCCAAGGATGTATATCTACTAAAAGAGCTTTCCAAAGGTCGCTGTCCTATTACAGCGGCAGGAGGGTTACGCCATATTGACCAAGCACTAGAACTAGTTGAAGCAGGGGCCAATCACCTTGGAACAAGTCAAGGAGTAGAGCTAATGAAAGCTTTGCGAATGCGTTCCCGCAAAGAATGAGTGGAGATAGACGTCTTAAAGGTATTTGTCTAAGAGTAAGTTCTCTAGGTGAAAACGATCGACTTCTGACGCTACTTAGCGAAAAAGAAGGTATCACTAGGCTGGCGGTTCCTGGAGCGAAGCGACCTCGAAGTAGCTTGTCCGGAGCTGTACCACTAACACTAATAGAAATTCAGGTCGTGGGAAGACGTGGGCTAGCGAGAGTAAAGCAACTAAAAGTATTACAAAATTTCAGCCGTGTAGGTCAGCGTCTAGAAACGCTTGCGGCAGCTCAAGCACTTGCTGAAATGAGCATGTTGTTAGTTGGTAACGACGAACCACTGCCCGGCATGCTCGATTTGATTTTAATGCATTGGGAAAGACTAGAGACAATCAGCAAAGCAACGCCTCCTGACCTCGACACCACATTGGCTATTGGCGTACAAGCCTTAGTTCATATGCTTGCTATTGGAGGCTATGCGCTTCCTGTTCAAGAATGTTGTCGAAGTGGTGAACCTCTCGCCCCCCCGCTTGGTAAATGGGAATGGAGATGCAGCCTGATTCCAGAAGAGGGCTTCGCTATAGGCTCCGTGCCAGGAACAAACTTACAATTAAATCCATCTGAGCTAGCTCTTCTGCAACGTCTACTTAAACCTGGTTTACCCATTAATCATCAAGGCAAATTATTAGGGCCAAGAGAGGTATGGCTAAGGTTACTAGGAGTAGTTGAATGCTGGACAAACACGCATCTTCTCAAGAAGATTAGTGCCTTGACAATGTTACGAGAATCCCTAAACACTTAGGTAACCCTTAAAAGCAACTCGGCAGCAACAAACATTTTGAGCGGACCAAATTTTAATAACCAAATAAATAACCTTGAAAACAATTCGAGTGAGAATAGTTCTTTTGGTTTAATTGGGGTCCTTCAACTGAATGGATTTAGAAAGCTCTGGTTCGGACAGATTTTTTCACAGTTAGCAGATAAATTTTTCATAGTTCTAACTATTTATCTAATTGCCCAATACTGGGTCGGGGATCTCAACCAAAGCAATGAAGCTCTCGCGGAAGTAGCTTCAAGTATTCGACTTGACATAGAAAGCAAAGCTCAGGTGATAACTGTCTTAGCGACAGGGATTTATATCGCAAACACTATCCCAGCCGTAATTCTGGGCGCAATTGCAGGGGTCTGTGCCGACTGGTGGCCAAAAAGAAAGCTAATGATTGCGTCAAATGGACTAAGAGGACTACTAGTACTCGGCATACCCTTCTGCCTATTACCTGGTCCAACCTTGATTGGGATTAGCTGGGGCTACTGGGCATTGCTAATTATTACTCTCATCGAATCAATCCTCACTCAATTTTTTGCTCCCGCCGAACAAGCCGCTATTCCACTCTTAGTCCCCAAAGAAAAGCTGCTTGCTGCAAACTCGATATATCAGGCCACCAGCATGGGAGCAACGATTCTGGGGTTTGCTTTAGGAGATCCAATACTAAGGATCCTAGAAAAGTTTTTTTTAAAATTTGGCTTAGAAGGTGGAGAATTTGTCCTACTCCCTCTTTGCTATTCAATTGCAGCAATTTTCCTAAGCACTATTCAACTTAAAGAATCAACTTCAAAAAGGAAGAAGAAGAATTTCTGGAAAGAAATCAATGAAGGACTTGAAGTTTTCAAAAAGAGGCCGAGAGTTAGAGGTGCAATGATGCACCTTGTTCTGCTTTATAGCCTTCTAGCGGCCTTATATGTCTTAGCAATAAGTCTTGCCTCTTCCATAGAAGTGCTTGGGCCTACACGATTTGGAACATTACTTGCCGTGAGCGGCCTAGGCATGACCCTTGGATCTGCAACTCTTGCTCAGAAAGGTCATGGATTCAATCGAAAGACCCTTTCTACAATTGGACTTGGAATGATTAGCTTCTCTCTTGTATTGCTTGGTCACTTCCTAGGATCTTTAAGTCTTACGTTGCTTCTATGTGGTGTTCTTGGCATTGGAGCAGCAATGGTGGCCATCCCAGCACAAACGACTCTTCACGAAGATACTCCTGAATCCAAGCGAGGCAAAGTTTTTGGTCTTCAAAATAACCTAATTAATGTTTCACTTAGCCTGCCTCTTGTCATAGCAGGCACTCTCGTTAGCAGTGTTGGGCTCGTTCCAGTGCTTTGGTTGTTAGCAGGACTAACCACATTTGCCATATTGCTCGAACGTCCTTGGCAGCACTGCTAACTTTCATATGCGGCTTAGAGATTGCAACGAGTGGCGCATATCGCCTGGCTCGGCAAAAAAACACCCTTCTGCGGGAATGTCACTTATGGCCTCAGTACTACTGAGGCCCTAAAACAACGTGGGCATCAAACAAGTTTCATTCATTTTGACAATCCTAGTAGTCCTGGAGACAGCCAAACGTCCCTATTCGCAAACGATCCTGAAGTAAGCCTCCCATATCTAGTTAAATCTCAGGTTTACACAATCCCTTCACCTAGAGCACAAAGGGAGCTCAGAGAATCACTAGAAAGACTCCAACCAGATTTGGTCCATGCAAGCTTGACGCTTTCACCACTTGACTTCCGGCTCCCTGATCTATGCCAACAACTTGATGTCCCACTGGTCGCAACATTTCATCCACCATTCGATGCTGGCATTAGAAATCTCACTGCAGGTACACAACAACTCACTTACCAGCTTTATGCTCCTGCCCTCTCTCGATATGACAGAGTAATTGTCTTCTCAGACCTACAAGCAGAAGTTCTTACTCGACTAGGGGTTAAAGAAACTCGAATTGCGGTAATCCCAAATGGGGTAGATCCAGAAAAATGGGCCCCAGCAAGAGCTTCTAACCCAAGTCGATACCAAAAAGAAGTCAGACATCGTCTTGGAGATAAAAGAATTTTTCTATATATGGGACGTATTGCTACAGAAAAAAATGTAGAAGCACTTCTTCGTGCCTGGCAAATTGTTGAGCCAACAGGATGCAAACTAGTCCTTGTAGGAGATGGTCCTCTTCGCTTCACTCTTCAGAATAACCTCACTACAAGTAGTGAAGAAGAGGTCCTGTGGTGGGGTTATGAATCAAGCTTCAATACAAAGGTTGCTCTACTTCAATGCTCAGAAGTCTTTATCTTGCCAAGCCTAGTAGAAGGGCTTTCATTATCCCTACTTGAAGCGATGGCAACAGGTTGCGCTTGTGTAGCAACTGATGCTGGAGCAGATGGGGAAGTGCTTGATAAAGGCGCAGGCATTGTCCTTAATACACAAGGGGTTACTACCCAATTAAGAACAATCCTTCCCTTACTTAAAGATCAACCAATACTTACTGCTGAGCTTGGTCGGCGAGCCAGGTCTCGAATTTTAGAAAGATACACCCTGACTCACAATATTGATTCCCTAGAAAAATTATATAGCGAACTCCTTAATGCAAAAGGAATACCTTTAATCAAATCATTTCACGACTCCGCTCTGCTGCAACAACAACAGCTTCAATCAAAGCCGAACGAATACCTGCCCTCTCCAGGTGACGCAACGCAGCAATAGTTGTTCCTCCAGGAGAGGCCACCATATCCTTCAATTGTCCAGGGTGAAGCTCTTTTTCTTTTAATAATGAAGCCGTACCTGCAAGAGTTCGATGAGCCAAATGATAAGCCAACTCTCGGGACAACCCTGCTGCTACAGCTCCATCAGCCAACGCTTCGGCCATTAATGCCACATATGCAGGACCTGACGAAGTCAGGGCTAGGAAAGCATCTAACTGAGTCTCCGGCAACTCAAGAACTTCACTAATTGGGAGGAAAAGACGTTTTACAGATAACCGCTGGTTTTCATTACTAATATCTTTCCCCCAAGAAAGTCCTGTAAGACCAGCTCCAACTAGCGAAGGAGTATTTGGAACAGCCCTTACACAAATATGACGTGGAAATAATTCTTCAAGTCTCTCCAAAGTTATCCCTGCAAGCAAAGAAACCAAAAGAGGCTTACGCCCATCTAGTTCGGGCTTAATAGTTGCAGCGACTGAAGCAACCGATTCCAATTGCTGAGGCTTAACCGCTAACAATTGGATTGGAGCTTCCCAAACCCCATTAGCAGCAAGATCACTAGCCGCTACCAACTTCAGACCATTGGGCAAATGATCAGACTTGAGCTGAACTGTTGCAGCTTGACCTACTACTCCAAAAACTTGCTCTGGAGAGAGCTCACCTCTTTCTATTAAAGGAATCACAAGTGCCTGAGCCATTCGACCCAGACCGATCACCCCTAGTTGCAACAGCACTGGCAATTAAAGAGCTGCAGCAGTAGGTTCTCCCCATGCAGGAGAAGGTGCTGCACTTACTTCAGGCTCAGAATCATTATTCACAACTGCAGGAACTGAAGGCTCGTCATGAACGTCATTGGAAACCGTTACACAGCTAGGTGCAAAGAGGAAAATACTCTCACCTACACGTTCCTGATGCCCATCAATTGCAAATGTTCCACCAGCGACAAAATCAACCGCACGCTGCGCTTGATCGGGCTCCATCATTGTGAGATTCAGTATCACAGTCTTGCGTTCTCTTAAAGCCTGAATTGCTCTCGGCATTTCATCAAAAGTCCTAGGCTCCATCAAGTTCACTTCAGAAGTTGATGTAGCCACCCCAGGCATACCTATGACATTGCTACCTGAGAATCCATTGCCAAGATCGAAACCACTTGATTCAGAGAGCTGAGCAAGCTTCCCTCCTAAAGCACGTGCCCCATTTGGATCACTCTCATATTCTTCACCTGTTTCGTAATCGAGATCGTCGTAGTCACTATCTAAATAGTCGTCACCGGCGACAACGGAGCGAAGACGGGAAATAAGCGACACCTTGGAGATCCTCTGAGTATGACGGTAGGGGGGGGGGAATCAGCGTTTTGCCGATTAAGGAGAGAGTCTCCTTTTTTAAGGAAACTGCTTTGCCTACTCCTAAATAACGTCATACACAAAGCAAGGCAAGGCTCTCACACGGTTTTTGTTCTATCTTTCAAAAATTGATGTCCCTTATAACGACTTCCAAACAATATTGAACCTAGTCTGATCCAGGTAGCCCCTGACTCAACAGCTGCCTGCCAATCATCGCTCATCCCCATCGAACAATCTCTCAAACCTAGTTGATCAGAGAGATGTCGACACTCTGTGAACAACTCCCTCTTACCTTCTATTGACAACCCTATGGGAGGCATTGCCATAAGACCTCCTAATTTCAAGTTAGGCAACTCACATAACCTTGGCCATGCTTCCAAAAGTTCTGCAGGCGTGAAGCCTCCCTTTGTAGGGTCATCTCTGAACTTAACTTGCAACATAACTTCTGGATATAACTTTTCCTCTCCTGCGATTCTCGAAAGGCGCAAAGCAAGTTTTTCTGAATCTAAAGAATGAATCACAGGAAAAGCTTTCACAACTGCCCTTACCTTGTTGGACTGCAAGCGTCCAATAAAATGCCATCGCACTTGCTCAAGATCCGATAGCTCAGTCAACTTTGGCAAAGCTTCTTGTAAGCGACTCTCTCCAAAATCACGCTGGCCCAAGGCTGCCAGTTGACGAATGGAAGAAGAAGAATTTCCCTTGCTTACAGCAAGTAAATGAATACGATCTGGCAGCTGATCACAAATTTTTCTCCATCGGGTAGCCAACATTAGAAAATAATCAAATAAATGTTTGGTGGAATAATTCTTGCCAACGTTCACTTTCTGGAGAGTTATCTCGCCTACATCTAGAAAGATGCGATTCAGCGTGATGACGAGCATCCAAATAAGGAATTACCTCAAATTGTGCTCCTCTGGGTTGCTGCGTTACCAAGAAAAACATTCGCTGTGCATAAAGAGTCGCATATACGTCTCTTCCTTCTCCTGCTGGGGCAAGAAGATAGAGCATTCCGAAAGTAGGGTGGTTTAAATAACGCTCAGCTTGCACTTAATCAATGCAATATTTATAAATCACCGTACTTCCCGCGCAAGCTAAAGACCAATACAAGAAGAATTCCTGACACGAGATTAAGCCAGCGAGAAGCCCTATTAGGGAGAGGCTTAGTCCTTAACTGGTAAGCAGGGCGCAACAAAACACCCCTCGCCATAAGAGCATCAGCCCCCTGATCTGCCCGCAAAAGAATATTTGCTAGTAAACGTTCTGCCACCGAAAGGATCAACGCAAATGATCCTTTAAACCCGAGTTCTCTTATGTTGACTGCCCTACTAGAAAGTGCTCGCAATAGGTTTTGCAACTCCTCCTGAACCAATGGTAAAAATCTGAGCGCAAGTAATAGCTGAAAACTAAGGCGCTCTATTGGAACCCCAATCAACGCTAACGGAGAAATGAACCAACAAATAGCCCATACAAGATCCTCTGGTGGAGTAGTAAGCAACATGAGATTGACACTATGAACAACAGTAAAAATCAATGTTGAAGTATTTAAGGCCAATTCCACAGAGCCTTTACCAATAACCAAAGGTCCTAGCGAAAAAGGGCCAAGTTGAAGAGGTGCAATTCTTACACTCTCCCAGGAGTCACTAATCAAGTTTGCTCCTGGCAATTCCTGAGGAGATCGAAATGCCATCACTCCAGGGGGTTCTCCCATTGGTAAAAACAACCCCAACAGCCCAAGAGCCATTGCAAGAATTAGAGCTAAAAGCAAAGGGCGCCACCAAATCCTTACAGGCAAACAGCTAGCGAAAGTAATCGTTAGCAATCCAAAAGCAAGAAAGATCCTCCAAAAAGCTCCTGCCAAGATTGGAGTCATGAGAAACATCAAGACCCAGCCCAACTTCAACCTTGAATCCATATGGCGCAACCAACTTGCACTGCCAGCTACGTACTGTCCAATAGGAACTTGCCGCAACCAGTCCATGAGTCAACTAGGCATTATCTGCTGACGCGAAAGATCGCGTTCTGCTTCTCTTTGTTTTTTTCCTCTCCAAAACAATCTCAAAGGAGTTCCATCAAACCCAAGCCCTTCACGCAAATGTCTTTCTACATAGCGACGATAAGTATCACCAAATAGTTTTGGCTCATTTACGAAAAGGGTAAAGCTTGGAGGGCTGCTAGCGACTTGAGTGCCGTAATACAAGCGTCCCTGTCTCCCACCACGTGTTGTAGGGGGACTACGCCAACTTAAAGCTTCCTGAAGGATCTCATTAACAACAGAAGTGCTAACTCTTCGCCGATGTTGCTGAACTGCAATGGAAGCCAAGGCAAAAATGCTGTCAACTCGCTTACCTGTCACTGCTGAAGTAAAAAGAATTGTCGCCCAATCAAGAAAATAAAGTTTAGAACGAACCTCTTTTTCCACAATCGGCATTGTGTGACTATCTTTCTCAACCGCATCCCATTTATTAACCACAACAACACAAGCTCTCCCTTTCTCCTCAATAATTCCTGCTAAACGTTGATCTTGTTCAGTCACCCCATCCAGAGCATCAATCACTAAAACACAAACATCGCTCCTCTCAATTGCCTTAAAGCTACGATTAATCCCGAAAAACTCAGGACCGTAATTAACACTTCTGCGACGTCTAATCCCTGCTGTATCAACAAGTCTCCAGGCCTGTCCATCTCGCTCAATCAAAGTATCAATAGTGTCACGGGTCGTTCCTCTTATAGAACTTACAATCGCCCTAGATTCCCCAGAAATAGTATTCAGAAGGCTCGACTTCCCTACATTAGGCCTACCAATAATTGCTATTTGAATTGGATCTTCTTCTAATTGATCCTGCTTAGGAGGAAAAAGAGAAAGCACATGATCAAGTAGATCTCCTGTCCCAGATCCATGAATTGCAGAAACAGGATATGGCTCACCAAGCCCAAGACTCCAAAACTCAGCGGCCATAGCAAGTCCCTGCTCCGGTGACTCACACTTGTTAACCGCCACGACAGTCTGACAAGGGTGACAACGTAACCATTCAGCTATTGAGACATCTGCGGCAGTAATGCCTTGAAGCCCATCGACAATGAGCAAGGCTACAGATGCTTCTTCCAATGCAATGTCTGCCTGTTCACGAATCTCAGGCAGAAATTCACTGTCATCATCAAAGACAAGACCACCAGTATCAACAACCTTAAAATCGCGATCACCCCAAAAGCCTTCTTGATAAGTACGATCACGGGTAACGCCAGGTTGATCATGGACGATCGCCTCGCGACTTTGACATAGCCGATTGACCAACGTGGATTTACCAACGTTGGGACGACCGATTATGGCAACAATTGGCAGCGTTACTTGGCTTCACCTTTACAAGCAATATCGACCCTACCTAGGCAAAGTCTAAGAAACCAACAAAACTTCACTTTGACCCAAGCAAATATGCAAAAAGAAATATCCACAAGAGTTTTAATTCCAGAAATTCTCCTTAAAAAACCAGGCCCTCTTTAATACCTATTGAATCTTAGGGTCACCAGGGTGTCCCCTAATCGGATCCTCAGGAGGATTCAAGATGGTGGGCATAACAGCATTTTCAGGAAGTTCCAAACCAAGCAAATCAACCCAAGCCAATAACCAATTTACGATTGTTGCTCTCCTTGTTCGCCTTGGGAAAAGCTCTGTAATTTGATATCCATCAAAATCTAGTTTTTTCTTTAGTAGCTGTTTCTTTTCCTTTGGAATGGAGCGAGTGAGATGTATTGAAGCCTTGCGCTGAGTAATAACTTGGGGAGCGTAGGGGAATAATTCGCTCCACTCAATTGGGGTATGAGGTCCCGCCTTCCAAACAGTCTTATCAAAGTCAAGTGGCTTATAACCAAGTCTTTCCCAGATAAGTTGAGCAACAAATGTATCGGTAATGCGATCATCAAGAATATTGATCAAAAGAGTCCTGCTCAATGGCCAAAAGTGATCTTTCGATTCAAGGCCCAGAAAAGACAAAGACAAAACCCTCTAAAACTTCTGAACATTAGGTTTCAACTCTCCTTTCAATGACAAAGCTTCCGAATGAAATAAAGCTTTCTGGAAGAGGGAAAGCAAGAGAATTGAATTGCCTAGTAATGCAATCACCCTTAGCAGGGGTAAGTGATCAAATTTTTAGAAGTCTTATCAGGCGATGGGCTCCTAACGCCTTATTGTTCACTGAAATGGTCAATGCAACCAGCATTGAACTAGGACATGGGCTCTGCAAACTAGAAGAAATCGAAACAGAAAAAGGGCCTATAGGCGTCCAACTTTTTGATAATCGCCCTAGTGCAATGGCCGAAGCCGCTAGACGAGCAGAGGCCTCGGGAGCATTCCTAATAGATATAAATATGGGCTGTCCAGTCCGCAAAGTTGCTTACAAAGGGCGAGGCAGTGGACTAATTCAAACGCCTGACCTTGCAGCTGAAATAGTAACCAAAGTTGCCAATGCTGTTCAAATCCCTGTTACGGTAAAGACAAGGCTCGGCTGGTCTACGAAGTCATATGACCCGATTGGCTTTGCCTTGAAATTAGAGTCTGCTGGTGCACAAATGATCACCTTGCATGGCCGAACGCGCGAACAAGGTTTTACCGGGGAATCCGACTGGAATGCAATCGCTGCAGTTAAAAAAAAGCTGAATATCCCACTTATAGCCAATGGCGATATAGATAGCCCTCATAAAGCCTTGCAGTGTCTAACTGCCACAAAGGCGGATGGAATCATGATTGGGAGAGGGAGCATGGGAGCCCCTTGGCTGATTGGTCAAATCAATGCAACCATAAAAAATGAGCCCGTCATACAAACTCCAACCCCAAAAGAAAGGATCCTCTTGGCTCGTGAACAACTAGAAGCCCTGGTTCGAGTAAAAGGTGAGCATGGTCTTTTAATAGCTAGGAAACACCTCAAATGGACTTGCAAGGGTTTTCCAGGAGATGCAAAACTCAGAAATCAATTAATGCGTGCCCAGTCACTATCAAAGGCAATAGAACTGCTAGAGAAGCAAGAAAATCTTCTGGACTAATCAATACTGATTTTCAGCTAACCAAGCATTAGCTCTGGCATCACATCTGGCCATCCTTGTCGTACAAAGAGCATTGTGAAGTAAGTCCTATCTCCAAAAGGCACATCAATAGCACGTACAACATTCTCTTCAGGCCATCCAACCATCTCAGCAAATAGTGCATTCTCAAGAAGATTTCTCTTCTCAAGGAGAGGTCCAACCCAAGACCACCTATGCCCCAACTTCAACAAAATGATGGTTCTTTGAAGGTTTGCTGCTTCATCGAACAAAGTCTCAAGTAATTGTTGGTCATCTGGAGTAGGCAGTACTAAAAGCTGCTCCTGCTGCAAAGCTAATGGCCATCTACCTACTGCTGCTGCTGCTGCAAAAGCTGTAATTCCTGGAATTAATCGGACAGGGCAGGCAGGGTTACGTTTCTTCAAATCAATGAGCAAATATGAGCTGGTCGCAAAAAGAGAAACATCTCCCTGACAAAGAAAGACCACCTTTTGACCTTTCAAGACTTCATTCGCAACCTGATCACTGGCCTTCCGCCAAGCTTGTTGAAGAAGTTCAGCCTCCTGAATCATTGGGAAAAAAAGTGGCAGCCTTTTCTGATGATCTTTGATCCAAGGAGAAGCAATTCTCGAAGCCCTTCCTTCGGCATCATGCTTTGAAACTGGATAAGCAATAACATTGGCAGATTGAATCTCTTCAACTGCAGCAAGGGTCAATAAAGAAGGAGCACCAGGTCCTACTCCAACAAGTGTTAGGCCTATATGTGCGTCATGAATTTCTGTCAATTCCGATTTCACCTCATTAATGTTATTCCTAGGTCTTCACATCCAAAGTACTAAAACACAAAGGGATAGCATTTATTTCTTGTAATCACAGTTCAAAGCTTCAAAAGCTAACTGTAATTAGAGACAACAGAGCTAACTAAGAAATATTATCGAAAATATAACTTCAACTATGCATCCTTGGTTCAGGATGCAACTCAGAAAGAATAGATGCTTCGACTAGTGCAAGCTCATTTAATCTAGAAAGGATCTCCTGCCTTAGGTAGCGTTTTTCCGCAAGCATCCAATAACTACAAAAATGCCTTGCTTCGCTCGCCAGCAACCTTGAATACAAATCCCTAAGCTCTTCATCAGGTGAATGAATAGAAAGTATTGACATCCTTTCGTGACTTCTTGCCTCAATCAATCCAGCCACCAAAAAACTATCAAGCATTCTCTGAGGTTCATGCCTTCGAATCTGTTTAGCTAAAAGGCCTCCATAAGGCGGGGCTTGAAGAGGTTTGAGATAATGTCCCCTTTTTTTAATCAAAGAAAGAACATACTCAAAATGATCTAACTCCTCTCTTGCGAGTGGGCTTAAAATTTCAGCGAGACCAGGCTCACATAAATATCGAAACATCAGTTGCAAAGCAGCACCAGCCGCCTTCCTCTCACAATGCGCGTGATCAATCAACAATTCAATTGGATGGTCAACCACCTGCCTCAACCAAGCATCACTAGTTGAAGAAGCTAACCATTTAATTTTCTGATTTGGATTAATAGGGCCTAACGAACAATGCATTTATCTAATTTGCTTGGCGTAAATAAAAAATCAGCCCTTCTAAAGCAAGACGATAGCTATATGCACCAAAACCACTAACAATGCCCACTGCCTTATCAGCTAGATAGGAATGATGACGAAATTGCTCTCGAGAGCTGGTATTGCTCAAGTGCAATTCAACGTATGGGATTCCAGTGCCAAGTAATGCATCTCTCAAGGCAATGGAAGAGTGTGTATATGCACCTGCATTGATCAGGATTCCTTCAATCTTTCCTATTGACTGATGAATCCGTTCAACCAATGCGCCTTCAAAATTAGTTTGAAAACACTCAAGCTGGATACCTTCGGTATCAGAAAAAGACTTCAAATCTTTTTCTATCTCTTCAAGTGAGGTTGAGCCATAAAGGCCAGGCTCTCTTTGCCCAAGGAGATTGAGATTGGGGCCATTAAGGAGCAAGAGGCGCATTTCCTGGCGATAAGAACGCTAATTGGATCGTATCGATCCTTACAAGAAGACTCAATGGATTAACGGAATTGGGTACCTTTTGCTGATATGGTTTAACTGTGGTTCGGGTCGGTGCCCGAGTGGTTAATGGGGGCGGACTGTAAATCCGCTGGCTCTGCCTACGTTGGTTCAAATCCAACCCGGCCCACCTTTCCACACGCCCTTGTAGCTCAGCGGTAGAGCACTCCCTTGGTAAGGGAGAGGTCCCGGGTTCAAGTCCCGGCGAGGGCACTGCCCAAAACCTCTCCGGCACAAGGGGTTTGCAAAGTAATCGTAAATATAGACCAGCTAACTAAAAACTATATGCCCTAAAGACTTCCAGGCATTGGAGAAGGCACAGGTTCAAACTTAGCCGGGCATCCTTAGCAAGGCATAAGTTCTCAAGAAGAGTAGCAATATATGCAGGAGGAAGGCATATTTTAAAAGAATATCACTGCAGACTGAGGGGATAACAATGAGTGACTTACTTGAAAAGTCCCTACTATTACTTGGTAGTTAGAAGAAAGTTGTTTTATCTGGAGAGATGAACTCCTGTTTCGATTTATCCAAATAGATAAAGAAGGTTTTTGGGAAAGTGATGAATTCTTCTCTGTATCAGAATAAATAAAGAGTCCGTCTACTCCTATGGATTCCCACTGCATACTCTCCCTCAAAGAAACTGGCAAAATCTCTCGTAGCCGACATAAAGACTGAATATATTCCCTTAAATCTAAATCCCAAGGTTTATCCCAAGGGAAACTTTCTCTACAAGCAGGTTCTTCTCCACCTTGCAACCCCACCTCAGTACCATAATAAATACATGGCGCCCCTGGATATAAAAAAAGCATAAACAGTGCTATTTTTAAAGAATACAAATCACCCTTAAGTGTATTTAGTGCTCTAGGGACATCATGACTATCTAATAAATTAAATTGGCATCTGTTTATTTCAGAGGAATACCACTCAGAAGTTGTTTTTAAAACATCTAAGAATTCCTGAGAATCAAAACTTCGAAGTGGGTACGAAGGGTTAGTATAAGTCTTATTTAAATTTGAGCCTGCCACCCAACAGAGCGTACTCCAGCCCAGCCTGTAATTCATAACCCCATCAAATAGACTCCTATTCAACCAGGGCCTTGCATCGCCCCAAACCTCTCCAACAATCCATATATCTGGACTTAATGATTTAACTTTTTGACGGAATTCTACCCAAAAATCTATAGGCAACTCATCAGGGACATCAAGTCTCCATCCATCGATACCTTGCTCAATCCAGTAACAAGCAACTCTTATTAAATAATCACGAACGGGTGGATGATGGTGATTGAACTTCGGCAAGGCTGGATCATTCCACCAACATCCATAACCACAGTCTTCTCGATCATTTGGATAAGGGCAAAGAGGCCATTTATATATATGGAACCAATCCTTATAAGGTGAATCTTGACCATTCTCTAATAAATGATTAAAAGGCCAAAAACCTCTACTACAATGATTAAATACTCCATCTAAAATAATTCGCATTTGTCTTTGATGAAGAGATTCAATCAAAGACTGCAATGCAAGGTTACCTCCAAGAAGAGGGTCTACCTTAAAATAATCATATGTGTGATATCGATGATTGGCCGTTGAGCTAAATACTGGATTTAAATAGATACAATTAACTCCTAACGATTCAAGATAATCAAGAGAGTCAATTACCCCATAAAGATCTCCCCCATGAAAGCCTTGTGTTTTAGGGTCTGAGCCCCACTCTCTTAAAGTCAAAGGAGACTGTTCCTCAACTCTCCCGCTTCGCCTAAACCGATCAGGGAAGATCTGATAAACAACAGAGTTAGCTACCCACTCAGGAGTAGTGAGATCAAAATTGTTTTGTTGTATGACCTTTGCAGAATTTGTTCCCACAGCTAGCACTTAATAAACACAAAAAACATGGCGCAAGAGCCACTCATCCTTTCTCTTGATCAAGGGACCAGCAGTTCAAGAGCCACTTTATTCAATTCAACTGGCTTACTTATAGCTAGCGCAAGCGCTCCGCTCGAAATTCACTATCCCTCTGACGGATGGGTTGAACAAGACCCATTGGCAATCTGGATCAGTCAGCTAGAGGCAATGAAAAGCCTCGAGGAACAACTATCAGATGACCAACTTAAGTCAATTATTAGCTGTGGGATTACGAATCAACGAGAAACAACCATCCTTTGGAGACGTAGCACTGGAAAGCCATGTGGCCCTGCATTGGTTTGGCAAGATGGACGAACAACTGATCTTTGTAATAAGTGGAAAATTGAAGGACTAGAAGAAAATTGGAAAAAAAAGACAGGTCTCCTTTTAGACCCTTACTTCAGTGCAAGCAAAATTCAATGGCTACTTCTTAATCAACCTGAAGCAGCCCAAGCATCTATTGACGATGACTTGTGCTTTGGGACCGTGGAAAGCTGGTTGCTTTGGCACCTCACAAAAGGAACTCGACACTGCTCAGACATGAGCAATGCAAGCAGAACATTATTAATGGACCTACAAAAACTTGAATGGGTTGAGGAGTTTTGTGAAACAGTCGGCATCTCATTAAATGCTCTACCTGAATTAGTTCCCTGCCGTGGACATTTTGGGTCGATCGAAAAAGGTTTACCCTTCGCAGGTACCCCTATTAACGCTCTGCTAGGAGACCAACAAGCGGCCACACTTGGGCAACTATGCCTTAACACAGGAGAAGCAAAATGCACCTATGGGACTGGTGCATTTCTTGTTGTAAACACTGGGAACAAAATCTTTAGGTCCAACGCCGGGCTTCTAAGCACTCTTGGATGGACAGATGCGAATGGTTCTCCCACTTACTGCCTTGAGGGGAGCCTCTTTAATGCAGGCACAGTTGTCCAATGGCTAAGAGATGGCTTAGGCCTTATCAAAAACGCAGAGCAAATCAATGACCTCGCAGAAACTGTAGAAGATTCTGCTGGAGTAATGCTTGTTCCAGCCTTCACAGGGTGGGGGACTCCTCATTGGGATCCAAGCGCAAGAGGGTTGATAATTGGACTCACAAGAGACAGTAAAAGCGGACATATCGCCAGGGCTGCGCTAGAGGGAATTGCCTTATCAGTAGCAACTCTTGTTCAACTCGCAGAAGATTCTCTTGGGAATAAATTAGGGGAGTTGGCAGTTGATGGAGGAGCCGCCGCATCTAACCCTTTACTTCAAGCCCAGGCAAATACAACTGGTCTAGAAATTCGCAGACCAAATAATCTTGAAAGCACTGCAAAAGGAGTTGCCTTACTTGCAGGAGTTGAAGCAGGAGCAATAAATGATCTAAAAGCTTTAGTCGAGAACAAACAAACCTCTAGTGAAGTATTTATGCCAAACATGGATAAGGTAGATCGAGAGAAGCTAATGAATCGATGGGATGAAGCTGTAAAAAGAAGCCTCAGGTGGCATGGAAAATAACAACTATGACCTTCTAGTTATTGGTGCAGGCGCAAGCGGAGCAACTATTGCCTATGAAGCAACAAGGCGAGGTTTAAAAGTAGCTCTTCTGGATGCTGGTGACATTGGAGGAGAAACGAGCTGCAGAAGCACAAAGCTTTTACATGGAGGCGTTAGATATCTCGAATTGGCTTTCAAAACTCTAGATCTTGCTCAATTACAACTAGTAAGAGAAGCCTTAATAGAAAGAAGTTTTTGGCTGAATCATGCACCATTCCTTGCACATCGACTAGAGCTAGCACTACCTTGCGAAAACATTTTAGAGCTTAGTTACTACAGGATGGGGCTTGGACTTTATGAAGTTCTTTCTGGGGAAAGGAATATTGGAAGCAGCCGAATCCTATCTTCTAAAGAGTTAAATAGAGCCCTCCCAAACTTACAGAATGGCTCCATGGGAGGCATTGCATATAGTGATGGACAATTTAATGACGCACGTCTGAATTTGCTGTTGGCCTTAACAGCTGAAAGAGCAGGTGCTGTAATTAAAACTAGATGCAAAGTAGTTGCTTTTAAAAAGAATTCAAAAGGCAAAATTTGTGGGGCAGTTAGCGAAGACCATTTAGGCAATCAAGAAGAATGGAACTCAAAAGTTTTTATTAATGCGGCTGGAAACCAAGTAGATCTAATCCGTCAAATGGCTGAGCCTTCGACCAGACAGCGGATGCTAACAAGTCGAGGGGTTCATATCGTTTTAGAAGAAAATCTTTGTCCTAAAGGGATGGGGGTCTTACTTCCTAGCACTGAAGATGGAAGAGTTTTATTTATATTGCCCTTCTTTGGAAGAACTCAAGTAGGGACAACTGACACACCTTGTCAGATTAGCGATGCAAAGTCCGCGTCTTTAAATGAGAAAGAGTATCTAACTAGGCATGTAAAACTTTGGTTCCCAGATATAGACAATCCAACTATAAAAAGTTGCTGGGCTGGAGGGCGTCCGCTTCTAAGACCCTTGGATAATCAGATAAAAAGTAGCAGGGTTGTCAGAGAACATGAAATTGAAACTCTTCCAAGCGGGTTAATAAGTGCACTGGGAGGGAAATGGACAACTTGCAGGTCAATTGCAAAAGACGCACTTAAAGCCATAGAGAACTCACTTGGGGAAAGTCTTCTCCCAGCAAAATATTTGCCAATAATTGGATCAAGCCATAATCAAGCCCGAACAAAAGAGTTACTTACAAAGCAAAAACTTCAACTCAGAGAGTCTCTGCCTAACTCTCCTTTACGCGAAAAGCAAATAACTCATCTTCAGTCAAGCTATGGCCTCGAATCACTTGAAATAATAATGAAAAGTTCAGAGAAACAAAGAGAAGTACTTAATCCAATAATCCCAATTTGCGAAGCAGAGATTAATCATTCAATCATCAATGAACATGCCAAGAGTTCAACTGATATATTGTCCCGAAGATGCAGGCTTGCCATGGTTGACATAAAAGAGGCAGAGAAATTGGTCTCAATAACAAACAAACACTTAAGTATCAACAATCTTCCAGTAGAAGAATTAAATCTAGAGAAATAAAATATTATTTACTTTGTTTCTTCGACTTCGCCTATCAACCACCAATTAAATCCATAAGAAGATAAATAAACAAACCATTTTTCATTAGCTTCTGGATAGTAGCAACCCCAAAGAACTTCTCGAGTACTAGCGCCCTCCCAACGACTTAAATCCAAGTGAAATGATGCCCCTGCAGCCGAAAGGTTCGCAGCTACCAAAACTGTCATATTTTTAATGTATCTAACAAACACAAGCACACTGGGATGACCCGAGTCCAAGATCTCAAATCCTCCTGCTTGCAAAGCAGGTAAAAGGCGCCTACAGGTCAGCATGCGTCTATGCCAATTAAGTAATGAGCCAGGAAGGTGCTTCTGAACCTCTACATTTACAACCCTATAGTCATAGCCTGGCGCAGTAATAGGTGGCAGGACTAATAAAGGGTCTGGAGCAGTAGAGAATCCGCCATTCCTTCCAGGCGTCCAAGCCATAGGCGTTCGGTTGGGATCCCTATCTCTTAAGCCAGGCCAGTCGCCCATCCCGAGCTCGTCTCCGTAATAAATACAAGGCATCCCTGGCAAGCTATAAATCAGTGCGTGCAGCAAGCGATTCGCTCTTGGGTCACCATTTAAAAGAGGAGCTAAACGACGATTAATCCCCCAATTAAGCCAATGACCATTTCCCTGATGCAATCCAGCCCGAATACTCTGAATCACCTCTTCAGGGACCAAATGACCATCTCCTAGCCAAAGTTCATCGTGATTTCTTAATGGCAACGCCCAACAAGAGCCAGGCGCAACTTCTTGAGCTTTGTTTAGACATAAGCCAAGGTTTTTCGAGTTCCCACTTGCAACTCCAGCAAACAATTGAGCTGTTAATTCAAAATTAAATGCAGCATGAAGCTCATCTTCAGCCAAATAAGGTGCTGCTTCTTCAACAGGCTGGATAGCCTCAGCCAACAACAACACATCCTTCCCAGAGTTATCAACAAAAGTACGTACTTTCCGAAGGAAATCGTGCGTTTGTTCTAAGCCCTCACAACGTGACTCCTCAGCCTCAAAGAGAAATGGGACTGCATCTAAGCGAAAACCGTCCACTCCTTTCTGAAGCCAAAAATCAACGACCCCAAGCATTTGTTCCTGAACCCAAGGGTTCTCATAATTAAGATCTGGCTGATGTCTTAAAAAGCGGTGCAAATAATACTGACCAGCGACCTCGTCCCATTCCCAATTAGAAGTCTCAAAATTTCTAAATAAGATAGGTGCTTCTGCATAACGATTTGGATCATCACTCCAGACATATACGTCCCGCTCGGGGCTACCTTTAGGGGCCCACCTAGCTCTCTGAAACCAAGGGTGAAGATGACTGGTGTGATTAAGAACAAGATCAAGGATTACTTTTATTCCCTGCGCATGGGCAGATGTAAGGAAGCGGTGAAACGCTGCCAAATCACCTAGTTCAGGGTGAATGTTCTTGAAATCAGTTATGTCATAACCACCATCCTGCAAAGGAGATGGGTAAATAGGCGTAAGCCAAATTGCATCCACTCCCAACCATCGCAAATAGCTCAACCTGCCCGACAATCCCTTTAGGTCGCCAATCCCATCTCCATCCCCATCGGAATAGCTCCTAGGGATCAATTGATAAACAACTGCTCCTTCCCACCAAGAAACGCTTGTGACCATCCCCTCCAAAGAAAACTACTCCACTGCACCACTGCTAGACAAAACTGGCAATGTCGTCAGCCCCAAAGAAGACAAAAACTTTGATTTCAAGGAACTCCAAGCCAAGGTGATTTCGGGCCAAACAAGGTCAGAACGCTGGCGGAGACTACAAATCGGGAAGCTTCAAGACCTCCTGGAAAACAATGAAAAAGAAATCATAAAAGCTTTACAGAATGATCTTGGGAAGCCATCCACAGAAGCAATGTTTGAAATCATTGCTCTCAAACAAGAATTAAATCTCACAAAGAAATATCTATCTAAATGGATGCGAGAAAAACGAATTTCCGTTCCTGTTTTCCATCAACCAGGTCAAGCATTTATAAGGTTGGAGCCTTTAGGTTGTGTACTAATTATAGGCCCATGGAATTATCCATTTTCTCTAACAATGCAACCATTAATAAGCGCGTTAGCAGCAGGAAATACAGCCGTCCTAAAACCATCAGAACATGCGCCCAATACATCTTCGCTAATAGTTAAGCTAGTTGGAAAATATTTCGAAAATGATGTAGTTAAGGTTGTTGAAGGAGATGGCTCTGTAGCCGCAAAACTTGTCGACCAATCATTTGACCATATATTTTTCACGGGCGGATCATCTATAGGACGAATGGTTATGGCTTCAGCGGCGAAAAATCTTACGCCTGTTACTCTAGAGCTAGGCGGGAAAAGCCCAGCAATTATAGTCGAAGGATCAGATCCTATAGTTACTTCTAGAAGATTAATTTGGGGGAAAGGACTAAATGCAGGGCAAACATGTATCGCACCAGATTATTTACTAATACAAGAAAAGATAAGGCCTATGATACTTAAATCGATGGCATCTGCACGCGAAGAGTTATACGGAAAAGCTCCTCTAGATTCAAATAATTTAACAAGAATTGTAAACAATCACCACTTTCAAAGATTAAATAAGCTCCTGGAAGACGCTAAATCAAAAGGCCAAATCATCTTAGGTGGTGAAGTAAACAAAAGCCAAAGGCTAATTGCACCAACTCTTATAGAGGTGACTGACAAGAATGACCCCTTAATGCAAGAAGAAATCTTTGGCCCCTTGCTACCTATTCTCAGCGTGCAAGATTTAGACAGTGCTATCACAAAACTACAGCAGTCACCTCATCCATTGGCCCTCTATATGTTCGGAGGGAGCGAAAAGCAACAGCAAATGGTTTTAGAGAATACGAGCTCAGGAAGTGTTTGCTTTAATGACGTAGTGATGCAAGCAGGCATTCCCCAACTCCCTTTTGGAGGAGTCGGCGAAAGTGGCATGGGTCGCTATCACGGGCTAGCAGGGTTCAAAACCTTCTCAAATCAAAGGTCAATCCTTAAAAAATCATTCTCATTGGACCTCAAATTAAGATATCCCCCTTATGGAGGGGATATGCAATGGCTAACGAAGCTAATAGGCTGATTCAAAGCTATTTAAAGCTATTTTTTCTTTATGCTTTTCTATAGAAGACTAGCCAAAATCTTTATGGGTCTTATGGTTCATCCAGTTCTTCGAGATAAATGCTTCGATCAGTTGTGATTGCTCTTGCCCTAACAGGCCTTTCATCAATCCCCTGTTATGGAGCAACTGTGCGCGTCAAGCCTGGAGACACCCTCTCCGCAATAGCAATGAAGCACAATATCTCCATAACCACCCTTATGGAGCTAAATAAAATAACTAACTCCGATTCGTTAATAGCAGGAACAAATCTTCGACTACCTAGTCAAACCAACAACGAAATCCATAAAGTTAAAAAAGGGGAGACAATAAGTTCGATAGCAAACTTTTATGGTCTAAACAAACATGATCTCATTAGCATGAATAGACTAGAAAGTGCCGACTATTTACATATAGATCAGATACTGGAATTGCCTAAGCAAGTCTCAAGAAAGGATAGAAGTACTTTTCTAGAAAACTATAATTACAATGCAAATACTCATTTAGTAGCCAAAGGACAAACACTTGTCCAGATATCAAAAGCCTATAAAATTCCTTTACACACTCTCATTAGTATCAACAGCCTTTCAAACCCAAATAATTTAAAAGAAGGCGAAAAATTATCCCTTAGAGCCACAAATAACTCATCCCTTTCTATAAGCCAAAAACAAAAAAAGCAAAATCAATGGCGTAAATATGGGCCGTTAAAAATCAACTGGTCCAACTGGCGAATAATGGGTGGAAGTTATGTAGCACCTACTCTTAACGGTAAAGGTAAGGCTCTTTACCTTGCAGTAAATTGTCCTGCAAGGAAAATTAATGCAACTGGTACAAACGGAACATGGAAGGAATGGAATCTTCCAGTAAATAAATTCGAACATCAATTAATAAATGATTTATGTAAGGACAAAAAAGTATAATTTTTACTCTTCTCATGCTGCATACATAAGAGGCCATGGTTTTCGCTTAAAGCTTCGCCCACTTTCTTTCAAATAAAGCAACTGGTATCCATCATTACTTTCCTTAATCAACTCTTCTTGAACCAATCTTCTTGCTAGCCACCCCCAGTTTTCTTGACCTTTACAAGTCTCTTTTGAAAGTCTCTGAATCAGACTTTTTAGAGCAATGCCTTTTCCATCTTCTAATGCTGCAAGCAAAATAAATGCCTGTTTAGACCAGTCTTGGTATTTCGGGTTTGCTTGACAACGGTCACATCTTCCACATGGAGGGACGATTTCACCAATTGACTCCATAAGTACTTTTTCGCGGCAAAAAGTTCCTTCAGCAACCTCCTCCATCCTTCGTAATTGTTTCTGGGAAAATTCAATCCGATATTCATCTTCAGAATTACCAAGCCTTGAACTAGAGCTCAAAGCAGATGACTTAATCGCTAAACCCAGCCTTTTTCTATCCCCTGGCGAAAAAAGAACCAAACAATTTGCGGGTAACCCATCCCTCCCAGCACGTCCAGATTCCTGCAAATACCCCTCAGGGCTTGCCGGCAAGTTCAAATGAAGTACCAATCCAACATCGCCACGGTCAACACCCATACCAAAAGCTATGGTTGCAACCAATACCGGCTTAGATTGCTCCAAAAAAGCTCCCATAGCCTTTTGCCTTGCAACATGATTCATCCCGGCGTGATATGGGATAGCTTCAATATCAGCTTCTAGCAATAAATTTTTCCACTTCTCAACGTCACTACGTTTACGTACATAGATCAACGAAGCCCCTCTAGAGCTTTTAATAGCTTTAACAACATCTTGCAAAGGCTCCTTTGAGCGGCGGCGCATGCAGTAGCTCAAGTTGCTCCTCCGTGCAGAGCAAACTTTTACAAAGGGGCTCTTGAGATTTAAAAGTCGAATAATGTCCGCTCTCACCCTTGGTGGAGCTGTAGCAGTAAGTGCAACTACTGGGACACCTGGAAATAAACTCCTGATTTCTCCAAGTCTTCTATAAATAGGCCTGAAATCATGTCCCCAAGAACTTATGCAATGGGCTTCATCAACAGCAATTGCTACAAGTTTTCTGCCCTCAAAAGCATTTGAGAGAAAATCTCGCATCACTTCATTGCCCAATCGCTCAGGCGATAGGTAAAGCAAACGCAAGTTCTTATCTTTCATTTTAGAACTCGCTTCAATTCGCCTCTTTTCATCAAGGCCTGCATGAATAGATACAGCTGCAATACCTCGTTTCCGAAGCTGTAAAACCTGATCTTCCATTAAGGCTATTAAAGGAGAAATCACAACAACTAAACCTTCCCTAATCAAGGCAGGTAGCTGATAGCAAAGAGATTTTCCACCTCCAGTGGCAAGTACAGCCAACGAATCCTTACCAGCCAAAATGGCCTCAACAACTGGGCGCTGACCAGGCCTAAACGAAGACCAACCATAGTGCTGCCTAAGAGCTGAAAGCAGCGAATCCAATGCACAAAATCAATTGCGAATCAAAGATAACGAACAAGCAAAGTAGTGAAAGGGGGGGGGCAACTCAAGATATCGAAGGTGGGTCCAATTGAGATGGAGTCTCTTCAACTAACTGCAAACGAACTTTTGTACCTCCAGCAAGTTCTCCCAGAGAGACCTTCATTGTTGCCCCACTGAGACTTTGTAAAACTGCCAGAACGTCCCTCAAATATGGGGTACTGCTTCCACTCTCTAGCCAAAGTCTCTCCTGCAATCCCCCTAATCGCCTCCAAGCTGAATGAAGCTTCTGAACAGAAGCTTCTAATGCCTGTGCCTGTCCTACCGCATCAGCTAGCAAACCAAGTGCATCAAGGCGCTCAGCCTCATGCATGGCCTTTTCCAGGTCAAGTTCCCCTTGTTGAAAAGCCCTTACAGCTGCGCCTGCTTCTACAGCCTTGCTAATCCATCGAGCCTTATTTGTGACACCTTTAATAGAATCAATCTCTGGTTCATCACTCAATGTTTTCCGCAACTCCTCTTGATGCGACTCAGGTAATTTGGCCAACTGTCTAACTAGGGGTGCAACAATCCTTGGAGGAATAAGGTTCTGCTGAGTACGTTCACGAATCTCTTCAGGCAATAGAGGGCTTGTCGCAGATGTGAACTCGTCATTAAGACGCCGAACTTGTTTACGCGTGATCAATTCACCTTCATTAGCTGCTTCTGAAATCATCTGCTGAACTTCAGGAGCAGCTTGAGCAGTCTCTACAAAAGCTCTCTTTGAAAAATAATTAACACTATTTTCTTCCAAGGTCCCTTCTCCTACCAAGCTATCAGCAGATTCCGCTAATTGAATCAATCCATAAGCCCTGGTTTTGCTTATTTCGCGTTCGCGAAGCCACTGCAAAAATCCAGCGCCTCTCCCCTCTCCTCCCAATTTTTCTCTATCTCGAACAGCGCGAAGGATCTTCCCGCGATAGATCTCTGTTTGAAGATCAAATCGATCACATAAAGTCCAGGCCTTTTCTAATTGGGCATGAAATTCAATAGAACTCAAGCCATCAGTCTGAGGATCTGGCAAATCCAATTTCAAAGGAGAACCTTCAGCAGGGGCAGTAGAACTCACCAAGACATAAATCTCTAATGGCTGGATGCTGCCACATCTTGCATCTATTGGGACGACATTCTGTGACGCTGATAACAACTATTGCCAAGGGAGCGATAAGGTCATCATGTATACCGTTACTTCTTGCGCCTCAATGGCCATTTCTCGCGGAGACATGGTGCGCATCAAGCGCCCTGAGTCTTACTGGTTCAACGAAGTAGGCAAAGTTGCCTCTATAGATGAGTCTGGGATCAAATATCCCGTAGTCGTCAGATTTGACAAAGTCGACTACAAGGTATATAGCGGCCAAGATGGCGGCATGAATACCAACAATTTCGCATTGAATGAACTAGAGCCTGCTTAAGGCTCTTGCCAGAACTACCTGAAGTAGAAACAGTCCGAAAAGGGCTGGAATATCGTCTTGCAAATTTTCAAATCACGCGAATTGAAGTTTGCAGAGAAAGCGCGATTGCTAGTCCAGGTGGGTCAAAGAAGTTCGCTCAAATGCTTAAGGGCGTTTATGTAGGCAATTGGTTTAGAAGAGGCAAATATTTACTGGCAAGTTTGCATAAAAAAAAATCCTTAACTCAAAATTTTGGGAAAAATAATATTGATTGTGGCCTTTGGGGTGTCCATCTACGGATGACAGGACATTTTCAATGGCACCCGGTAAGTTCTACTCCTTGCTCCCACACAAGAGTCCGATTCTGGAACACGGAAGGAGAAGAGTTGAGATTTGTCGATACTCGTAGTTTCGGGCAAATGTGGTGGATACCTCCTGGCCATTCTCCAGAAAAGATAATTAAAGGGCTAGGAAAACTTGGGCCTGAACCATTCAGCTCTAAATTTAATTCAACCTACCTAGCTGATAAGCTCAGGAAGTCAAAGCGCCCCATAAAAAGTGCATTACTTGATCAAAGTGTTGTCGCTGGAATTGGCAATATTTATGCTGACGAGAGTCTATTTTCCGCTGGGATAAATCCTCATACTCGATCATGTGATCTTAAGCAGAGACAACTAAACCGTTTATGTTCATGCATAATAGATATCCTTAAAAAAAGTATTGGAGAAGGTGGAACTACATTTAGTGACTTTAGAGACTTAGAAGGAACAAATGGGAATTATGGTGGCCTAGCTTTGGTATATAGAAGAGGTGGAGAAAGATGCAGAGTATGTGAAAAACCTATAAAAAGAGACAAGCTTTCTGGAAGAAGCACACATTGGTGCCCAGGATGTCAAAAATAAAAACTATCAGCAACTAGTTTGAGATATAAAAAAGTTTGAATTAAAAAACCCCTCTTAAAGAGGGGTTTTAAATCAACTGAAAAGCATTGATTTATTAGGAGAATATTTTACCTGGCATTGAGCTATTTTCTCAGGGGGCTACCCCCCAAATATCGTCGCCGCTGATGCGTTTCACAACCGAGTTCGAGATGGGTCGGAGTGGTTCCACACCGCCATGAACACCAGGATAGTTAAACATTCTCAGGTAATTGAGCCCTGAGAACTGCATAGAAAATCACAAATAAGTGATTTAGTCTGAATAGAAAAAGCTAGTTGAGCAAGGATATGGTCAAGCCCTCGGTCTATTAGTACTCCTTCGCTGCACCTGTTACCAGGCTTCCACGTAGAGCCTATCAACGGGTGTTCTTCCCGTGACCTTACTGGCTTATGCCATGGGAATACTCATCTTGAGGTGGGCTTCCCACTTAGATGCTTTCAGCGGTTATCCACTCCGCACATGGCTACCCAGCGTTTACCGTTGGCACGATAACTGGCACACCAGAGGTGCGTTCCTCCCGGTCCTCTCGTACTAGGGAGAAATCCTCTCAATATTCCTGCGCGTACACCGGATATGGACCGAACTGTCTCACGACGTTCTGAACCCAGCTCGCGTACCGCTTTAATGGGCGAACAGCCCAACCCTTGGGACCGACTTCAGCCCCAGGTTGCGATGAGCCGACATCGAGGTGCCAAACCTCCCCGTCGATGTGAACTCTTGGGGGAGATCAGCCTGTTATCCCTAGAGTAACTTTTATCCGTTGAGCGACGGCCCTTCCACTCAGAACCGTCGGATCACTAAGGCCGACTTTCGTCCCTGTTCGACTTGTAGGTCTCACAGTCAAGCTCCCTTCTGCCTTTGCACTCGACGACTGATTTCCAACCAGCCTGAGGGAACCTTTGCGCGCCTCCGTTACCTTTTAGGAGGCGACCGCCCCAGTCAAACTGCCCACCTGATACTGTCCGCTCCCCGGATAACGGGTGAGCGTTAGAACCCTAGCTCTGAAAGAGTGGTATCTCACCATTGACTCAGTAGCACCCACAAGCACTACTTCAAAGTCTCCCACCTATCCTGCGCATTCAGAGCCCGGGCACAATACCAAGCTGCAGTAAAGCTTCATAGGGTCTTTCTGTCCGGGTGTACGTAGTCCGCATCTTCACAGACAATTCTATTTCGCCGAGCCTCTCTCCGAGACAGCGCCCAGATCGTTACGCCTTTCGTGCGGGTCGGAACTTACCCGACAAGGAATTTCGCTACCTTAGGACCGTTATAGTTACGGCCGCCGTTCACCGGGGCTTCAGTCGCCAGCTTCGCTTACGCTGACCGGCTTCCTTAACCTTCCGGCACTGGGCAGGCGTCAGCCCCCATACATCGTCTTGCGACTTAGCGGAGACCTGTGTTTTTGGTAAACAGTCGCCTGGGCCTCTTCACTGCGACCAGCTCTCGCTGGCACCCCTTCTCCCGAAGTTACGGGGCCATTTTGCCGAGTTCCTTAGAGAGAGTTATCTCGCGCCCCTCGGTATTCTCTACCACCCCACCTGTGTCGGTTTCGGGTACTGGCAGTTATGTCTTAACGGGTATAGGGCTTTTCTTGGAAGCATGACATCACCAACTTCGCTGCCTTAGCAGCTCGTACTCACGCCTCAGCTCGGAACGTTTTCTCCGCTCCTCAACGCCTTGAACGCTTGAACCAGTAACCAACATCTGGCTTGGCTAGCCTTCTCCGTCCCCCTTCCCAAAACACAACCGGTACAGGAATGTTGACCTGTTATCCATCGACTACGCCTTTCGGCCTCGCCTTAGGTCCAGACTAACCCTCCGCGGACGAGCCTGCCGGAGGAACCCTTAGGGTTTCGGGGCATGGGATTCTCACCCATGTTTTCGCTACTCAAGCCGACATTCTCACTTCTATGCAGTCCACGCCCGCTTACGCTAACGCTTCACCCCACATAGAACGCTCCCCTACCATTCATAAGAATCCGCAGCTTCGGTATAACGCTTAGCCCCGTTCATTTTCGGCGCAGGATCGCTCGACCAGTGAGCTATTACGCACTCCTTTGAGGATGGCTGCTTCTAGGCAAACCTCCTGGTTGTCTGGGCAATCCCACCTCCTTTATCACTTAGCGTTAATTTAGGGACCTTAGCTGGCGGTCTGGGCTGTTTCCCTTTCGACTATGGAGCTTATCCCCCACAGTCTGACTGCCTAGTTACACACAGGGTATTCAGAGTTCATCTCGATTTGGTACCGCTCTCGCAGCCCGCACCGAAATGGTGGCTTTACCCCCCTGCTGGAGCACTAGACGCTACGCCTCAACGTATTTCGGGGAGAACCAGCTAGCTCCGGGTTCGATTGGCATTTCACCCCTAACCACAGCTCATCCGCTGATTTTTCAACATCAGTCGGTTCGGACCTCCACTTGGTATCACCCAAGCTTCATCCTGGCCATGGTTAGATCACCCGGGTTCGGGTCTATAAACACTGACTAACGCCCTATTCAGACTCGCTTTCGCTATGGCTCCACCATTTCCGGCTTAACCTGCCAGTGCCTATAAGTCGCCGGCTCATTCTTCAACAGGCACACGGTCACCCGATAAGTCGGGCTCCCATTGCTTGTAAGCTCACGGTTTCATGTTCTATTTCACTCCCCTCCCGGGGTTCTTTTCACCTTTCCCTCGCGGTACTGTTGCGCTATCGGTCACACAGGAGTACTTAGCCTTACGAGGTGGTCCTCGCAGATTCACACGGAATTCCACGTGCTCCGTGCTACTCGGGATACAGCTAGGCCAACTCTCCTTTCGAATACGGGGCTTTCACCCTCTATGGCGCGCCATTCAAACGCTTCTTCTAGGTTTATTGGTCCATGATGCTGTCCCACAACCCCGATAGTCGAAACTATCGGTTTGGGCTTTTCCCCGTTCGCTCGCCGCTACTTAGGGAGTCGTTTTTACTTTCCTTTCCTCCAGCTACTAAGATGTTTCAGTTCGCTGGGTTGGCTCGTGCCAGCCTATGGATTCAGCTGGCCGTTCTAGGGGTTGCCCCATTCGGAAATTCCCGGATCAAAGCGTGCTTCCAGCTCCCCGAGACTTATCGCAGGTAACCACGTCCTTCTTCGCCTCTGTGTGCCAAGGTATCCACCGTGAGCCCTTTGTAGCTTGACCAATTAATCTCTATAGAATCCAACCAAATAATTAGTTAAATCGATATAGAGTCTTGGCTCTTGACTCAAGAATTACTATCAATCTTTCATAAAAAAATCACACAACTTATATAAATAAGAAGTGGATTTTGTTCCGAAAGAATAATAAATCTATGAGATGCTTTATTCTTTCCAGACTTAAGCTATGCAGTTGTCAAGGTTCTGCCGAACGTCCCTAGAATTAATTTAAATTCTAGTGAGCCCAGCATCCTTTCAACCTTGCCTAATTAATTTCGGCATGGAATGACAGGAGGCTAGGTTCCAATCAGCTGAATAAAGTCCAAATCACATACTCACAAAGGTACTCATCGCTTGGGCACTGCAGGAGGTCGGTCAGTGGAGGTTAGCGGACTCGAACCGCTGACATCCTGCTTGCAAAGCAGGCGCTCTACCAACTGAGCTAAACCCCCAAACACCGAATGGGCCATCCTGGACTTGAACCAGGGACCTCACCCTTATCAGGGGTGCGCTCTAACCACCTGAGCTAATGGCCCAGGAGTAACCCTTGCGGGGTGTGACCTAGACAAAGTTTAGGAACTAAAACCAATTGAATAAATCAAAATCTTTTGATGGAGTTTGATTTAACAATAAATTTGAGGTACCGATCGACCTAAGGTGACAGGACCATTGTCTAAGGATATTTTACTCAGACATAATGATCAGTTTTTGTCTCCCTGTTAGGAGGTGATCCAGCCGCACCTTCCGGTACGGCTACCTTGTTACGACTTCACCCCAGTCATCAGCCCCACCTTCGGCGTCCTCCTCCACAAGGGTTGGAGTAACGACTTCGGGCGTGGCCAACTTCCATGGTGTGACGGGCGGTGTGTACAAGGCCCGGGAACGTATTCACCGCAGTATGCTGACCTGCGATTACTAGCGATTCCTACTTCACGTAGGCGAGTTGCAGCCTACGATCTGAACTGAGCCACGGTTTATGGGATTTGCTAGCTCTCGCGAGATTGCTGCCCTTTGTCCGTAGCATTGTAGTACGTGTGTAGCCCAGGATGTAAGGGGCATGATGACTTGACGTCATCCACACCTTCCTCCGGTTTATCACCGGCGGTCTCTCTAGAGTGCCCAACTGAATGCTGGCAACTAAAAACGTGGGTTGCGCTCGTTGCGGGACTTAACCCAACATCTCACGACACGAGCTGACGACAGCCATGCACCACCTGTCACTGCGTTCCCGAAGGCACCCTCCAATTTCTTAGAGGTTCGCAGGATGTCAAACCCTGGTAAGGTTCTTCGCGTTGCATCGAATTAAACCACATACTCCACCGCTTGTGCGGGCCCCCGTCAATTCCTTTGAGTTTCACACTTGCGTGCGTACTCCCCAGGCGGAACACTTAACGCGTTGGCTACGACACCGAGGGGGTCGATTCCCCCGACACCTAGTGTTCATCGTTTACGGCCAGGACTACAGGGGTATCTAATCCCTTTCGCTCCCCTGGCTTTCGTCCATGAGCGTCAGTTATGGCCCAGCAGAGCGCCTTCGCCACTGGTGTTCTTCCCGATATCTACGCATTTCACCGCTACACCGGGAATTCCCTCTGCCCCTACCACACTCAAGCCCAACAGTTTCCACTGCCTTGATGGAGTTAAGCTCCACGTTTTAACAGCAGACTTGAAAGGCCGCCTGCGGACGCTTTACGCCCAATAATTCCGGATAACGCTTGCCACTCCCGTATTACCGCGGCTGCTGGCACGGAATTAGCCGTGGCTTATTCCTCAAGTACCGTCAGATCTTCTTCCTTGAGAAAAGAGGTTTACAGCCCAGAGGCCTTCATCCCTCACGCGGCGTTGCTCCGTCAGGCTTGCGCCCATTGCGGAAAATTCCCCACTGCTGCCTCCCGTAGGAGTCTGGGCCGTGTCTCAGTCCCAGTGTGGCTGATCATCCTCTCAGACCAGCTACTGATCGAAGCCTTGGTGAGCCATTACCTCACCAACAAGCTAATCAGACGCGGGCTCATCCTCAGGCGAAATTCATTTCACCTCTCGGCATATGGGGTATTAGCGGCCGTTTCCAGCCGTTATCCCCCTCCTGAGGGCAGATTCCCACGCGTTACTCACCCGTCCGCCACTAACCCGAAGGTTCGTTCGACTTGCATGTGTTAAGCACGCCGCCAGCGTTCATCCTGAGCCAGGATCAAACTCTCCGTAGTAGATCAAACCCTTTCGCAATGGTCATTTACAACTCATTACTCAGCTTGATTTGCCTCCCCCACTTAATAAGCACTGGCGTACATAAAAAGTAGTTGATGCCACCTTCTTCTGACAGAAGGGTTCAAAGAGTGCACTTATGAATTTCTTCATCGTGACTTTCCAGGATCTTTGGATCCGGTCGTTGCTCGTTACTGATACTTATATCTTTATCAACTTCTGCCGTGAGAGCGAAAGCTGATAAAGCATCAGAAGCTTGCAACATATTTCTTTTGACGGGACCTCACACTCTTATCGCATATTCGTTCAGAAATTGAGATGGCCAAATAAGGCATAACAAATTATCTAAACGCGATAAAAGCGTCAGTTCCTAAACTTTTTAAGTTGTCCAGGTTCAGACCCTCCACTCCAAAGAAGGAGCTTCAGGCTCTGCGACCTTTCGATCGCTTATGAAACATACAACACCGGTGGATCTCTCCTACCAGCCTTGTAAGGAAACACACAGGAACAATTTGGCTTCGCCTAGTCGAGCCTGTGAGTATGTACATAGAGGCTCAGCCCCTTGCACATCCTATTAACTTAGAGCATGAACCTAACCAGATGCAACTACTCAAACAAGAAACTCACTAAAAAAACTGCTTAGTGACTCCAGTTGAACTGCTACTACTAACTTTCAGCTATTGCAACAGGGATTAAGAACATGGGAGGACGCTTCAGCCAAGAGCACCAACGGGTAAGGCCCAATTCAAATGAAGACCAAGTAATTAAAAGAGCAAAAGAGCACTTTGAAAGGACTCTGATCCAAGTTGCTGGAAATGTTGGTGGAAGCGTTGCTGCACTAGAGCATCCTGCAAACAATGAGGCTCTTAACTATGGAGAGATCTTCCTGCGCGACAACGTGCCAGTAATGATCTACCTCCTTACTCAAAAGCGCTACGACATAGTCAAACACTTTCTTAGCGTTTGCTTAGATCTTCAAAGCACCACATATCAAACAAGAGGTGTCTTCCCCACAAGCTTTGTCGAAGAGCAAGGTGAACTGATTGCTGATTATGGGCAAAGGTCTATTGGTCGCATCACCTCAGCTGATGCAAGTCTTTGGTGGCCAATATTATGTTGGCTTTATGTTCGCAGGAGTGGTGATAAGAGTTTTGGGACAAGTCAAAAGGTTCAGCGTGGCGTCCAACTTCTTCTAGACCTTGTACTTCATCCCACTTTTGAAGGGACGCCTGTTCTCTTTGTCCCAGATTGTTCCTTCATGATTGATCGCCCGATGGATGTTTGGGGGGCGCCACTAGAAGTCGAAGTACTTCTTTATGCATGCCTTAGAAGCTGTACAGAGTTGATGGAGCTAAGCAGAAAACAACAAATAAGCAGGCTTCTAGATCAACGTTTAGTCCTTACAAGACAATGGGTTCATGACTTACGTCAGTTCTTGCTCAAGCATTACTGGGTAACCAGTAAAACCATGCAAGTCCTGAGAAGAAGGCCAACCGAGCAATATGGGGAAGACCAGCATCAAAATGAATTCAATGTTCAACCTCAAGTAGTACCTTCTTGGCTCCAAGACTGGCTAGAAAACCGTGGTGGCTATCTAATAGGAAACATTCGCACCGGACGCCCTGACTTCCGTTTTTATAGTCTCGGCAATTCTTTGGCGTGCATGTTTGGTGTGCTCACAGCCCCACAGCAGAGAGCACTTTTTAGACTTGTCCTTCATAACCGCCAGCATTTAATGGCACAAATGCCAATGAGGATTTGCCACCCACCTATGGATGGAGCCGAATGGCAAAATAAAACAGGTTCAGATCCAAAAAATTGGCCCTGGAGCTACCACAACGGAGGTCATTGGCCAAGTCTTCTTTGGTTCTTTGGAGCTTCTATCTTGCTGCATGAAAAAAGATATCCACATGCTGATGTCCTTTTAATGGGCCAAATGCGCGCACTACTAGAGGAGTCATACTGGAGTCAACTAAACCAATTACCTCGTCAAAAATGGGCTGAATACTTTGATGGGCCTACTGGAACTTGGGTTGGCCAGCAATCCAGAACCTATCAAACGTGGACAATAGTTGGCTTTTTAATGCTCCATCATTTATTAAGAATATGCCCTGAAGACGTACTAATGCTAGACCTTCAAGAGATCCTACCAACAGGCAAGGCTGGAAGTTAATTACACTTATTGCTAAAAGTAAATTCTACTTAAAAAGAATATATGCAAGATAAGATTATTTAGAATAGCCCAAGAGTCAATGACTTATCTATAGGCAATGCAGCCCCTATTCCAAGGTATATAGTCACAATGGTTCCAAATAGAAAAAACCCTGTGGCGATAGGCCTTCTAAATGGGTTTTGAAATTTATTTATATTTTCAATAAAAGGTATCAACATTAAGCCCAAGGGAATCAAAGTTTGCAAGGCGATTCCAAGAAGTTTATTAGGAACGACTCTAAGAATCTGAAAAACTGGGTATAGATACCACTCAGGGAGTATTTCCAAGGGTGTAGCGAAAGGGTCTGCTTTATCTCCAAGCATTGCAGGGTCAAGGACAGCAAGCCCTACAACACAAGCAACTGTTCCAAGAATTACAACAGGGAATATATAGAGAAGGTCATTTGGCCAGGCAGGCTCTCCGTAATAGTTATGACCAAGTCCCTTGGCAAGCTTTGCTCTTAATTTTGGATCAGAAAGATCTGGTTTTTTTAGTATCGACATTGGTAATGACTAATCAAGAGAACTCAAATGAATTAAGGAGCAGATAGTTAGGACCACCTTATCTGGTGATATTCCTCATAGAGGCCCAGATATCCCCTGCTTACGAATCATCAAGAAATGCATAAGCATGAAGACTGCCAGTAGCCAAGGGAGAACAAATGTATGCAGGCTATAAAAACGTGTAAGCGTGGATTGACCAACACTTTCTCCCCCGCGAAGCAACTCGACCATAAAATCACCTACAACGGGGATTGCAGCAGGAACTCCTGAAACAATCTTCACCGCCCAATAACCAACCTGATCCCAAGGCAGGGAATAGCCAGTAACACCAAAAGCGACGGTAATTACAGCCATCGTGACACCTGTAACCCAAGTAAGTTCTCGTGGTCTTTTGAATCCTCCAGTGAGATAAACACGGAATACGTGCAAAATCAGCATCAGTACCATCATTGAGGCACTCCACCGATGCACCGATCTAATCAGCCAACCAAAACTAACGTCCGTCATCAGATAGCTAACCGAGCTATACGCTTCAGCAACTGTGGGTTTGTAATAGAAAGTCATCGCGAAGCCAGTCGCGAATTGGATCAAAAAACAAACCAGAGTTATCCCACCCAAGCAGTAAAAGATATTTACGTGCGGTGGGACATACTTAGAAGTGACATCGTCAGCTATGTCCTGAATTTCAAGACGTTCCTGGAACCAGTCATAGACGGGTGAGGAGTTCGCCATGCATATGTGATGTGTATTCAATGAGTCTACTGAATGTCCGCCACGGAGTCCTCAAGAAAACAAACCAATGCCGCAGAACTTGAAATCCTGGACAAATAAACTGCGGAGAATATTGCTTGCGATATTCAACTTTGGGCTTTGTGCGTTACTTCTTTCAACGCCTGCACAAGCCCTCAGCGATGGGCAACAGCTTGTACTTGAGAGCTGGAAGCTTGTAAACGACGGCTATTTGGAACCATCAAGATTCGACAAGATCCAATGGAGGAAACTAAGGCAACAAGCTCTCGAAAAACAAATTTCAACAAGTGAAGATGCTTATGAAGCTATAGAAGGCATGTTGCTTCCGTTAGGAGATCCATACACAAGACTATTAAGACCTAAAGACTATGAAGCAATGAAGGCAAGCAACCTTGGAAGTGAAATAAATGGCGTAGGTCTTCAATTAGGAGCCAGAGCAGAAGATGGACAAATAGTTGTTATTGCTCCTCTTGAAGGTTCGCCAGCTGCAGATGCAGGGATAGTCAGCGGAACGGCCGTATTAAGCGTGAATGGACAATCTCCAAAAAATTTAGGTCTTGAGGCAACTGCGGCAAGACTCAGGGGGGAGATTGGGTCAGAAGTCCTAATAGAACTTCAACCACCCAATGGCCCTAGCGAAGAAATAACTCTTGAGAGAAGGAGTGTCGACCTTCGGCCAGTTCGCACCAGACGGTTAAGGAATGAAACACACACTCTTGGCTATCTAAGAATCACGCAATTCAGCGAAGGTGTGCCACAGCAAGTTATTGAGGCCCTACAAGAGCTTGCTGAAAAAAATATTGAAGGGTTAGTTCTCGATTTAAGAAACAACTCAGGAGGCCTTGTTAGCTCTGGCCTTGCAGTAGCAGATTCCTTCCTAAGCAATGCACCAATTGTAGAAACGAAGAACCGTGATGGTATTAGTGATTCTATTCCTGCTGGGATTGAGTCCCTCTATGACGGACCAATGGTCACCCTTGTCAATGGAGGTACCGCAAGTGCAAGCGAAATACTTGCTGGCGCACTACAAGACAATGACCGTTCTCAAATTCTTGGTAGCAAAACTTTTGGGAAGGGATTGATCCAATCTCTTACCAGTTTGAGTGATGGAAGTGGTCTAGCAGTTACTGTCTCAGGCTACTTAACCCCTAGAGGCAGAAATATTCAAAATCTAGGAATTGAGCCCGACAGGGTTCTTGATACCCCTGAACCTCTTAACCCAGGTTCTACTGATGACCGATGGCTTCATGACGCTGAGCTACTAATGGAGGCGCAATTAGATCGACAAAACCTCGAAGAAGCTTCTTCCCAAGAACCTTCTTCAGACTCAGCCGATAAAGTCGCCTCAAGCATTAATACCCTTGTAAACCCGATAGCTCCGATTACTAATTAATAAATGAGCGATCGCACCTATCACGATCCACTTCATGGGGGAATAGTCCTAGATAAGAAAGACCGATCCGAAGCAATGGTAATTGCATTAATAGATGCTTCTCCATTTCAACGGCTCAGACGCATCAGACAACTGGGTCCAGCCTTTCTTACGTTCCATGGAGCAGAGTCAAGTCGCTTTACTCATTCATTAGGGGTATTCCATCTCGCACGAAGAGCCCTTAATAGACTGATCAAATTCAATAAAGGGCTCGAAGAATTCAGGGGAATCCTTTACGGAGCAGCGCTTCTACATGATGTAGGCCATGGTCCACTAAGCCATACTGGTGAAGAGATGTTTGGCTTAAAGCACGAAGCCTGGTCATCCCGATTAGTTAGAGAACACCCAGATCTAAGAAATATTCTTGAGGCTTATAAGCCTGGAACAGCCAATGCAATAGGTAATCTGCTTGAAGGGAAAGAAGTCCCTCATCCATCGATCAAGGCATTAATCAGCAGTCAGCTTGACTGTGATCGTCTGGACTATTTACTTCGAGACAGCTACAGCACAGGTACAAACTTCGGAAATCCTGATCTAGATCGCATACTTCTTGCTCTTACCATTGCACCGGATGAAGGGCTAGCCATTCATCCAAAAGGATTGATTGCAGTAGAGCACTATTTAATAGTAAGAAATCTTATGTATAGAAGCGTCTATAACCATCGCCTAAATGAGGTATGCACCTGGCTTTTAGAGCAAATTGTAAAACTAGCCAGGGAATTAGGCCCTAATCAAATCTGGGCAGATAAATCTATGGCTAAATGGTTGTGGGAGCCCAATGAAATCAACCTGGAAACATTTCTTGCAAATGATGATCTAAGAACTGGCTATCACTTAATACATTGGAAAGAAGAAGGGCCAGAGCAATTATCAGAATTATGCTCAAGGTTATTAAATAGAAATCTTCTAAAGGCAATTGAAATCAGACATTTAAGTAATTGCGAACAATTAGAAGCTCTAGCTTTTGCCAGAAACTTAGTAGAAAGAGATGGCCAGGATCCTTCATTTAGTTGTGGCTTAAGGCATGCTGAACCACATGGATACCATCCATACATTGGTGGCTTAAGGTTATGGGATGGAAAAGATTTAACCGCATTAGAAACAAAATCACCATTAGTAGAAAGCCTAATAGACCCTATTGGATCAACATGGTTAATTCACCCAAGGGAGGTTCATCAAGAACTTAAAGATAAGGTTCAAAAACTTCAAAACAACTCCTAACTCCCTTTAAAGAATGACCACAGAATATTCACGGAAAATAATTGCACTCCCCCCAAACCGTAAGGCCCATTGGAGAGAATCATTGCCAAAATCTCTACAAGACTTTGAAAAAGGTTCTATCGACCTTCATTGCGGAGAATGGCATCTCGGCTGCCGAGAGTTGAAGCAACTTACAGATCTAATAGAAAGAAAAGGGTTGAAAATAGAAAGCATCAAATCCAGAGTCCCTGAGACAGTAGTAACTGCAAGCGCTTTAGGGCATCAAGCATTTCTAGATACCTCAAATAGGCCCCCCGAAAATGTCTCCACAGAAGACCAAAATAATCAATTGAATGGTTCCAAAGTTCTCTTTCATGAAGGCACTCTCCGCTCTGGAGATCATCTAAATACAGCAGGGGATGTACTTGTATTAGGAGATGTCAACCCAGGAGCAAAAATTTCTGCTGGAGGAGATGTAATGGTCTGGGGGTGTCTTAGAGGAATTGCACATGCAGGGCAATGGGGAGATAAAAACGCAAAAATAATTTCATTACGGCTTAAACCGCTGCAACTTCGTATTGCAGATGCAATTGCACGTGGTCCAGATGAAGACCCCACTCCTGGATTAGCTGAAGAGGCAATATTAGAAGACGGAAAAATCCTTATCAGGCCTACTAAAAGTGGGTCTTTAAACAAAATCAATACTTATATTTCATAGCTAAAAACCAAAGGCAACCAACCAAAATGCTGGGGAAGTGCCCCTATATGGTCAGCCAAAACAAACATTTCATAAATTTCAGAAACTATTAATGCAAAATTTGTACCTAAAATTTGGACCTTTAACCAAGGCCCATTAAGCTTTCATAACTTTTTATTGGCCCGTGGCGCCTAAGACACGCACCATACTTATCTGCTCTGGCAAAGGAGGCGTCGGCAAGACGACTCTGACAGCCAACCTAGGGATTGCTCTCGCTAGGCAAGGGGTTCGTACTGTTGTTCTTGATGCCGATTTCGGCCTGAGGAATCTTGACCTTCTTTTAGGCCTAGAAAATCGAATCGTATATACAGCTCAAGAAGTTCTAGAAGAAAGTTGTCGCTTAGAACAAGCACTTGTGAAACACAAGCAAGAACCAAATCTTGCTCTTTTACCAGCGGGCAACCCTCGAATGCTGGAGTGGTTAAAGCCCGATGACATGCAACGAATAGTCAAGATGCTTGCCGAGCAATTTGACTATGTCTTAATTGATTGTCCTGCTGGAGTTGAAGACGGCTTCAAAAATGCCGCTTCAGCAACCGAAGAAGCAATAGTGATTACAACTCCTGAGGTGTCAGCAGTAAGAGATGCTGATCGAGTCATTGGACTCCTCAACACCCAGGGAGTAAAACCCGTTCAATTAGTACTAAACCGAGTACGGCCGAAAATGATTGCCAATCAAGAAATGCTTGGGATAGAAGATGTAACAGACATTCTCGCCTTGCCACTACTTGGCATAGTTCTTGAGGATGAGCAAGTAATCATCAGCACTAACCGAGGAGAGCCATTAACTCTTAATGATGGCAACTCTCCAGCTGCTGGATGCTACTCAAATATTGCTCGTCGGCTTCAAGGTGAGAACATTCCACTAATTGACCCTTCGAAAGGGGGCAAAGGCCTCGGCGACAAGCTGAGACGCTTGATTCAAACCAAGATCTTCTGAAGCAATGACCACCCTGCGTGACATCCTCAACAAGTTGCTAGGACGCCAACAATCCAGTGCATCCACAGCAAGAGAGCGACTTCAACTAGTCCTTGCACATGATCGCAGCGACTTAAGTCCAGAATTATTGGAAAAAATGAGGAAAGAAATATTCGAAGTAGTTGCTAAATATGTAGAAATCGACATAGAGGAAGGGGCTGTTAGCCTTGAAACCGAAGACAGAATGACAGCCCTAGTTGCGAATCTGCCAATTAAAAGACCTTTGCCATTAGAAGACGAATCTCAGGCTTAATTAACCAATTGACCATAAATCTACCGACTTATTAAGTCGTTAAAATTTAAGAAGAGAACTAGTCATCAAAGGCATTTAAGGCGAGAGTTCTTTTCTTTAAGATAAACAAGGAATCAATCCATACAAAAAACGTTTATCTACCTAGTATGAATAGTGTTTTGGCTAGATGAAGTCAATTATTCATAGCTTCGATTAACAATTGCAAAAATCTCGCCACACAAGCCTGGCTATCCCCTCAGGCCTTCAAAAGGATCGAATCATTAGTTAGAATCAATATACAAAGCAATTGCCGGCTTAGCTCAGTGGTAGAGCAGCGCTTTTGTAAAGCGAAGGTCGTGGGTTCAAATCCGTCAGCCGGCATTAAAATCTTCGAGAAGATATAGAGGGAAAGAGAAACTTGATTTAAAATTTAGTTTTCCATTGAACTTTAAAATGCTTATAAAAAGCATATCTAAAAAATAAACAAAAAAAGCTCAAGAGAATTTCCATAACTTATCAATTAATACTACAAATAACCTTTACGAAAACTATCGTTAGGAGTTTCAGCCAGAGAAATCTTCTTGTTTTCTACCAGAAACAAGCCAAGCAAGCACAATCAAAAGAATCAACGGTATCCATCGAAGCTCCAAGATCGGCGTGGAAAGCAAAATCAAAGGCTTCAAAAACCAATGAAAGCTAGCTTGAATCAGCATTACAACTCCAATAAGCAAGAGCATTAATTCAGAGCTTTGAAGGCATAACAGCACCTTTTCGCAACAACTGCCAGCACCCTTCTTCCTGCCAGCTAATCAACGTGCTCGCCTGACAAGAAGATTTTGGCCAAGGTATTGGGCCTAGCAAAGGCAAATCAGGGAAACAAGCCGCTGCATCATTTGCAGTAAATGAAGGCCGTTCCCCAGCCAAGTTCGCACTAGTAGTCGCAAGAGGACCACTTATCTTTAAAAATTCTTTTGCTATTAATGAATCAGGGATTCTCATTCCTATTGAGCTTCTACCTGGGTTTAAGGCATCAACCACCGCACCAGAGGCGGGCAATACAAGTGTTAGGGCACCAGGCCAGTAAGAGTTAGCCATTGCCCAAGCATCAGCAATTGCCACTTGTGAGACAACTTCAAATAGATCCTCAGGAGAAGCACCCATAAGAATCAAAGGCTTCTCTTTGGGCCTTTGCTTAATCCTCCAAACCTTTTCTGCAAAACTTGGTCTAACCGCTAATGCAGGAAGAGTATCTGTAGGCATCAAAACAGGCGAGCCAGCTTCTATGAGCTTGGCTAAAGAATAAGGGTCAAAAATCGATGATTGAGGCAAGCTCATAACCTTTCACCAAGATAAGAATTAAGGGCGCCTGCAAATAGCAAATCTCCTAACCCCTTGGAGGTCTGTCTCAAAAGATATTTCTTCTAATCCCTCTTTTCTCATTAATTCCATAATCTCATCGCTTTGATCATGATGATGCTCCATCAATAACCATCCCAAAGGAGCAAGAGCTTTAAATGCACCAGCCAAAACCTTCCTGCACTCGATAAGTCCATCCATACCTCCACAAAGTGCCAAGTGGGGCTCATGACTTTTTACAGTTTGATCAAGCTTATCTATTAATTCAGAAGGAATATAAGGGGGGTTGCATAAAACAAGGTCTAGAGAGCCCCAAAAAGGCCTAAGAGGCTTCCACCAGTTTCCAATTGCAAAATCCATTTGTGCTTTTGGCGCCAAGTGTTCAATATTTCGTCTTGCTATTAGAAGGGCCTCAGAACTTTTATCAACCGCAAATCCATGCCACCTAGGCAATGCTCTCCCCAATGCAACTGCGATAGCACCTGAACCTGTCCCTAAATCAACCCAACTGCCTACATCAGAAGAGTTTGCACGGTCCAAGGCAAGGTCAATTAAAAGCTCGGTCTCTTGACGAGGAATAAGTACATCAGGATTAACTTCTAACTCAAAATCCCTCCATGGGCAGCGACCAGTTAAGTACTGAAGAGGGGTGTGATCATCTAAATGTTTTAGCCAAATCCTTTCTAATTCATTAAAAGGTTGCTCTAAAAAAACTTTCCTACTTGGTTCAATTATTAGAAGTTGTAATTCGCTCCAGCTCAAACCTCCTTCAATATCCAAAAGCCAATCCAAATCAACCAATCTTCCACCCTTTTCAAGCTGACGCTTCCGCCAAGCCAAAAGATCTGTAGAGAGAATCTCTAAAGATGACATTTCAAATGGTTAGTGCTTAAGAACTAACAGAAAACAAAATCCATAACCCCCGATTTCTAGGGAATAGACGTAAGCCAATAAAAATCTGACCAGAGCATTTCCCTAGTCTTGATGACAACCAAAAGCACAAACCTTTAAAAGGCCTAAAGCTTGACAGGACAATCTTTTAGACCAGTTCTAACAACTGCTCTAAAAAGCCTATATAAAGGCTAAGTCTCCTAAGAAGGCAACAAGTAAGTCTGTCTTACTTGCTTGGGCCAATTTTGCCCTTGCCAGAAGCTGAAAAGAAACTCGACTTCTCTCCATCACTGGTCGATATATAGAGACCAATAAGGAAAATCGTCGGAACCCCAACGAATAGGAGACTGGCGACAAAGCCGAAGTTGGTGGTTTCCATGACCAAAGATGGTGATACCGAGAACGTATCACCGGCAGGCCCTTTAAACAGCAATAAAGCAAGGGCTTGTCATTCTGCTTAGCAGCAGAGAACACAAAATCACTCATTCAAGATATCTCCAAACGATCCATAAAAGCCTGAAAAGACTTGCCACTACTGACTATTGAGAAGGTCTCAAAAAAAAAGTGGCAATTATTGCTATTTAATTCATCTCAATCGAGCCTAAGCAGCTCCCTTAAGTCAGGATTCGCTCAAAATCAGCCAGCAAAAATCACAACCCTGATGGCTTTTAATTGCTTTTCTGATCAAAAACCAAAATCTTTGGCCAAGAAAAATTTGGATAAATAGCCCAAATAAGGCCTGCGGCATTGCGATTTGTGACCGAGCGCATAACCGACAAATTAGGGTCCGAATCTCTCTTTCATCCCATCAATACAGAAACAATTCAGCCAACTTGAGTATCACTACACGTTGCAGCTAGCGACAAGAACCCCCTTGCCACTAAGCAGAACCTTTACGATCGGTCGGAATGGCTGCATTAAGCCGCTTCGTTCCACGAACCTGACCCATGGGATTGCCCTGGTATCGGGTGCACACAGTCGTAATCAACGACCCTGGCCGCCTTCTGGCCGTGCACCTCATGCACACAGCTCTTTTAGCCGGCTGGGCCGGCTCCATGGCCCTTTACGAATTGGCCATCTTTGACCCTTCAGATCCAGTACTAAACCCAATGTGGCGCCAAGGCATGTATGTCATGCCCTTTATGGCCCGCCTAGGCGTAACAAGCAGCTGGTCTGGCTGGGACCTTACCGGTTCTACTTCCGCCTTTGACCTTGATTCATTAGGTTTCTGGGGCAAGGCTCTTCCGTTTTCTACGTTTGAAGGCGTTGCCGTAGCACATATTGTCTTCAGTGGTCTGCTGATGTTGGCAGCTATCTGGCATTGGACCTACTGGGACCTTGAACTCTGGGAAGACTCCCGCACAGGAGAAGCAGCGCTTGACCTGCCAAGGATCTTTGGAATCCATCTACTCCTTGCAGGACTTACTTGCTTCGGATTCGGAGCATTTCACTGCGCAACCGTTGGGCTTTGGGTCTCAGACCCTTATGGCCTAACAGGTCATGTTGAACCTGTTGCACCAGCTTGGGGTGCAGACGGATTCAACCCTTTTAACCCAGGTGGAATTGCTGCCAACCATATAGGCGCTGGCCTAATAGGCATTGTTGGTGGAATTTTTCATATCACCAACCGACCTGGTGAGAGGCTTTATACAAACCTCAGGATGGGAAGTCTCGAGGGAGTATTAGCAAGTGCTCTTGCTGCAACCTTATTCGTCTCCTTCGTTGTCTCAGGAACCATGTGGTATGGCTCAGCCACCACTCCTGTTGAACTCTTTGGCCCTACTCGCTATCAGTGGGATTCTGGCTATTTCAAAAACGAGATAAATCGTCGAGTTCAAACAGCTATGGACAATGGGGCTAGCAAGGCAGAAGCCTATGCCTCAATCCCTGAGAAACTAGCCTTCTATGATTACGTAGGCAATAGCCCTGCAAAAGGAGGTCTATTCCGCGTAGGCGCAATGGTCAATGGTGATGGCGTTCCAACAGGTTGGAATGGCCACATCGCTTTCACTGACAATGAAGGCAACGATCTAGAAGTCCGCAGGATTCCTAATTTCTTCGAGAACTTCCCAGTTTTACTTGAAGACAAAGACGGTAATGTCCGGGCTGACATTCCATTCCGTAGAGCCGAAGCGAAGTATTCCTTCGAGCAAACCGGTGTGAAAGCCACTATTTATGGTGGTGAGCTTGATGGCAAAACTTTCACAGACCCTGTAATCGTTAAGCGTCTAGCTCGTAAAGCCCAACTTGGAGAATCCTTTGCGTTCGATAGAGAACGCTATAAGTCAGACGGAGTTTTCCGTAGTTCTCCTCGTAGCTGGTTTACCTTTGCTCACGCATGCTTTGGATTGCTCTACCTCTTTGGGCACTGGTGGCATGCTGCCAGAACTCTTTACCGCGACACCTTCGCTGGTATCGATCCAGATCTTGGCGAACAGGTGGAATTCGGTTTATTCCAGAAGCTGGGTGACGAGTCCACACGTCGCGTCCCTGGTCGCGCCTAAGCCAAACTCACCTTTACTCACCTGATAGCAAGATGGAAGCCTTCTCGTACGTCCTAATCCTCACTCTGGCCCTAGGAACTCTCTTCTTCGCGGTTGCATTCCGTGACCCACCGAAGTTCGACAAGTAAAAAGGCCTAAAAAAGCCCCCGCTAAAAACGGGGGCTTTTTTTTGCAAAAATCTAATAATGATCTATCCAAAACCTCCCAAAGCTTTATTCGCCAAGAACCTAATAAATGTCTTTTTTAAAGTTCCTAATAGACAGCCCCTTCTCAGAAGTCAATTCAATGTATAAAGTGAGATTAAATACATTGGGGTTAAGTGGGCATGCAGTGCCCTTCCTGCCAAAACACAGATAGCCGTGTCCTGGAATCCCGGGCTGCCGATGGAGGGAGAAGTGTCCGTCGAAGAAGGGAATGCCTTAATTGCGACTTTAGGTTTACTACTTATGAGCGAGTAGAAACAGTTCCAATCACGGTCCTAAAAACAAATGGCAATAGAGAAATATTTTGTAGAAACAAACTTCTCAATGGACTTTCTCGGGCCTGTGAAAAGACGACTATAGAAACAACAAAACTTGAGTTAATGGTTGACGAGCTTGAATTAAAACTCCAACAAAGAAGCAACAAAGAAGTTCGAAGTTCAGAAATTGGAGAAATGGTTCTTGACCAGCTCAAAAACATTAATGAAGTTGCCTACGTCCGTTTTGCTTCGGTATATAGCCAGTTCAGAAGCATCAATGATTTCGTTCAAGCACTCGAAAGTATTAATGCAAATAAAAGCGAATTAGCAGCTGTGGGCTAAAGCAGATAAGCGCATATGTAGAGTGAATTACCAAATCCGTTAGGTCGGCGGGCCAAACGGAAACCTATCGCACTGCTGCAAAGCAGACCGCCACCCTTTTATGTCTGCTAGTTCCACTGAACAGGTTCAAGAATCAGCTGTAGAAAATACAGCTGAACAAGCCACCTCTAAACCTTCTGAAGAGAATCCTTCTGTTCAAGAAGCTGCAATGGCTGATGAAAACCTGGACATTGAGCAGGAAGTACCGCCAGCCGATGACCCTGCTAGCAGACCAGCCAAAAAAGACTTAGATGGAGCAGGTTTTACTCTTGATGAATTTGCTTCTCTACTGAGCAAATATGACTACAATTTCAAGCCTGGTGACATAGTAAATGGCACGGTCTTTGCTCTTGAGACAAAAGGGGCAATGATCGATATAGGGGCCAAAACAGCCGCTTTCATGCCCCTTCAAGAAGTTTCAATCAATAGAGTTGAAGGGCTCAGCGATGTCCTTCAACCTTCGGAAATCAGAGAGTTCTTCATAATGAGTGAAGAGAATGAAGATGGTCAGCTATCTCTTTCAATTCGCCGTATTGAATATCAACGAGCGTGGGAAAGAGTTCGGCAGCTACAAAAAGAAGATGCGACTATATATTCCGAAGTATTCGCCACTAATCGTGGAGGTGCTCTAGTTAGGGTTGAAGGACTACGAGGTTTTATACCTGGATCACATATAAGTACTCGCAAAGCCAAAGAAGAACTTGTAGCAGATTTCTTACCTTTGAAATTTCTCGAAGTTGATGAGGAAAGAAATCGTTTAGTCCTAAGCCATAGAAGAGCTCTTGTTGAAAGAAAGATGAATCGCCTGGAAGTAGGTGAAGTAGTAATTGGAACCGTTAGAGGAATTAAACCCTATGGCGCCTTCATAGACATAGGAGGAGTTAGCGGGTTATTACATATATCTGAAATTAGTCATGAGCATATTGAGACTCCACACTCAGTATTAAATGTCAATGACCAAATGAAAGTAATGATTATCGACCTTGATGCAGAACGAGGTCGCATATCTCTTTCCACAAAAGCACTTGAACCAGAACCAGGTGACATGCTTACAGACCCTCAAAAAGTATTTGATAAAGCCGAAGAGATGGCAGCACGTTATAAACAAATGTTGCTTGAACAAGCAGAGGAAGGAGAAGATCCAACCCCCTCAATGATGGTTTAGAAGAATTTCTTCCTAAATGACTCAACTTTGGTTGAGAGGTGATCCCATTGGCAGTGTAAAAGGAGTGCTGTTTGATAAAGACGGTACCCTTTCTAATAGCGAAGCCCACCTCATCAAACTAGGTAAACAGAGAGTAAAAAAAGCTATTAATCTTTTCAAGAATTCTGGATACTCAACCAATCAAGTCTCAAAGCTTAGTGCTCTCCTGGCTTCAACCTATGGTCTAAGTAGTAAAGGAGTCAGAGCTGATGGCATTCTGGCTATTGCTGCACGCCAGGAAAACTTGCTAGCAACTGCAAGTATTTTCTGCTCTTTTGGTGAATGTTGGCCTAACGCATTAAATCTTGCAGAAGAAGTCTTTTCGACCTCAGACAGTTTTGATAGAAAAAATCAGATATCAAACTCTGATAATCGGAACCTTCTCCCAGGTGCTCTAGAAGTACTAAAAGAACTAAAAAAGACAGCCTCAGTATGTGCATTAATTAGTAACGACAGCCAAGAAGGAATTCAAAGCTTCTTAGAAAGAAATTATCTTAAAGATCTAATAGCTAACTACTGGAGCGCTGAAGACAATCCCAAGAAGCCTTCCCCAGATGCAGTGAAAGGTCTTTGCCACAAAATCGGCCTTTCTCCATATCAATGCGCCCTCATAGGTGATGCAGACACAGATTTAGATATGGCACGTCAAGCTGGGATTGGTCTATCAATTGGATACACAGCAGGCTGGGCCAACCCTCCTGAGCTGACTAAACATCAATACTTAATCCATCACTGGAATGATCTTTCTGTAAAAGCAACACCCTAAAGTAACGATCTACTCTGATTCCCCATGAGTCGTTACGTATTTACTTCTGAATCAGTCACAGAAGGACATCCCGATAAAATCTGTGATCAAATTAGCGACGCTGTTCTAGATGCCCTGCTTGCCCAAGACCCATCAAGCAGAGTGGCTTGCGAAACCGTTGTGAATACAGGTCTATGCCTAATTACTGGAGAAGTAACCTCAAAGGCTCAGGTTGACTTTATTCATTTGACCCGAGGCGTAATACGCGAAATCGGCTATTCCGGCGCTGCCGCTGGAGGGTTTGATGCAAATAGCTGCGCTGTTCTAGTAGCTCTCGATCAACAATCTCCTGATATCGCTCAAGGAGTTGATGAAGCTAATGACCATGATGGAGACCCGCTCGACAGAGTAGGTGCAGGCGATCAGGGAATCATGTTTGGTTATGCCTGCGATGAAACCCCTGAGCTTATGCCTCTCCCAATAAGCCTTGCTCATAGACTTGCCAGAAGACTTGCCTTAGTTAGACATGATGGATCCTTAAGCTATCTTCTGCCTGATGGGAAGACCCAAGTAAGCGTTGTATATGAAAATGATCAGCCAATTCAAATCGATACGATCTTAATTTCTACCCAACACTCCGCAGAAGTTGCGGGTCAGAAAGATGAAAGTGCCGTCCTTGAAAGGATTAAAGAAGATTTATGGACGCATGTAGTTGAGCCCGCAACCGCTGACCTCCCACTTAAGCCACAAAAAGGACAAACAAGATTCCTAGTTAACCCGACCGGGAAATTTGTTGTTGGAGGACCTCAAGGAGATGCTGGACTTACTGGAAGGAAGATAATTGTCGATACTTATGGAGGATATGCCCGACATGGAGGGGGGGCATTCTCTGGGAAAGATCCAACTAAAGTGGATCGTTCTGCGGCCTATGCAGCCCGTTTTGTAGCAAAGAGTCTTGTCGCTGCAGGATTGGCAAAAAGAGTCGAGGTTCAATTGAGCTATGCAATTGGGGTTGCTCAACCAGTTTCTATCTTGGTGGAATCTTTTAACACAGGTCAACTCTCAAACTCAGAGCTGACTTGCTTAGTAGAAGAAAATTTTGATCTCCGTCCAGGAGCCATCATTAATACTTTCAACTTACGGACACTTCCAAGCCAAAGAGGTGGCCGCTTCTATCGAGATACTGCCGCATATGGTCATTTCGGCAGAGAAGATTTAGACCTTCCTTGGGAAGATGTAAAGAATAAAGCTTCTGAGCTTCGCTTAAAACAAAGTCAATTCAATCAAGACAACTGATTCTTCAATGTCGAGGGATCCACTTGTGCTTGGTATCGACTTAGGCACTAGCGGAGTTCGTTTAGCCGTCATAAATTTTGAAAACGAGTTAATTCATACATCCGAAACCTCTTACCAAGAAAGTTTAGAAAGCCCAGAAGATTGGACTATCTGTTGCACCTTGCTTATAAAAAATATTCCCAAAACGATTAAGGAGAAAGTTGTAGCAATAGCAGTTGATGGGACTTCTGGAACCCTTTTGGCATGTGAAAGAAACGGAACACCTCTTCAAAACGCACTCCCATATTCATTATCCTGTCCCGAACAAGAGTCAAAACTCAAGGAATTAGTCCAAGATGGCGCTTTAGCTTCAAGCACGAGTAGCAGTCTTGCCAGAGCGCTAAGGCTCATTGACCATCATGGGGAAGATATTCTTTTGCGACATCAGGCAGACTGGATAAGCGGATGGTTAATTAATGATTGGACTTGGGGCGAAGAAGGGAACAACCTTCGTCTTGGATGGAATCTAATTAACAATAATTGGCCACAAGCCTTCTCCAGAATTAGCTGGAAGAGAGCCCTTCCAAAAATTGTCAAAAGTGGCAGTCCTCTATTAACAATCTCCTCACAAAAATCCAAATATCTATCTTTACCTCCCAAAACACTTGTTGTATCAGGTACTACGGATTCCAACGCAGCTGTTCTGGGAGTAAACCCTGGAAAAGATGACGGAGTAACCATTCTCGGGAGCACAATAGTTCTCAAGCGATTTGTTGAGTGCCCAATTATTGGCTCAGGAATAACTAATCATCGCATTGGAGAGAATTGGTTATGCGGTGGTGCTTCTAATGCGGGTGGGGCTTTACTCAAACAAATCTTCAGCGATGAACAACTGAAAGAACTAAGCAGGCAAATTAATCCAGAAACTGAAAGTGGACTAATGCTCAGGCCATTACCCTTTCCAGGTGAACGATTCCCAGTCGACGACCCAAAACTTCAACCAATCCTTACCCCACGTCCTATAAGCGATTCACTCTATTTACATGGATTACTGGAAGGCCTTGCAAAAATTGAAGCCCAAGGGTGGGAGCGACTTGTAGAGCTAGGGGCACCTAAGCCCAAAAGGGTTATAACAATTGGTGGTGGAGCCAAGAATCCCCAATGGAGGAAATTACGAGAAAGGATTTTAGAAATTCCAATTCATACCAGTAAAGCCAACTCCGCAAAGGGGGTCGCGAGGTTAGCTATCAAGGGGGTTTCATCAAAACTTTCTAGTAAGGAACAAAACAATTCTCTATTCCAATCAAATCTATGACCTCAATAATACGAAAAACCCTTATTATTGGAACCTTCTTATTACTAACAAGCTATGTAATCTTTAGCAGCATAAACCTAACTATACTTTTATGGGAAAAGCTAAGCTGACACAATTAATTCGCACGAATTTAGACCATACTTAATTCATAATTATTTCCTCTATCAATGAAAGCAACACCAATTAATTCAGAATGCAGCCAGCGAATCTGCAATCATATGAATAAGGACCATGAAAATGCAGTCATCGCATATGCTCGTTTTTATGGGGGGCTACCTAAAACGAATAAAGCAGCATTAATAAATATCAGCCCTGAAAAAATGGAACTTCTTGCTGATGAGACTTTAGTCGAAATAAGTTTTGACCATACCCTTTTAGATAGCGAAGATGCCCATCAAACTCTAATCTCTATGCTTAAAGCAATCCCGAAGGATTTAACTCAGGAGTAAGGGAACTTCCCTCCCTCACCAAAAAAGCTAAAACCTATTTCCAATTCCAACATCTTTAGAACTAACTCTGTAGTCAAAAGCTTATTGTTAGGAGTTGATTAGAAAAGGCATCACGCAGTGATCTAAAATTGATAGATCGCTAGTCGACACGCCGGGATAGCTCAGTTGGTAGAGCAGGCGACTGAAAATCGCCGTGTCCCCAGTTCAAATCTGGGTCCTGGCATTAATACAAGATGCTATTTGCTGTGTCATTCTCAACGCCCAGCGAAAAGAACGGACAAGTATTCAACAATGCCGATAGTTTTGCCATGGCATTTGATCTGGCCTGGAAGCAATCTGAATCAGAACACGCAAATAAAGGCTTCGACACAGAGCAAAGACTTTGCGAAGTTCTAAAAAAATTAAATGACCATCCATTCATGATGGATGAACCATTACTGGCCAAACAAATAGGAGCCTTTAGGGTTCGCCTTCTTAATCTTTCTAATTAAGAAGAAGTCATGCTGAAAGCAAAGAGGTCTCAGAAGCATCAATATCGTCAATTTCACCACAATTGCCGATTTGCTCTTCTTGCTGAAGCTGAATAACGGAATCGTCGAGATTAGCCTGCTGATAATCATCGATACATATTTCGTCTTCAACTATATGAGGATTCCTCATGGAACTTGATAGTGGAGTCAGCAGTTCTTCCTCTATACCTGCATTTGATTCATGGGAATCATTATTCGATAAAGATGGGTCTTGATAAAGCTTTTGATCCCCTTCATTCGTTCCATCCAATAACCCTTGCAAATGCTTTAGTCGTGCCTCACTTTCTACAAGCAATTTATATGTACTCCCTGGTTGAGAGTCATTCTTAGTTGCGATTTTTCCTTCAAGGCCATTAATCCTTTCTTCTAACTCGAGAAGCCTTAATGTCAAAGATTCAGTAAGTTGACTGAATGTCTGAAGTTTCTCACTTACAAGGTTTTCAAATGAAGTGTTTGAATCACTAACAACCATAAGGAATTTTCTCCTGCAAAGATTCTCGCTGATGGTATCGGCACTAGACGAACTGTCCATCTCAAGTCAATGAAAGAATCAAGATTGTCCCTATGACCCCCTCTCAAATTTATTAAGGCCATTCATTAGCCAAAAAAGCCAATGCCTAAAACAGATTTCGGTCCACTAAAACTAGCCCGATTAAGTATTTTTCAAGGCTGCCTAGGTTGCCTTGCTGTCATTTTCGCTGGAATGCTCAACAGAGTAATGATTTCTGAGCTTGCATTCCCTGCATTATTAGTAGGGGGTGGGCTAGCGTTCGAACAACTAATGGCTCCCTCAAGAGTCCTGTTCGGGAACATTTCTGACAGCTGGCCTATTCAAGGTCGAAGACGAACTCCTTACATATGGCTTGGATCAGCAGGGTTTTGCCTAATGGCAGCTCTCTCTATCCCATTGATATTCATCACAGAAAACGCATTAAGCGGAGACAATTGGCTCCCAAAGTTCACATGCTCAATTGCACTTTGTGGACTATTTGCTCTCTATGGATTGGCAATTTCTCTGGCAAGTACTCCTTATCTGGCTTTAGTAATTGACCTCACAACAGAGAAAGAAAGGCCTAGAGCAGTCGGTGTTATTTGGGCAATGCTCACAGTTGGAATAATTGTTGGGGCAATTGCAATTTCGAATTCAATGGGAAGCCTAGATGGAGTGAAAGACCCTGCAATACTTGAACCTGCCTTGCTAAACTTTATGCAAAAAGTCGCAATAATAATATTTGCCCTAACAGTCTTTGCTTGCTGGGGTATTGAACCCAAAGAAGGAAATAAGCTCCAAAAAGAAAAAGATTTGCCTAGAATTATTGGGCTTAAAAAAGCCTGGCAATTAGTCAAATCAAGCAATCAAATAATTATATTCTTTACCTTTCTGATTCTATATACACTTGGCCTATTCCTTCAGGACCCAATTCTAGAAAGTTATGGTGCTGAAGTTTTTAATATGCCAATATCTAAAACCACATTACTAAACGCATACTGGGGGAGCGGAACTCTTTTAGGCCTCTTAATAGCAGGGATATGGATCACACCGCGCCTAGGGAAACTTTCAACAGCCAGGATGGGCTGCTGGATGATCATGGGGTCATTGCTATTACTAATTGGTGCTGGCATCTCACAAGATACAAATGGCCTCTTTATCGTTATGGGGATATTTGGTCTTTCTGCTGGGATTGGCACCAACAGTGCTCTCTCATTAATGCTAGACCTCACACTTCCGGAGGTGGCCGGAACATTTGTTGGAATATGGGGCCTAGCTCAAGCACTTTCAAGAGCCATGGGCAAAGTTTTTGGGGGAGGCTTACTTGATATAGGGCGAATTATTAGCGGACCCGAGAGTCCTTTTATAGCCTTTACATTTGTCTTTGCCCTTGAATCATTCCTAATGGTCCTAGCAATACTAGTATTAGGAAAGTTAAGCATTAATAGATTCAAGCAAGATACAAATAGTCAACTTCAAACGCTGATAATGGCTGACATGGATTAACGTTATAAAGATTTAAATTCTCAGCCTATAATATATATCTATGTTTTCTAGTCAATAGAAACCTATAATCGCATCCTAGGCCCTTTCATTAAGAACAATTTCTTAATGCGTAATACACAAACGAAGTGTCTGCTATAGTTAAAATAGTTTAAAGATTAGTCTCCTTAAAAAGTTTATTGCACTAAACTCTCACAATAGTAATTCAATGTCTTTAATCCCTTTTGGTGCATTTAGATTTGGCGCAGAAAGTATCAACATAAATCCCATACGTTTTAGTAAATCCAGAATATCAGGTAGTCAAAAATTTAGCTATATAATGCACTCTAAAGCTGCATGCATGCCAGGGCAAAAAAATATCTTTACAGCCACCTCGGCTAGCCAGCCAGGATTAGAATCAGCGGTGGAAAGCAATCAAGTTATAGAGGCATTCAAGCGACAAGCATGTTCAAAGCTTCATATAGCCATAGGTCCTAGAGATCATGGAACGAGCCCTTTTGGCTTTACATTTGACCAGAATTCTCCTAATGATGATGAGGCTTTAAACGTTGCTATCAGAGCCTCGTATAGACAAATTTATGGCAACTACCATGCCATGGAAAGCGAGCGTCCTTATGAACTAGAAAGAAGACTAAGAAATGGCGACTTCACTATTCGTGAATTCGTGAGGCAATTGGCTAAATCTGATTTCTATCTAGAGCACTACTTCTATTCTGTGAGCCAGCAAAGGGCAATTGAACTTAATTTCAAGCATTTACTGGGCAGACCACCTAATGATCAAAGTGAAATAGTAAGGCATATAAAAATAATAAGCCATGAGGGTTTCTCAAGGCAAGTTGATACTTTAATTGACTCCCCTGAATATCAAGAAGTATTTGGAGATGATATAGTTCCTTATATTAGAAGTTGGAATTCACCCTGCGGCTTAACTACATCAAGCTTCAACAAAACCTGCTCCCTTACCAGAAGTTTTGCAACAAGTGATAATGTAATACATAGCAGAGAATTTAATGATGATTCTTGTAAAGGGAGGAGTCAACTCCTATATAATTTAGCTCAAGGTATAAATCAGAAAATATTAATTCCATCATGGCCTTAGAATTAATTAATGCCTTACACCACTAAGTCTCCTTAAAAGTATGTTGCGCTCATAGCAAAGCCTTGAATAAGATTCAAATCCCAAACACACCAATTTCCAAACCCAAGATGCCACTACTTAGGCCGCCTTCAAACGAAGAGCCTGGTAATCAGTCTTCGAAAACACCTTCAGGTAAGAAAGTTCCTATGGCAATGTCAATGATGGTTGAGTCAATGGTCAGGATGGTTCAAAAAGCTACTAGGAGTGATTCAGCTGATATGCAATCAAAGCTCGATGAAGATTGAGCATTTCATTGCTCAGAGCGAAGGGACTTGGCGGTCAATGAGAAGTGGCCATTCTCTTGCTTTTCAACAGTTTGACAACATTATTAGCAATATAAAAATAGAGCTTTTATCAACCAAAGACAATGAGATTACATCCCTATTAGACTATTACTCTAATCTAAATAGTAAGCCAATTAGTCCATTCCGTATATCCTGGGAAGCAGATAGTGACTGGGGAGAACAAGCATCAGAAACAGACTTGGCCTCAGGCTCTAGCATATTTATACCAGTGCCTAAATCAAACAGTACTGGACTAATGATAAGAAGTCTGGGTTATGCAGAGAGACAAAAAGTAATTTGCAATTACACTTTGCTTCCTAATGATTCTTTGGAGTTGATCACTGAGTATGAGAATTCCATAGCAGAAGAGCAAATATGGTTTGCCTCGAAAAATGTAAGATGTAGATCTTCGATTATTCGAATATCTGGAAGTTCCGGAATACTACAAACATCTTTTGCCTCTGAAATTCGACGTATGAAAGGTTCAGCGAACTAAAATGAAAGATGGCTCGTTAATTTTTTTTGCTTCTATTCTTTCTGGTAAATTCAGCAATAAGGAGCAGTCGCAAGAAAGCCCAAAAGATTTTGCACATATCAATATTTACTTCAGGCCATTACCATGGTCCTTATTAAAAATGCCGGCTTTTTATTCCGAGCAAAGTTATGACTATTCCCCATGGACTCCATATAGACAAGGAGTCCATATCCTCTCCAAAAAAAAAGAGATCTTTATTGTAGAAAATTTCTCTATATTAGACGCTGATAGATTTGCAGGTGGTGGTTTTAATTCAGAAATTCTTAAGCCATTAAATAAAGGATTACTAACAAAAAGGGCTGGCTGTTCGATGCATTTTACTGAAATCAAACCAGGCTCGTTTCAGGGGAAAGTTGAGCCTGGGAATAAATGCTTAATAGAAAGAGACGGAAGAATAACTTATCTAGCAAGTAATGTAGAGCTTGGAAAAGGAACGTGGATAAGCCTTGACCAAGGTTTTGACCGCTCTACACATCAACACGCCTGGGGATCTAACAATGGTCCACTAAGGTTTAAAAGAGTCTCAGACTTAAGCAATGAAATAAAAAAATCCTGGATAAAGAGAAAGCCAAATATGCTTTAATATTATCTGTAAAAGTTGAAGAAATGAAGATTTTTCTAATAATTAGTCTATTTTCTAGAATAGAAAAATGCATTCGAATTGATCATATGTACCTATCCTCTAAATCATTAAATTTTAAAGAAACAAATCTATTGGGATCATCTGGAAGGGAATCAACCAGTAAAGATTTATACACCAACTTATTATTTATTAGCAAATGCTCTATCGCTTTTAATGCAGCATATCTACAAGCCCAAAATGGAGTGCTTTTACAATTCAGGAATAAAGGCAGATGTCTTATAAATCTATCTGGATCAACATAACCAAGCGCCAATATTCCAGCAGGCCTGAACTTCATATAAGCCGGCCAACTTCCTAAGAGGGATGAAAGTATCAATTCCGAAATTTGAATTATTGCGTCTTTATTCCAACCATTAACCATCCTGAATAAAAGGAACGAAAAGTATAAAGAACCATAATCTCGTCGAAATTTTTCCAAGTAATTTACTATATTTTGCCATATTATTTTTGGGTCTCTTTCTGAAAGAGTCATTAATGCTAGATAACATCTGCTAAAATCAGTTCCAAAAAGCTCCTCGATTAAAAAATTATCATCTGGGATGAAATCATATTTATGAATAAGGTTTAAATTCTTAGGGTCATCTTCAATCAATTTATCAATTGTTTCAAGAAGCTCAATACCATTAATTGTATTCAATTCTATAGGCCAAAGAGAGTTAACAGCTCTTATCCGAAAAGAAGATGCTACAGGTGCTTTCAATACATGAGGGAGCAACTGGTAGTCACCACTATCAATTACATCTTGAACCGCACAGTGTCGATCATTCTGATTAGAAACTGTTAAATGGGAAGAAAGCTCATTAAGGATTTTCTTGTCTCTAGTAAACTTTGAAATAGCAACAATTGATGCCCCCCTTATGCCAAGCGAAATTCCCCTTTTATTAAAAAGAGTTCTAATTTTAGGTAAAGCATCAATTACAGAAAGTTCACTAAGCGCCTGAATAATAACCCGCCTATTTTGAGTGCTGTCTTCTAAAAGTGAAATCATTGTTTTATGAACTTCGGGATCTTTGCAGCACAGCTCCTTAAGAGCCCAAACAGAATTTTCTACAAGATAAGGATCATTACTAGGCAAGCATTTAGTAATGACTGGTATTGCGTGAACACACTTCAAACGGGCTAACCCTTCAACCGCCTTTCTTCTGGCTATAACAACTGCTTGCTCAGCTGAGTCAGACTGAGCAAGCTTTATCAGTGCTTGCTCAGTCTGACTTCCTGGATATTTGAGCAGATGAAAAACAGCCTTGTAATAATCACTTGACAACTCAAGCTTTTCAATCGGGGTTGCAAGGATTTTGAGTGCCTCCCGCTGACTTAGTTTTGGCAGATTATCGAATGAACTTGTAGGCACAGGCTTATGAAGCTAATTAACTAAAACGTCAGGCTCAGGAAAGCAGAGAGAAAGATAAAAAATCATCCAAAAGTCATAGCTAGGGAAAAGGAAATCGCATTTAGAGTCCTAAGTAATCGAATTTCTCCCAGATCACAATGAAAGTTGAATCCATAGTTCGACTAGTCATTTACTTATACATGGACTCTTCAAGAGCCAATTCCAATTATCACTCTTTTACATCGGTTGACGATCCATCGTCCTCAAGAAAAAATAAGTTCTCTATTTAATAAAAAAACATCGACTGGAACCCAATAGAGCTTAATCAAGATGAAGCTGCTTTATACGCAGATGAGCTTTCAGCTCATCTGCGAAGTGGCAAGTCTCCAAAACCAAGTCAAGAAAATATCAACCGCATGGTTGCTGGGCTTGGAGATACAAGAGGTCCACTAAGAAGAATTTTTATAGAAAGTCTTAGCAAAGTTGGTATTAGAGCAGTCCCTTCGCTCCGTCTGGCGCTCCTTAATCACTCAAATGTCAATGTAAGGCGTAGTGCAGCTAAGACTCTAAAACTAATAGGAGACCCCAGCGCACTTCCTGACCTACTAGAAGCCCTGATAAACGATCCAGATCCAGTTGTCCAAGGATCATCTGCAGGCGCCATGGCTATCTTCGGGGGGAAAGCTGTTGAACTTTTAAAGCAAATCCTTATCAACCCCAATTGCTCATCTATGCAGCGAGGGCTAGCAACTTGGGGAATTGCATTTGTAGGAGCAGAAGCTCCTGAATCGATCCGCAAAGCTGCTCAATCAACTCACCCAGAGATTAGGGCCGCGGCCATTGGTGCACTGGGAGATCAAATCCAATCATTAGAGGATAAAGAAGCTAAAAAAATTTTATTCAAATCACTAGAGGATGATTCCTTTGAGGTACGAGCCGAGGCATGCGCATTGCTAGGCAAGCTTCAAGACGCAAAATGGGCTGAAGAGCTGCTTAGAAAGAAACTATTTGATAATCAAGGTATTGTTAGAAAAAATGCTGCCTTATCACTAATGCAATTAAAGGCCATTAATTCAATAGAATTTATTGAAAAGATAATCATTACAGAAGCCAATCCAGATATTATCAAGGTATTAGAACTAGCAATATCTCAATTAACAGATATAAGAAAAAAGACCAAGGATTAATTGATTAAATTAAGGTCTCAAGTTTCTAAGTGACTGACCACTGCTTTCTCGAACAAGCTTATCCAAAGAGTGGTCCCTAGAAAGTATGCACAAATAATCTTTTACTGAAGGTTCATCAATCTCACTAATCGCCATTACAGAAGCTAATGCTTTCAGAACATTTTCATCCCTGCATGTCTTAACTAAGAGAGGAAAACCCTGTTCCCCTAATAGCTTTAGGAGTGGAATTACTGTAAGAGTCAATTCATAGTTATCATCATTTAAAGCAGATTCAATAACTTTCATTGCACTTTCAGGGAAAAGTTCTCCTTCCATATACTTAAGAGTCTGGACAAAGATCTTCAAACATGAGATTTTTAAAATGATATTATCTGTAGAGAAATAAAGCTCAACAACCCTCGAGAATATAGACTGACCAAAAACACCTAATGCTTTTACACACTTTCTTCTCATTAATAAGTCCTTATTATCTAGATTTGCAAAAAAAATATCGATTGACTCTTCTGGCCAATATAAGGCCATCTTCATGTATGCCTTTTGGTTTATCTTAGGATTTGGATGCAAAAAATCTTCAAATAAAGATTCTAAGCTTGGCACCTCACCTTTCTCAAATTTGCCTTCGATAATCATAAATGAGACAAATCTTCCCTAATTCATCGATTTAAATATTAAGCGATAAAGCAGCTTACTCTTAATTAACTATATAAATTGCAACTCCAATCTTTTGATTCAAATGTACAAGTTATTAGATTTTTCTAAGATAAAGCATTAATCAAGTAGTCAAGCAAACCCTTGAATTCTGTTGCAGCCTGCTGATCCATATCACGGGGGACACAAACACGATCTCTAATATGAGTAAAAGCCTCTATATAAGCTGCTGTAGGAAGTACTTGTGCGCGAATTACTTCACGCATGCCTGCTATCCCCCATTCATCTAAAGGCCCTGTTCCACCGGTGACCAAGCAATAGTTAATAAGACGTAAGTAGTGATTTATATCTCTATAGCACTTATCTTTATTCGCTTGATCATATGTTCCCTTGCTGTAAACAGCATCAACAGCATCAATCGTGACTTTATCTATCCCTGCAGCAAGCTTCTCAGCGGCTTCCAGGCGAGCAGATGCCCTATCAAAAGACCCTTTGACCGCTTCAAAATCGCTTGGGCTTGGGAAACGTCCAGCTGAATCAGCGGATATAACTACTGTTGTGACAGCAGATTTCATGAACTCCCTCTTTTAGAAGAACTTTGAGATTGACTTGAATAACACCTAGATTTATTCAAGTGATTGCGTTTATAACACGGTCAAAGTACGAAGCCGCCTCAGCCGCGATTTCTTGACAATCGGCTCCAGATCCAGAGTTTATACCTTGGAACATTTTACGTCCTGAATTTGTCTCAGTCATAATTGCTACAGTCGCAATCTTCATGATTTCCACTGCTCTAGCAGCATTTTTAGTTGGCACACCCAAAGCAGCGTAGGTTTCCTTAAGGCCATTTAAACAACGATCATCAAGAACAGAAGGATCCCCAGCAAGAAGGGCATAACTTACATATCTGAGAATAATCTCACCATCCCGGAGACACGCTGCCATCCTCCTTGTGGGATAACAATTACCACCAGGCTGAGTCATTCCCGTATTCTCGCAAACCATTCCAGCAACAGCATCAGCAGCTATACAAGAAACGTTCTGGGTGATCGCTAAAGTCGCATCTATTCGCTTATTAGCATCAGCCACATACTTCCTAAGAGCAGCGAGTTCATTAGTCCCAATCGGTGCGCCTTTGGCGTCTGCACTTACTACAGCACGTGAGAATGCGTCGAGCATTTGATGGCCTGACAGTTAAAAATGAATTTGGTTACTAATCCATCTAGGGAAGCCATAAAGCTTTAAGTCCAAACTTAATAAGAAGAGGATTATGAGGATGCAAAAAATAATATTGGCCTCATAGACCGCTTTTTAAGGCTGGTGACTAAAACCTATGAACTTGGAATCCGTATAAATGGACAAACAACTATGTAAACCTACGCCTTGCTTCTAAGGCTCTCAGCCCACTGAGAAAGGACCGCAATGGTTCGTAACCGAACCCTTATGAACCAAAGCTCTTAAACATCAATGTTTTTGCACTTTTTCATTGAACGCCCTTTCATACTCCAACGGCTTTCCGACAAATCCTAATAATGAGCTCAAAGCACCCCGAGTTGACCCATAGTGTCTAAAAGGCTAAAAAATAGTTTTTTTTAATGTCAGAAGTCAGCCAAGAAGAGCTTCAAGCTTCAATAAACGAGTTGATCAAATATCGAGATCGGCTAAAGACAGAAGTAGTGACTGTTTCACAAAAGCTTCAAATGTCTAAAAAGAGAATTGAATCAGTCCTTAAAGAGAATCCAGAGCTTTGCGCCATAGAAAATCTGCTTTCAAAACTAATTTCACAAAGGGACAAAACTTCTCCCGAATAAACCCCATAACCAAATCAGATTCCAGCGTAATCAAACTCAGATATTCCTCTTCAGCCCTTGAGAATCTGCAACCACTAGCAAAATCAATATAAATTGCCTTCTGGACTCAAAAAAGGCTTTCTCCAAAGCTAGGGGCGGCTGATGTGCTGGCTGCCTTTTCATCCAAGTTTGTGCATAGGGCCATAAGGTCTATTTATTTGCAAGAGCGTCTAGTTGGCTGCTGTTCCTTGGATTCGCAGCGAAACGCTCTCCGAGCTAAAGCGGCTAATCGCCTATTTACCTCGGAGAAGGTTGCGCACTTTATTGGTTTTAGTACCAATATCAATGCTGCCAGGAATTATTGACCTGGGATCCATTGCCGTCGTTGGTCGATTAATGGGAGCCCTAGTAGGCTCACGATTAGCAAATATTATTCCTGGAATTAGATTTTTCGGTGGCGATGGCGTCGACCAAAGCTTGTGGCTTATAAGTATCTTCATAGTCCTTGCATGGCTAGCTTCTGCGACCAAAATCACTCTTAGATTTCTCCAATATCGACTCACAGCTCAAGTTTGGGGGGACATATCCAGACTGCTTCATTCAAGGCTCCTTTTACAAAACTACTCTTATCATCTGATCCAAGGCAGAGGTCGATTCTCTGCTCTTCTATTAAGCAACGCCAGAAGAGTTGCAGAGTCAACTGTTACTCCTTTTCTTCTAATGCTAAGTGCTATACCTTCAGTACTTTTATTATCTTTAGGCATTGTATTTATAGGACGATTACTATCAGTTGGCTTAATAGTTTCCTTGGTAATTGCATATCTAGTTATATCTATAATAGCTACTCCTTATCTAAGACATTCAGCGAAAGGAAGGTTGCGCAATGAGGAACGTTCTTCAGGCCTTCTATTGGAAACACTTGGAGCATTCTCTGATGTTCAATTAAGTCAAACTCAACCATATTTCAATAGAAGATTTAATTCTACAATTCGTTCCACCCAAGGCTATGTATGGGTAAGCGAACTCTTACCAGAGATTCCTAGGATATTAATAGAGCCCTTCGGGATAACAATGATATTTATTGTGGGAGCACTTCCAGCTCTAATTAGCGGTGACCCAGAAAGAATTAAAGGTATTGTTCCATTTTTAGCTTCAGTAGCAGTCGCCGCTCTAAGACTTACCCCCCCCCTACAAGATATCTTTCGTTCAATCACACAACTTCGCGGAGGATTACCTCATGTAAGTGAATTATTAGAGATCCTAAGTCTTCCCTCTGACAAACCAACACTCAGCACCCCTGGTGTCCCTAGTCCACAAGGGATCTCACCCAGGAATTCAATTAGCCTTAAAGGAATAAAATATAGGTATACAGATGATTCTCCATGGATAATAAATGACCTCAATCTAAATATTCCAGTCGGCTCCAGAGTCGCACTTGTAGGAAGAACTGGTAGCGGCAAATCTACAACTGCTAATTTATTCTTAGGCCTACTCCAACCACAACAAGGAAATCTTGAGTTAGATGGTGTCGAAGTGACCAGTCTTGATTTACCAGCATGGCAGGTAAATTGTGCACACGTCCCTCAATCGATTAATCTTCTAAATGCAAATGTTATTGAAAATGTTGCATTTGGAGTAGCAGAGGAGCTGGTTGACAATGAAAGAATTTGGGACTCATTAGAAGCCGCGCAATTAGCAGATTTTATAGCCGATCTTCCTTATGGCCTTTATACACCTATTGGCGAGAATGGAGCGAAGCTTTCTGGCGGACAAAGACAGCGATTAGGTCTTGCAAGAGCCTTTTATAGAAACGCAAAATTCCTTGTTCTAGATGAAGCGACAAGTGCTCTTGATAACAGAACCGAGCTAGACCTTATTGAAGCTCTTCAAGTACTTGGCCGTAGATGCACCACATTAGTAATTGCTCACAGATTAACTACAGTCCAAAGATGTGATTGTATTTATGAATTTGAAGATTGCAAAATAAAAGCATCAGGAACATTCGATCAATTATGCAAAACATCTTCTAGCTTTAGAGATTTAGCATCGCTTGAGGATTAAATCAAACGTAAAAATTCCATCACTAATTCTCTTAAGTTAATAAAACAATTCGAATGTTCTTACCCTTTTAAGTATTATCTCTGAAGGCTGGTAAGTATCTTCTCAACTAGGCGAGCCGATCTTTCCCATGAATAGGCCATTAAACGGAGTCGGCCCTTCTGAACGAGATCACCTCGCAACAATCCATCAATAGTTATCTGTTGCATTGCATCCGCTAAAGCCTTGTAATCTTTTGGGTTAAAAAGGATGCCTGCATCAGATATAACTTCGGGGAGAGCTCCTGCCATAGAAGAAAGGACAGGGGTATTGCATGCCATCGCTTCCAATGCAGGCAACCCAAAGCCTTCCCATAGGCTTGGAATCACTAATGCCTGGCAAGTATTAAGTAAATAGTTCTTCTTGTAATCACTAACCCAAGGGATCCAAGTACAACGCTTAGCGACTCCAAGCTCATCCGCTAGTTTAATTAGTTTTGGGGTGTAACGTCGATCATGTGGCCCAGCAAAAATAAGTTTGAACTCTTTATCTGGTAGCAATGCAATTGCTCTCAGGACAAGAGAAAGATTTTTATGCGGGTCATGACGACCTAAAACCAAAAAGAAAGGCTCCCTTTTTATATTCATTGGGGAAAGTTGACTTGCATTAAACCCCAATGGGATGGTTACCAGCTTTCTTATAGGGACACCCAAACGAGCATGAACCTCTCTCGCTGTTGCATCTGAATTGCATAACACTTTCACCGCTCGATGTAACACCAAAGGCACATAAGCAAGGTGATAGGCCAAAAGCGGGCTGAGCTGGGGCTGCCTTAATGGCAAAAGATCATGCGCAATAACTACTGAACGCACACCTTTAAATAAAGGTGATTCTGGAAGTGGTGAAAGCAATAATTGAGCGCCACTAGTTCGCAAAAGATTTGGGAGACATCTTTGAGTCCAAATCAATCTTCTCAGATGTCCTTTACGGCCATCGTCAGGGCTCAAATTTTTCGGGATGGGAACACTTCCTTGGCGATCCCCTCCTAAAGGATCAAGCAATCTCACCAGTTTTGGATCAAGTGCATTGCCTAGCTCACGCGCAACTACTCCTATCCCTGTAGGCCTAGAGCTTAAATAGCTTCCATTAAGAAGTGCAAGAGGTGTTGAAGAACTCACTGCAAAGGCTCTCGCAATGCTTCAAGAAATCCCCTAAGTACTGCAAAACTTTGACCAGGACAAAAAGGTATTTTTAAAAGAGCTTTAAAAATCAGTCTAAGACTGCGAAGTATTAGAACCCAGCCCGGTCTATGGCGCTGTAGAAAACGAATGTAGCTGCAACTAGAAAGACGTAATCGTCTATGAAGAGCTCCGCTAGTGCCAAATCCTCGTTGATGAATGACCCTGATATCCGCAAGCCAAAAGATAGGGATACCTTGCCTTGCCAGTCGGATGCACAGATCCATATCCTCATAATAAAGAGGCAAAGAAGTCTCAAATCTTGGCTGGTCTTTATGGGCTGATGGCCTCATAAGCAAGCTACAACCACTTAGCCAATTCACGCTGACCACCCCTTCTCGCGGTGCAGTTATTACGTCTGGACCAATAAAGCGACTTCGAAAAGCAAATCCCTCATCAAGCCATCCAGCACTCTTCTCCAATTCACCATTTTGATCTTCAACCGCGGTACCTAAAAGTGCTGTCGATGGAATCCCCGCAAGTTTTAACTTGAGCTTTTCAATCGTCTTACAATCCAAAAACGTTATATCAGGGTTCAAAATCCATACCCAACCACTCCACTGTTCATTCTGAAGCGCCACTAAGCCACGATTACAGCCCTGGCTAAACCCATCTCCTTCTTGGCCTTCAATAGTCAAAATTGGACATTTAGCTATTAGCTTTAATGCACCTGCGCTCTCAGGACTGTTATTCACCACTAACCATTTTTCAGGCTGGCAGGTTTGCCTATGCAAGTGAGAAGAAAGTTCTACCAGCGACTCCTGAGAGTGATAAGCCACTGTAAGAACAACAAGGTCTTGCACTTGATCAATCACGACTTCAATTCTTCTTTACTCAATTTTGATTACAACCACTTCTTAAGAGGTTACGCCGACCAATCCACCAAAGCTCTATTCCAACTAAAACAAGAGACTTAAGTCCATAAATTTACAACCCCTATCTCAAAAGTATTCCAAACCACAACCGATATCCTGCAAAGATGAGTTTTCTAAATGGCCTTAATAATGCCCAGTGTCGGGCAGTTAATCACCACCAAGGTCCTTTACTTGTAATAGCTGGAGCAGGCAGCGGGAAAACCCGAGCTTTAACTCACCGAATTGCCCACTTAATTGGAGAACATCAAGCTGATCCCGCAGAAATTCTGGCGGTAACCTTTACCAATAAGGCGGCGGCCGAGATGAAAGATCGCCTAGAAGTTTTACTTGCCAAACGTCTTGCCTTAAACAAATTCAATCAGCCATGGGACTCTCTACAGCCAGTAGATCAAAGATCTTTAAGAAAGAGCATTTACCAAGAAGTGACGAAAGAGCTATGGATTGGAACATTCCATGCACTTTTTGCTCGTTTACTCCGGTTTGATATTGAAAAGCTCCGCGATGCAGACGGGCTGAGCTGGACACGCCAGTTCTCAATCTTCGACGAAACTGATGCACAAAGATTGGTTAAGGAAATAATCACACAAGAGCTTCAACTAGATCCAAAGCGTTTTGAACCTAAAAAAGTTCGCTGGGCAATAAGCAACGCCAAGAACCAAGGTTGGTTACCCAGTCACCTTGAGGAACAGGCGGAAGGGCAACGAGGCAAATTAACAGCAGATGTATACAAAAGATACCGGACAGCTTTAGCAGCAAATAACGCTCTTGATTTCGACGATCTGCTTCTAATGCCTGTGCAACTACTCAAGCAAAATAATGAGATCCGGACTTATTGGCACAATCGCTTTCGACATGTTCTTGTAGATGAATATCAAGACACAAATCGAACACAATACGAACTCATCAAACTTCTTGTTACTAATGGAGAAGAGCCCTCCTCTTACCACAACTGGGAAAAGCGGTCAGTATTTGTTGTAGGTGATGCAGATCAAAGCATCTATAGCTTTCGAGCTGCAGACTTCAGGATTTTAATGGGCTTCCAGAATGATTTTGGTGACAAAGCTCCCGACGAGTCCACTAAAACGATGGTAAAGCTCGAGGACAATTATCGTTCCACTTCAACAATTCTTAAAGCAGCAAACTCTCTGATTGCCAATAATAGTGAGCGAATTGACAAAATCTTACGGGCTACACGTGGAGAAGGGGAATTGATCAGGCTTACACATTGTGACGATGAAATCAGCGAGGCCGAAGCAGTAGTTCATCGGCTAAGAATTTTGGAGTCTGGAGAATCAAAAATGAAATGGGGCGATATAGCAGTGCTATATCGCACAAATGCACAATCGAGAGCGATAGAAGAATCTTTAGTCCGATGGAGCATCCCTTATATCGTCGTAGGAGGTTTGCGCTTTTACGATCGAAGAGAAATTAAAGATATTTTGGCGTATGTTCGCCTTTTAGTTAACCCAGCGGACACCATCAGCCTATTAAGGGTCTTAAACGTCCCTAAACGTGGAATAGGAAAAACAACTATTCAGAAACTAACTGATGCAGCCAATCAACTAGCCATACCTTTATGGGAAGTCGTAAATGATGAAGAAGCCGTACGAACCCTGGGAGGAAGGTCAGCCAAAGGGTTATTGCAATTCCGCTCCCTAATGAAGTCTTTGCTTGACAATCAAATGCATGCGAGTCCAGCCGATTTAATCCAACAGGTAATTGAAGAAAGCGGGTATCTCAACGAGCTCATAATGGAAGCCACTGATGAAGCAGAGGAGCGAAGACGAAATCTACAAGAACTTGTCAATGCTGCTATCCAATATCAAGAAGAAAGTGACGCAGCTGACCTAGAAGGTTTTCTGTCTACAGCAGCACTATCCAGTGATGCTGACACAAAAGATATTGCAGCTGATCGAGTCACCCTAATGACATTACATAGCAGCAAAGGCCTAGAGTTCCCAGTAGTTTTCTTAGTTGGAATGGAGCAGGGACTTTTTCCTAGCTATCGCTCTCTCGAAGATCCATCAGCTTTAGAAGAAGAAAGACGTCTCTGCTATGTAGGCATTACACGAGCAAAAGAAAAGCTGTTCCTCTCTCATGCTAGTGAACGGAGAGTCTGGGGAGGCATGCGAGAACCAGCAGTTCCATCAATCTTTTTGTCGGAGCTACCTGAGGGACTATTGCAAGGTGATCTTCCTCAAAGTGGAGGAACTGCACTAAGAAGAAGTAACCGGCTTGACCGTCTCACTCGAATAGACCGTGAAGTAAATAGTCGAACTAGTGCAATAGGCATTAAGGCAAGTAATGCCGTAAGAAAGAAGCAAGCAGGGCCTGGCCCAGGAAAAGTATGGGAAGTAGGAGATCGTGTGATACATCCAAATTTCGGAGAAGGTGAGATTACTCATACATTTGGAAGTGGCGAAAAGATATCGATTGCGGTGAAATTCAACGGAATGGGTCCGAAAATACTCGACCCTCGCCTGGCTCCTATCCAGCCGGTAAATAATTGACTTTATGACTATGAGTTCCTACTCAGACAAGCTTTCCCTGGTAAAAAGTCAATCAACCTTTGCGAATCTGAGATCATGAGGAACCCGGTCAATCCGGAGTCTCTCTTGAATTTGCGAGGGGTCTCAATTGATCTATATCAATTGCTAATAAAGACTGCTCTTGAGATAGGCATCAAAAAGATAGCCTTAGTTGGCGGAATCGTTAGAGATGGCTTTTTAAATGATCTTCATTCAAATGATGTCTACAAGACCTTTGACGTAGATGTAGTAATAGAAGGTTCTTCTAGTCAGTTCGCCTCTGCTTTACTGCATAAGATCGAAAAGAAAAATATTAAAAGCTTCACCTTCCATCAAACCTATAAAACTGTTGAAGTTACTTTCAATGGAATATTGCTTGATATTGCTAGTGCTAGAGAAGAAAACTATGCCTCCCCTGGGCTAAACCCGCTCGTCCATCCAAGTCGTATAGAAGACGACCTGGCTCGGCGTGACTTTACTGTTAATGCTATTGCTTTAGACATATACAAGGGAGAGCTTCTTGACCCATTTCAAGGCTTAAAAGATCTGAAGAATCGCCAACTTGCCTTCCTACATTCCAAAAGCGTAGCGGATGACCCAACTCGCATTATTAGAGGAGCCCGCTATGCCTCCAGGCTTGGTTTCTCATTGGCTCCCGAAGCCTTAAAACAAGTCCTAACCACATTGAAAGATTGGCCATGGGGCTGGCATTCAGGAGACAATCCAGACCTGGCACCTCCAGCGCTTGGAACAAGACTGAGAATGGAGCTAGAGATATTGCTTGAACGCGAACCATGGCAATTAGCGCTCAGTTTCCTTCAAGACTGGGGGGCACTTATCTTGCTAGACCAAGGACTACAGTCTGATCACCAATGGAGCAGGAGACTGCACTGGGCAAAACGCTTCGGCATTCATCCGCTTACTGCTCTTATCGCTGGAGCGCGAGAACCACTTGTTCTAGCCAAAAGGCTTCAATTACCTCAAAACCAGCAAAAACTAATTCTAGAAGTCTCTAAACTAAATGATTTATTGAGGTCAAAAAATATCAAAGATTTTTTTGATTGGACCCCTGCCCATTGGTGCAAGTTCCTTGAAAGCAATGAATGGAGCCCACCAGCAATCGCCCTGACAATCTCTACAGGGAATCATCTATGGAGACCTATGTTCAGATGGTGGAGCAAATGGCGTCATATAAAATCACCGATCTCAGCAAACAAATTAATTCAACAAGGTTGGCAACCTGGTCCAAGCCTTGGCAAAGAATTAAACCGACTACGTCTAGAGAAAATAAATAATGAGCAACGTCGACATGCTTAATATGGGAAAGAGGTTTGATTTGTTTTATATCTTACAAATCCCTATCTCTGTCCAGCTTCCTTCATTTACAAGCAATTTTGCATTCTTAGACGAACAAGAAATAAGTAAAGGTCCACAAGTTTGAGGATCAACAAGTAATTCTAAAAGTGCCTTATGGCGTTTACTCCCATGGCTAACTTCCCCAAAGCATAATTCGACTTGCGCATATCCGTCATCTTGTGGTTTGAGCAATTCCCAAGATGCACGGTTTGAAGGAGACAATGTGCTATGAAAACCATCCTCAAGTAGCTCTACAGCACCTTCAATAGCAGGGATAGCTCCTACATTTAACTCAATCCTCAAGGAAGAGTTCTCTCCTGACTCGCTCAATAATTTGTTACTAGCTCTCAACATCTCTCCTAAATGACCCAAAAGCCCAAAACCTGTTATGTCTGTAGAGGCATGAACCACAACCTCCTCCTGCAAGCTCTGTTGCAACGCGATGATCTGGTTTAAGAAGCGATCTTGACTAACAATCATTTGCGAGATTGCTAAATCAAAAGGAGAGGTTGTCCCATGCCCTTGCATGGCTGCAGCAAAAATCACACCTGTACCAATTGCTCTACTCAGCAACAGCACATCTCCATCCTTCATCCCACCCTTATCCCATATAAGTTGACCGGGCGACAATCTCCCATTAACACAAATAGCCAACTCCACTCCGAGGCTGCATGGAGTAGGCGCAACACTTCTTGCCTCAAGAGTATGACCTCCTATTAATTCTGCCCCTTGACACGTCAAAGCTTCTTGAATTCCAGAAAGGGATTGTTTCAAGATTTCCCCCTGCAAATCCAAAGAAGTAAAAGGCAAGGTGATCACTGCCTGGGCAGTTTCAACCTTTGCACCTCTTGCCCACAAATCAGAACATGCATGAAGAGTCGTTAGAAGTCCATTCAGCCATGGGTCAGCCACTAAAGCAGGAAACCCATCCATGCTCTGAAGGAGGGGAGTATTCTGCTTGGTATATCCGATCATCTCAGCATCCTTAGGCTCACTTCCAAGTTCCGGAAAGCCTGCTTCACAAAGTGTTTTCCTTAACTGCTCAGAAGGAAGCTTGGCAGCACAACCTCTACAAGCAAGAGCTAACTCCTCGACTTGAGAATCTCTAGACATCATGGGGAGTTGTTGGAAGCTCTCAATGAAGTTCCTGTCAATAAATTTCTTCCATTGCCAAATCCACTTATAGGGACCAATAGTTATTCCTCGCCAAATAGCGATAGCAGTCAAATCTCTATTATTTCTATGAGCACCAACTAACTGCAAAGCATGGCTCTGTGGGTGCCATGCTCTTGTTGTTAGTCCACGACTTGTCCTCTTGAGATTTCTAGCCAACGGCTCTGCTGCACGAACTGCCCAAACTCCTGATGCTGGTCTTGGAGCGTTTTTAATCACAGCACAATCGCCAACTGCAAAAATAGAATCGTTCCCAATCACCTGAAAAGTTTTACGGGTGATTACTCGGCCAGAAGAATTAAGAGCCAATCCACTAGAAAGAATCCATTCCGGAGCCTTATTCCCAGTACATAAAAGAGCAGGACCGTTAGGTGCCTCTCCTGCCTGAACAATTTGAATAGAAAGATAGGATAAAAGCCTTCTTAAGCTCAGTCTTATGCGATCCTTATAGGCTTGTAGAAACAGTTGTCTCCCTGGCCATCGGTAACGCAAAGCCATTACGACTTCTAATCCCGCCAATCCAGAACCAATTACTGTCAAAGGCGAGTCTTCTAGATCTTGCTTCTCAAGCCAAAACAATAAAGGCTTCAAAGGCCTAATAGGCATAGTTAAACTATCTTTATGAAGACCAATATCCACAGTCGAAATACAGGTTTCTGACCCAACATCCAAACTCAGCCTGTGATAATGAATAGGAGGACGACCATCCAATAAAAGGAGTTGATTGTGAACATCTAATCCTGCGATCTCAGCAACCACAAATGCGACACCACTTGCATTAGCTAAAGCTCTTAAATCAATACAAGTTTCATCAAGAGAAAAGTTGCCAGCTATCAGCCCAGGAACCATGCCCGAATAAAGGAGCCTGCTACTTCGATTTACAAGTGTTATTAATCCAACTGGCTTAACATGTGGGTTCATCGCCCATCTTTTAAGAAGAAGCGCGTGACTATGTCCTCCTCCAGCAAGAACAAGGTGCTCAGCTGTCATGGCGTATTAAGGCAAGATATAAGAGGTGAGGGAGGAAGGGTTGTAGGTTTCTCACACTTCATACATTAATTATTTTGGTTTTCCTCTTAAGCGAGTTTTTATTTCTTCCAAAAACTGAAACCTCCTCCACTCATAATATTTAACGACCGGCAACCTTAAGCACAGTTTTAATTGTCCTAAGCAAAATCAAAAGATCCAACCAAGTGCTGAAATGCTTGAGGTAATAAAGGTCATAAGACAACTTAAGTTCAGAGTCTTGAATACTTGCAGCATAAGGAGAGCAAACCTGAGCCCAGCCACTTAAGCCTGGACGCATCCAATGCCGTTTTCGATAATGAGGGATAAGAGCTTCCAACTCCTCCTCCATCTCTGGACGTTCTGGACGAGGGCCTATCAAGCTCATATCACCCTTTAAAACATTAATCAATTGAGGTAATTCATCGAGACGAGAACGTCTAAGGAGATGTCCAACAAAAGTTATCCGCTGATCTCCTGGTATGGTCCAAGTCGCTGGAGCATTTTTAGTTACAACTTTCATCGTACGTAGCTTTAAAACCTTAAAAGGCTCGCCAAGCCAACCGCTCCGCTCCTGAACATAAAAGACAGGTCCTCTATCTTCTAGCCAAATCAAAATTGCTGCCAGAAGGATTAAGGGGGCTGTGGCAGTTAAAAGCATGAGGGAAACTAGAACATCAGCTACTCGTTTAAGTTGACGTTGAGATCCAAACAAAGAATTCCAAGGTATATCGGAATAGCTCAACCATGGTTCTGGCAGTAATGCAGGGGGCAATCTTTCTAATTGCCGTTCTGCAAGGCCCACAGGTGTCGTTATTCTGCATTCACGCGGATCACGCCTTTCCAACTTCTCAAGCCATCGTCGATGTTGAGAAGATTGCTGCATACTCTGTGAGACAGCCAGGATCAATGGTCCTTTCTCCTTTTCTGCCTCAGAAGGAGACAACCAACGCGGCATAAGCCTCTTGGGTGTGTGCTGCCAGGCCTGCATTGCCTCGCGAGCCTCTTTTTCTGGAGCGACAAGTAACAACTGGGGTTCTTCTGTCTGCAAAGCTCCTTTCCGTAGCCCTACTCTAACTACAAGAGACCATAAGGCGCCTAGCAACAACCAAGAGACCTGAGTACTTCTAAAAACCAACCAAATTGTTAATGGCGGGTTTATTAACCAACGCAAAATCGCAACCACCATCAATGTAGCTAGAACATTTAGGCCCAATCTCTGCAACAAGCTCCATCCCGGCATTCGACGCCATCCCAACAAGGTATAGGTACCCAAAAGCCATCCCAGCAATAAATAAGTTGCAATAGTGGTGGCCATCCAGCCCAATTGACCTGCTAAGGACAGCTGTCGAGCACTTGCAACGCTTACCAACAGAACAACTAGGCCTAATAAGTCCAGACCTGCACAAAAAATTAAATTTCGACGTGGATCGTGCCAGAACATGGCAAGCGAAATAATGCTGTGAAACTAAGCGTTTAATAACGCTATATCAGAGAAATACGTGTTTAAGTCTTGGTCTAATGTTTTTTATGAGTATTTTTTAGAACTATTCCAAATAACCTTGAGGGCTTGATTGTTGCCATAACCAACTGTCCCGACACATTTCATTCAAACTTCGTTTAGTTCTCCACCCCAAGCATTTAGCTGCATAACTCGGGTCAGCAACACTACAGGCAACATCTCCCTTCCGTCTTGCTCCAATTACGTAAGGGACTGATCTTCCACTCTCCTGTTCAAAGGCCTTAATAACCTCAATAACTGAATATCCTTGCCCACTCCCTAGATTAAAAGTAAGGACTTGAGGTTCCTCATGCTGCAAAAGTTCCAATGCCGCTCTATGCCCCTCAGCAAGGTCCATGACATGTATATAGTCTCGTATCGCAGTGCCATCTTTTGTTGGCCAATCTCCCCCAAAAACTTGCAAGTGATCTCTTAGTCCAATTGCCACCTGACTGACAAAAGGGAAAAGGTTATTCGGGATACCACTTGGGGACTCACCAATCTGACCACTCTGATGAGCTCCAACCGGATTAAAATACCTCAGGAATGCAATGCGCCAGCCAGCTTCTGCTTTCGCATAGCCACTTAACATTTTCTCAATAGCCGCCTTAGTCCGACCGTATGGATTTATAGGCTGAACCTTCGATTTTTCTGTAATTGGTACCTCTCTTGGGTCTCCATATAGAGTTGCGCTACTACTAAATACAATCGTTCGACAGCCATGACGGCGCATTGCGGCAAGAAGTGTACGGCTCCCTCCGACATTCACATCCCAATAAGCCAATGGGAATAACAATGATTCTCCTACAGCCTTTAAGCCTGCAAAATGAACGACCGCATGAATTCCATCCCTAGCACTAAAGAAAACGCGATCCAAGTCTTCTCTACTTCGTATATCGCCCTCAAAAACCTTTAATCGGTCTTCATGACCAATTTTTGATAATTCCGCAACTCTTCGAAGAGACTCTGATGAACTATTTGAAAAGTTATCAAGTACAACCAAGTCATATCCTGCCTCCAAAAGTATCAGACAGGTATGACTCCCTATGAAGCCTGCCCCGCCTGTAATTAACAGCTGGGCCATAGCAACTAAACAAGGTTCAAAAGACTACAAACACGATAAGGCTTTCCCTCATTGCCCCCGCAAGATGCCTCAAGCGAACAAACCTAGCCTCGAAAAACTCCAAGCTCTAAGAGGGATGGCAGACCTGCTGCCATCCCAAACATCTCTATGGCAACAGATTGAAGTCAAAGCTAGAGAACATTTCCATAGATCAGTCATTTCTGAACTTCGAACGCCCTTACTTGAACAGACCCAACTCTTTTCAAGAGGCATTGGAGAAGCTACCGATGTTGTGGGGAAAGAGATGTACTCTTTCCTCGATAAAGGGGATAGAAGTTGCACTCTTCGACCAGAAGGTACAGCCTCCGTTGTCAGAGCCTCAATTCAGCACGGGCTCCTCAAACAAGGTCCTCAAAGATTTTGGTACTCAGGGCCAATGTTTCGTTACGAGCGGCCACAAGCAGGACGCCAGCGTCAATTCCATCAAATCGGCTTGGAGTACCTTGGTTTCAATAATCCTTGTAGTGATATTGAAGTGATTTCAATAGCCTGGGATCTCTTAGAAGATCTTGGTCTTACAGATCTAACACTCGAATTGAATTCTTTAGGGAGCAATGAGGACAGAGTCACATATAGGGAAGCTTTACTAAGCTGGCTTGAAGAGCGAAAGAATGACCTAGACCCTGACTCTCTTAATCGGCTTTATACCAACCCGCTTCGAATTCTTGATTCCAAAGTCAAATCTACGCAAACTCTCCTTAGAGAAGCTCCAACTCTTTCAGAATATTTATCTGCCGATAGCATAAATCGTTTTGAAAGAGTGAAGACTGGCTTAGAGGCACTTGAGATTCCCTATACACTCAACCCTCGCCTTGTAAGAGGGCTGGATTATTACAGCCATACCGCCTTTGAAATCACTTCCAGCCAACTAGGTTCGCAATCAACTGTTTGTGGTGGTGGCCGCTACGACAAATTAATTGAACAACTAGGTGGGCCATCAACACCTGCTATTGGATGGGCCATAGGCATGGAAAGATTGGCCCTGCTCCTCACACAAAACAATCCCGTGCCAAATAAATCTATTCCAGAGATTTATATAGTTAATCGAGGTGTAACAGCTGAACCCTTTGCAATAGTTGTAGGCAGACTTTTAAGACAATCCAACCATAAGGTGGAACTAGATCTCAGTGGTTCAGCCTTCAGCAAACAACTTAAGCGAGCAGACCGTAGTGGGGCACGTTGGGCCTTGCTAATTGGAGACAACGAAGCGGAGGAGGAAAAGGTCATTCTGAAAGATCTAAAGACTATTCCTTCAAAAGATTCACAAGAAGAACCTATAAAACTAGAAATTTTAATGCGGCAATTCAACTAAGTTGCGAAAATGTAAGCCATGGATTTTCTTGCGTGAACAAATCCCTAACTGAAATAAAAACTATTTGCTGCATAGGTGCAGGCTACGTAGGTGGTCCAACTATGGCTGTAATTGCAGATCGCTGTCCAAAAATTCAAGTCACTGTAGTTGACCTCAATGAATCCAGAATTGCTGCCTGGAATGATCAGAATCTAAACAACCTTCCTGTATATGAACCTGGCTTAGATCAAGTAGTAAATAGAGCCAGAGGACGAAATTTGCATTTCTCAACCGAGGTTGATGAATCGATCGCTGCGGCTGACATGGTTTTTATTTCCGTAAACACGCCTACAAAAACAAAGGGTCTTGGCTCAGGTCAAGCAAGTGATCTGAGATGGGTAGAAGCATGTGCTCGACAAGTAGCTCTATGTGCTCAAGGCCATACTATTGTCGTAGAAAAAAGCACACTTCCTGTTCGTACCGCTGAAACTGTCAAGGCAATTCTTCAAGCAGCCCAGCAACCTCAAGCTGACAACCAACCTCCGAAAAGCTTTGTAGTTTTATCAAACCCAGAATTCCTCGCCGAAGGAACCGCGATAAAAGATCTTGAATCTCCTGACAGAGTTCTTATAGGAGGAGAAGATGCAAATGCTATTGATGCTCTTGCAAATATCTACAGCGCATGGGTTCCTAAAGAGAAAATCCTACGAACCAACCTTTGGAGCAGTGAACTTTCTAAATTATCTGCAAACGCATTCCTTGCTCAACGTATAAGTTCGATCAATTCCGTTGCCGCACTCTGCGAAGTTACTGGTGCAGATGTCAATGAAGTGGCAAAAGCTATCGGCACAGATAGTCGTATTGGACCTAAATTCCTCAATGCAGGGCCTGGCTTTGGCGGTAGTTGTTTCCAGAAAGATATTCTCAATCTTGTATACCTATGTAGATATTTTGGGTTACCAGAAGTTGCGGATTATTGGCAAAACGTTGTCACCCTAAATACATGGCAGCAACATCGCATAGCAAGACTTGTGGTTAAAAGCCTCTTTGGAACTGTTACTGGGAAAAGGTTGGCATTATTTGGTTTTGCATTTAAAGCTGACACCAACGACACTCGCGAGGCACCTGCTATACAAATCGCCAAGGACTTAATTGAAGAAGGAGCTCAACTTGCCATACATGATCCAAAAGTTGAAGCCGAGCAAATTACAAATGACTTACAGTTAGACGCAAGCCCCCCTCCAGATCAAGCATCTGGCCCTAGCAAAGCCGCTCTTGGCGGAGAAGGTACATGGTGGCCATCAACAAATATTAGCGACGCAGTCCGTGGAGCCGATGCAGTGCTGATCCTCACAGAGTGGCAACAATTCCGTGAAATTGATTGGGATAAAATTGCTCCTCTTATGCGTCAACCAGCTTGGGTATTTGACGCACGGTCGGTAGTGGACCCAAGCGCTGTACTCGGGGCAGGACTAAAGCTTTGGCGAGTTGGGGATGGAGCGACATGAGTACCCCATTTATAGTAACTGGCGCAGGTGGTTTCATTGGTGCAGCATTAGTACAACGACTTCTCAACAATGGTGAGCGTGTCATAGGTATTGACAACTTAAATAGCTACTACGATCCTGCATTAAAAGAAGCTAGGCTAGCTCAAATCAATGCTTTAGCCCCAAAGAACTCTTGGTCATTTCACCGCATTGAAATTGAAGACAATGAATCTATTAAGTCGATTTTTGAGAGAGCTCGTCCAAAAATAGTAGTTCATCTAGCAGCTCAAGCTGGGGTGCGTTACTCGCTAGATAATCCTTCTATCTACATCAATTCCAATGTAGTTGGCTTCGGCAATATTCTTGAGGCCTGTCGCCACAACAATGTAGAAAACTTGATCTACGCCTCAAGCAGTTCGGTATACGGAGGGAATAAGAACCTCCCTTTCCATGAAAGACAACCAGTCAACCATCCTATAAGCCTCTATGCCGCCACAAAAAAAGCAAATGAACTAATGGCACATACATACAGCCACTTATATGGCATTCCTGCAACAGGTCTTCGCTTCTTTACTGTTTATGGGCCATGGGGGCGCCCTGATATGGCACCAATGATCTTTGCAAGAGCAATCCTTAAAGAACAGCCAATCAAAGTTTTCAATCAAGGACAAATGCAGAGAGACTTCACGTTCATTGACGACGTTATTGAAGGAGTTATGAGGTGCTGCTACAAACCAGCTTCCATAAACTCAACTTTTGATCCACTTAACCCTGACCCTGCGAGTGCAGCTTCGCCTCACAGACTTTTCAATATTGGGAATTCCCAACCAGTCAATCTTTTGAAATTTATTGAGCTGCTTGAAAAATCTCTTGGACAAAAAGCTATAAAGAGCTTCGAGCCAATGCAACCTGGGGATGTCGTAGCAACTGCTGCTGACACCACTGCCCTTGAAGCATGGGTAGGATTTAGACCATCTACTCCTCTTGAAAGAGGTCTAGAAGAGTTTGCAAAATGGTATAAAAGCTTCTACTAGTGTGGGTTTAAAGCCACCTCAAACACTTCATTTGGCTAAAGTATAAAGTTCTTCAAGGCCATCTTTACTCGCATTAGCAACGCCTTTTTCCGTTATCAATGCTGCTACCAATCTGGCAGGAGTAATATCAAAAGCAGGGTTAAAGGCTGTAGTCCTATCAGGGCAAACCTGGACATTAACTATCTCTGAAGAACCTGATCCTTTTTGGTATATTCCATTGACATGAGTAACTTCCATTGGAGAACGAACCTCTATAGGAATTTCTTGCAGTCCATTTCCAATGGACCAGTCGATTGTTGAAGAAGGCAACGCGACATAAAAAGGCACTCCATTATCAAAACAAGCAAGTGCTTTTAAATAGGTGCCAATCTTGTTGCAAACATCGCCAGTAGCAGTAACTCGATCAGCACCAACAATTACTGCATCCACTTGACCCTTTTGCATTAAGTAACCTCCAGCATTGTCAGCAATAACGGTGTGAGGGACTCCCTCACAAGCCAGCTCATATGCGGTAAGACTTGAACCCTGATTTCTTGGTCGTGTCTCATCGACCCAAACATGAATATTCAAACCAGCCCGGAAAGCCTTATAAATCGGCGCAAGCGCAGTACCCCAATCTACTGTTGCAAGCCAACCAGCATTGCAATGGGTAAGAATATTTATAGGGTCAGATGCACAATAATCTGATCTATTAATAGCTAACTTTTGAATCAGCTCCAAGCCATTCTCGCCAATCGCCTGACACATAGCTACGTCCTCTTCTGCTATTAAAAAAGCTTCTTCTTTCGCTACATCAGCCCGCTCTGAATAATCCAGGGAAGAGACCTTGCGAAAGACTCGCTCCAGAGCCCATCGCAGGTTTACAGCAGTGGGACGTGTCGCATTCAGGGCTGCAATCGCATTGGTCAGGGAAGAGTCAGAAGGGTTTTTTCTCAACGCCAACATCAATCCGTATGCTGCTGTGACCCCAATCAATGGAGCACCACGAACCACCATCCTGCGGATAGCATCAACCACTTCTTCACAACTCCTCAACGAACAAATTGAAAATTCATGAGGCAATTGAGTTTGGTCTATAACAGAAACAGCACCTCCTCCCTCCTCAAGCCATATAGTCCTCCAAGCTCTACCATCTATATTCATACCTAAAAAACAATCTCATAATCAATACATCAAACAATTATATCTTTCCGGCAAATAAGAATTAGTATCAAGACATTGCTTACCTTGAAGGCAGCTTTCATATATAGATTGCACTAAAATCACAACCTAGAATGAAGAGCATAGTGAGGCATCTTAAAATAATTCCAGAAAACAGAGAAGCAAAGCATAACATTTAAATAATTAAGTACTTAAAGGAATCTCTTTATAAATAAATCAGAATGATCGCCCTTGATAGGCATAAATAAGATGAATGCAAGAAGCTATTATATATATTTCACATGGAAATACTAATTGAATCTCGCTACGTCTTCACTAACTAAGGATGCACGACTAGGAGTAATTGGTGGTAGCGGCCTTTATGCCATTAAAGGCCTCGAAAATGTCAAAGAGATAGAAATAAAAACACCATATGGAGATCCCTCTGATGTCTTAAGGCTAGGGACATTAGGAGGTATGGAGGTAATTTTCCTCGCTAGACATGGACGACATCACACTTTCACACCAACAGAAGTTCCATATAGGGCCAATATCTGGGCAATGCGCTCCTTAGGAGTTAGATGGATACTTTCGCCTTCGGCAGTCGGCTCTCTGCAAGAAGAAGTGCGGCCATTAGACATGGTTGTTCCTGATCAATTCATTGATCGGACTCATCAAAGACCTTTGAGCTTTTTCTCAGATGGTGCAGTCGCGCATGTAACCATGGCAGATCCTTTTTGCCCAAGCCTTTCAAAACTTCTTGCAGAAGAAGGTGAGCAACTTATGTCCGATGGCCGTCAATTGCATCATGGTGGAATTTATCTTGCAATGGAAGGACCGGCCTTCTCTACAAGAGCTGAGTCGAACCTATATAGAAGCTGGGGATGCAAGATAATTGGGATGACAAATCACACCGAAGCACGCCTAGCTCGTGAGGCAGAAATAGCATATGCATCGCTATCCATGGTCACCGATTACGACTGCTGGCATGAAAACCATCAGAACGTGACAGTAGAAATGGTAATAGAAAATCTTCAGGCCAATGCAAAGCTAGCGAATAAAATAATTGAAACAGCCGCCATCAAAATTGCGTCCACTAGGCCATCAAGCAGTTCTCATATAGCTCTTAAAGATGGTCTAATGACATCAAAAGATAGAGTCCCTGCGGCGACCAGAGGCAAGCTTGATATATTCACTAGCCCGTACTGGGGGAAATTTAAAGAAAAATAAATACAAAAATTCAACCTTAAATTAAAGAGAATAATCTCTTTAATTTAATATTTAATTATTAGAAAACAGGATAAAATTTTATCAATGCCCTTATTCAATAAAGAGCAAAGAATAAATGGAGAGTCACTAGGCTGCTTCAGAAAAAAGCAGCCTGTTCATTAAATAGCGTTTCCTACTGCGGTATAAGAACCGTAGAAGAAGATGCCTAGGACAAAAAATACTGCTATACCACCTGCTGTAGCAACCAGCCAAAGGGGTAATGCACCTTCTGTCCATCGCCGTTCCCATGAAACGGCAGGGCGACCATCTGGAAGCCGGTCTGGAATACGACCGTCAGGTCCCTTAAGTCTCTGCATGGTTCAAAAATCAGTTGAAGAAATAGCTGGAAAACAAAACTCCCATGACGAAAACCAGCAAAAGGCCTAGGTAAAGGCTTGTGCGGTTTAATTCAACCGGCAGGTTGTTTGGGTTCGGGTTGCGCTCCATAGTTATTAGAAGTGATCAGGCACGAATGAACTGCATGGCGGAGATTGCACCAAGAAAAAACACCGTTGGAATAGCCAAGGTGTGAACTGCCAGCCAGCGCACCGTAAAAACGGGATATACGCGTGGCGAAGCAAGTGGAGCTTGTGATTGAGTCATGTTTTTATTCCAGTCTCAGGTCGAGTTGGGACTTGGATTCAAAGCGTTCACTCACAACAGGAGCTTTGCTTTCAGAAGCCTGGAAATAGGCATCTGGACGTGGTGTTCCAAACGTGTCATAGGCAAGGCCTGTAGACACGAATAAGAACCCTGCGATAAAGATCGCAGGAAGTGTCACAGCATGGATGATCCAATAGCGGACACTTGTGATGATTTCGAAAAAAGGGCGTTCCCCGGTTGAGCCGGCAGCCATAGCTTGAGGCGTATCAGCTTGACAATCCTATAAGGCAGTAACGGAAGACTGAGGATGTAACGAGAGCATGGTTACACAGCGTTGCGCATTGAATTATCTTTCAAGCCTTATCCAACCCAACGAAGCAAATGTCCTCGCTCACCAAGAACGAACCCTCTTCCCTTGCCATCATTGGTTTTTTCAAATAAGACCCGAATCAAATTAGAGGGTTGAGCATCCCCAACTGGGTCCATTTCCCAACTTTCCCCTCCATCTTTGCTAACAATCAAAGTTCCATTTCCTCCAGCGGCCCAAATCGCATTATTCGGGTCCCAAGCCATATCTAGATAGTTATATCCATTTGTAATTGGAATAATTGGCCTCCTCCAACTATCTATTTCTTCAGGGTTATCGTTCAAACGAATTTCTGCACCCCTAGCCAACATCCAAAGTTGACCGGATGGCTCAAATCCCATGCTTTGAACCCTTTTACTGCTTACTCTCTGATGTAATTCCCAGTTCTCCTGATCTGGATTCAACGTTGCGAAAAAATTACCAAGGCTGCTAACGCTTACATATCTTCCATCTTCTCCTCTCCTAAGGTCTCGAACACCCCCAGCAGAATCACTAACTCTTCCTCCCCAATTAGATCCTCCATCAACAGTGGTGTACACAGCACCTGCTGTTGTTGCTAGTTCTGCACTATTTCTACCATTAGCAGTAACTAGATATGGATCTCCTGGAAGCTGACTTCCAAGCAATAATCGAGTCCAGTTTTTGCCCCCATCAGTTGTATGCATCACAAGAGAAGGCTGCCCTACAAGCCACCCTTCTTCATCATTGAAATCAATACTTATGAGTCTGAAATTCTCCTCATCTTCAAGGTCTAGACTTCTCTCCTGCCAAGAAGCTCCTCCATTAGTTGTTTCAAGAATCAGTCGGTTAGTCCCAACAAGAAATCCGTGATTCTCATCAACGAAATCAATGTCAAGCGGATTGGATTCAGTCCCTAATTCCACCGCTTGCCAAGGACTACTTGAAGCAATGGGTAATCGTGTAGTAACGCAACCACTTAGGCCTAAGCCTATAGACACTATTAAAACTAAATTAAAAAAGGAAGAGAAAAAGCTTTTCATGGGGTTCAAGTTAATCACCGCAAGGAATAAAGAGAAAGGAAAAAAGCAACTACAAGTGCCAACCCTCCAAAAATCAAAACATTTTTCTGTCCTGAAGTGAGGTTATTCACGCCGAACCCATAATTAAGGTTCTCCTCGAAACCACTGGGCCTAGATCGAGGACCAATGTCCCTAAACGAAGCAACAGAAGCGCGACATACAGGGCATCTAAAACTTTCCTTATCAAGATTAGAGAATGGCGTTCCCTTAACAATCCCAAACTTTTTAACGCCATCCATTGGATCGTATACATACCCGCAGCTACTACACTCATACCGATTTTCATGCAAATCAAGAGAAGGCTTCTCTTCCTCACCATCTGATGTTTGGGAATCACCAGAGTCAAGTTGTTTTTTTGTGTTGGAATCCAAAGTTTCTATTGCAGTTGGGGCTTTGGCGCTGAGCTGTTTTGCCATTGAATACAACTCTATCGGCGAAAGCTCTTTGCAGTGAGTGCGAGAATTAGGGTAAATAGAATCAATCAAACTTATATATGTTTTCACTGCCTGGTTACGACGCCTTTTTGGGATTTTTAATTATTTCCGCGGCAGTTCCTATTTTGGCATTGGTGACCAACAAAGTTCTGGCACCAAAAAGCAGTGCAGGGGAAAGGGAGCTCACATATGAATCTGGGATGGAGCCAATCGGAGGAGCCTGGATTCAATTCAATATTCGCTATTACATGTTCGCTCTTGTTTTCGTGATTTTTGATGTTGAGACTGTTTTCCTTTACCCCTGGGCAGTCGCATTTCATCGACTCGGGTTATTAGCATTTATAGAAGCACTTGTTTTTATTGCCATTCTCGTAGTTGCTCTTGCCTATGCATGGCGTAAAGGTGCACTTGAATGGAGTTAATGCCTTGACAGAAACCACCAACTCCTCACCCTCAATAAATGCTGTACGAGATCTTCGTGCTGCAAGCTGTGCTCCGTTGGGAACACCTCAAATAACAAGCGATCTAAGTGAGAACATAATTCTCACTAGTCTTGATGACCTTCATAATTGGGCGAGATTAAGTAGCCTCTGGCCTCTCCTATATGGAACAGCCTGCTGTTTTATTGAATTTGCCGCCCTAATTGGCTCTCGCTTCGACTTTGACCGATTTGGCTTGGTTCCTCGCAGCTCACCTCGCCAAGCAGATCTACTTATTGTTGCTGGAACAGTGACCATGAAAATGGCTCCTGCGTTAGTAAGACTTTATGAGCAAATGCCAGAACCAAAATATGTCATTGCAATGGGGGCTTGCACTATTACAGGTGGAATGTTCAGCGCTGACTCAACAACTGCGGTAAGAGGAGTCGATAAATTAATACCTGTAGACCTCTACCTCCCAGGATGTCCTCCAAGACCAGAAGCTATTTTCGATGCTGTTATTAAGCTTAGAAAAAAAGTCGGGAATGAATCTTTTGCAGAGCGTGAAAAAATCACTCAAACCCATCGTTATTTCACAATCTCTCATGAGATGAAACAAGTTAATCCAATAAATACAGGAGCCTACCTTGATTCAAGAGGTAAACAAACGTCTCTTGAGCCTAGTGATGGGATTGCTATTAATGAAAACCAACAAATCAAACAGCCAGAAGAAATTAACTCAAAAGAAAACTGATTAAAAAAACCATGAGTGACTTAGCGCCTCCAAATCCTGAGCAAACTAATCAGGTCTCTAATAATTCTGCTGAACCAAATCTCCCAGAAGAAAAATTACCCAAACCAGGTCCCGTCAGCAACCAACTTTTAAAAAAAAATCTAGACCACACTGTCCTAGAGCCTGATCACTTAGGGATAGAAATGATTGGCATCAAACCAAATTTATTAAAACCCATTGCGTCATTCTTGAAAGAAGATGGGTTTGATTATCTTCAATGCCAAGGAGGCTATGACGAAGGACCCGGAAAGGAGTTGGTTTGCTTTTATCACTTAATTGCGATGGGAGAAATAGCAGAGAATGATTATTTGGAATCCAATAAAAAATTACGCGAGATCCGGCTCAAAGTATTCCTTTCTCGAGAAGGGACTCCTTCAATACCAAGCCTTTATGAATTCTTCAAGGGTGCCGACTGGCAAGAAAGAGAAACATTTGACATGTTTGGTATCCACTTTGAAGGCCATCCACACCCCAAAAGACTTCTTATGCCAGAAGACTGGGAAGGTTGGCCTCTAAGGAAAGACTATATCCAGCCCAATTTCTATGAAATGCAAGACGCTTACTAAACTTCTCGTTTGTGTTTGCGATAAAAGCGCATTACAGCCAAAGAAAGACTCCTTGGGTCATGACGCAATAAAGAAGTAGGCCTTGCCCCTTGCAAAGGTGCTTGCATCACGTCATACCCCTGTGTCTTTAATCCACGCCCATCACATATGACAGGTACAGCCCCTTGAGAACGATAATGATCGACCAAAGGAGATGGCGCTAAATCATCTTGTGCAAGTACTGATCCAAATAATCGCTGAGTAATTCCTAAGCTTGCCAACTGTGCTTCTATTGCTCTTAGATGCCCCGTCACATCTAAACCATCAGTTTCACCAGGCTGAGTCATTAAATTACATATATAAAGTTTTGGTGCTCGACTCCGTTGAATAGCAGCAACCAGTTCTGGAACTAATAAGTTCGGTAATAAAGACGTATACAAACTCCCAGGGCCTAACAAGATCAGCTCTGCATTAGCAATAGCTTCCAATGCACTAGGCAATGCTGGGGGCTTCTCAGGAAGGCACCCCAATCTCACTATTGGGCTGGGAGCATGACTTATAGCCGTTTCTCCTTCAATACGCTGTCCATTCTCCAACTCAGCCCATAGGCGAACATCTGCAGTAGTAGCGGGCACAACCTGTCCCTGAACGGCAAGGACTCTGCTAGATGCAGTAATTGCTGTTTCAAGATTTCCAGTTATAGCTGTTAAGGCTGATAGGAAAAGGTTCCCAAAGCTATGGCCTTCAAGACCTCCACCAGCAGAAAAGCGATATTGGAAAAGACGTGTAAGCAAAGGCTGCTCTGTTGAAAGTGCCGCCAAACAGTTTCTGATATCGCCGGGAGGCTGAACTCCCAGCTCCCTTCTCAGTACGCCACTACTTCCACCATCATCTGCAACCGTAACAATCGCTGTAATGCGACTGCTATATCGCTTTAATCCACTTAGCAAGGTCGACAAACCAGTCCCACCACCAATCGCGACTATGTTTGGACCTCTGTTGAGTTTGCTCTTAGCGCGTAAGGCATCAACTAGAAAAGTATCTTTATCCGGAGCAAGTGCCTGTTGTATTGAGCCAAAACTCCTACTTTGTCCCCAAAGTAATAAACCTGCCCCAAGAATAAGGACGATAGGGCCAGTAATACTTCTTGGTAGAACTGTTGTTATAGCTCCCAAGATCCAAACGAGAACCTCAATTGTCCAGTAAATAGGTTTGAGATCTGCCCAAATTGCAGCGCCTACTAATGCAAGTAACAACCCAAGCCCAGATGTGAGCATCCATCTCTTTACAACAAGACCAGGCAAAAGCCACCTTGCGGCCCTACGAAAAAGTGCAAAAAAATCCCTTTGCAGAGAACTCCTAAACGAGCGTCTCTGCTTTCTTTTCAAACGCCGAGATGAATTACGGTGTTTGAAATCAAAAGGTTTCTTTGTCGTGGGCGAGGTCACATTCGTGGCGCAAGCTCAGGTATAAGCCTATTCATAACTCTAAAGAAGCTTCCCCCTTTGTAGATCCAAGGCAGAATGATGAATAATTCTCAAGCTTGATAGTGCCTCAATTTAGCCCCGTAGTCGAGATAGAAGATCTAACTATGCAATGGAGCTCATACCCTGTCCTAAATAAAATCAACCTGACTATGAGAGCTGGAGAGAGAATAGCCATAGTAGGTCCGTCTGGATGTGGTAAATCAACAATATTGAGGCTTTTAGCAGGACTTTTATTGCCTACAAAAGGGGGGATTCGTTTATTTGGCATCCCCCAAAACTATCTTCGACTAGATCAAACCCAACCCCCAGATGTACGTCTGGTTTTTCAAAACCCTGCCCTCCTAGGCTCACTGACTGTTGAAGAAAATGTGGGTTTCCTCTTGATGCGAAACAATTCACTAAATCCAGAAGAAATTCGAGAAAAAGTTATGACTTGCCTAGAAGCAGTTGGCTTATACAACGTAGAAAAAAAGTACCCTGGTGAACTTAGTGGAGGAATGCAAAAAAGAGTTAGCTTTGCAAGAGCCTTAATTGATAACCCCGACAGAGAGGTAAATGAAATCCCATTACTCCTTTATGACGAACCAACAGCTGGTTTAGATCCAGTTGCATGCACACGTATTGAAGACCTAATAATAAAAACAACCACCATGGCTCAAGGTTGCTCTATGGTTGTAAGTCATGTTCAAAGTACTATCGAGCGTTCTGCCCAAAGAGTTTTAATGCTTTATGAAGGCAAATTCCAATGGGATGGAAGTATCGAAGAATTTAAACAAAGTGATGACCCCTTTGTAAAACAGTTTCGTACAGGTAGTCTTCAAGGGCCAATGCAACCTGCAGAGCATTAAAGCCTATGCGCCGCAGCGTTCGTGACGCCATCGTTGGATTTTCCCTATTAGGGACAATCGCTGCCTTTACTTGCAGTTTCCTATGGGTTAGAGGTATTCGACTGGGTACAAAAACTTGGCATGTCACTGCTGATTTTGCGACCGCTGCTGGGCTTGCAGAACGAGCACGGGTAAGCTATAGAGGCGTGATAATTGGATCAGTAAAAAAAATCGAGGTCACCCCAGAAACAGTTAAAGCAACCCTAGAAATCAATCGTGGAAATTTACGGCTCCCATTACCAGTAACAGCAAAAGTATTTACCAGTTCAATACTTGGAGGAGATGTACAAGTATCTTTAAAGGCTCAGAGCAAGATGCTTCCCTCTGACACACCAATGCCTTTTTCGAAAGAATGTCCTAGAGATAAAATTCTTTGCGATAAGGCAAGTATTGAAGGAAGACCACTTACAAGTATTTCAACCTTGACTGAAACTTTCGAGCAAATACTTAAACAAAGCCAACAACAAGATGTTGTAAGTAATTTAGTGGGTTCTGCACAACAATTCGATCTAACCCAGAAAAACTTAGACGAGTTAATCAACCAAATGAAGCTAGAGGTTAAACGGGCAGAACCAATAATTACCAATTTAAATCGCGCCACAGGTCACATAAGTAATATCATGGCAACATTAGACAATCCAGAGACACTAAACGATCTCAAGGAAACAGCAAGTTCAGCAAGATCAATGACGAAAAAAATTGACTCCGTAGGTGAAGATGTTGAGAAGATGATGTCAGATGAAGAATTAATGAGTGCCGTAAGAAAAGTCACAATAGGTCTTGGCAAGTTTTTTAACGAGCTATATCCAGCGAATGAAAAGTCGTATTAATCCTTATATATTTATAATTAACAAATTAATTATAAATATATATTTAAGCCCTCTCTAGCTAACAGATCCAATGGCTTCTATCGCAATTGCAGCAATCGCCTGATCAGTCGCCTTGGGGAGTTGGACATACTTTCCACCTGCTGCATCTGCCAAATCTTTACCCATACCACTCCCGATAAATTTCCTCTCTGTATCTATTACTAATAACTTAATTCCCAAAGTCCTATAACGACCAGCGACATCAAGTAGCTCTTGCTTCAAATCAACTGGCTCATCTCCTTCTAATTGAGGTTGCCCCAAAGAATCACCTAAAGAAACATTTCCTCTACCGTCAGTAATCGCAACCACTACAACTTGACCTAAATCACCAGTAGCCAAAGCATTGGCTCCGACTCTCGCTGCCTGAGTAAGGCCATGAGCAAGAGGGGAGCCCCCTCCGCATGGCATTGTTTCTAGCCGTCGCTTTGCCGCAGTAATAGATCTAGTTGGAGGCAATAAAACCTCTGCCTGCTCTCCTCTAAAGGGGATCAAAGAGACCTCGTCTCTATTTTCATAAGCCTCAGTAAGCAAGCGAATAACCGCACCCTTTGCGCTTTGCATCCGATTCAAAGCCATAGATCCACTTGCATCCACAAGAAAAATCACCAAGGCACCTGCCTTCCTTTGCAATAATTTTGCTCTTAAATCTCCTTCTTCAACAATCACTTTCCTCTCAGGATTCCTTGCGCGACGATTTTTCTGGTATGGAGCTGCCGCCCTTAAAGTTGCGTCTACCGCAATTCTTCGAACAGGTCCCCTTGGCAGTATTGGCTTAACATATCTGCCACGACTATCACTTAGAACTGCAGAGCGACTTCCACTGTTACCACTCTTAGATTTAGAGGCGGAAAACAGCAAAAGATCAGGATCAATTGCAACCGCCTCAGGATCCAGCATGAATTCTTCAGGGACCGGTGGCGCAGTTTGTTCATTATTAAGGTCATCATCTTCCTCTTGATCTTCTTCTTCTAAACCATCATCCTGAGAATCCTCTGGAGAAGGGGGTTGCTGCTCTTCAGGAGGAGGGGGCTCCATTTGTTCTTCTTGGGGAGGGAGTTGCATTGCCCTAGGGGCAATTACCAAACGCACTGCAACCTGTAGGTCGTCTGCATCAACCTCATCACGACCACTTAAAGCAGCATGAGCCTTAGCAACTCTCACGGCATAAAGCTCTGAACGATGTCCTTCAACCCCTCCACGAATAGCTTCTTGAACTAAATATTCAATCTGGGGCTCAGCAATAACTACATCTGGAAGCCACTGCCTAGCAAGAATCAACTGGGTTGCTAGCGCATCTGTTTCTTCAGACCACTTCTGAGCGAAACTTTCACTACATTTCCCATGAGCTAAGACAGCCTGGGTAATTTCAACCCTTTGCTCATTAGTAATCAACTGGTCAGCAGAAAGAACAATCGCGAAACGATCCAATAAATGGTCTCTAACTGCACCTTCCTCAGGGTTATAAGTCGCAATTAAAAGTGGGCTACAAGGGTGACTTAGGCTTAAACCTTCTCTTTCAATCTGGTTCTCTCCAGCACCTACTGCTGCAAGCATCAAATTCACAATTCCATCATCCAACAAGTTCAATTCATCGACATAAAGAACTCCTCTATGGGCCTCTGCTAAAAGTCCTGGTTGGAAGACTGGGGTGCCACTTGCTAACGAAGCTGTTACATCTACTGATCCAATGAGCCGATCTTCTGTAATACCTAAAGGAACTTGCACAAAAGGTGCTGGAATAACCTTTCGAGGCAAAGAAGCTTGATCTAAAGGCTTTCCATCAAGATAATTATTAATTAATTCCTTTGTACCTTCGTCCCATTCTTGAGGCTCCCCAGGATCAAGATTGCGTCCTATAGAGACTCCAACCTGCGAATCATTCTGAGAAAACTCCGCAGAAAGCACATCAAGTATTTCTAAAGGTGGGAGCAACGCATGCAAGCCTCGTGCAAGAACAGATTTGCCTGTTCCTCTTCCACCAGCAATGATCACTCCACCCAAGGATGGATCTACTGCGGCTAAAAGCAATGAAAGCTTTAATGTTCCATGGCCAGTAATTGCAGCCAAAGGAAAAGCCCGGGAAGCCATCTCCTTAACTTCTCGCGCTTTAGAAGTTGAGTTATTTGAAATTGCGGTCGATCCGCTTGCAAACATGGGATGTCCTTAATCCGATCTACTAACGACAGTCTCGCTGATCATATGGACCACTCTTATATTCCAAACCCACCTTCAACATTAGCTGTAGCTCTTGGAGCGAATCTACCAGGCCCTCACGGAGAACCTTCATCCACCCTAAAAGCCGTACGACCAATAATTGAAAGAACAATTAAGGAATGGATTGAATGCGCCTTTAGAGAAGCCAAAGGAATGAGACACTCCTGTGATGGACTACGTTTCAGGTGGTCTCCATTATATGAAACAGAGCCCATTGGCGGTCCTGGGGAACAACCTGCCTTTGTCAATGCAGCTCTTGTTGTTGATGGACCCAAACTCAGCGATTTAAAACCATCTTATAGAGAAGCACTCAAATTATTAAGACTTTTCCTGACTATAGAAAAACAATTTGGACGAGATCGAGAAGCTTCAGACATTCGATGGGGACCAAGAACTCTTGATATTGATCTTCTTGCTTGGGGGGCTCTACAAGTTCAAAGCAAGTATTTAACACTTCCACATCCAAGGATGATCGAAAGAAGTTTTGTGATCATCCCTTTAGGCGCAGCCTTGAACGAAGGGGAGCACCTCCCACGGCAAATAACCCATCAAGCTGACTGGCTGAAATAGCAAAAAGGGATATAAGATTCTTTTTAATTACAGAATCATGATCCGATTTCCTCGTACACAATCCAAGCATGGCTCCTCTTCCACCAACTGAGCCTTCAAAGGTTTTAGAGGTTAAAGACTCTCTAAACGCTCAAAAAATAAGCTTTGAAATTAATCGACTAGAACTACCTATAGGTGTTGAAGGCACCTTTGGCATTATTAGGCATCCTGGGGCTGCTCTTGCTGTCCCAATAACTAATAAAGGCGAAGTCGTAGTTCTTCGTCAATATCGATTTGCGGTATCTAGACGAATCCTTGAATTCCCAGCTGGGACCCTAGAAGAAGGTGAGGACCCATTGGAATCGATGAAAAGGGAACTTGCTGAAGAAGCTGGCTATGAAGCACATCGCTGGGAAGCTCTAGGAGAAATGCTTCCATGCCCTGGATACTCTGACGAGGTTATTCACATTTTTCTTGCAACTGAACTAAATAAACTCAAAGATCCTCCAAAAGGAGATGAAGACGAAGACCTTGAAGTAATACATTTCAGCCCCAAAGCCCTTGATGAAGCCTTCGCAAATGGGAGTGAAGCCTTAGACGGAAAAAGTATAACTGCTTGGTATCGAGCAAAACAGTCTCTTCAAATATAGCCAATAAAAAATCTCAACGAGAAAAAAGAATTTTTACATTAGCAACTATTTAATCCATCTCCTTATACAGCTAATTATATCAATAAAAATATAAACTTATGCGATAAAATTTCCAATAGTTTCTTTATTTCAACTCAGCAAATTCCTTAAGGTTTGAACTACCTTTTCCTGTTGGCTATCGGTTATTTCCGGAAATATTGGCAAGCTCAAAACCTCTGAGCAAAGGGTCTCAGTAACCAACAAACTGCCTGGCTTATAACCCAACTCCTTATAAGCCTTTTGCAAATGAATAGGGATTGGATAATAAATAATTGTACTAACACCCTCTTCCTGCAATTTCTCCTTTAGCAAATCTCTAGAAAAGCTATCTGGAAGCCCATAACTTTGGCTTATATCAGAAGCATTTAACTCCTTATTGGCCGAGGAGAGCCTATCAGGACAACTCTTTACTCTTACAACAAATTGATTCCATGCATGAACCATTTTGTCTTGCGCGTATTTAACCGGAAGATCTAATCCAGGAACATCTGACAACAATTCTTGGTATCTCAATGCAATTTCTTTACGCTGATTCACCCAATCAATAAGCCTAGGAAGCTTGACATTAAGGATTGCTGCTTGTATTGCATCAAGCCGGCTGTTATATCCAAGGTTTGTATGAACATATCTTCGCGGCATCCCATGAACCGCCATTTCCCTGACTCGCCTAGCGATTTCGGATTCATGAGTAGCTACGGCACCTGCATCCCCTCCTGCTCCAAGATTTTTAGTCGGGAAGAAACTAAAACATCCCACGTCGCCCCAACTGCCTACGGGCTGTCCATTGAATTGCGCACCACTAGCCTGAGCGCAATCTTCTATAACTTTTAAGTGATATTTCCTAGCTATGCCCATTAACTTCTTCATATCAACAGGACAACCAAAAAGGTGTACAGGCAAAATTGCTCTTGTAGCTTTTGTAATTGCCCCCTCAATCTGATTCAAGTCGATCAAATAATTGCCAGGTTCAACATCTACGAAAACTGGCAAGGCCCCTACCGCACTTATTGCCTCTGCTGTTGCAAAAAAACTAAATGAGCTTGTAATCACCTCATCCCCTGGTCCTATATCCAAAGCCCTTAAGGCCAAGATCAATGCATCAGTCCCGCTATTGCATCCCACCACATGAGGGACGCAAATTTTATTTGCAAATGATTCTTCAAACGCTTTCACCTCGGTACCACCGATGTACTGACCACTGCGAAGCACTCTCAGCACTGCCTCATCAAGGTCAGGTCCAAGTTCTGCAAGCTGTTTAGAAAGACTGAACGGTGGGACCTGCATATATCTCACCTTACGTCTTGCCGAGAACCCCCATAAAGGTTGAAATACCAAAACAAATCAAATAAACCAAGGAGGCTCTTCTCCTGGATGCCATTTGATATTGCAACCAATGGAAGGTTTCTGATCTGGAGAAACTTCTCTGTCATCTAACACGGCATTCATCGCAGCTCTTAGATCGGCTCCTGTAACTTTGATTCCATTGCCTGGGCGGCTTTCATCAAACTGACCTCTATATCTAAGTGTCTGAGAGGCATCATCTTTAGAAGAAAAAAGAAAAAAGTCGGGAGTGCATGCAGCTCTTAAAGCCTTAGAAAAACTCTGCTCTAGATCCAAAAGATAAGGAAATGTCCAAGCATTCTCCCCCATCTGCCTTGCTAAATACTCAGGTCCATCTTGGGGATGGGTGATCAAGCTATTACTTGAAATTGCAAGGATCTGAACTTTGTTTTGATAGTCCCTAGCCAAACCAGAAATCCCATCTTCCAGATGCTTAACGAATGGACAATGCGCACAGATGATCATTAGCAAAAGAGGCTTGGGCAATAGCGATTGATCTGTAATCCTTTTTGGCCCTTCTCTTTCAAGGTCATTTTTCTCACCTGGCATTAGAACTAATGGCAAGTCAAAGGCTGGCAAAGCGCTCCCCAAAGGAAGCATTGTGGAATAAGTACGAACCATTTTCTTCTAAGGAATCTTTTAATTCTTACTAAAAGGCAGTGTTATTAGCTATCTCAATTCACTTTTTAGAAATGGTGGCCGGCAATAGGAGAGAATCAAACATAAGGTTTCAGTGTTTCAGTCAAGATGCTTCTAGATCTCAGTGGCAAAAAAATCCTCGTAACTGGTATTGCAAACAACCGTTCAATAGCCTGGGGCATTGCCCAGCAACTAAAGGCTGCAGGGGCCGAGCTGGGAATCACATACTTACCTGATGAGAAAGGTCGCTTTGAATCGAAAGTTAGAGAATTAACCAAACCATTAGACCCAAGTCTTTTCCTCCCTTTAAATGTTCAAGACTCATCCCAAATCGAAGAAGTTTTTAATGCCATTGCAAAGCAATGGGGACATCTTGATGGGATGGTGCATTGTTTGGCCTTTGCAGGTAAAGAGGAATTAGTGGGCGATTACAGCGCAACAAGCACAGAGGGATTCGCCCGAGCATTAGATATCAGCGCATATTCGCTGGCACCTCTTTGCAAATATGCAAAGCCATTATTTAGCCAAGGGGCAGGAGTCGTTACCCTTACTTATCTAGGCGCAGAAAGAGCTATCCCTAATTACAACGTAATGGGTGTGGCCAAGGCCGCACTAGAAGCCTCTGTGCGCTATCTGTCTGCAGAGCTTGGGCCTGATAAGCAAGTCCGAGTAAACGCCATTAGTGCTGGGCCAATTAGAACATTGGCGAGCTCAGCAATAGGAGGAATTTTAGACATGATTCATAATGTTGAAGAGAAGGCTCCCTTGCGACGAACTGTGACTCAAACTGAAGTTGGTAATACTGCGGCGTTCTTGCTAAGTGATCTATCAAGCGGTATTTCTGGACAAACTATTTACGTAGACGCAGGTTATTGCATAAATGGAATGTAATGCACTTGAAATCATTTCCTCATCGGCATTAGGCACATGAGCTCGCCAAGAAAAGGAGAAGTTCATAGGGTCACTAGCGAAACAGATGTTTTCGTAAAGATTGATCTGAATGGAGTCGGGGAATGCCATATAGAGACAGGAGTTGCGTTCCTCGATCACATGCTCCACCAACTTTCAAGTCATGGTTTATTTGATCTTGAAATCACTGCTAATGGTGACACCCATATAGATGATCATCACACTAATGAAGATGTAGGGATAGCTGTCGGACAGGCTCTTTCAAAAGCATTGGGCGACCGAGCCGGAATTCATCGTTTTGGTCATTTTGCTGCTCCTTTAGATGAAGCATTAGTGCAAGTTGTACTGGACTGCTCAGGAAGACCTCATCTAAGTTTCGGGCTGGAAATCCCATCACAAAGGATCGGAACCTATGAAACCGAATTGGTTAAGGAGTTTTTTATTGCAGTAGTCAATAACAGCGGTCTCACTTTGCATATACGCCAACTAGATGGAACAAATTCCCACCATATAGTTGAAGCCTGCTTCAAAGCATTTGCAAGAGCGCTAAGAATGGCTACTGAACAAGATCCCCGTAGAGCAGGCCAGGTACCAAGCAGCAAGGGCCTACTAGAACAAGCAGGAGCCACAAATTAAATCTCAACCGACTAGCGTCTCTATTTAGAACACACACTTCATACACGTGAGGACTAACAATCATCGAGAGGGAACATTGTGAGTAGATCGTTAGAGTCGTCAACCATATCTAAGAGACCAGATGGATTTGAACAAAAAGACTGGTCTAGTGCATATCGCAATGTCGAAAAAGAGCTAAGTCAAATTCCTTTAAGTCCTAAGAGAGGACAAATACCACAAGAGATTTGTGGAACTCTTTTTAGGAATGGGCCTGGGAGGCTAGAAAGAAGTGGTCAATGGGTTCATCATCCTTTTGATGGTGATGGGATGGTGACGGCAGTGCGGTTAATAAATGGCACGGCGACACTCACCAACCGATTTATTAGGACAAAAGAATGGAAGGAGGAGGAGAAGGCAGATCGTTTTCTATATAGAGGAGTATTTGGGACCCAAAAACCAGGAGGCCAACTAGCGAATATGTTCGACCTTCGACTTAAAAATATTGCCAATACCAACGTAATTCAATTAGGAGACCAAGTCTTAGCCTTATGGGAGGCGGCTAGCCCACATGCTCTAAATCCAGTAACTCTAGAGACATATGGACTAAGCAGCCTAGAAGGTGTCCTAAAACCACAAGAAGCATTCAGCGCCCATCCTCGATTTGACCCTGGCCATAAAGGTTCTCCGATGATGGTCAATTTCGGAGTCAAAACAGGACCGAAAAGCACAATCAGGCTTATGGAATTTGCTACCACTGGGCCAAGCGTTGGCCGCCTAATTAATGAGCGCAAAGATGTCTTCGATGGCTTTGCTTTTCTCCATGATTTTGCGATAACTCCAAATTGGGCAATTTTTCTCCAAAACGCTATTAGCTTTAACCCATTGCCATTTGTTTTAGGAAATAAAGGAGCCGCTCAATGCCTTTCGTCAGAATTAAATAAAAACGGAAAGTTTTTAATAATCCCTCGCGAATCAGGAACTTTCGCAGGTCAACCACCTCTTATTTATGACGCACCCAAAGGATTTGTTTTTCATCATCTCAATGCTTGGGAGAAGGGCGAGGAAATTGTTTTAGATAGCATCTATTACAAAGATTTTCCCTCAATAGATCCAGGGCAAGACTTTCGATCAATCGACTTTGGGCTACTCCCCGAGGGGCTCCTAAGTCGATGCCGTATCAATATCTCGACCAAAGAAGTCGCCTCCTCTGTTTTAAGTAATCAATGCTGTGAATTCGCAATGGTCAATCCAACTAAACAAGGCCTCGAGGCTCGTTTTAGCTGGATGGCAACGGCACAACAAAAAACAGGTAACGCCCCTTTACAGGCAATTAAAAAACTTGATCTATTAAATGGTGAAAATTACACTTGGAGCGCTGCACCAAGGGGGTTTGTAAGTGAGCCAGTAATGATCCCCAAACCAGACTCAGACGTCGAAGATGAAGGATGGGTAATTGTTCTGGTCTGGAATGGTGCTCGTATTGGAACAGATCTTGTAATTCTGAAGGCAAATGATTTATCTGAAGAAGCATTAATAGAATTGCCAATCTCTATCCCCCATGGCCTTCATGGCAGCTGGGCCCAATGCAAATAAAAGTTCGATCTAACTTAATGCTTATTTAATTTGTTATGGGAATTACAATTTTGCCAAGAATCACAAAATTTTCTTTAATCGCGGCTCCAGCAATGCAAAAGCTCGACCCCTATGCCCCAACAGCCGCTTTTGCCCGATTTCCATCTCTGCGAAAGTAAGACCTGTTGAGCCAACTTCAAATATTGGATCATAACCAAAACCATTTATCCCTCTGGGTGAATCTGCAATAACCCCATCACAATGTCCTTCCACTTCAATAAGGACCTCGCCACTAGGAGACGCAACACAAATCGCAGCACTAAAAAATGCTCTACGGTTGAGATGGCCATCAAGTTCGCTCAGCAATCGATTAATTCGTGCCTCATCATTCAAGGCATAACGGGCTGAACGCACCCCAGGCTCTCCATTAAGGGCTTCCACACAAAGGCCTGAATCATCCGCCAATGAACAATGCCCGGTGACTTTGGCAACAGAGAGTGCTTTTAGGCGTGCATTCTCAGCGAATGTTTGGCCAGTCTCATCAACAAATACACCCTTTGGCTGAGCCTGCAATGTGAGTTCAAAATGCGAAAGAAACTGACGGAATTCATTAATCTTGCCCTCATTAGTACTCGCCAAGACAAGAATCATTTGATTGGACTGGCTATCTTTCATCTGTTTTCTGTAAGTTTCTGAGCCCAGCCCAATGCAAGCTCCAAATCTTCCTTTGAAGGAGCCTCGCAATAGATTCTCAACAATGGCTCGGTCCCAGAGAATCGAAACATCAACCAATAGCTTGGACCAAGCCTAATTTTCAATCCATCAGTATCAGTGATAGCCAGAATGCTTTTGCCAGCAACATCTGAAGGTTTGATTGTGGCCAAAAAATCCTCTAATCGATTACGAGTAGACATATCTGAAAGTCTTAAATCAATTCGTTTGTACTCACTAGCTCCTCCGAAACGCTTTTGCAGTTCCTCAATACGAGCTCCTAAAGGTTCCCTTCCCTCAACCAAAGCCTCAAGAAGAAGCATCGCAATATAAATTGCGTCCCTTTCAGGCAAATGAGTTCCTAAACCAATCCCACCAGACTCTTCCCCACCTATAAGCACTTCGCGAGACAGCATCTCAGCTGCTATGTACTTAAAACCTACTGGAAGTTCTATAACCTCCCTCCCAAGGCCCTCAGCCACAAGCCTCATTAGATCAGAACCACTTACCGTTTTCAATACACAGCCAGGCAAATTTCGCACCCTTGCTAAATGATCAATTAAAAGCGGTAAAAGCAACTGAGAACTGCAAAATCTCCCATGTTCATCTACTGCGGCAATCCTGTCCCCATCACCATCAAAAACTAATCCCACTGTCAATTTTCCAGCTTGGTTTGAAGCTTTTACCAACTTGGATAATTGAGTGAGATTTGGAGCAATTGGTTCTGGCGGTGTCCCTCCAAAAAGAGGATCCCTCTCTCGACGAATTTCCTCAACTAAGCCATAACTTTGATCCCCAATAAGATCTGATATACAGCCAGCTGCAGAGCCATGCATTGAATCGACAATTACTTTTAATCCCATCAAACGCATCCCCTCTCTAAGGGAGTCAATATCAAATTTTTTTAGAAGACCTTTTAAATGTTCTCCTCGTGCATCAAAAGATTTAATTGATACCTTCCTTGGTGAGAAAACACCACCAGAAGCAAGCCTCCGCTCCACTGCCTTTGTGAAATCCCTATCTACAGACCCGCCAAAAGGTCCCTTAATTTTTAAACCAAGCCATTCTGGAGGGTTATGACTAGCAGTAATAACAAGGGCACCAAGTGCCTTACGGCTTACAACAGCCCAACTACAAGAAGGTGTAGGGACTGCTGTCTCAGTCAAAAGCGGATCTAGTTCACAACCATTTACAGCAGAAGCAATAGCTTCTGCTAATTCAGGTGCAAGGAATCTACGGTCATAGCCAATTACGACTGTGCGCGACTCAAGCCCTTTAGGAGCTCTATAAGCCAGTTCCTGCGCGGATGCAGCAGCCACACGCAGGAGTCTTTCTAAAGTAATATCGACTCCAAGCAAACCTCTCCAGCCATCAGTCCCGAATTCAATTGGCGAAGGGCTTAAGGGAAAGGAGGTCTTTGTCACCATTTAATTCAATAGATGTAATGGACCTGGCGAGCATTAGCCCTAACGTCTTGTTATGGGTTACTCCCCACTACCAATAACCGCAATCAGTGAGCGCTTGCTACGGAATTGGGTTCGCTGTCGCCGCAGAGCCTGGCTGGATCGTCATGGTGATGGGGAAGAAAGGCTTTGGACCGCCCATCGCACTCTGCAACTCAATAACCAATATCGCATTTTTAATGAGCTCCTTACTAAAAAGCCTAGTAGAGGGATTGAAGCATGCAAGCGAGGAGAACCAGCTGTCATTGGCATTAGATTCAAAGCTAATTTTGGGCCGAATAATCAAATAATCGAAGTCCACCCTCCTCTTCTGCAAAGAATAAAAGGGAAAAGCTGTTGGGGGAATTTTGCATATCGTCCGGTAATTGCCCAACAAGGCAAAAGACTTACGAGAGAGCACCGATTGACCTTGGCACTTATGTGCCTATTAGTTGAATCCAATCAAAAGTCATCTATTACAAACGGGCTGGCTGTAGCAAAAACGCAGCAAGGGCTGACCTTTAGAAAAGTGTCGCTAACCAGTGGTATCAAAAGCCAATTATTTGAATCCCTTCAAAAACTCAATCAAGACCTAGAGAAAGATCATCCCCCACCAATCACTGCTGAAAGGAAAAAATGCACCTTATGCTCATGGCGAGGGATATGTAATGCAGAAGCATCCAGAGAAGGCCATTTAAGTGAAGTCAGCGGTATAGGAACGAGTCGCAGACAAATGCTTCAAGAAGCAGGTATCAATGGCTTAGAAGAACTAGCCTCAACGGATCATTTTTATTTAGAAACCTACTTAAAACGTTTTGGAGATCAACATTCTGGCGCAGCAAAAAAACTCATCGCCCAAGCAAAGGCGCAAAGAGATGGCTTAGTTGATCGATTCAATAACTCTCCAGCGCTACCTGAATTAAGCAAAGCTCCTGGAGTCTTAATTTATGACATCGAATCAGACCCTGACGAAAGACAGGATTTCCTACATGGATTCCTACGTATTAATCGCAATACCAAAGGAGAATGGGATTTAGCAAACGCTATTTATCACCCAATTTTGATAGTGAACAAAAACGATAACTCCATTGCATGGAGAAGAATAAGGAAAAAACTATCCAATTATCCACAATGGCCAATTCTTCATTACGGAGAAACAGAGTCAATTGCGATTTACCGCTTAGCTAAAAGAGAAGGAGCTGATGAAAAGGAATTACTAAATCTAAAGAAGCGTCTATTTGATCTTCATGAAATAATCAAATCTCGATGGTACTTACCATTGAATAGTTATGGATTAAAGAAAGTCGCAAGTTGGCTTGGTTTCAAATGGAGAAAAACAGGTGTTGAAGGTGCCAATGCTCTACTTTGGTGGCGCCAATGGGAAGAATTAAGAATAAATAAAAAAGATAAACTTAATCCACTAAAGAATATTTTTGAATACAATCATGATGACTGTTTAGCAACTTGGCAAGTTGCGAAGTGGATCCTAAAACAAGACCAATCGAACCCTTTATAAGGCCTAATTAAGTATATGGAGGCTCAACAAAACCGGAAGGCATGCTTAAGAATATACTTTGCGAGCTGCTTCCTACAAATAATTTTTTCTCATCCAATGACTTTCGACTAACCATTGCTAAACCAAAGCTTCCTCCATTCTCTCTATCATCAATTGCCGAAGTAATCACTCCACATTTTTTTTTCATACCATCTTCTAAATTCGAATTAATCAATACCTCTCCCTGCATAAATGAGGATTCTGATTGCCAAAACCTTAATTGTTGCTTCACCCCTTTTTTGCTAACAAGCTTTGCCAAAGTTTCTTGACCTAAATAACAACCCTTATCAAGATTGATCCAATCAGCCAAACCAAGCTCAAAAGGGTTGTTCTCTCCATTTAACTCTCCAGGGCCAATAGGCAATCCTCTCTTAAGCCTCCAGGATTCAACTTCTTCAGTCTTAGCAGTTCGAAAACCAGATAAAGAGTCAGGTAAAGATTGCCCCAGAAGTAACCAAAAAACCTCATCTTTATTCGCCTCAATATCATTGCCAATCAATTCAATCCTCCTCATTCGATTTAACTTATTCAACTCCAATTTATCTGCGGGGAAAATCACCTTTTCAAATCCCTCTGCTAATTCATTGGCGTCTCCTGCTAAAACAAGAACTTCAGCAATATTCTCTCCTATTCGAATTTCCAATAACGCGCGAACTCTCCCAGTCGCAGTTAGCCAACAGCAAGGGACAACATCACCATTCTTAACGCTCAGGAAATCTCCAGTTGTCTGTCCCTGAATAAATTTCCTTACTCCAGGTCCCATTAACTTTAAAGAAGGCCTCTGAATGTCCCACAAAAGCTTTTTCATAGGAGTCCTTAGCAAAGTTCATTAGCTCGCTTTACGACCTCTTTCAAAAGGAAGAGGCTTACAAGCTCTACCCCCTCATTCTTCATGGCCAAATCTCCCCCTTCCTCTCGATCAACAATTGTTATGACTCTTCCAACTGAATAACCAGCTTCGCGAAGCTTTATCACTGCTTTTATTGATGAGCCTCCTGAAGTGACTACATCCTCTAAGACAGTTATTCGGGAACCTTGGGGGGGAAGAGGGCCTTCCAGCCAGGCCTCTGTCCCATGCCCCTTCGCCTCCTTGCGAACAATCAATGCATTAAGAAGTCGAGACTGAGTAGAAGCAGCCATCACCACACCACTTACAAGAGGGTCTGCGCCAAGAGTCAAACCTGCGACTGCAATAGCATCTGACTCAACATGCGCTAAAAGAGAAACGCTGAGCACTGAAAGACCAATCCCACTAAGACTTACAGGCTTGCAATTAACATAATGATTGCTCTTTTTACCTGAAGCCAAAGTGAAGCTTCCATTTCGATAAGCATCCCGAGCCAAGAGATTGAGCAAAAAATCTCTTGGATTTTTTGTATAACTTGTAAAACTCCTCATAATGAATCCAGAACAACAAACTTTATTGTCAGCTTGAACTGATCTACCTCATAGAGCACTTCACCTTCATCCTGCAACTGTGGTAGTTCTATACGCAAGGGGGTCTAGCAATCTGGTGAATGCAGCGAACTCATAATTCGCCTAAGGCGAGTTCGATCCTCGCGACCCCCATTCCCATTCTTCATGAGATCACTCCTACTCTTTATACTCCTTGCCATTCCAGCATTCTTTGGCGCTGGAGAACTAGCTCTTCTTAGGCTTCGACCAAGCAGAGTTCAAGGATTAGTAGAAGAAAAAGAACCCGGAGCAAAGTCTATTCATAGGCTCCAGCGCCGATTAAGGCGGGCACTCATGGTTTCCCAACTTGGAGGAACACTGGCATTAGTGGCACTTGGTTGGCTTGGTAAAGGTCTTGGGAATCGATTGTGGCCTTTAAACGATCTCACAAGTAGATCCTGGGATGTAATTCTTTTCCTTTGGATTGTCGTTTTAGCAACCCTATTGGCGGGCTTACTCCCAAAAGCTCTTGTACTAAACCGCCCTGAAGCAGCAGCACTTCGCCTAGCCCCTTTACTTGAAGCCGTAATGGCTGTACTGGCTCCACTAATTTCATTACTCGAGACTGTTGCCTCACTGCTACTTCGATTAGTAGGTCTGAACACAAAATGGGATGCTCTTGTCCCAGCATTATCTGCTGGCGAATTAGAAACTCTTATTGAATCAGGAGGGGTTACAGGGCTTCGACCAGATGAAAGGAACATTCTTGAAGGTGTTTTTGCTCTTCATGAAACTCAAGTTCGCGAAGCAATGGTGCCCCGTTCTGGCATGGTTACTTTGCCTATAGACGTTCGATTCTCTGAACTCATGAAAGCAGTTCACCGAACCCAACATGCGCGATTCTTAGTTATTGGAGATTCCCTTGATGATGTTCGAGGAGTAATTGACTTAAGACGGTTAGCCGAACCAATATCTCGCGGACTCCTAAATGCAGATACCCAATTAGCACAATACCTTCAGCCAGTACCAAGAGTATTAGAGACGAGTCGATTAGCAGAATTATTACCAGTAATTAGAAGAGGGCATCCTCTGCTCTTAGTTGTAGATGAGCATGGAGGCACAGAAGGGTTAGTTACAGCAGCAGACCTAACAGGAGAAATAGTTGGAGATGAGCTTCAAACCAATGAAACTGAACTCGCTGTTAAGGCTATTGATGGACGACCTGATAGATGGCTAATCGCAGCTGACCTGGAAATCATCGAGCTCAATCGACAGCTCAATCTTGATTTACCAGAAGCAGATGATCATCACACAATTGCTGGATTCCTACTTGAGAAAATGCAACACGTTCCATCAACGGGAGAGACTTTTAAATACAAAAACATGCTCTTTGATATCGTGAAAATGAAAGGTCCTCGTATCGAAAGAATAAAACTAAGTATTTGCAAGAATTAATCATGGGGCGACAATCGTCGATAATCATTCAGATATTTTTTAAACCTTCCTATGCGTGACCCAATGGTTCCGGTGAAGGTTGGTGTAATAGGAATTGGGAATATGGGGTGGCACCATGCCCGTGTTCTCAGCCTTCTTAAAGATGCGAACCTAATTGGAGTCGCAGACCCTGATAAAGAGAGAGGACATTTAGCAACTGAACAATTTAATTGTCGCTGGTTTAAGGACTACCAAAACTTGCTAGATGAGGTGGAAGCAGTTTGCATTGCGGTTCCTACTCTTCTTCATCACAAAGTTGGCCTTGCATGCCTAGAAGCTGGGAAACATGTATTGATAGAAAAGCCAATAGCAGCAAGCCAGGATGAGGCTTCTGCCTTGATAACTGCGGCGAACAAATCAGAAAGGCTTTTGCAAGTAGGTCATATTGAAAGATTCAACCCAGCTTTTAGAGAGCTGATAAAGGTTGTTGCAAATGAAGAAGTAGTTGTTCTTGAGGCAAGAAGACATAGCCCTCATGCAGATCGGGCGAATGATGTATCTGTAGTCCTTGATCTAATGATTCATGACCTTGATTTGGTTTTAGAGCTTGCTAGAGCTCCTGTAGTTCGTTTGGCTGCTGTTGGGGGACGAAGCAGTAAAGGTCCAATCGATTATGTAAACGCAACACTTGGCTTCAATAATGGAGTTGTTGCAAGCCTAACGGCAAGCAAAATGAGCCACCGAAAAATTAGAAGCCTTAGCGCTCACTGCCGAGGAAGCTTAGTAGAGACTGATTTCTTAAACCACAATCTTCACATTCACCGAAGAGCCCATGAATGGTATTCCGCTGACCATGGGGAACTTTTATATCGAAATGATGGTTTTATTGAAGAGGTAAGCACAACTTCAATAGAACCACTTTATGCAGAATTAGAACACTTCCTGCAATGCGTCAAAGGGAAAGAAACGCCAGCAGTAGATGGCGAACAAGCCTCTAGAGCACTTAAACTAGCCGATCTAATTGAATATGCAGTAGAACACCCAGGAAGCGGTCTCTCCTTATCAGAAGAAATTTAAAGCTAGAAACCCCTTTTCAACAAAATGGTAGAGAGTAGATCATATATAATGGATGCCAAAATAATACTTTCTATCTATATTTTCTTATCATGGGTGATAGTAAAAAGAGCTAAAAATATTATTCAAGTTAAAGTAGAATATCAAAATAAAAGACACTAGAAAACTGAGGCTGGATTACCTCCAGCCTCAGTCAATGCAGCTATTTAAGGTTCAGGGGAAACCCTAAATACCTATTTAACGGAATCCAACTGCGGCTTGCCAAACAAAGACAAGCAAAAAGAAGAAGATCGGGATAAGCGGAAGAATATCCACTGTGGGAGCAAAAGCCTGATATGCCTCAGGCAGTTCGGCTAGCAAGTCAAATGTTAAGGCGACCATTCCTAGGAATTCATGGGCGTTTGAAGCGACGCTACCACGTGTAGTGGGCATCTGAGTCACTCCGCCAAGGAGCGAAATCCTCTGAAAAGGAACCGTCAATGATTGATTGGCTCATCGCAGAGGTAAATCTGAGCATATGGGTAAGGTTATGAACGGTTAAAAGAGTTAGCCCTAACAGCTCCTCGCTGCGTATCAAATGACTCAAATAAGCCCTGCTGTGATTGGAACAAGCCTCACAAGGACAGCTTGCATCCAAAGGTTTGTGATCATTTCGAAAACGGGCATTGCGCAAGTTCCATCTCTCCCCATCGACCAATGCAGTTCCATGTCTGCCCAATCTTGTGGGCAGAACACAATCAAAAAGATCTATACCATTTGCAACACCTATCGCCATTTCTCTAAGAGTTCCTATGCCCATCAAATAGCGAGGTCTATCTTCTGGCAAAAGAGGAGAAACTTGCCTAATAATCTGATGCATTTCTTGTAAAGGCTCACCAACACTCACTCCACCAATTGCTACCCCAGGCAAATTAAAACTAGATACGATTTTTGCGCTTTCTTCTCTAAGGCGTGGGAAACACCCACCCTGAACAATCCCGAAAAGAGCCTGATCAGACCTTTTATGAGCCGCAACGCAACGCTCCAGCCAAGAATGTGTTCTATAGCAAGCCTTCTGAACAATACTTTCAATAGCTGGATAAGGAGGACATTGATCAAAAGCCATAACCACATCTGCTCCTAAAGCCATTTGAATATCAATAGCTTTCTCAGGCGTAAGTTTGATTTGGCTGCCATCTCGAGGATTTTTAAAAACCACTCCTTCATCATCAATCTGATTAAGTTCGGCCAAGCTAAAGACCTGAAACCCTCCAGAATCAGTCAATAGAGGACCATCCCAGCCCATAAATTTGTGCAGCCCACCAGCCTTACTAACTATCTCTTCCCCTGGCTGAAGGTGAAGGTGATAAGTATTTGCCAAAACCATTTCAGCGCCAGTTGCCAAAAGCTGTTTAGGAGTAATCCCTTTAACTGTGCCGAGGGTGCCGACAGGCATAAAGCGAGGGGTTTGAACTAGGCCATGCGGCGTATAAAACGAACCAGCCCTGGCCAAAGTATTGGGGCAATGGGCATTTATCTGAAATCGAAAGGGGCCGGACTTGGACTCAACTTCCAAAGCCATATTTACCGGAGATACTAATGAACCTACGCTGGCAATGTTTAACAGGAGATGATGAATGCTTCCAGCCCCATTCTGGTTAAGAGATCTAGCTGGAGCCTGGACCTTTTACACAGTCCTTCCAAGTGCAGAATGGCTAAAGCCAAGATTTGAAAGGATTGCTCGTTTCGCACCTTGGATCGGATTATTTATAGGATGCATTCAATCAGGCATTTGGGTTCTTCTCAATAATTCTAGCTGGCCAAAAATATCATCTGCTCTAATAATTATCTCCCTAGAAGCGATTATCACAGGTGGTTTACATCTTGATGGACTAATAGACACCGCAGATGGCCTAGCAGCAGGAAAGAAACGCCGAACAAAGGCAATGAAAGATAGTAATGCAGGAGCTATTGGTGTGATTTCTTTACTTATAGTAGTTTTAATTCAGCTATCATGCCTAATAAGATTAGGTCCTCTTGTGGCACTGACATTTCCTATAATTGGTTTTTGGTCAAGATTTTCACCATTATGGGCTATAAAGAAGTTTAATTATATTAATGAGTCAGGTAATTCCTCATTTCATCAGAAGCATTTTCAAGGCTTAGGTGATTTAATTCCTGCAATAATCGGACTCTTTTCTCTTATTATTGTCTTAGCTTTAATAAGCCATGGATGGAGCTATAAAGCCAACTTAATTGGGATAACTTTAATAGGAATCATTCCTGCAATTGCACTGCCCGAGATACTTGGGAGAAAATTAAGTGGGCACAATGGTGATTCCTACGGTGCCTCAGTCGTGTTAGTTCAAACAGTCATGCTTCTTTTGTTAGCGACTCTTTTATAGGGAGAGTAAGCAAAAAAGCATTTCCTTCTTCTGGCAAGGACAAATCAATAGTTGCTGGCGATAAAATTAATTCCAAAGTTCCACCTATCTTCTCTGCTAATTGCCGACCAAGTGCTAAACCCAACCCACTTCCAGAATTTGCCCCTTTCTCTCTACCTCGAAAACCTTTTTCAAAAATCTTCTCTCTTTCATCACTAGAGATCGGAGTGCCTTCATCCCAAACACAAAGTCCATCTTGAAGAAGATGCAGACCAATTGCTTTTCCATGCTGACTATACCTAAAGGCATTCTCAAATAAGTTGGCAACAATTTCTGCGACAACTCCATCTCCAGAAGGTCGTTTTTTCTCGGTCCATATAGGCCATTTAGCTGGCTGGCGCCATGGTCGACCCTGCAAATTCGCTGTCGCTGCAGCACGAGCAAGCAAAGGTTCCAGCAAAGCTCTTACAGTGAGCTCAGGGTTCTGTGGCAATAAAGGAGGAAGAAGTAAAGGAGCTGAAACCTCCGACTCTATTGGCAATTTGGGCTGTCCAATTTGATCTAAAGCGGTGATATATCGATTCAATTGCTCCTGCTCAAGTAAAAGACCTTGAACTAAATTGATATCGCTATTTTCCGGACCAAGACGCCTCAAAAGCAACTGTGCATAAGTCCTAAGAGCTGCAACTGGATTTCGAAGTTGATGAACCATCAAACTGATCTGCTCCCGCTGCTGGCCCAGCTCATCAACCAACTTGCTTCTATCCAGCTCTAAGCTCAAAGAATTGGCCAGAGCAATAGCCAAAGCCTGTATTCGGCTATCTAAATTATCCGGCCATCCGGAAGTCGGAAGCTTAATTTCTGCTCTTAAAACACCAAGCAATATTGTTCCCTCTCTTAACGGATACCACCGTCGATTAGGAGATGGAGTTCTTAACTCTGAATCCTCCTCGACTGGAGGCAAGGTATTTGGCAGGTCTGGCCATTGCCCAACAACCTCAAGACTAGGCTCTTCTCCCCCTTTCGCCTGAGCGATATAGACCACTAGACGCTCTAAGAATTCTTCCTCCTTAAAGCTAAAAAGCTGCTGTTGGACCAGATTTATGAACCGGCTCGACAGCTGCATGGAAAACAAATAGCAAATGGGCTCAGAGAATTGAATTTTGAAAGAAACTTGAAAATTCTGGAAAAAGTATTAAGATGTGTACTTGACCACGCAGAGCTTCCTACCAGGAGCAAGACAAGCGTCGGCTAAGCAAAGGTTGCGCAAAAGGTGCTACCGAAGCTACAGCAGAGGTAGATATATACCTTGCTGCAAACCAGTCTCTGACTGGTCAAAATAATCATGAAAGCCAAGAACATCAAGGCCATTGGCTTCGAAGTTCATTCATGCTGGATTGTTTGGCACTCATCTTTAGAGAACCATCTATCTACCCCATTCACAAATCCCCTCCTAGGTGAACATAAATGTCCAAGAAACGCAAAAGGATTAGCCGCAGGCGACTAGCCGGCCAGAGAGTATTGGCCCATGTACCAATATTTCATCTAGAAACTGGAAACCATAAGCCTGTCACTGCTGCTCGTCGTTTTATTGCAGAGGGAGGTTTAATGCATCCTGCGATACTAAATGTTCGACGTAATGAGCACACAACGGATCGTTTCTTCTGGGGAGAGAAAGGTCTATTTAGTGCTCAATATGCCGAAGAGAATCATTTCTTATTCCCTTCATTACGGCTAATAGTTGACTCAGTTGGCGAGGAACTTATGTTTGCTGGCCTAGAGCTTGTAGCTGATGACTGGGAAGAAATTGAAGAATATGAATACGCATTTGTATAAGCAACTTCATTAGCACAACCGATCTACTGCAACCAAGAGATCAAGGCCGAACGAAATCGAGGAATTAATTCTCGAGGAATAGCATGACCTCCTTCAAAGCGCACAAAATTCAACTCTTGTGCGCTTTGATTTAATAGCGTGAATAATTTTTCTGAGGCCTCATACGGGACAACCTCATCTTTACTCCCATGGGATAAAAGTACTGGTGGCCTTTTTATTGGGGCTACCCAATCTGGATGAGGATACGCACTACAACCAATCAATCCTGCTAAAGGCAATTCGCAGCCACTTGCAAGGGCCATTGCACCGCCTTGAGAGAAACCAAGCAAGACAGTCTTATTTAATGGAATTTTGGACCTAGAAATATTTTCCAACCGTTCCCTAAGTTGATTTACCGCTGAAGGGACTTCAGACCATTGAGGGGGGAAAAGTCCATACCATTGCCTTCCAATACCTTGAGGAACAACTTGTGGTGCCCTTAAGGCAATTAATTCAGTTTTCTTGAAACCTATATCCGTAGAAATCTCTTGACCAAAGGCAATTAAGTCATCTGCATCCGCCCCCCATCCATGAAGCAATATAAGCCGATTTTCAGCATCAGGGTAGGAATAACTAAGTTGATCTTCCATCATCAAAACACCATTTTGAACGTTAATGACTAGGTTGTCCCATGGAATGCCTCTCGAAAAAGCCAATGGCACCTTTAGCCCTATTAAGCGTTTCTAATAAAACAGGTTTACTACCTTTAGCAAAAGCCCTAACTGAAACTTATGGGTTTGAACTCTTATCAAGCGGTGGGACAGCAAAGGTGCTTAAAGAAGCAGGAATATCAGTTAGAAAAGTGGCTGATTTCACCGGAGCTCCTGAAATTCTTGGAGGCCGAGTCAAAACACTTCACCCTCGTATCCATGGAGGTATCCTGGCTAAAAGAGGAGACCCAAAGCATCAAGCTGATCTATCTCAACAAGAAATTCCTCAAATAGATTTAGTTGTAGTAAACCTCTACCCATTTAAAGAAACAATTAGCAACCCGCTAGTCAGTTGGGATGAAGCAATAGAAAACATCGACATAGGTGGTCCAGCCATGGTGAGAGCTGCAGCCAAAAACCATGCCCACGTTTCAGTTCTTACTAGCCCGAATCAATATGAACGTTTTCTGAGTGCCTTATCAAAAGAGGGACCTTCAACATCAACAGAGCTTCGATGTCAGCTTGCTTTGGAAGCATTTGAACATACTGCGGAATATGACATAGCCATAAGTACGTGGATGAAAAACAAGCTCAATCCAAACCAATCTCCATGGCTAGGAGCATTCCCCTTACAGCAAACTTTGCGCTATGGAGAAAACCCTCATCAATCTGCCTCCTGGTATAGCAACGAAGGAAAAGGTTGGGGAGGAGCTAACAAGCTGCAAGGCAAAGAATTAAGCACCAACAATCTTCTTGATCTTGAAGCAGCCCTAACAACTCTTAGAGAGTTCGGCTATGGGAATGATGGGGTAAGAACAACTAATCAAAAGGCCGCAGTAGTCGTAAAGCATACAAATCCATGTGGAGTTGCAATAGATAGTCAATTATCCAAAGCTCTACAAAAAGCACTGGATGCAGACCGGACTAGCGCCTTTGGAGGGATAATTGCACTAAATCAGAATGTTGACTCAGACTGTGCAAATGAATTATCTAATCTATTTCTTGAATGTGTAGTAGCACCAAGCTTTGACAAGACAGCATTAACTATCCTTTCAAAAAAGACAAATTTACGAATATTGCAACTATCTCCTGAGGCAATTAATGCTTGCAACAGAAGTCAGATGCGTAGCATCCTTGGGGGAATTCTTGTACAAGAAAAAGATGATCTCCCAATAGATGAAAAGGACTGGTCAACTCCTACTAAGCTTTCGCCATCAGCAACAATCAAGGAAGATCTTTCCTTTGCCTGGAAACTAGTCAGGCATGTACGATCAAATGCAATTGTTATTGCCTCTGCCGGCCAAAGTCTTGGCATCGGAGCAGGGCAAATGAACAGAGTTGGATCAGCAAAATTAGCGCTAGAAGCAGCAGGTAAAAGTGTTAAAGGAGCTGTTTTAGCAAGCGATGGATTCTTCCCATTTGATGACACAGTTCGACTTGCTGCCAGTTATGGAATTAATGCAATAATCCAACCAGGTGGAAGCATTCGCGACGAGGACTCAATCAAAGCTTGCGATGAATTAGGACTTTCAATGATATTTACGAACAAACGTCACTTCTTACATTGATCAGAACAAAATGTGAAAGACAATAGATAGCAGAAAAAGGAAAGATTTAAAATAAAATCAATTTAAATCTTCGATTTTGGATAATAAGTAATCTTATTTGTCCTCCTAAATGCAGAGAGCCTACCAGGGCCAGCACATACAAAATAAAAGAAAATAGCCGCATAAACTGCTGATAATTCAAATGCATAATTATGCCCTTCAACCACAGCAAAAGGGAACCCCTCCAAGCCTGTATCCAATAGATGAAATGGAATAGCAAATAACATTGTAGATAGAAGTCCTAGCGCAGAAACTCTTGCGAACAAGCCAATAGCGAGACCTATAGGGCAGATCACTTGTGTTGCTGCAGCAGCAAAAGTCCAAATTATTGGGTTACCAGGTAAAAATCCAAAATATTTCCCTACAACAAACTCCGCGAATCCTTCAGGGTCTTGAAATTTCTCCAACCCGTGATGAACCATCATCACACTCACTCCAACTCTCAATACAAAAATTGCCAACTCAGCATTAATATTGACTTCTCCTTGAGAAGAGGGGCTTTCTACGACCACCTCAACTCTCTGCGGCGGACTAGAAGCCGAGAGTTGAGGAGCAGGGTTTTGATCTACTCGATTTTGGGACTCCTCAGGCTGGGAGATGTCAGCTTCATTCATCATCACTATTTCCTAGAGAATTGATTGATTTTAGTTAGCAGGTAGTGAGTACAACTCTAAATAATGGAGGAACCTCCAAAAGCGAAGATAGAACAAATAGGGAGTTGATCACCACTTTATGAGAGTCTGATGAAGAAAAACCCCCATTAAAAGGTATTAAAGAGAATACCACTCCCAAAGTCTAAAACCAATTAAAAATTATAGACATCCAAATATCAATCTATAGAAATTTATCTCCTAATTTAACTACTTAAAGCTTCTACCTCACTTAATTTTATTAGCTTTTGAATAACATGCTCTACCACTCTGTCAGGGGTTGAAGCTCCAGATGTTATCCCCACATTGACTTGGCCATCAGGAAGAAAAATTTCGTCCTTTAAAGTATCCTCTCCCAAAGGCTTATGGATAATACGGTTACTATCATCACCAATTCTTTCAGGAGTATCTATATGGAACGAACGAATCCCTCTACTAACTGCGATCTCTTGCAAATGTGTTGTATTCGATGAATTAAAACCACCTATAACCACAAGTAAATCCAAAGGTTCATCAACTAAAGAAAACATTGCATCTTGCCTCTCCTCTGTTGCATCGCAGATAGTATTAAATGCCAGAAAGTGTTCACTAAGAGCCTGAGGGCCATACCTCTTCAACATTGTCCGTTCAAATAAGCGGCCTATTTCCTCCGTCTCGCTCTTCAGCATTGTCGTTTGATTAGCTACTCCTAAACGTTGAAGATCAACATCTGGATCAAAACCTGGAGATATAGCCTTCGAGAACATACTCATAAAGTCCTCTCTGTTGCCTCTACCAAGTATGTAATCTGCGACATATTGAGCCTCTTCAAGATCAAGTACTACTAAATATGTCCCTGCGAAAGAGCTTGTGGCCAATGTCTCTTCATGCTTGACCTTGCCGTGAATGATTGAAGTAAAAGTATGTTTCTTATGCTTTTCCACAGTGTGCCAAACCTTAGAAACCCAGGGACAAGTGGTATCGATGATGTGACAGCCCCTCTCATGCAAAAGCTGCATTTCCTGGACTGTCGCTCCAAAGGCTGGAAGGATCACGACATCACCTTCTTGGACGCTAGAAAAATCTTTGACCCCTTTATTGGCAGCTATGAAACGAACATTCATTTTGCGCAAATGATCATTTACTGAAGGGTTATGAATGATCTCATTCGTAATCCAAATCTGCTCAGTTGGATAATGACGCCTAGTTTCATAGGCCATAGCTACTGCACGCTCAACCCCCCAACAGAATCCAAAAGCCTCTGCAAGCTTTACCTTTAAGCGTCCATGATTCAGTACATAACCATTATCTCTAATCGAACCAATCAAAGTGCTTTGATAAGCCTTTTCAAGCTCTTGCGCTCTATTTGCAGGCGAACCAAATCCACGCCTGTTATAACGTTCAGACTGATGTAAAGAGCGTTTAAAAGCTTGTGTATCCATATCTATTTATAGCTGGTTTAAATAAAACTGTATTAGTCAGAATAAATGATCAAAAAAAAAGCCTGGCAAAAAAGCCAGGCTTTTTAAATTTCGAGAGATATGTCTTAATTGCCAGCAGAAGCAAAGTCTGGATAAGCCTCCATACCATGCTCGCCAATATCAAGACCTGCAATCTCCTCATTCTCAGAAACACGAATGCCTCCAAAGAAAGAGCCGATGATTGTCCAAGCAAGCCAACATGTTACGACTGTCCAAATTCCGTACGCCGCGCAACCAACAAACTGAGTCCAAAGCTGGCCGAAGCCGCCTCCAGTCAAGAGTCCTAAACCTTCTCCAGTGCCTTGAATGTCATACCCCCAGAGTCCAATGACCAAGGTCCCCCAGATTCCACATACTCCATGAACAGAGAAAGCTCCTACAGGATCATCAATTCCCAGAGAATCAAGCGCAGAAACTGAGAAAACAACAATCACTCCACCTACTAATCCAGCCAACCAGGCTCCGGACATAGTCAAATTTGCACAACCTGCAGTAATGCTGACCAAACCAGCGAGTATGCCGTTAATGATCATTGTTAGATCAGGCTTGCCAGAAGTGACAGTAGAAACAATTGTTGCGCCAATAGCACCACCAGCAGCAGCAAGAGTGGTTGTTACGGCTACGTATGGCACCCACTGATCCATCGCAAGTTGGGAACCAGGGTTGAAGCCATACCAACCTATCCAAAGGATCAATGCACCTAGTGTGGCGATTGCCATGTTATGGCCTGGCATTGCCTGAGCTTTTCCATCAACGAACTTGCCAAGACGAGGTCCAAGAAGCATTGCGCCAACTAATCCAGCCCAAGCTCCTACTGAGTGAACAATCGAAGATCCAGCGAAATCAATAAACCCAGCTTCAGCCAGCCAGCCTCCATTCCACTGCCAACTCCCCGAAATTGGATAAATCAAAGCAGTTAAAACTAAAGAGAAAACTACAAACTCTCCAAACTTGACCCTCTCAGCTACCAAACCTGAAACGATTGTTGCAGCAGTTCCTGCAAAAGCAGCTTGGAATAAAAAGTCAACTGTTGGAACCAAACCAGCTTCACCAATAATTTCTGGTGTAACTGTTGGATCAAAGAAAAGGCCATTAAAAAATAACCACCCTGCAGCAATGGCATTGCCATACATCAATGAATAGCCAACAAACCAATATGCAGTAACAGCAAGAGCAAAGACAAAAAGATTTTTAGCAAGAATGTTTACGGCATTTTTCTGGCGACACATTCCTGCCTCAACCATCGCAAAGCCAGCATTCATAAAGATCACAAGAATCGTTGCTATCAACAACCAAAGGTTGTTAGCAAGGAAAGCTGCGGTCAATTCAGGCATCTCTGCGGCATGAGCCGAGAGATTAAAAAGCCCCAAACCAAAGAGGGCAAGAGGTACACAGGCAAGCCACATCAAAGAACGATGAGAGCTAAACCCACGCAAACTCCTAAAGAGAATCATGGGTCCTTCCAAGAGGCTTGCCTCCTGTAAACGGACTGTTCGTCTCCTAGGAGGCGAATTCAAAGCAGAAGTCATAAAAGCGAGGCTGCTACGTGAACTGGACCAAATGAGCCCAATATTTATACAGGTATAAACCTATTGATAACTAGATATCGTTCCAGTCGCTTTTGATACAAAATTGATCTTTCAACGCAAAAGGCTTGTCAGGACAGAGAAAACCAAAAAATACGCATTGTCATCTAAACATTCAATGGGCGTATACCTTCCCAAGTAACGGAATCACGGTAAAAGCCAAAACAGCATGGGAAAACCTCGACACCAGCATTCAAAGCCATTCGAAAAAGCTCTCCATAGACCGGGTCAGCAGAGTCACCTGGTGCGAAAGATTTAACATCCGGCCTACTTAAACAGGGGACTAAAACTCCTCGAGATGGTCCAAGAACCCCGATGAGTTCCTTTAAATGCTTTTGTCCTCTTGTTGTAACCGTGTCAGGGAAAAGAGCGACATCTCCATCAGCCCAAGTCGTATTTTTTATTTCTAAATAAATCTTCCTTCTATCAACTGCTTTCTCATCAGGAGTTATTAGTAAATCAATCCGGCTGCGGTTATCTCTGCCATAAACGACTTCACTACGAATCTCACCAATAGGGCCTAGTTGGTCCTTCAAACAAAAAGCTTCTAAAGCTAATTTTATGATCTTATTTGGGAGAGATGTATTTACTCCCACCCAACAGGTGGATCCATCGAAAGAGGGAACTTCAGCCTGCTCCCAAGACCATTTCAACTTTCGAGTAGGTGAGGGTGTATATCTCAGCCGAACTTTGCGTCCTGGGAATAAGACACCTTTCATTGGACCTGTATTGGCACAATGAGCAGTAACAACTTGCCCATTTGCCAATTCAACATCAGCCAAAAAACGCTTATACCTTTTAATTAAAATTCCTTCCGAAAGCAAAGGGAAACTCAATAACTTCTGACCAAGCATCATGACTGAATAGATTGACCAATAGTTTCGCCTTATTTGCATAGAAATGCAGGTGAAATGATCGGTATTTGCAAAGTGTCAAGGATGCCAAGATCTCTCAAAAAAATTGCTCTTGTAGTCACGCTAGGTACTTTGCTGAGCAAGATAGGCGGTCTGGCTAGGCAACTTGTAATTGCGTCTGCATTTGGAGTAGGTGCTGCTTATGACGCATACAACTATGCATATGTGATGCCTGGCTTCCTATTAGTTCTATTAGGAGGAATAAATGGGCCTTTCCACAGTGCAATGGTCAGTGTTCTTAGCCGAAGACCTAAACATGAAGGTGCTCATGTTTTAGCAGCACTAAGCACAATGACTAGCGCTGCACTAGTTGTTATTACTTTTTTGATGATTATTGGAGCAGATCAGATCATCAAACTAATCGCTCCTGGTCTGAATTCAGAAGTCCATCAAATAGCAGTGATCCAGCTACAAATCATGGCTCCTATCGCCTTTTTAGCTGGCTTAATAGGGCTTGGGTTTGGCTCACTGAATGCTAGAGGCGAATTCTTAGTTCCATCAATTTCTCCTCTGATATCAAGCTTATCAATTGTCTTATCTGTTACTTGGCTCTGGTTAGAAGTAAGAGAAGGGATAGGTACACCCGAACTGGCTTTGCGCGGCGGGGTAATTCTTGCTGTCGCAACACTAGTAGGGGCTCTTTTGCAATGGTTAATTCAGTTTCCAGCCCTTATTAAAAAAGGTCTAGCAAAAGTCAAATTGATTTGGGACTGGAAGCATCCAGGAGTTAAAGAAGTCCTGAAAGTCATGGGACCAGCAACTCTTTCTTCAGGGATGCTCCAAATAAATGTTTTTACAGATCTATTTTTTGCATCTGGAATATTAGGGGCAGCAGCAGGCCTTGGTTACGCAAATCTCCTAGTGCAAACTCCTTTGGGGTTGATTTCGAATGCATTAATCATTCCTCTTCTTCCTACTTTTTCAAGACTCACAAGTCCTAGTGATCAACCAGCACTAATAGCCAGAATTAGACAAGGCTTAATGCTTTCGACAGCAGCCATGATCCCAATAGGGGCTCTCTTCATAGCCCTTGGGGGCCCTATCGTTTCAATGGTTTATGAGCGTGGAGCCTTTGACTTTGAGGCAAGAAAACTCGTCACAGCTCTACTAATGGCATATGGATTGGGGATGCCAGCCTATTTAGGAAGAGATTTACTTGTTCGTATCTTCTATGCATTAGGAGATGGAGTGACACCATTTCGTCTTTCATTAGCGGGAATTGTTATGAATATATTTTTAGACTGGCTTTTGCTAGGAGGTCCTACTCCTTGGGGGAATCAGATGCCATTGAATTTCGGTGCAGCTGGTCTTGTACTCGCAACAGTTGCAATCAATCTTCTTACATGTTTCGCACTCTTAAAAAAATTAAGCTCACATCTTGGCGAATTGCCTTTTAGAGAATGGGCTATTGATGGAAGCAAGCTTTTATTTGCAGGCATTTTTTCAGGAATAGCAGCTTGGATAATGAAATCAAGCATCATTTGGCCTCAAGGTCTTATAGGCCTATCTCTTGAGGTCCTTATTTCAACTGCCATAAGCATCAGTGTGTTCGTATTAATAAGTCATTACCTCCAAGTCAAAGAGGTCAAAGAATTGCTTTTTCTAATAAAACAGCGTTTTAGTCCTCGTTAAGTAAAACTTGACGTTCCTCGCGAATATTTAGCTGTATTTCTAGCTGATCTTCAACTAATTCAGCGCCTTGCACAGAAACTATGCGAGCTTCAATTCCAAATTCCTTGAAAGCAGTTTCCATCTCCTGAATTACAGCTTTCTCGACCTGCTCTTCTGGATCAACAACCTTGCCAATAAGTCTTTCACCCAAACTTCCAAGGCGTTTGCGCAAAACCTCACGTGCATTTGTAACCTCAATAATTAACACTTGATATCCATTGTTAGAAGCAACCTTATCTGCAATAGGGCACCAAAATCTCCTCAAGCACTTTAATTTGAGCAGAAGGCATCAACAAAATTAATGGTAAGGATGTCTTTCCCCCTGCAACTTGAACTTTTAAAGACTCCAAGGCCTTTGTAGCTGCAAAAACAGCTCCTTGATCAATTGTCGCACTACATTCAATCGCCAAGTCCTTAGCCAGCCCAGCATCACCTAGATACAACCTCCAACTTGCAATCTGAAGATGTAACCGATCTCCAATCAAATCCTCTAAATCTCGTATATCTGCCAAATCAAGAGTCATTGGTTCACGTCCTTATTACAAGAGCTATTAGCCTATGGCCCTAAGCAGTAGTTTCTGTATCACCATTGCCTGGACGACGAATAATGACGAATGTCAAATGAGCTAACAAAGCGATAAGCCAAATTTGTGTAAAGAAACTTAGATTTTCCCAAGGGTGTCGAAGCTGCTGAAAAAACCATAACCCGCTGTTAAAAGCAGCAAAAGTCATTCCATGCAAAACCAAATTCACAACCCTTGAAAAGTGTTTGTAGGTCGGGTCGGACTTGTCAGAAGTGCCATACCAACGAAGAGGCATAAGAAAGTGTGCAATACACACTAATTTTGCCTCCTATTCACAAAATCATGTGCGAAATTCACCTTGATTGTGGTGCTAAGAGACCATTTCGGTTGACGAAGGCCCCCTTGATGGGCTGTGATTGTTAATTCAAGCGCCTGTAGCTCAGCGGATTAGAGCATCTGACTACGGATCAGAGGGTCGGGAGTTCGAATCTCTCCAGGCGCGCTTTCTTAACTGTCCTAAAGATAAATAATCAAATAACTAGCTTCTTAAACAACCCGGAGCAGCTACGAGCAATAAGAAGGAGACTTGCCTACGATCGCGAAATTATTAGATTTCTGAAATTGTGGAGGATCAGTTGTCTCCAATAAATTCCGCCCTGATCGAGACAGATTCGATATTAGCTGGGTTTATCAAACAAGAGCTAGACCGGCAAGAGACCCATCTAGAGCTAATTGCAAGTGAAAACTTTGCCTCCAAAGCAGTTATGGAGGCTCAAGGTTCGGTTCTTACAAATAAATACGCCGAGGGGCTGCCCTATAAGCGGTACTACGGAGGCTGTGAATACATTGATGAGATAGAAGCATTAGCTATAGAAAGAGCAAAAAGCCTCTTCAATGCCCCTTGGGCAAATGTTCAACCTCACAGTGGAGCCCAGGCAAACTTTGCTGTCTTTCTAAGTCTCTTAGAACCAGGAGACACAATTATGGGAATGGATCTTGCCCATGGAGGTCACCTCACCCATGGATCGCCAGTAAATGTCAGTGGTAAATGGTTCAAAGTTATTAATTACGGGGTAGATAGAGATACTCAAAAACTAGATATGGAACAAGTGCGCGAAATTGCATTAGAGCATCGCCCTAAATTAATAATTTGCGGATTTTCCGCTTACCCAAGAACAATAGATTTTGCCGCCTTCCGCAAAATTGCCGATGAAATTGATGCCTATTTACTTGCAGACATTGCTCATATCGCAGGACTGGTTGCCTCAGGCATCCACCCCAGTCCAATCTCTCACTGCCACGTAGTAACAACAACTACCCACAAAACCTTAAGAGGTCCTAGAGGGGGCTTAATTCTTTGTCAAGACGATGCTCTTGCAAAGAAGCTTGACAAAGCTGTTTTCCCTGGCACTCAAGGGGGGCCTTTGGAGCATGTAATTGCAGCCAAAGCAGTGGCATTTGGAGAAGCCTTAAAACCAGAGTTTCAAACATATACACGCCAGGTTGTTGCCAATGCAAAGTCACTGGCAAATCAGACTCAAGAAAGAGGAATCGCAGTAGTAAGCAAAGGCACTGATAACCACCTAGTGCTATTAGACCTTAGAAGTATTGGGATGACAGGGAAAATCGCTGATTCTCTTGTTAGCGAAGTTAAGATTACAGCTAACAAAAATACTGTCCCCTTTGACCCGGAGTCGCCATTTGTAACCAGCGGATTGCGCCTAGGGACAGCTGCGCTTACTACTAGAGGATTTAAAGAAAAACAATTTCATGAGATAGCAGATATAATTGCAGATAGATTACTTAAGCCAGAAGATTTAGAAGTTAAAGCTTATTGCTTAGAAAGAGTCACAAGCTTATGCAAGTTTTTCCCTCTATACAGCAAGCCATCTCTTTAGAAAAAATCAAATGAATTCAATAATCAGAGCCTTAAATATATATTTATCATCTTCAAAAGTGATCTTTCTAAGATGATAAATTAACCTATTCGCATGACCAAACAAAACACGAAAAATAACGCTGAAATACTATGCATAGGGACGGAGTTACTGCTTGGAAATATTGTAAATAGTAATGCGCGATGGATCTCTGAGGAATTGTCCTACATTGGCCTAGAACATTATCAACAAATAGTCATTGGTGACAATATTGAAAGAATCCAAAAAACAATAATTGATGCATCCAAAAGATGTAGATTCCTTATTGTAACTGGCGGTTTAGGGCCTACTCCTGATGATTTAACCACTGAGGCTATAGCTTCAGTGTTTAAATCTGAGCTTAAAGAGCGCAAAGAGATATGGATAGAAATCCAAGCAAAGCTAAGAGCAAATGGACATTCACCATCACCAAGCAATCGCAAACAAGCACTTATGCCTAAAGAGGCTTTGGTCATCCCTAATCCAATAGGTACAGCCCCTGGAATAATATGGTCCCCTTTACCTGATTTCACCATTCTCACATTCCCAGGAGTACCTTCTGAAATGAAAAGGATGTGGAAGGAAACTGCTGTAGACTGGCTTAAAAGTAATACAAACAATACTCAAATACTTCTAAGCAAAGTCTTGAAATTCACTGGTATATCTGAGTCCAAATTAGCTGAACTCCTAGAAGACTTGATGAACAAAAAAAACCCAACATTGGCCCCTTATGCAGGCCTAGGAGAAGTAAAATTACGGATCACAGCAATGTCTGAAACAAAAGAAAAAGGAATTAATTTAATTACACCATTAATAACTGAAATTGTTAAAAGAACCGGAGAAACTCTTTTTGGATTTGACGAAGAAAGCTTGTCTTCTGTTGTACTCAAACTCCTTCGACAACGAAATGAAACCATCTGCATTGCTGAATCCTGTACAGGAGGAGGCCTTGGGGCAAGTCTTGCTTCTATTCCTGGAGCATCAGATATGTTTTTAGGAGGAGTAATCGCATACAACAATTCCGTTAAACGCAATCTTCTAAAAGTACCCAGTCAGCTCATTCAAGAGCATGGTGCTGTTTCCAAACAAGTCGTAACTGCTATGGCCGAGGGTGCAAGAAAGGTGTTTGGCGCAGACTGGGCAATTGCAATAACTGGAATAGCAGGACCTGGAGGAGGAACAAAGCAAAAACCACTTGGCCTGGTTTATTTAGCCCTGACTAGTTGCGAGGGTACAAAAATAAGTCAGCTTAAGTTTGATAAAGCCAAGGATCGGCAAGTGATTCAACAATTAAGTGTTTTGCGAGCTTTAAATCTTCTCCGCCTAAGCCTTATCTCTCGGAGTTAAGGTCTTCGGCGAATGCATTTAGAACCTTGAGCTCAGGCACTCTCTTCGACAAAGTCTGGGAACTACACAAGGTAGCCAAACTGCCAGGAGGGTCGACCCAGTTATTTGTTGGCCTTCACCTGATTCACGAAGTAACCAGTCCACAAGCCTTTGCTGCCCTAGAAGAAAAAAGTTTTCCTGTGCGATGTCCCGATCAAACCATCGCAACTGTTGATCACATTGTGCCCACTACCAACCAAGAACGTCCATTTGAGGACCCCTTGGCCGAAGAAATGCTGAGCACCCTAGAAAGGAATTGCAAAAAGCACGGCATAAAGCTTCATGGAATTGGAAGTGGCTCACAAGGAATTGTTCATGTAATTGCCCCAGAACTGGGACTGACCCAACCTGGGATGACTGTCGCCTGCGGGGACTCTCACACTTCCACTCATGGAGCTTTTGGGGCCATTGCTTTCGGGATAGGTACAAGCCAGGTTAGAGATGTCCTCGCAAGCCAAACACTGGCAATGAACAAGCTAAAGGTTCGACAAATATGGATTGATGGTGAATTAAATGAAGGGGTCTATTCCAAAGATTTAATCCTGCATGTCATACGAGAACTTGGCGTCAAAGGTGGAGTGGGTTATGCATATGAATTCGCAGGGCCTGCCATCGAAAAACTTTCAATGGAGGAAAGAATGACTATTTGCAATATGGCCATCGAAGGAGGAGCACGCTGTGGCTATATCAATCCTGACCAAACAACTTTCGAATATCTAAAAGGAAAGGCTAAGGCCCCTTCAGAAGAATCATGGCAACAGGCTTTGAACTGGTGGAAGGGCTTAGTCAGTTCTCCCGATTCAATTTTTGATGATGTAGTGAAATTTGATGCCTCAAAAATCCCTCCAACAGTTACTTGGGGTATAACTCCTGGCCAAGGAATCGGCATTAATGAATCACTTCCCATACCAGAATCACTAGAGCCCAGTGAACGCCAAATAGCAGAAGAAGCCTATCGGTATATGGGACTAAAACCTGGCTCTGGAATTGAAGGAGTAAGCGTAGATGTTTGTTTTATAGGTAGCTGCACAAACGGGCGTCTAAGTGATCTTCATGCAGCTGCAAAAATTGCTCAAGGCCGAAAAGTCGCGCAAGGAGTAAAAGCTTTTGTTGTCCCTGGGTCCGAGCAAGTTGCGAGAGAAGCAGAACAAGAAGGTTTAGATAAAGTATTTAGAGGTGCTGGGTTTGAATGGCGAGAACCAGGCTGTTCAATGTGTCTAGCCATGAATCCTGACAGGCTTGAAGGGCGGCAAATCAGTGCCAGCTCAAGCAATAGAAACTTCAAAGGACGACAAGGCTCCTCAAGTGGTCGCACCTTGCTTATGAGTCCGGCGATGGTTGCTGCGGCTGCAATTACTGGACAAGTCACAGATGTGAGAAGCCTTATAAAACAAGAGAAAGAAAGTACAGAAAAACTGAAAAATGAATAACCCCATCCCCAACTTTCCAAAAGGTGCAATTTCAGAAATCATCGGAACGGCAATATCCCTAAGAGGAAATGACATAGATACCGATCGAATTATTCCTGCGCGTTTCTTGAAATGCGTTAACTTTGATGCCCTCGGCTCTCAGGTATTTGATGATGACCGAAAAGAGCTGAATGGATTACACCCATTTGATTTAAAAGAAAATCAGAATGCTTCCATCCTTGTCGTAAACGGAAACTTTGGATGTGGATCTAGCAGAGAGCATGCCCCTCAAGCGCTAATGCGATGGGGGATAAATGCTGTAATAGGTCAGAGCTTTGCAGAAATTTTCTTTGGTAATTGCCTAGCATTAGGCATCCCATGTTTCACAACATCCAAGCAAGAAATTGAAGAGATTCAAAAATCTATCGAATCCAATACTGGTATAGAATTGCTATTAAATTTAAAAAATCAGACCCTCAAAAGCAAAAAATCAACATGGCAATTAGAGATAGACCCAGGAGCTAAACAAATGCTCACTTCAGGGCAATGGGATGCTACTAACCAGCTAATTTCAAACTCAAATTCTATTGATCAAATAGCAAAAAAACTTCCATACATCAATGGATTTAAAAGCAAAGATAGCTTAAACGATCTAACTTAAAAATTATCATTTTCTAGTACAGTTTCATACGGATAAAAAGGTGTTCCAGTACCAGTAATATTGAAATCATTCAGACGAAATCGCAAACCACCTATTCCCTTATATGGATTATAATATAACGCAAAATCATAAGATCTTCTTTGCCAAATAAGTTCGGCATTAGAATTAATCAAATCCCCATAATTATCATCAGATGGGTCAATATTTATCTCTATACCAGTCCCTAAAACTAATGGTCCTATTATTTGCTGAGTCAACCCTATACCAAGTGTACGTAGATCCACAGCTCGATCATATTTAAACGGGCTAATTCCATTTTTGAATTTCCTACCTAAGCTAACAGCTAATTTTGTATAATCTAAATAATTGCGGCTAAATGTTCCCAATGTCAGGGTTGGTCCTGTACTTATGCTCAATACATTTTGATTGTCACCGTTGCCATATTTTGATAATGTTGAGCGCAAATTAGTATCCAAATTCAACCCTGGCCTTATAGGAATAGGAGAATATCTATATGCAGAATTAGGGCCCAGATTAGCTGTCCTTTTGCTCTTCCATATTGGATAGCTTAAATTAATAGAGCTATGTATATTCCCCCTCCACATACCAATCAAATCATTCCCTTCAAAGGACTCTGCCTGATAATTTCCACCCCCTAGTCTTAAAAGGTAGTTCCCATTTCCTTTACCCAATAAGAAATTTTGCTTTTTCTCCAAGAAAGCTCCGAAAGCATTGTAAATGCTTGTTTCACCAAGAGAGCCATTCCAAGCCCTATAACGAAACGCTCCAAAAAATCGTACATCTAGTTGGCCTATGGTTTTTACATTAAAAGGTTTAACGAGGCTCCCCCAAAATCGTGATCCTTCAACAAAATTTTCCATATTAAAAGTGCTTATATCAGCATTAAAGCCAACGTCCCATCCATCACTAACACCCTTCAACTCAGCCTCTAAGCCAAAGAGATCGCTATTTCTTGCTGATTGAAATACCTTCTGGCTATATGTTGAGCTGCCAGGTGACACATAACTGTTTGTCGAACCATTATAAGCTCTTTGAATAAGAAACTGTGGCTGAAGATATAGCTTATAATTTTCTATCAAATTAATTTCTTTGATATTTCTTCCAACAAATAATCCGTCTCTATCTTTATCATCAATACCTAATAACCATCTATTTTCAACTTCTTCCTTCTTTCTTATACGACGTGATCTTATAAGAGGAATTCTTAATCTCTCTTCTAAAACCAATTCATTCTTATAGCTATTGACTAATAGATCTCCATTTTCTTGCTCTTTAGCAACCACCTTTACAGCATCTGTTCTTGACTGAGCAGGACTAAAAGGGTCGTTAGTAAAGCTCATACGATCAGCCATCCAACCATCAGAAAATAATTTAATCCTTGGAGATTGAAACCTCCATCGTGAGATAGATCCCATAATAAATTTTTTCCTTCCTTGCCTAATAAGCTGAGAAACTCGAATCGAGCCATATTTATTCTTCTCATCTACATTCCTTAGAGATCTAGGAACACCAAATCGAGTCTCAAAAGTCAATCTGTCTCGGAGAGTTATTTGGTCAATCCTTTGATCAAATAACTTAACCAATTTATCACTTTCAACCTCTGAACTTTCCATTATAGAATCAGGCCTAAATGTTTTAATTGTTGAATCTTCCAAAGAGTCACTTGAGGATTTAGAAAAAGAGTTGAATCCATCTTTATTCAACTCTTTTTCTAAAAGAAAACCGTCACCCATAGTTATCTCTCCGAGTATTTCGCTAACACTTTTTTGATTTCTATTACTTCTGATATATGTACCAGGGCAACCGATTGGAGGTGGAAAGTCTATAGAAGGTAACCTTTTCCTACTTAGACGAACCTTTTTTATAGGCGGGCATGCCATCCCTTTATCTAAGGATGCTATTAAGCTTTCTCGTTCAACATTGTCAAGAGAAGTTAATTCCTTATTAACCTCATCACCATTTAAAAAAGTCGAAGCATTGCCTGCAGGCCAAAAACCAAGATTAAAGAAATCTGCTTTAGCCTTTTGAAAATCTAAGATTCCATAGACATCATTTAATTCACCTTCCTCTTCAATAAAGCTATAACGCAATGAGCTGGCTTGGAAATATTGACCACCCTTCTTAAACCTAACTTTTCCTCTTGCATACAAAGTTTGATACTTGCTATCCCAAGAAATATGGTCTGCAAGTAGCAATCCCCCATCAAGCCAAGCTCTGACTTGCCCCTCAGCAATAAGCCTTTCCTGTTTAGCGTCAAATGTCTGCTTATTAGATTGAATATTTAGGCTCTTATAAGACTTAAAGCCTTTTGATCCTGACGATTGCAATCCAATGGATTTATTTCCACGCAAACTTGCTGATGAGGGTGAAGCCTCTTCAGCATGAAATTTATTTACTCTCAATTGCATGATGGGAGTCAGCATCCCCATCACAACTGAGGTGATTAACCAAAAGTTCCTTTTAAAGGGACTATTAACCACCAAAAGCCTGCTTCGAAAGCAAGTGATCTTGCCACGAAGAAATTACACACTGGACAATTTCAGACCAGTGTGTGGCGTGACCTAAAAAGAAAGCTCAAGGAGAGTCAGTCTTGTTGACCTTCTAAGTCCTTACGGGCCGGGGTTCTAGAAGGATCGCTGGCCAAAAAGCCAAACAGAAACACACCAACGAAGAACATGACCACCGAGTAAACGGAAATCTTGAGGGCGAGCATTGGGAACCAACCACATCTATGGAAGTGAACTCATCTTATGAGGCTTTGCATAGGAATAACTATGAATAAGGGGGTGAAACGCCTTCGATTGGGGTGGATTGAAATGTTTCGAGGTCTAAAAAGGCCTAAATCCTGATAATCCGACAATTCAGAGCTCCCCAAGGGACAATGTGAAAGTTGTCCTCATTAGTTTTTTGCATCACATCTTTAGACAGATGAACCTTATGAGGCTTGTTACCTCTAGAATGTCATCACCAAAAATCTTCTGAGACCAAAAGCCTCGTCATGTCTCAACGCACACGTGTAGGAACTTTCCTCAAAACACTCGGAAACTCTGGCCAAGGAAAGGTTGTTCCTGGCTGGGGAGCTACTCCAGTAATGGCAGCAGTAGGAACATTACTGCTTGTTTTCCTAGTGATCATGCTTCAGATTTACAACCAATCTCTTCTTCTTCAAGGCTTCACCGTTGAATGGAATGGAATGGGCTGAGGTCCGTCCATGAATGTTTTCGGCATCGGTATACCCGAAATAGCGGTCATCGGTGCCTTGGCGCTTTTGATTTTTGGTCCAAAGCGACTGCCTGAGCTAGGCCGATCTATTGGGAAAACCCTTAAAGGTTTTCAAGCGGCCTCAAATGAATTTGAAAAAGAAATCAATAAGGCAATGACAGAGCCGGAAGGTTCTTCCATGCCTGAAAAAGATATTAACAACCTTGACTCAAGAGACGAATAAACAAAAGAGTCACAAAATCTTTCTGGACACTAGTAAATGAATCCAGGCGATTTAAGGCTATTTGTTGGTCTAGGTAATCCTGGCTCCAAATATCTAGGGACACGGCACAATATTGGCTTCATGGCATTAGAGAGGCTTGCCAAAAAAGAATCTGCCAATTTCAAAAAGATAGAAAAGCTCAACGGATTAATTGCTGATATAGGAGTTGGAGAAAAGAAAATACGACTTCTTTTACCTACCACATATATGAATGAAAGTGGGAGGTCTATAAAAGCAGCCCTCAATTGGTTTGGGCTCGAAGTTAATCAACTACTTGTAATTGTTGATGATTTAGACCTGCCGCTTGGGAGACTTCGTCTTCGTGTCAATGGAAGTGCAGGAGGACATAATGGATTAAAGAGCACAATTAATCATTTAGGGACTCAGGAGTTCAATAGATTAAGGATCGGTATCGGCAACCCTATATGTGACCCATTAGAGCGAAAAGAAAGAACCATTTCACACGTATTGGGATCATTTTCTAAAGCTGAACAAACGCTTGTCAATAAAGTTCTAGATGAAGTTTTAATAGGCTTTGAACTAATTCAAAACTTAGGGATTGAGCGAGCAGGGAATCGTATCAATGCCTTCAAAGCCCAAGATTGACCTATTGAGGGATGAGTCCTTTACCTACTACAACCGCATATTTACGTGTACATCGTCAAAGCTTCCATGACAAATGTCTTATTGGAGAAGTGTCGGCAGGAGGATTCGAATGGGAGTTTCAATGGGCATTTGATCGTGGTGAATTACGAGTTGAACCTTCTTTAGGTAGAGCCCTTATAGAAGATGCATTAATGCGTTTCCTAGTTAAAACTGACTACCATCTCGAAGCTGGAGGAGATTACAAATTCACTGTTAGGAGCCGATTCTGAAAGGCGGAGGTCCTACCCATCGAAGTTTCTTCTTAAGATGATCTTCTAAAAGCACTAATGCAGCAATTGAATCCAATTCCATTGGTGGAAGAATCAATCCTCTTGGCAAAAAAGCTAGCCACTTAGTTGGAGGCCATAGTTCAAAATAACGTTCTCTGGCTCTCAAAGTAGTCCCAAACTCATCTACAAGACTCACAGGAGCAAGCTCCTTAAGAAGATCCAACCATCTTTCACTAGTAGTTCCATTCCCAAGCACTATTCTCTGCAATTTTTGTCTTTCCTGCCAATCAATAATCTGTTTCAAAACCTCATCGGAGTGAACTGTTCGTCCCTCCAGGACTATTCCTTCATCAGGGTTAATTAGTATCATTCCACATTTATTTATACCAGGATCTATAGCTATCAAAATACTCATAATTAATCCTCAAGCAGATCACCACTCTTCTTATCCTTTATACGAAGAGTAATTGCAACAGAATCAGCAGTGTCACTATTTCTAATAGCAATTGCTTGAAGCTCAATCCTACGAGGGGATCTATTAATTAATGATCTTCCTAATTCATTTATAGAGTTTGCATCGAATTCCAACGCAGTGCTTAAAGAGCCACGCCTCTTAACTTCTGCCAATGTTGAAGCCAATAAAAGTCTTATTTTCTTTCTAACTTCATCAGATGATCTTTCACTTTTAAGGATGGTTGTTTTAGCAAGTAACTCACCTTGCTTAATCAAGGTTTTATTTGCTCTGATTTCTGGGAATGCATAAACTTGACGCTCTCCTAATAAGACATTTGCTGCGGATCTAATATTTACAACCCAAGTACCTTCTTGTTGAATAATCTCCTTTAACCGCTGAATATCATCTTTAGGAACTAATAAAATCTGTCTATCAGGCTTTTCACCAGGGAGAACTCTCCGAAAAGCCTCAAGGTTTGCTTGTTGTAAAAGTCGATCAACAACATTAGTTACTTGGCTAGGGGTATCTAGTTTAAAAGTTACCGTTACTAAAGGCTGTCCACTCATTAAGACCACTTCACCTCTCCTCAAGGCAATTAAATTATTCTCACGCTGCTTCAGCTCCTGTTGAGCAAAGTTAATTTTGGCCTGAAGAGTATCTAATTCAAATAGGCCTACTCTTAACTGTCGACTAACCAGCAACATCAATCCAAACGACAAGGCACTGATCAAGCTGCCAGTGATCGCTGTTATAAAAACGGCTGTGCTCTTAGGCCTTAGGTTAAACAAACTCAATCGAGCTTTTCCTACTCGACTTCCAAGGCGGTCCCCAAGGGTAGAAAGAATTCCCCCAAGAAGAAGTAACACAAAAATGATTAACCAGCCTGTCACAGAAAAAGGGCCATTAGATATAGGTGAAGATAGTCCAGTTCTTATTTTGAATATAAAAGAGAATCAATTAAATCTTTTTGCTAAAGCAATCGGATCCAAAACAGTTATTTTTTTTCTATCAATCTCAACCAGCCCAGAGTTTTTTAGATCTCCTAGTAGCCGAGTAATTGTGACTCGCGTAGATCCCGTCGCTTCAGCAATGGACTGATGGGACAATCGAAGGTCAATTGTTATTCCTTGCTCGCCTGGTACTCCAAAATCCCTGCAAAGTACAAGCAAAAAGCTCACCAAACGAGACGACATATCTCGATGCGTAAGGGTTTCAATCATGGTTTCAGTTTGAAGGATTCGACTTGATAGACCTTGCAAAAGAAGCAATCCAACCGTTGGATCAGCTTCTATGGCCTGTCGGACTGAAGCCGCTGGAGCTGTAATCATTTCCACACGGGTAAACGCAACTGCGTGATAAAACCTGTCTGAACGGTGTCCGGTGAGCAATGACAAAACACCAAACAAGCTGTTCTCTCTTAAAAGAGCAACCGTAATTTCTTCACCAGATTCGTATACCCTCGATAGCCTTACTGCCCCTCGGCGAATCAAGTAGACCCTTTCAGCAGGGTCTCCAGGGAAAAAGATTGTTTTAGATCTTTCAACACTCTCATTATTAGAACCTTCTAATTCACGGATGACTTCTTGGAGAGTTCTTGGATTTAGCGAAGTTTCATTAGAAATTGATCCGGCCATTTGGCCAGACGATTTAGCGCTATATCGACTGAAACCTTTCATCTCCCCATCCACCTTTTCGAACCAACTTGCAGGAAACTAAGGACAGGAAGTAAAAAGTCTTGTAGCAATAGTGACCTTTTTAGCGTTACCTGTCCAAAAAAGCCTTCTGAATAGCATGAAGATCCTTCAAACCTGGCTCTGCCACATCAAGCATAGTGTTGAGCTGCTGTCGACTAAAAGGAGCCCCTTCTGCTGTGCCTTGTAACTCCAAGAAACGTCCATCAGCCGCCATAACTACATTTAGATCTATATCCGCGCGCGAGTCTTCGCTGTAATCCAAGTCAAGCAAAACATCGCCTCCGACCATGCCTACTGAAACCGCAGCGACTTGGTCCTGAAGAGGTTGCTTTGTCAAAACACCTTTGCTAATCAACCTGTCAAATCCACGTGAAAGTGCAATCCAAGCACCAGTTATTGCTGCAGTGCGGGTGCCTGCATCAGCCTGAATCACATCACAATCAATTAAAACTGTTCTTTCTCCAAGCGCATTCATATCAATAACTGCTCTCAAACTACGTCCAATTAATCGCTGGATCTCCTGAGTCCTTCCTGAAAGCTTTAACAACTCTCTTTGCTGACGCTGAGGAGTTGACCCAGGGAGCAATCGATATTCAGCACTCAACCAGCCCTGATTTGAACCTTTCCTCCATCTAGGTACACCTTCCTCTATACAAACGCTACAAATAACTGAAGTCTTTCCTGTACTGATAATTACTGAACTAAGAGCAAATCCCATTGGATCCCAAAGGATTTCAGAAGGCCTCAATTCTTCTGGGAAGCGACCATCAAACCTCTTTTGCTTTCGATCAGACATCAAGGAAGTATTGCGATGGGGGAAACTAAGCCAAAGGCATTGGCTCTTAATACACCATAGATAGTGTCAATTTAGTTGTAAGACTGGAATAGACCGCTAGATTTAATGCCAGCAATGCTACCTATCCTCTTGAGACTCTGATGAATGCGCGACTGAGTACAAGTTATAACCCCCTTTATCAGGCAAAGTTAGAAGAACCTGAGAATCAAAAGGAAGAACTAACAACATCTCGGACTGAAACCTCTAGACCATCCCTGCATCTTGTCTCGCAAGAGGGGCAACTCCAAGTTCATACAGCTGCTTATAGAGGAAGTTTCTCTGTTGTTCTTAGTGAGGCACTTAGGTCGGCCGGTCTAGGTAGTCGAGTAATGGTCGCCCAATTCCTCAAGGGAGGTGTTAACCAAGGTCCAAATGGTTACGTAAGACTATGTGGAACTCTTGAATGGCTTCGGCCAGACGTATCAGAATGCCTATCAAATCCTGTTAGTGATTCAGATAATGACTCAGAGTCTCAATCTTGCAAACAAGCCGTTCTAAATATCTGGGAAATTTGCAAAAATCGATTAATGGAGGGGAATATTGACCAACTGGTTCTTGATGAAGTTGGACTAGCAATTGCCCTTGGCTATATCCAAGAAAGCGACGTATTGGCTACTCTCGAAGAACGACCTGGCGCAGTAGACGTAATAATTACTGGCCCGTCTATCCCATCACGAATTATTGACATGGCTGATCAGATCACAGAATTACGCTCCGGCTTCTGATGCTAAAAAACGACAGATGGATTAACGAACAGGCTGCTGAAGGGATGCTTGAACCTTTTCAAGCAAGCTTGGTTCGTCATTTACAGCCTGAATCAAATGAACACCCAGTCCTGAGCTTTGGATGCTCTTCATATGGATATGACCTGCGACTTTCTTCAAAAGAATTCCTGATTTTCCGTCATGTTCCAGGCACAGTTATGAATCCGAAGAGATTTAACTCAGCCAACCTTGAACCAACCAAACTGCATAAAGATAAAGACGGAGAGTATTTCATACTTCCTGCGCACTCATATGGATTGGGTGTTGCATTAGAAAAAATGAAAGTCCCTCCAAATATCACAGTAATTTGTCTTGGGAAAAGCACCTATGCACGACTTGGAATTATCGTAAACACCACTCCTGCTGAAGCGAGCTGGGAGGGACATCTAACTCTTGAGTTCAGCAATAGCTCAGGAGCGGATTGCAGAATTTATGCCAACGAAGGGATATGTCAATTGCTATTTTTCGAAGGTGATCCTTGTGATACAACTTATAGCGACCGACAAGGGAAATACCAACATCAACCAGAGCGCGTAACACTCGCAAGAATCTAAATTGCCCCTCAAGAAATTAAGGCTAAATAAATCTTTTTATATAATTCAAATTAACAGTAAAATAAGAAGTTAAAAACGAAATCTTAATCATATTAGCAATAAAATCCATGCTAAGATGAATAAAATTATAGATTAGAATGAGCAACGTAAAGCTAGTCGTCTCAACACCTGAAGCAGAAAAAATGATGGCTTATGTGGCGAGGGTCAGCAATCCGAAGAATCAGGCAAATGAAGACTTCTCTGGGCTTATTAAATATTGCATTAAAAATCAGCATTGGAGTGTTTTTGAACAGGCATTTATGACCCTAGAGATTGAAATAAGTAGAGGTATTGCCGCACAGATTCTCCGGCACAGATCCTTTACCTTTCAAGAGTTTTCTCAACGTTATGCCGACAGCACACAACTAGGCGAGATACCACTACCTGAATTACGTAGACAAGACTCAAAGAATCGTCAGAACTCTATCGATGATTTACCACAAGAATTAAAAAATTCCTTTCAACAAAAAATAAAACGACAATTTGACGAATCGATTTCATTATATGAATCAATGCTGGAAGCTGGTATTGCAAAAGAATGTGCAAGATTTGTTTTACCTCTTTCGACAATGACCAGGATCTACATGACCGGGTCATGTAGATCCTGGATTCATTATATAAACTTAAGGTCAGGCCATGGAACGCAAAAAGAGCATATGGAAATAGCCAATGAATGTAAAAAAATCTTCTGCAAAGTCTTCCCGGTTGTATCTCAATCCTTAGAGTGGGAATAATTACCAATTTAGTTTAAAGATAATCATTAATTAACCGTGGCTTCTTGGCATTGCTTCTAAAAGCTTTGATCCCTTGCTCTGTTTATACAAGCCATTAATAGAATTCAATTGAGTAGAAGGACCTGGTCCGAATAAATCTGGAATATTCCTATCATTTATAAGTGCATCTGAAATTTCTAAAAGTTGTTCACCTTTTAGAACTCCTATTGATTTACCCTTGTAATCACCATTAGCTCCAAAAAAGTTCAACTGTGGTATTCCATTAACTTGATATTGATCAATTAAATCCTGCCACCTTTGATTATCTACATTTAATAGAACAACATCCAAACGATTCTCATATTTCTTTTCCATTTGAATCATATCTGGTGTCATTGATTTGCAAGCTTCACACCAATCAGCATAGAACTCAAATACTGTTGGTTGCCCATTCCACAAGGCAATCTCTGGATCTAAAGATCGTCTAGCCAAGCTGTCTAAGGATTGATCAGCATTAAAGCCTCCGCGCAATACAAATAATGCAAAAGCCAAGACCAAGCTTATTGCGAGGAAAAAGAAACTCATTGCTTTGCCTAATACTGGATCTTCTGATTTGCTTGCCATACTTATGAGTAGCCTGTTTACTTTCTAATTGAATTTTATCTAATGATAATTCGAATAAGATAATAATTTACTTCCTATAACTAAAATAAAGTTCAATTGACCTGAAGTTTTTTATAAATAAACTTCCAAGCCTAATTTCCCACTGAACAAAAATCCTTGTCCAAGTTCAAATAACTCCAAAAATTACCAAGCACTTTCTTGACATAGAAACGAGTTTCTGGATAAGGGATGGTCTCTACCCAAAGCTCTGGATCCGAATAAAGATCTGACGAAATCCAACGAGAAACAACTCTTGGCCCTGCATTATAACTAGCAATAGTCAAGAATGAGTTCTCCTCCCAAGACTCCAATAGATGGGCTAAATAACGACCCCCTAGTAATAGATTCAATTCAGGGTCCACCAGTTGATAATGAGTTAATGAGGTTGATGAAAAATCCTGGGCTGTTTGATACATAAGCTGCATTAAGCCTATAGCTCCGGCGTTAGAGATAACGGCTTCAGAAAATCTCGACTCCTGCTTGACTACTGCTAAAAGTAATTCTTTAGCTACACCAGTTTCTTGGCTTGCCTTCTTTATTTCTGAGATAAAACGATAGGGATATTGACTTAAGTGGACAACTTTTTGCTTCTCACAATCCTTTGGAATCAAGCCAAGACTAACTTCCCGAAGCTTCCTTAATCCAGTCCACTCATCTCCAACAGCAACCCTTAAACGACCTTCAACTAAAGCCTCTTGAAAATCATATTTTTCTTGTTTTGAACTGTTTATATGGAAACTACGCCAGCTTTCCCATGCCTCTTTGAAAAGCCCCAACCGCCAAAGATTATTTACCAAAGAATATTTGCTCTGAAGCTCATCCCAGCCGAGATTACTATACGAAAAATCATCTTCATTCGATCTTTTAAGAGAAAGAGCATCTATTTCCCCAAGTCTCACAGAGGCTCTCCATGAGTAATAACCTGAGGGATATGAATGAAGAAGCCTTCTCCAAATTCTTTCTGCCTCAATATTTCTACCCTGCTTTAAAGCAGTAAAACCTAACCAAAAAAGTTGCCTAGAAGCAAAAGGTGTAGAAAGTTTTTCACTAGAAATGCTATTAAGCAATGTCTCAGCATAATTCCATTTTTTCTTAATCAGAGCCTCCCTAGCAAGGTCCCATTGCAACTGCCATATATCAGGATGCTCGGGCCAAAGTTTAAAAATAATTTGTGGGTCCTTAATTATTTTAATACGTACCTTTGCCGCTGCAATACTAGGTGAATTATTAATAAGTTCCTGAGGCAATTTCTCCAGAAAATCTTCTCGAAATTGATAGGGCTTACTAAGTAAGCTTAAAGCCTTTTTAGTTTCAATAGAATTTGAGTATCTTTGTGCTAAAAAAAGCAGAAAATCCTCTCCTTTTTTCCTCTCATCTTCATTTCCCTGAAGCAAAGACTTACCTATTAAAAATAAAAGTTCTGGATCATTAGGCTTGTCTCTCAAGCAATTCAATGCAGAATCTGAGTCTCCAAGCTTTGCTAAACCAATTGCCAACCACTTGCGTTCCAAGACTGATGCATTTGCTAAGGAGGAAGAGGCACAAGCATTCCGCAAAACATTATCAGCACCATACCAACGCTCGCCCCAGCGAGCTAAATGCAAGGCTGCTTTAAAAAAGTTACCTTCACTTCTAAATAGTTCTAAAGCACTTGCCAGCGCTGCTGGATGTGATGGTTGAGTCAAAAGCAACTCTTCCCTGAGTTCTGATCTTTCGCGGCCTAATGTGTAATAAGCGTCAGCACTTGCTGCTGAATAAGGGAAACGTTTAAGCAACATCTCCCAAGCATTCTTTGAAACATTTATCTCTCCTATTCTTGCAGCATTCTGCGCCTGTAATTTCAATACAACTGCCGCCATTGGACTATCACCCCAACCTTGAGAAGCAAGAAGCCTCTTTAATCTTCTTGGTGACTGCATAGACTTACTAGCTAGAATTAATGCGGCCTCACGACGCCTAACCGGATCAATAGATCTCCGATAAAATTCCCATAGCTTTCTCTCTGATAAACCAGAATTTAATTGTCCTTGTCTCACTCTTACTAGTTCCTGGCTGCCAAGTATTAATAATAGGCTTATTAATGGGATAAGTGATAAAAAAAGAGGTGCAATAGGAAATTTTCTTTTAGCAATAAAAATCTTTATCTGTTTAATTCTATTAGTTAATAAGAGTTTATCAATATATAATATAGTCCACATTTTTCATTGAAAAGTATAAGGAAAAAATAATGGATTCATAAATTTCAAAGGAGATGCGCCTGTGCTTTATCAATTGAAGAATTTTAAGCAAATCAACCCCAAAATGGTTTTTAGCTTGAGCTTCGAACTGTCGCCCTATAAGATTTGGGCACTTTTAAGACCTGAATGGTCACTGCTACAAACTTTCCAACTGAAGCCCCACTGGGATCGAGCAATACAAGTTTCGGGACTGACGGCATAAGAGGGCGCGTAAATACCGTGCTCACACCATCTATTGCAAAGCAAGTGGGCTTTTGGTCTGGTCAAGTGCTTATTGGAGACGGACCAGTAGTCATAGGAAAAGACTCAAGAGTTAGTGGAGACATGCTTACTGCAGCATTGACTGCAGGCCTTAATGCTGCGGGGAAGGAAGTCTGGAACATAGGACTTTGCCCAACTCCTGCAATCCCTTTCATTATCAGGAAATTAAACGCAACTGGTGGCTTAATGATTTCCGCTAGTCACAATCCACCTGAAGACAATGGCATCAAAATATTCAACACCAATGGCGTCAAACTGAATTCTGAACAACAAAAGACCATAGAACTAGGATTAAGAGGTCAGATAATCAAAGGTGATTTCCATACAGAAACACAATCTTTTGGAAAGTCATTTCAACGACCAGAGCTTTTAAACCACTACACAAATAATCATTTAGAAAATTTTCAGGGTGCCTCTTTCAAAGGGATTCCAATAGTTTTAGATCTCTGTTGGGGATCAGCAACTGCATGCAGCGCAAAAGTATTTGAAGCTCTTGGAGCTGACCTAACAATCCTCCATGGTGAACCTATTGGAGAACGAATCAACCTGAAATGTGGCTCAACAGATTTAAGCCTTTTAAAGAAGGCTGTATTAGAAAAAAAAGCTGAAATGGGTTTTGCATTCGACGGTGATGCTGACAGAGTCCTAGCGATTGACAGGCAAGGCCGCATAGTTGATGGAGACCACATCCTTTTTCTTTTGGGGAGTCATCTGCAAGAAAGAGATGCGCTACCGAACAACATGATTGTGGCAACAGTTATGTCCAACCTTGGGTTTGAACGTTCATGGATAGACCGGGGAGGAGTTCTAAAAAGAACCCCAGTAGGTGATCAGCATGTACATGAAGCAATGATTCAGACAGGCTCTGCTCTTGGGGGAGAGCAATCAGGCCATATCCTTATGGCAGACAATCAATTGTGCGGGGATGGACTTCTTACCGCTCTTAAGATTGCCACCCTATGTAAAGAGCGAAAACAATCACTCGCGGATTGGATGAACAAAAGTTTTAAGCCTTATCCTCAAAAACTGGTAAACATTTCAATTCCTGATAACCAAGTTCGCAAAGAGTGGAAAGATTGTGAACCCTTTCATGAAGCTATTTCAAACGCAGAAACAGCAATGGGAAATCATGGACGTGTACTTGTTAGGGCAAGCGGGACAGAACCTCTGCTTAGAGTGATGGTTGAAGCCTCAGACCCCAAAGCAGTAGAGAGTTGGACCAATCAACTTGCTAACTTAGCCGAAGAGCATCTGAATGCAGCATAAGGCGAATATCAAATATTCATGCGATAGCCAGCAGGGAGACTTATTACAGATTGATCCAAATTAATTGGATTAATATTTTATTTCTAAGTGAACCTATTAGTTGCAACATTTTGATTCCTAATATAAAGCAATCGATATATAGTTAAATATTGACTTTCGGCATAGATCTCTCTTTCTGTCTTAACACTAAAAGGGCTCGAATTCAAACAGGAATGTTTTTGCGATTCAGATAAATCAAAACAATTACTTATCTTAATTACTTCTATCATGTTTTGCATAACTGACTGAATATCAGTTTGAACAAATAATTCCCTACCTGGTTGCATTGACTTACCCAATGCAATCAATAAAGAAGGTTGAATTACACTCCTTTTTCTATGACGCTGCTTAAACCAAGGATCAGGAAATTGTATCGAAACTCTTTGAAGTTGATCTGTCTTTAAGGATTCTAACCAATTCTTTAAGCTCACATTCGCATTACAAAACAAAAAACAAACGTTGAATAATTCGCACAGTTCTCTATCCCTATTAGCTGCTTCTACCAGCCTAAGGCGAATCTCTACTCCAAGGTGATTCCAATCCTTTTGTATATTCGCTAAATCCATTAAAAATTTCCCCCTAGCCGAGCCAATATCTAGATGAATGGGAAGGTCTGGATCTTCAAACAAATCATCTGGCCCAGGAAGGTCTCTAGGCAACTGAAAGTAACGACTAAGGGGATTAACGTGCTGCCTCACTCTGTCAATCCTTTACTTAGTTGCCTTGAATCATCACTACAGTCACAACAAAACCTAGGGCCATGAAATCGGAAATTACATCGCATTAGTCCTATCTCAATAGCTAAAAAAAAAGAGGTTCATAAATTAGACCTTATCAAAACCAATAAAGAGTGAAGTGCAATTGATAAAGTCACACTATCGAAATTAACTAGTGGCTGAACTTCCTTATCGCTCCCTTGTATGGTTGACCTATCGACTAGGTGCAACATTTGCAGTTGGTCTTCCCCTAGTACTTCTGATATGGGCAACTTTACGTAAAGAAGCCTCCATGGTGAGACTTCTGATTATCTACTGGAAGATCTCAAGCCTTCTAGCGATAAGCATTCTCCTTCTTACAGATCAAAAGCCAATCGGATTTATAACGATATTCATTTCACCACTACTAATGATCACATCAGTCTGGTTCTGGGTAGATCTAAATGAAGAACTGGCTGATCTACCACCTTGGCGCCCCCTACCATTAACAGTAAGGCTTTGGAGATGGGCCTTGAGCAGTTTTGGAGTTTTGTCGTTAGCCATAAGCTCCGTAACCCTCCCATGCCTCAAAGGACTCGCAGGTGATAATTGCCAGGCCTGGATTGAAGCCCCAATGAAATTACATATCTTTGTAGAAAGAATTTTTAATTTCTTATTTGGAGGGCAATGGACTGAATCTGTAGCAGCATTTATTGGATACGTAGCATTAATCGCTTATATCGTTGGACTAATACAATGGCTTCTACTTCGCTTCCCTCGCCAAGGGCGGATTGCTGGAGAGTTTTAACCAGAACATTTATTCCTTTCTAAGACATCAATACAACGACTACATAAACCTGGATAAATAGAGTTCTTGTCAATTTCAATTTGATAATGCCAACAACGATCGCATTTAGTTCCACGAGCCCTGGCGACCTCAATTGTTGCAAAATTATTCTCATTACTAGTCAATAGTTCAGCCCATGGCTCCCCTCCTATTTGTAAATATGAGACCAAAAGCCAATCTCTCAAAATATCAACCTCAGAATCACAATTCTTCTCAAGCCAATCTATTGAGTCTCGAAGCTTTTTGTCATGAATATCAAGTCTAATAGAGGCTTCAAGAGAAGCACCTAGCTGCTTTTTGGCTCGGCAGTCTTCCAATACCTTATTAACAGCACTCCTAAGCTCCCTTAGATCATTCATTGGAGAAAGAATTGAATTCTGTCGCCATGAATCTGGAATCTTCGGCCAACCATTTTGAAACACAGATTCTTTAGAAGTTTGATAAGGTATATTTTGCCAAATATCTTCTGCCATATGAGATAGTACAGGAGAAATTACACCTGCCAAACGTTCAATTATAAAAGACATTACTGTTTGACAACTGCGCCTTCGATGATCATTAGGAGAACTAACATATAATCTATCCTTGGCTATATCTAGATAAAAATTTGACAAGTCAACAACACAATAACTTTGCAAGATTTGGAAAAATCGGAAAAATTCATATTTGTCAAAAGCATCAGTAATTTGATCAATAACCTCTGCCGTTCTCTGCAACATCCATTTATCCAATAGAGGCAACTCCTCTACGGGAATAGAGTCGGAGAGTGGGGTGAAATCATGCAAATTGCCTAATAAGTAACGAGCAGTATTTCTTACCTTCCTGTATACATCTGATAACTGTCCAAGAATACTTTTCCCAATAGGTACGTCGACTGAGTAATCGACAGAGCTAACCCATAACCTGAGAACATCTGCTCCATAAGGAGGGTCCTTCTTATGATTTGAGCCGCCATTAATTATTACAGAAGGATCTACAATATTTCCTAGAGATTTGCTCATCTTTCGCCCCTTCTCATCTAAAGCAAAGCCATGAGTTAGGACCTGCCTATAAGGAGCACCCCCAGTTACAGCAACAGAAGTGAGCAACGAAGACTGAAACCATCCTCGATGCTGGTCAGAACCTTCCAAATAAAGATCAGCAGGAGAATTCAAAGTGTCTATCTGACTAGTAACTGAAGCCCAACTTGATCCAGAGTCAAACCAGACATCCATAGTGTCTGTACCTTTCCTCCATCTTTTGGCCTCGCTTGAATATGAGGGTGGTAAGAGCTCAGATTCATCGCGTTCCCACCAAACATCTGCTCCATACTTAGATATTAATTCCTCAATATGTTTAAGCGTTTCTGAATTCAGAAGGACCTCTTTCCCATCCACTTCATAAAAAACAGGAATTGGGACACCCCAGGTTCTCTGCCTTGAGATACACCAGTCTCCTCTCTCTCTAACCATAGCTTCAATTCGATTACGGCCTGAGGATGGGAGCCAGTCAACATTTGCAATCGAAGCAAGTACATCCTCACGGAAACCCTCTACAGAAGCAAACCACTGCTCAGTACAGCGAAAGATGGTTGGTTTTTTAGTTCGCCAATCATATGGATAACGATGTTCATAAGGTTGGTGCCTCAGTAAAGCCCCAACATTGTCCAAAGCCTGAATAATTACTTGATTAGCATCCTTTAATACATTTAATCCTTGAAAAGGGCCCGCTTCAGCAGTAAGGTATCCAGACTCATCAACTGGACAAATAATTGGCAAATTATATTTTCGTGAAGTATTAAAGTCATCAATTCCATGACCTGGAGCAGTATGAACTAGACCAGTCCCAGAATCAGTAGTTATATATTCACCACCTATAACAATAGGACTTACTCTTTCTAATAGAGGATGTTTATATAGCAAGCCTGAAAGAATTTTGCCACTAACTATTGCTCTTTCTTTTAACTTAAGTCCGGTATTCTCACTAACCAAATTCACCATTTCGGACGCTAGTATAAATATTTGACCTTTAACATCTTCAAAAAAGGAATAGTTTAGGTTTTCGTTAACAGAAACAGCAACATTTGCAGGAATAGTCCATGGTGTAGTCGTCCAAATAGCGACCTGCAAAACTTTACTTAAAGCTTCTCTATCTTGAGGGAGATTTAAACCCTGATTGCTCAAAGTTTCTCTTAAAAGGTCAGGAAGATCTAATGCTGCGAATCCACAATAAATACTTGGGCTGGTATGACCATCAGGATATTCCAGCTCTGCCTCCGCTAAAGCAGTTTTGGAGCTAGGACTCCAATGCACTGGCTTTAACCCTCTATAGATATATCCCTTAAGTGCCATAGCTCCAAATACCCCAATCTGAGCAGCTTCATATTCCTTTTGAAGCGTGAGATAAGGCTTATCCCAATCAGCCCAAATACCCCAACGTCGAAAACCAGCTTTTTGATTCTCAACTTGCTTTAGAGCGTAAGCACTTGCCTTCTTCCTCAACTTCAAGGGTGAAAGAGCCTTTCGATCTTCTTGATCAAGAGTCTGCAAGACCTTTAATTCAATTGGCAACCCATGACAGTCCCAGCCAGGAACAAAGTGAACTCTTCTCCCTAAAAGAATTTGATATTTATTGATGATGTCCTTCAGAACCTTATTTAATGCATGGCCCATATGAAGGGAGCCATTCGCATATGGAGGACCATCGTGCAATGTAAAGTCTGGTCCCTTATTTGCTAGACCTAAATCAAAATCAATACCTCTTTCAGTCCAGAATTTCTGCAGCTCTGGCTCACGCTTAAGCGCATTAGCCCTCATCCCAAAGTCAGTGCTCAGGAGGTTAAGGGTCTCTTTATAAGACGGGCGTTCATCGCCTTCCAATCGCTTCTCCCGAGTAAACGGCTTAGACAACAGAAAGATTATGAGTCCTTGAGTGCAAATTTGGTCTCTAAAAACATTTCAAAATTAGGAACCTTTGACTAGAGTTCAGCTTTAGCCCACCTGGCGGAATTGGTAGACGCGCTGGTTTTAGGTACCAGTGACTTCGGTCGTGGGAGTTCAAGTCTCCCGGTGGGCACTCAAAAAAACTCCAGATACAGTGAACTTAATGTCTTTGGCTTATGACATAGAACTTCGATCCAGCAAGAGCGACGTTTCCCTAACCTGGCCTTATCTTCACCCTCAACTCGCCCTAATAGCAACGCTGCAGATAAATGAACCAGGCGCTTAGCACAAATGATTCCATTGAGTTAACCAACCAATTGCCTTCATTTAGCCATTGGCAAAAAGTTATTCAAGACTACCTAGCCCCCCCCCAATGTATGGAATCCAACGGTGGGGCTATTTATTGGAGGATATTTGTTAGCAGCTCTTGCCATTTGGCAGTGGTATCAAGGAACTTGGCCCCTGCCGGTATTAGTTGGGCTTGCTTTTCTCTCTCTGCATATGGAAGGCACTGTTATTCATGATGCTTGCCATAAAGCGGCACACCCAAATCGTTGGGTGAATCAATTTATGGGCCATGGGGCAGCAATATTGCTCGGCTTTAGTTTTCCAGTATTCACAAGAGTGCATCTTCAGCATCACTCTCATGTAAATGATCCCAAAAACGACCCTGATCACATAGTTAGTACCTTTGGGCCAGTTTGGTTAATCGCACCAAGATTCTTTTATCACGAATACTTTTTCTTTGAAAGACGCCTTTGGAGAAATTATGAATTAATGCAATGGGGAATAGAGCGAGGATTATTTATTTCAATAGTTATTGCTGGTATTAAATATAATTTTATGAATGTTATTTACAATCTTTGGTTTGGTCCAGCCCTAATGGTAGGAGTAACACTAGGTATATTTTTTGATTACCTTCCACATCGACCCTTTATATCAAGAAACAAATGGAAAAATGCAAGAGTTTATCCAAGCAGAGTAATGAATTGGTTAATCATGGGTCAGAACTACCATTTAGTTCATCATCTTTGGCCATCAATTCCTTGGTTTGAATACAAACCTGCTTATGAAGCCACTAAACCTCTATTAGATGCAAAAGGATCACCACAAAGAATGGGTATATTTGAAACCCGTTCAGATATTCTTAATTTCCTTTATGACATTCTTGTTGGGATAAGAAGTCATAAAAAACGTCGTAGCAAAATGCGTCCGATAGCAAAATTGTTACCTAGTCCAAAATGGAGAAAACGTTGGATTGGGCTATTGCATCGAACAGCCGTAACACCTATTTCAAATAATCAATAATTATTTAGTCCGAAAGAATTTTTGGAACTCTAAAAAAGTCTTCTTGTCTCTCAGGTGCAAGGGAGAGTAATTCTTCACGAACGGGAGATGATAAGACTTGATCCTCTCGACTAACATTAGTGACTTCTACTGCCCTAGTAGTTGGTGGTACTCCAGTAGTATCAATCTCTTCGAGCTGGGCAACATAAGTAATGATTTTCTCTAACTGAGCGGAGTAAGTCGAAATCTGTTCTTCAGGTAGATCAAGGCGAGCAAGGTTAGCCACCTTCTGAACATCTTCAGCTGTAATTTTTTCAGTCATTTTGAAGACACAAATTTACCCAGATCATCACTTAAAGCCAAGGCAGCCTTTTCAAGAAGAGTTGCACCATGTTCTGGCTTAGCAAGGAATGGATCCGACCCCATCCTCCCATCAGGGTAGCGCTTCCGAAAATCATTAGCCCCATAGATAGGTCCAGCAGGTGCTGCTTCTGGAAGTGGATACTGCTTAGCAACCAAAGTCGGTTCCAAGAAAAGAGTTAAGGCTATTTCGCTAGGTGTCGCATGTTGCCCCTCTTTATCGCCATAAAGCTCTTTAGCCGCATTAAAAACCGAGCCTGCCATAAACCAATTTGCCAATTTGCATTGAAATTTCTCCGCAACTGGCAAATCTCTACTACTAATCGTTTTATACACCTGAGCGAATGCTGCTTTAGCAGTAGCAATATTTCCTCCATGTCCATTAATCACGAAGATCCTTTCAAAGCCATGACTAGCTAGAGATAAGAAAATGTCATGAAGAACAGCAAGCAGAGTAGATGGCTGCAAGCTCATAGTTCCAGCAAAACCAAGATGATGCTCAGCCATTCCAAAAGATTGTGATGGCGTAACCAAAACTCCTGTTCGCCTTCCCACTTCAAGCGCAACAGCTTCAGCAGTTAGCGCATCTGTACCTATTGCACCTGTAGGTCCATGTTGCTCAGTGGACCCAATAGGAAGTATCACTGCCTTGGAAGTCTTTAAATAAACCTCAACTTCAGGCCAAGTAAAAAGTGCTAATCGAATCGAGTCAACACTTTTAACTGGTCCAGGCAAAAGAGAAGGCATGAAAATATTACTCAAAGAGGATATTTAATTTTAATTCTATTAGAAATACGAGAAGAATTGATCTACAGAAATAAAAGCCAAACATTATTTAAATCTCAATATATTTTTCTTAGTTTTTTGAATATATAAAGCTACTTAAATGTTATAGCACTAAGTTCATCACATACTCTTACGAAAACCTCACTCCAGTTACCACTTTTTGTTTGCCTAAATAGTTTAACTGAAGGGTACCAAAATGTTTTTTCACCATCAATGCCCCATCTCCAATCAGGTACTTTTTGAACAATAAGCCATGTTTTACAACCCATGCCTCCCGCCAAATGAGCAATCACAGTATCAGAGGTAATGATCAAATCACAATTCGCAATTATTGATGCAGTCGAAATGAAATCTTTAGAGGTATCAATTAAATCTTGACACTTTACAAACTTTTCCTTAAAAGTGCATGACTGGTATTGATCTAATCCATGCTCTTTTTGCAATGACAAAAGGCTCCCATCAAAGCATCCTGCTATAGATTCAAATTCATTCAAAGGGATTGATCTGCCCTTTAGACCATATTTTTCAGCAAGTGGGTTACCTTGCCAATTAATACCTATTATAGGCTTTTTCTCAGAAGAAAGAATTTCTTTCCATTTACTAATACTATCTTCTGGTGGAGAAATATATTTATAATCTATCAACGGATTCGATTGAGTTACACCTAAATAATTCGGTAGCGAAAGAAGAGGAAGCCATGATTTATTATTAACTTTCTCTAAATCATTATAAGAGTATATCTTTCGAAATTTGTATGAAGACATCATTAGCTCATGTAATCTATCATCAGCAGAAATCTCTACATCAAATCCCTTCTCAAGTAAATATATTGCATAGCGCATAAACTGAAGCGTGTCTCCTAATCCCTGTTCACCGACTAAAAGTAGCTTTTGTGATTTCTTTAAAGGTGGGCATGCCCTTTGACTAGTTGCAAGACAGGAAAAGAATTCCTTGGCCGCCTTAGTATTTAGCCTCCAATCATAATTAATCCATCCAGACTTATAGTCTCCTGATAGCAATAATGAAAAAGAGAGGTTTAAATTTGCTTCTAGATAATCCTTTCGAATAGATATGGCTCTTTGATAATAAGATATTGAGAGCCTTAAGTCTCCTATTGCCTGACAAGAATTACCTAAATTAGTTAGAGCCTCAATATTTAAAGGGTCTAAAGAGATTGCCTTCTTATACAGCTTTATAGCAGAATCTAAGTTTCCAGATTCTTTTATAGCATTTCCAAGGTTGGAAAATGCTGGCGAATAAGTCGAATCAATATTTATTGCCTTCAAATAACAATCAATAGCGTTTTTAATATCGCCTTTAAATTTCAATAATATGCCAAGATTAGTTAATGCTTCTGGGTAGCTTGGCTTCAAATAGATAGCTCTATTATATGCAAAAATTGCAGACTCATATTGTCTATTTTCCTTTAAAGCATTGCCAAGATTAGAATAAGCCTCGGCAAAACGTGGATTATATAAAGTAGCTTTTTTATATGAGGCTATAGATGCTTCTAAATGTCCTTTAACTTTAAATGCAATAGCCAAATTATAGAAAGCATCAGAATTCATAGGTTCCAAAATAATAGCTTTTTTATAATAAGAAATAGATTTTTTCAAATCGCCAATATTTTTAAAAGCAATTCCAAGATTAAGCCATGCTAGATAATATTCAGAATTCAAATCAACTACTTTAAAAAGAAGCGTTATTGCTCGTTCAGCTTGACCTTTCATCAAAGAAATAGATGCCAATTGACAAATTAAATCATATCTCTCGGGATATTTACCTACTAACAGTAAATAAACCTTCTCCGCTTCATCTAATTTCTTTCCGTCAATAAATACTTGAGCCTGTTTTTCTAGACTTAGCATTTCAAAGTTATTTTTATCAAATGTAGGAATATCTTTGCCAAGTCTATTAGAAGCTCTTAATTCTTGTTCAGGCCTCTTCACTTTATAAGGGTTTATTTGCTGATTTATAATAAATTCATATTATCTTGCCAATTAACGAATCTCTACAAGTCCAACAACAAGTTCACATCTACCAACAGCTTTCTTTTGCCGACCAGCAGAAGAAGTTGCACCTGATTTAATCGGATGTCTCCTTATTAAGCAAGAAAAGCCTGGAAAGCTGCTTTGGGGAGTAATTGTTGAAACAGAAGCTTATTCGCAAAGTGAGCCAGCATGCCATGGATATCGACGAAAGACAAAGAGCAACGCAACTCTTTTTGGAAGCCCTGGGTGTTTATATGTCTATTTGACTTATGGAATTCACCACTGCGTAAATGTAGTGACTAAACATTCAGACTATGCAAATGGTGTCCTCTTAAGAGCATTAGCGCTCCCTAATGAGCCTGAGCGTATTGCCGCAGGTCCTGCTTTATTAGCTAAACGTTTTGGCATAACTCGTGCACATGACAGTTTGCAAATCTCACGAGAGAATGGGCTATGGCTGGCCAAACAGCCATCAATAAAAAACAACCTGAATATTGTGAACACAACAAGAGTCGGTATATCTCAAGCCAAAGATTTGCCTTGGCGGTGGTATATGCAATACAGCCGGAGCGTCAGCAAAAGGGAAAAAGGTGATAAAACCCCAGAACTTGCAAACGCTTGGATTCCTTCTACGAATGATGGTCCATGACCAATTGGAATCATCGCCATGTAATTGATCTAGCAACGTTCTGCTTAGAGGATTACATCTCTGTAATAGAGCTTACCCATCGATTCAAAACGCTTCCTCTTAAAGGATCAAGAAAAATACCCGCTTTGCAAGGTCGCCTAGTTGCAACACTTTTTTTTGAGCCCAGTACACGCACGAGGAGCAGTTTTGAGCTCGCAGCAAAAAATCTCTCAGCAGACGTACAAAGTTTTACACCCTCTACAAGCTCAATGAGTAAAGGAGAATCTCCTTTAGATACTGCATTGACATATGTAGCAATGGGAGCAGATGTTCTAGTTATTCGTCATAGCTCGACCAACATTCCTCAACAAATTGCAAATGCTTTAGATAAAGATGGTATTAAAACATCGGTGATAAATGGAGGAGATGGCCTTCATAGTCATCCAAGTCAAGGGTTACTTGACTTATTTACTCTGATAAATCATTTCGATCCAATTAATCGATTGCCAAATAGCCTATTTAGAAAGAAAATCGTCATTGTTGGAGATATTCTTCATTCAAGAGTGGCACGATCAAACCTTTGGGCCCTTACAGCGTGTGGAGCAAATATCGTTTTATGTGGTCCTGCAAGCTTAGTTCCTCAAGACTTTGAAGACTTTATCAATTCACCGCCACCAGGGCAGAAGAATGACCCTATTAATAAAAGAGGTACTATAAAGGTAGAGCGATGTCTTGAGAAGGCTTTATCTAATGCAGATGGAATCATGACATTAAGGCTACAAAAGGAAAGAATGCGCCAATATTTACTTACTGATTTAGATAGTTATCATATTGAATATGGATTGACTCATGAAAAACTAGAATTATGCGGCAGACCAGTCCCAGTATTACATCCTGGCCCAGTTAATCGCGGGATAGAGATGAGTAGCGCGCTTCTCGAAGATCGCTCAATCTGCCTGGTTGAAGAACAAATAAGAAATGGAGTTTATACTAGGATGGCACTTCTATATCTAATAAATACTTTAGAAAAGGAATAGAAAAACTTCCGACCAGTGAAGATCTAAAAGTTAATTATCTATGAATTAAAATATCTATCTAGAAGGAAGTCTCTCTATATAAAGGAAAGAATAATTAAGAATTTCATAATAACTTAAATCCCTCATGTAGAAGCCCATAGAGAATACCAATCCTACTAAAATCTAACAAATCTCTAGTAACTGAGCCCCTCCTAGAGTTAGGCCATCCTCGTCGGATTCTAACCATTAATTCCAATAACAATACGGTAATAAGTGCACCTACTGGGTCCATTACCGCAAGGACACCATTAATCATGCCTATAGAGCTTCCTATTACAAACGCAGCAAGCAGAACAATCAACAACAAGGAGAATCTCCTCCATGGATTCACTGACCATTCCTCAAGCCGCTGAGAAACTTGACCAATATTGCGTCGAAGTCGTGTTGATTGAAGCTTCTTATTCATTACTAGGTTTATCAAGCTTCAGCTTTTGCTTTTTTAGAAGTTTTTCCTTCAAGCAACTCTAAAAGGGCTTCCATCTGCGCCATAACGCCTCTCAACTCTCCAGCTTCTGGGAGAAGACTGTCTTCCATCAACCCTTGATGCATCTCTCGTAGTTCCTGGCGGACATAACGCAGATGACTAATCACCTGTTCTCGTTTTGATTGGGACATTGAGAATAAATCAGTTAATTGCTCATACTCTTTTAACTCATATGGTTCAGATTCGCTGGGATCTTTGACTGATCAAAGTACCGGCAAATGCAATAAAACCAAATGTAACCAATGCAGATGGTCTTGCTAAAACAGCAAATATGACCAAGAAACCAAGGCAAAAAGAAACAACCCCCCGATTATGTCTTCTAATTACCAACCAATCCTCTAATGAAGTTCCCATTTGCGAAAGGCCTGAAGTGAATGGAGAATAGGGGATTCGAACCCCTGACCTCTGCGGTGCGATCGCAGCGCTCTACCAACTGAGCTAATTCCCCCAAGAGCAAGAAACCTAGCTACAAGGCAAAATAACGCTGTGAAGGGCTTCAGCAGTACCTATGCAGAACTCAAATCCGTTAGAAGGTGACTCTGCTCTGAAAATCACGCCAGAATGTCTTCAATCATTTGATGAGCCAGGTATTGCTGTTCTTGCTAAGCGCCTAGAAGACGATGATTATCCAACACCTTTTGCTGGTCTAAACGACTGGCACCTATTAAGAGCTCTTGCAATCCATCGTCCAGAGTTAACTCGCCCATACCTCCATCTGGTCGATCAGGAACCTTTCGATGAAGACTGAGGAAATCCTTCCATTAAATAGTCGCCGCATTTTGGTTGCAGCAAGCGGAAGTATTGCTGCAGTAAAGACGCCTTTATTAGTTAGCTCACTTATCAAAGCAGGGGCTGAGGTCAGATGTCTGGTCACTCCAAGCGCATCGCGCCTTGTCAGCCCAGTTGCCCTGGCAAGCTTAAGTCGTCATAGGTGTTATCAAGATGATGATCAATGGAGTCCTGGAGAGCCTCGACCATTACATATACGGCTCGCTGAGTGGGCCGATTTAATCATCATTGCTCCTTTGAGTGCAGCAAGCCTCGCCCGCTGGAACCAAGGCCTTGCAGAAGGTCTATTAGCAAGCATTTTGTTGGCCTATGAAGGGCTTGTTATTGCCGCCCCAGCAATGAACACCGCCATGTGGTCAAACCCTGCTGTAAAGAAAAACTGGAGCGAAATAAAAGCATCACAAAAAATTATTGGATTAGAACCTGAAGGAGGGCTATTGGCTTGTGATCGAATAGGAACCGGGAGGATGGTCGATCCAGAGCTAATACAACTGATAGTGGCTAGCAGCCTTTTGGAGCTTGAACGAAATGGTCAAATCAAGAATGACTGGCAAGGCCTAAAACTACTGGTTACAGCAGGTCCAACCTTAGAAGCATTGGATGCTGCAAGATTCATTTCCAATCGAAGCAGTGGCCAAATGGGTGTCCTAATAGCTCAGGCAGCAAGATTGCGTGGTGCAGAGGTTGATCTAATTCATGGGCCTCTTAATCTTCCTCAAAGCTGGCTGGAAGGTTTAACAACTCATCCGATTAGAACTGGGGATGAGATGCAAAGCCTGATTCGTAAATTACAAAGCTCTGAAGATGCAATAGTAATGGCAGCTGCTGTCTCAGACGTAAGAAGCAAGGAGGGCTCTAAGTCAAGCAAAGATCGAAAGGAAGATTTCATAAAAACACTCAGAGAAGGCTTAGAAATCGCTCCTGATTTGCTTAAAGAATTATCGTCTCAAACTCATAATGGTCAAATAATCCTTGGCTTTGCTGCTCTTACTGGCAATGACCAAGAAATTCAACGCTTAGGACAAGCCAAAAGAGCTCAGAAAGGGTGCGATCTACTAATGGCCAATCCTATTGATAGACCAGGTCAAGGTTTCGAAGAAAATCTGAATGGTGGCTGGTTATTAGGGGAAGCAGGGATGATGCAATCCATAAAAACGACTTTCAAATTGGATTTAGCCCATCAATTACTCGATGCAATTACTGAATTGCGCAATAAAAAAGCCAAAAAATCTTGAGTATTTGCCATTAAGCCCTCAACCTGTTTTTTTTTGAAACCTTATTTATAAAAAAAAACCACAACCCTTCCCATGTTCTGATATGAGCAGGTATTTGCTAAGCATTCGATTGCTCAGCAACATCAAAAAAGCCAATTCTGAGAATTTTTATTTTATAGTTTCATTTTTTCTTCAAATCTCAAAAAAGGCTAGTTACTGCAATGCTTTCGGAGGAAAAAGTGTCCATGAATTGGGCATTCAGTAAGCGACAGGTTGTTTAAAGCTGCAAAAGGCTGGCAGTAACCTTGTTTTCACACCTGTAAGATCCCAACTGCCCCATTGGGCGGTTAATACCGCAGTCATCTGGCCCTTCGGCTTCCTCCCATGCGTTTTCGTCCTTTGCTGGCCCTGGTGCTGGCTTTCTGTCTGACCTTTATATCAGCTCCAAGCAGTGCTTCTGCCGCTGAAAAGAATCTCCAATTCAATAAGGTAGTAAATACCGGTAAAGCAGGCCAATGTCTCACTGTCCCTGCTGGCTCTGATGGATCCATTAGTGCTGATGGAAGAATCACTGACCTCTGCATGCAACCCACCGAGGTGTTTGTAAAGCTCAAAACGAAGAAGCGTGGTAGCGCTGAATTCGTACCCTCAAAAATCATCAGCCCTCGCTTCAATACAAGCATTGGTGAAGTCTATGGAGACCTCTCTGGTGGAAAATTCACAGAAAAAGGTGGCATTGACTTCTCACTATTTACAGTGCTTGCCCCTAATGGAGAGGAGTTTCCTCTTGTCTTCTCTGCCAAAGACTTAGTAGCAAATAGCAATGGCAAGTCCATTGCCCCTGGCACTGAATTCAGTGGCACAACTTTTGTGCCTAGCTACCGAACCGGAGATTTCCTCGACCCTAAAAGTCGTGCAAAAGATACTGGCGTTGACTACGCACAAGGTCTTGTTGCATTAGGTGGTGATGATGAAGAACTGGCTAAAGAAAACATCAAACAAGACCTGTCTGGGAACGGAGTCCTAACTCTTTCCATCGACAGCGTTAATAGCGAAACTAATGAGTTTTCTGGCACCTTTGTTGCAGTTCAGCCTTCTGATAACGACTTAGGATCTAAAGAACCTACAGACGTGAAAATCACTGGTGTCCTCTATGGACGTAAGGCCTAATAGAGAGCAGATCCCTATCTGGTTTTATTACTCCCTAAGGGATTCAAACAAATGACAAAAAAAGGAGGGCTAGCCCCTCCTTTTTTTTTGTCATTTGTTTTGAGGAATCTCTAACCATGGCAAAACATCGATCTGGGAGAATCACTCTTGATTCATAGGCTTTTTATGAGCGTCAGTCAATCTTCATCAGCACAAACCTCTGGCGTGATTGCCCCCTATGGAGGAGCTCTTGTGGATCTAATGATCCCAAAAGATCAACAGGATGAATTAAAAGCAAAAGTCACAAAAAAATTGGAATGTTCAGACAGAAATGCATGTGATGTGGAACTACTTGCGATAGGAGGCTTCTCCCCTGAAAGAGGTTTCATGCATAAAAACGATTACGAGGCCGTTGTTAAAAACCATCGGACCACATCAGGGTATTTATTTGGTCTTCCAATAGTTATGGATACAGATCGCGAAGATCTACAAATCGGCGATCAAGTTCTACTCACATATCAGGGCCAAGATCTTGCGGTGCTCTCTATAGAAGACAAATGGGAACCAGACAAAGTCTTAGAAGCTAAGGGCTGTTATGGAACAACCTCCCTTGAGCATCCTGCAGTCCGAATGATTGCGACAGAACGCAAGCGTTTCTACCTAGGAGGCCCAATAAATGGACTGGAATTGCCAAAACGAGTCTTTACCTGCAGAACACCTGCTCAAGTCCGCTCAGAGCTTCCCTCAGGGGAAGATGTCGTGGCCTTTCAGTGTCGGAATCCTATTCACAGAGCACATTACGAACTTTTCACTAGAGCCTTACATGCAAGCAATGTCAGCAAAGAAGCTGTTGTTCTAGTCCATCCAACTTGTGGTCCTACTCAACAGGACGACATCCCAGGCGAAGTCAGATTTAAAACTTATGAGAATCTAGCCAAAGAAGTTGATAATCAAAGAATCAAATGGGCATACCTGCCATATGCAATGCATATGGCAGGTCCTCGAGAGGCTCTTCAGCACATGATTATTCGGAGGAACTATGGATGCACCCACTTCATAATTGGTCGCGATATGGCTGGGTGCAAATCAAGTCTGACTGGCAAAGATTTTTACGGTCCTTATGACGCCCAAAATTTCGCTAATGAATGCGCACCTGAACTAGCAATGGAAACAGTACCCTCATTAAATCTGGTTTATACAGATGAAGAAGGCTATGTAACTGCTGAGCACGCTGAAGCAAGAGGGCTACATGTCAAAAAACTAAGTGGCACTCAATTCAGGCAAATGCTAAGGAGTGGCGAGGAAATTCCTGAATGGTTTGCTTTTAAAAGCGTTGTGGATGTACTTCGATCCTCATGAAGCACCTTGCTCCTATTAACATTCCGTCATTACAAGCAAAAGAACCTTGAACAAACGCTGGCGGAATGTTGGTCTCTACATACTCCTGGTAGGAGTGGTGATTTTTGTTGGGACTGCATTTTTAGATCGACCTAATACAACGACAGCAACTAGATCCCTGCGATATAGCGACTTTGTAGAAGCTGTACAAGAAGACCAAATCACTCGTGTCTTGATTTCTCCCGATCGAGGGAGCGCCCAAGTGGTGGAAAATGACGGGAGCCGCTCTCAGGTCAACCTCGCACCAGATAACGACCTTTTAAAACTACTTACGGAACACAAAGTAGATATCGCTGTACAGCCCACTCGACAACCAAGTCCATGGCAGCAAGCTGCAAGTAGCTTGATCTTTCCAATTCTCCTTCTCGGAGGACTCTTCTTCCTTTTCCGGCGAGCACAGGGAAGCGGGGGAGGGAACCCTGCCATGAATTTTGGGAAGAGCAAAGCTCGCCTGCAGATGGAACCTTCCACCCAGGTAACTTTTGGAGATGTAGCTGGAATAGAAGGAGCAAAGCTTGAGCTAACTGAAGTAGTTGACTTTCTTAAAAACCCAGAACGTTTTACAGCAGTTGGAGCAAAAATTCCAAAAGGGGTTCTTTTAGTAGGCCCTCCTGGGACAGGGAAAACTCTCTTAGCAAAAGCAGTAGCTGGTGAAGCAGCCGTACCTTTCTTTTCAATATCAGGCTCAGAGTTTGTTGAAATGTTTGTAGGTGTTGGAGCTAGTCGAGTTAGAGACCTTTTTGAACAGGCAAAAAAGAATGCTCCTTGCATTGTTTTTATCGATGAAATAGATGCAGTTGGACGTCAAAGAGGTGCAGGCCTTGGGGGTGGCAACGACGAAAGAGAGCAAACCCTTAATCAGCTTCTTACCGAAATGGATGGCTTTGAAGGGAATACGGGAATCATTATTGTTGCGGCAACCAATCGACCTGATGTACTTGATGCTGCTCTAATGAGGCCTGGTCGATTTGACCGCCAAGTTGTAGTTGATCGTCCCGATTACCTCGGAAGACTTCAAATCCTTAAAGTTCATGCTCGTGACAAGACGCTCTCAAAAGACGTTGACCTAGACAAAGTCGCAAGACGAACCCCTGGTTTTACAGGTGCAGATTTAGCTAACTTGCTTAATGAAGCAGCCATCCTTGCTGCTCGTAGTGAGTTATCTGAAGTAAGCAATGATGAAATAAGTGACGCCATTGAACGAGTGATGGCTGGCCCAGAAAAAAAAGATCGTGTAATGAGCGAGCGACGGAAAAGGCTGGTCGCTTATCACGAATCAGGCCATGCACTCGTAGGGGCTCTAATGCCTGACTATGACCCTGTTCAGAAGATTTCAATCATTCCTCGAGGGCAAGCAGGAGGCCTTACATTCTTTACTCCAAGTGAGGATCGTATGGAATCAGGCCTTTATTCAAGGGCCTATTTGCAAAATCAAATGGCAGTAGCCCTTGGCGGAAGAGTCGCGGAAGAAATCGTATATGGGGAAGATGAAGTTACAACAGGCGCATCTAATGACCTCAAACAAGTTGCTCAGGTCGCCAGACAAATGGTTACTAGATTTGGCATGAGCGAAAAGCTTGGTCCTGTTGCCTTAGGCCGGTCTCAGGGAGGGATGTTTTTAGGCCGAGATATTGCTGCCGAAAGGGATTTCTCAGAAGACACAGCCGCAACAATCGATGCTGAAGTATCTGATTTAGTCGACATGGCTTATAAACGGGCTACTCAAGTTCTAGTTGATAATCGCTCTGTGCTTGATGAGCTCGCAGAGATGCTCGTTGAGCAAGAGACAGTTGATTCAGAAGATCTACAAGAGTTACTAATTCGTCGAAATGTCAAAGTAGCCAAGTATGTCTAAATCAAAGCAGTAACAATCCTTTCATGAAATCAAAAATCCAATTGAGAGAATGGTTCTCAAAGGCTAATGCCTTCTTGGATTAAAAGAAAAGGGTTTAAGGAGACAGAACCATCAAAGCCAGGACATCATCTATCTAGCACTTTTAGCCAAAAGCTCTAAAGCCCTTCACTCCCGGCATATCATCACATTCAAAGAAGCTAGAAACTAGGCCATTTAGGTCAAAGGGTTCATCTAAATCAGAAGAGAAACTTGTCAAAAAGCGAAGTGCCTGAAGATATAAATTTCCCTTGAACTCGAAATGTTTTAGAAAATTAAAAAATCTATCACCGGACTTCCACAAGGGTTAACCCCTACAAACAATAATTTCAGGAGCACTTTTCGACAGGACCAGAAAGCCTCTTCTTGCAAGGGTTCTGATCATTTCATACTCCCAATCAATCGCCAAGACCTGCCTATATCCCATGCCATGTAGGCATCTAAAACCACCGAGTTAGAGGGCTCATAAACCTCAACTTTTGATCGACATGAGACTCAGCATGCTACATATGAGATAGATGTTTATTATTCAATGTCTCATCTCACCATCAAGCTCAGCGTCAAGGCTGATGCCCTGATTGCCCAGCTCCAAAAAGAAATCTTCAATCGCAGGCGAAAAAAAGTAACGGCAGCAGGGGTAGTCGAAACCTTGGTTGAAAGCGGTGCTAAATCTCAATCCGATAAGCGCTTTGCAACTTCCTGGACAAATCTAATCAAAGATATTGAAAAGGCTGCAAAGCTCGCGAATACTCATGGAAGCAAGCCTTCAACTCTTAGTGATGAAGAGTGGGCAATGGTACTCATCCATCGAACTAGAAGGACCAGTTCAACCACTCGTAAAACCAACAAAAGGTCTACAACCGCAAAAGCCGCCGCCAAGAAAAGGCCAGCCAAGAAAGCCTCCTCAACAAAGGTTTCTACAAAAAAAGCACCTACCAAGAAAGCTTCCTCTACTAGCAAGTCATCTGCAAAGAAAGCTTCCTCTACAAAGATCTCTACTAGAAAGGCATCTGCAAAGAAAGCTCCTTCTACAAAGGTCTCTACTAGAAAGGCATCCGCAAAGAAAGCTCCTTCCAAAAAAGTAGCTACGACAAGAGCGGCAAGTAAAACAGTAGGCACATCAAGACCTGCTAAACGCGCTACAAAGTCAAGCAAAAGTAAAGTCGCTAAATCTTCTGGCCGTTTAAGCTCGACGTCTACTAGTAATTCGACAGTCAGTGCGAATGGATTGAAATCATTAGCACTTGCTTAGACATGTTTGTCAGAGGGGATCAACCAAAAAGCTTTCTCCTCTGACAAAATCACTCCAAAACACTGCATTGACCTTGATTTCGCAAAAGATGGTCGGCTAGCACTAGTGCAACCATTGCTTCTACCATTGGCACTGCTCTAGGTAAAACACAAGGATCATGCCTTCCCTTGGCGACAAGAGTAGTGGCATTTCCATCTACATCAATGGTCTGCTGATCTTTACGGATAGTTGCGGTTGGTTTAAAGGCCACCTTTAACAAAATTGGCTCTCCATTACTAATCCCTCCCTGAATACCACCTGAATTATTAGTTGCTGTCTTGAGACGACCTTGTTCAGTTGGAAGGAATGCATCATTGTGCTCGCTACCTTTTAGCAAGGTGCCACTAAAGCCTGAGCCCAATTCAAACCCCTTAGTAGCAGGCAAAGACATCATCGCTTTTGCCAAGTCTGCTTCAAGCTTGTCGAACACTGGCATACCAAGGCCTACAGGAACATTTCGAACTATGCACTCAATAACGCCCCCACAGGAGTCTCCTTCACGACTAATCGATTCAATGCGATCAATCATCAATTGAGAAGTTAAAGCATCAGGACAACGCACAATATTTGCCTCTATGTCATCAAGGCTTACAGCATTAGGGTCAATATTCGCTTCAATAGTGTGGATCCTTTTCACCCATGCCAACACTTCTGTGCCATGAGTTTTAGCTAGCAATTGCTTAGCAATTGCACCAGCTGCAACCCTGCCAATAGTTTCTCTAGCAGAGGCTCTACCCCCTCCACTGCTTGCTTGAATCCCATATTTAGCTTGATATGTTGCATCCGCATGAGATGGCCTGAAAACAGTCTTCATTTTCTCGTAATCACCAGGTCGTTGATCCTTATTTCTGACAACCATCGCTATAGGAGTTCCAAGGGTCTGATCCCCAACCAAACCACTAAGGATCTCGACCTCGTCCAGTTCATTTCTTGGAGTAGTGATTCTACTTTGGCCTGGTTTACGTCGATTCAACTCAGCCTGAATCTGCGCAACATCTACCTTCAACTTTGGAGGACACCCTTCGAGAATCACTCCAACAGAACCCCCATGGGATTCTCCAAAGGTGCTTATCCTAAACAAATCGCCAAAACTACTACCCATAAAAAACTCAATCTCATTAGAGCGTAGTAGTCGAAGGATAAGTGTCGATAGAGATGAATTAGACCTAAATCAAAACTCATATTGCCAAGCAACAGCAAACCACTTAGCTATTGGGCTTTCCCACCTGTCAATAAAGGCTGAAGCTTAATTATGACTAAGAAAGCTACTGAGATTTTGTCTTCCCAATAGCTGGAACAACCAACATAAATCCGATTTTCGGTTGAACTGACCTATTCACACAGCTGCTGCAAACCATCCAGATCCTGCCTTTAAGAGGGAATCACAATTTCCATAAGGACGGAAAGGCAGAGTTTCGAATAAAGCCTTCAAAGAAACTGCACTGAAGGTGTCAGAGACATCTCACACAATCCCTTTCAGCGGTAATGATTTAAAAGCAATGCCCAAAAAGACTTAAGATTTAAACAATTCATTTTTAGGAAATCCTTTTGGTTCTAATTAGATGGCTATTTAAAGGGCACCATAAACAAGAGAATGTGCCACTATTAATGGCTCGCCAAAGCCGACTTCAACTAGAGGGCCAAGGTGCTGTCATCTACTGGAGTGAAAGACTTCTAATCCCATGAGCAAGTCTTCGTCTTTTCTGCTTTATAGCGTATGTATTGGAGCAGGAATTTTTCTATTCACTGGATGCCAAAAGGCACCTCCTGCCATAGAGAAAGAAACCATAGAGCAAATCAAACGCTTCAAAGGAAGGCTTGAGAAGTTAGAACAACGTGTTGATCAACACCTACCGCCTCTTACCACAGATGGAATAAAAACACCTGACGGCCCAATCAAATCGTTAACCTTTCGAGTAGGCACTAAAGATGATCGCCTAAGGATTTACTGGGAAGATGGAAGCAAAAGCGATCTTCCTTGCACTAAAGAGCAATCCATATGGGTCTGCGGCTAACACAAATAGCCAACGAAGTTTAAAATCACTAAATAATCCCAAGCTTATTAATAACTATCAAAGAAGAAAATACATACCGAAATCACTCTTATTAAGCATGCATGGACACTCAAGTGAATAAACCTTCTAGCGAGTTCTTCCAAGAAACATCAAAAGGCCAGAATTCTCGTTTAGTGAGGCTCATGGCAATATTCTTCTCTGCATAAGCAGCTTCATTGATAAAAACTGGAATCAAGCATTCATCATGTTCAACGCAGATTCCATCACCATCCGCTCCTACAAATAACGGAACACCAGCCTTAATTGGTTGCCAATCTTTGCCCTCAATAAGAGGATGGATAAGGCCAACGATATTGCCCCTCAGATCTCTGGGGAAATCAAAACTAGCTATATGGCGATGAATAATCAAACCTCTTGGATAGATAGTCGAACCTTCGGAAATGCTCGCAATACACTCGAAGCAAGCCTCCAAGGCTAAGCGAGTTTTCTCCACAATTTCAAACTGCAAAACTGACTGAGCGACAGGACCAACTTCAATAACAAGACCGCATGGCCAACTCTCAACTAGAAAACCTTTTTGCGCCTCATCCTCTTCATGTAAATAAACAGGAAGGCCAATTAATTTTTGGACAAGTGCTGCCAAAGCTAAATCACTTGATCTTCGTCCATAAATAACAAGACAACTACCCATAGAGGCTGTAGTGCTATGGATATCAATAGCGATTTTGCAAGCGTTCCTTCCGAGAGGACCATAAAGATCCAAAAGCTTTCTTGCTCGCATTAATTCTCTATCTGATGAGTCAGTGGAACGCAAAAATTCCGCTCTGAAACTTCTATTTAAATCTCTATCCAAATAACGCACACCAGCCTCAAAAGCCAATGGGTTCCCAATTGTTGAAGCAAATCGCACTCCATAATTATTTATAAGGTTTGGCGTTTTAGACCACTGCTCAATTAGCCAGGGTCCATTAACCTCATTGCCATGTGTCCCTGCCACTAAAAGCACCTGTGGACCAGCCATCAAAATCAAACGGCAATGCTCAGCCTGACTGAAAGTTGCTTTAAAAGGAACCTAATATGTCAATTCCACCTGCAATCGTTTCAGCCGCACGTATTAGCTGGAAATGGCAATGGATTCAATTGATGAATGGCCTTGCGCCAGCCGATAGAGAAGGGAACTATCTTCGACCGCCAAGCCAGCACAAAAACGCCCAAGTTCCTCAAGAAAATGACCTAAAAAACCTCTCTACAGAGCAACTGCCAAAATTAATTATTGGCCGAAGTTGTCCATGGGCTCATAGGACTTGGATTGTTCATCAACTCAGAGGCCTTGATAGCAGACTCAAGGTTTTAATTGCAAAAGCAGACCACAACTCAGGGAGATGGCAACTAGAACCTCCCTGGCTAGGTTGTAACTCACTTCTCGATTTATATAAACATTCCGGAGAGTCTCCTAGTCATAGAGCAACAGTGCCTGCACTAATCAAACCAGGACTAACGAAAGGGGAACGACCGCAACTACTTGGCAACGAAAGTGCACAACTTGTTGAAGTCCTAAACCTATGGCCAAGCAGTAAAACAGATGCCCCTGATTTATCTCCACTGACGCTTCAGGATGAAATAAATACTTGGCAAAATGTTCTTCAGCCATACGTGAATGATGGCGTGTACAGGTGCGGCTTTGCAAGAAATCAAAGCTCATACGACAAGGCATCTAGAGAGCTATTCCAAGCCCTTGAAAAAGCAAACAAAAGTCTTTCTAAGAAAGGTCCATGGTTATGTGGAAGCAAAATGACTATTGCAGATGTGAGATTGTTCCCAACACTGATTCGATGGGAGATGGTTTATGCACCTCTATTTGGATGTACTTACAAGCCGCTCTGGGCATTCCCCAGACTATGGGAATGGCGTAAGAGGTTTTTTTCAAATCCTTTAGTTTCAAAAACTTGTGATTCGGACGCTTGGCGCAATGATTACTTTGGAGCACTTTTCCCACTACGCCCAAGCTCAATAATCCCTTCAGGCTCCAACCTATCTTCCATAGTCAATGCATCAACTCCTAGCCCTTAAATAAATGACAGCAAAGAAACTACTGGAAGGAACAAACAATTCCTTTATTGAAAATGAATATGAGGGCATTTATGGCCGATTCACAATCACTAAAGAAGACCATCTAGAAGTTCAGAGATATAGGTTTGCACTTTTCTCATGCGGCCTATCACTATTAATAGCACTTATTCAATGGTTATTTCTAGGGCCAGATTGGATTGGGCTATGGTTAATGCCGATAGCATTAGCTCTTGGACTGTCACTAAAATGGATTCATATTTACCTTAGATCTCTACATAGATTGCTAGTATTTTTTTGGGCACTAGGGACTATTGGAAGCTTAATATTGATAATAAGCTTTGGTGCGAAGTCGATGCTAAATACAGTAATTATTGAACCTAAATTTATGTTATTTATAGGTCCTTTATTTGCTGCACTAACAGGAGTAGGTTTTAAAGAGTTTTTCTGTTTTCAACGAATTGAAGCGATCGGGCTAACGGTTATGGTGCCAATAGCTTTAATAGGTCATCTTAGTGGTCTAATTAATGGATACATAGTGATGACAATGCTTAGCCTATCAGCAATATTTTTGATAGTTTTAACTATCAGAAAGTTCGGAATGAATCCAGCTGATGATGTAGGTGATAAAAGCGTATTTAAATACCTAGAGAAAGAACGAGCGGCAAATGTTCTGTGAGTTTATTAAGCCTAATAAATGCTTCTAAAGATTTAGGAGTAAAACAAATAATAAGGGACCTAACACTTCATATAGAAAAGGATGAAAGGCTTGGTTTAATTGGCCCGAATGGAAGTGGAAAGTCAACACTATTAAAGATGTTGGCAGGAACCGAACCACTTGGACATGGAGAAAGAAGATGTCCAACAAATTTAAATATGGAAATAATAAGCCAAGAAATTTGCCTCCAAAAAGGAAGAACTGTTCTAGAACAAGTTCTTATTGGCTGTGGCAAAAAAAGAGATCTACTGCTTCGCTATAAATCATTAAGCTCATTATTAGAAAAAGAACCTAATTCCCCAAAACTGTTAAGCGAGCTAGGTGCACTTTCACAACGGATGGATAACGATGAAGTCTGGAGTCTAGAGAAACAATGTGAAGAGGTCCTCCAGCGCTTAGGCATAAGTGATCTTCATCTCAAAGTTGAAGATCTATCTGGGGGGTATCAAAAAAGGATAGGGCTTGCCTCTGCTCTTGTTGCAAAGCCAGAATTGCTTCTTCTCGATGAACCTACCAACCATCTAGACACCTCTGCCGTTGAATGGCTACAAAGTTGGCTAGAGAAATTCAACGGGGCTCTAGTTCTGGTTACACATGATCGATATTTCCTTGATCGAGTGACCAATAGAATGCTTGAAATTCGTAACGGCCTAGCAAAGACTTATCCTGGCAACTATTCTCAATATCTAAGAACAAGAACAGAAGAGGCAGCAATAGAAGAAAAAGCAAGAATCAAGTTCAAAGGAATATTGCGTAGAGAATTAGCTTGGCTAAAACAAGGGCCAAAAGCAAGAAGTACAAAACAGAAAGCTAGGCTAAATCGAATCGAAGCAATGAGGTCAAAACCCTCTTCGAAAAAAAATTCTTCTTTGCAAATTTCTCACTTAAGCAGACGCATAGGTAAACTCGTAATTAGTGCTGAAAATATAAAAGTAACTGATACTGATTTAGAAACTGGTAATTTGCTATTTGAACAGTTTAGTTATAATTTTAGCCCTGAAGATCGAATAGGAATTATTGGCGCAAATGGCACTGGAAAATCTACACTTCTCGATATAATTGCTGGAAGGAGAAGAGCCGTCAATGGAGAAATTAGAATAGGAGAAACAGCTCATATTGGATATTTAGACCAACAAACAGCAGTATTGCGGGAAGGAATTGGATTAAAGAGGAAGGTCATAGATTATATCGAAGAAGATGCTTCAAGAATAAAAGTTGGGGACAAAGAAATCAGTGCATCAAAACTCCTAGAAATGTTTCTATTCCCACCTGCACAACAACATACCTCTTTAAACAAATTATCAGGGGGCGAAAGGCGTAGACTAACCTTATGCAAGATACTTATTCAGTCGCCAAATATTCTTCTTTTAGATGAACCTACTAATGACCTTGACATAGAGACATTGAGCATACTTGAAGATTTTCTTGAAGATTTTAAAGGTTGCGTTATCATTGTTTCTCATGACCGTTATTTCCTTGATAGAACTGTTGACAGGATCTTCTATTTAAATGATCAAAGACTAATAAGGTATGAAGGTAATTACAGTAGTTTTCTTGAAAAGAAAAATCTTCAACTCTATGAAAAAAACCAAAAGCCAAAAGATATAAGTAGCTCCAAGAATATTGAAGAGAAATCACTTCTTAAACAAGATTTAGGAACATCTAGAAGTAATGCAATTAACAAAGAAAAGCCTAGAAAGAGAAGCTTTAAGGAGTCACAGGAACTGCTATCTCTAGAGGTTTCGATACCACTTCTTGAGAAAGAGAAATCAGCCCTCGAAGAGCAAATCTCTAAAGGGCAAAACTTAGTTCATCTAAGTAATCAACTAGCAGAAATTAGTGACCGCCTACATAACTCAGAAAACAGATGGATAGAGCTTAGTGAACTAACCCCTTAGTCTTTTACTTCGCTTTCTTCTAAAAGTATGAGGCAGCTCAATACCTGTCTTATGTACTAAAGCACTTCTGTTAACTGTTCTAGGCAATAAACAGCGAGGGGCGACTCTTGAGCAAATTTTTTTCTGTACTGAATTCCTAGCCAATGGCGCTTTCCTTACAGATACGCCTGCTGCCTCGAATCATCTGGAGAACGGTGCTCTTGCATCTGTTCACCCATACGCTTCAGATAAAGATCTTGCGACAAGGACACATGGTTAGTTTCAAATGCCTCTAATGCATCATCAATTGAACTAACACTCTGGCTGACCAAACCAGAGGGTGCGCATTGTTTTCACTCCAAAATATCTTTAAGGCAAAGCCCTTTTCGCCATTGTCTTTGCTCTGATATATAACAAAAATCCTCAGGCCCATTAATCCAAACCATCCTCCCCTGATCGTCAAAGAAGTGACGGTCTTATTGCTCAGTAATTGATGTCATAACGAAAGTCTTAACACCCTCTTATCTGCTTGTAGCCACTGATACTCAAATTTGGCAATGGTGTTGTAAAGGAAACGAAGTGAAGATTTCCCCCATGGCAGGCATGTATAACGGCCGTAAAGTGGGACTGTCGCCTAAAGACCTCCTCGCAGACCACAGACTCCATGAACACAATCGACGAGCACATCCAAAAGGATCAGTCTGAGATCCAATCTGCAAAAGCACAGGGCGACGACGCCAAAGTGCGGCATTTAACCGAAGAACTGCATTCCCTTGAGGAATACAAGGAACATCATCCTGAGGATAAGCATGACCCAAATGCCCTTGAGTTATTTTGTGATGCCAATCCTGATGAGCCAGAGTGCCTTGTTTATGACGACTAATTAGAAGTCTTCATTGAACTCAGAAGGACTGCTTGTCAAGGAGCAAACTACTGCCTCCTCATTTAGCATTTCCTTTACATTGGCAATAGGTCTTCCCATTTGACGGAGAACCTCTATCTCTTGTGATGTTTGGCAACGGGCAATAATCTGGCCCTCTTTATCAAAACAGCTATAGAAATTCATAGAAGATTTTTCTAACCTCCTAGTTATGGCTAACCAATAAGGAATAGACAAGTAGGGATGAGAGCAGTTATTCAATTTAAATTATTCAAAGTTCTTCCCAAACTCTTGAGAGAAGTTCATCCAAGCCTTTCCCCATTGCGGCAGAAATTGAAATCACTTGTCGTCCACTAGCCTTCTCAAGTTCAGCAATGACATTTAACTCACTAGCCTTATCCAATAATTCTTTTTTGTTGAGAACTACTAATCTTGGCTTATACATAAGTCCATGGCCATAAGCCTCTAATTCCTTTTCTAGAACAGAAAAAGCTTCAACAGGTTTGTCTGTTGATCCATCAATTAGGTGGATCAACAGCTTTGTACGTTGAATATGACGCAGAAAATCGTGGCCCAGGCCAGCTCCCTGCGCAGCCCCAGCAATTAATCCTGGAATATCTGCAAAGACCGTCCCATCTCCACTCGGCTTACGAACTACTCCTAAATTTGGAATCAAAGTTGTAAAGGGATAATCAGCAATCTTTGGGCGAGCAGCAGAAAGAATTGCTATCAAAGTACTTTTGCCTGCATTCGGGAGCCCAATGATCCCTACTTCAGCAAGTAATTTCAATTCCAATTGAAGGTTCCATTCCTCACCTTCAAGACCTTCTGTACATTTCTCTGGGGCTCGATTGCGATTACTTAGATAATGTGCATTACCTAAACCACCTTTACCACCAAAAGCTACTGACAGGAATTCTCCTGGAGAAGTCAGATCCCCGAGAATTATTCCTGTTGAGAGATGCCTTACTTCAGTCCCACAAGGAACTTTAATAATGAGATCCTTTCCTGAGGCACCCTTGCAGCGATTAGGTCCTCCCCTACGCCCATCATCAGCAGCAAAAAGCCTTTTATATTTGAAATCCAACAGTGTTTGAAGGTTTGAATCAGCTTCTAAAAGCACTTTCCCCCCATTGCCACCATCACCCCCTGAAGGGCCACCAGCAGGGACATACTTCTCCCTGCGAAATGAAACTATCCCGTCCCCTCCCCGGCCAGCTCTAACCGTTATACGTGCCTGATCTATGAACTGCATTTTCGTCTAGTGGATGAAAAGGTCTCAAGGGAAAAAAATCAGCTGGGACAACATAATCCAATCTGTTTTTGATGAAGATTACTTGGTGATTGAATTTATAAGTAGAAGGAAAGCAACAGTGCTTACAACCAACCTCTCAGAGGGTGCTGGTGCCGGTATTACCTATGCAAAGGACAGCATCAGTGCAAGTTTACTGGCGTTTCAGACGAAGCTACAGATGCTAGTCAAGGCGTTCTAGCCGAGCAAGGTTCTGACAACATGACTACTCAAGTTGCT
>QCKB01000004.1 GCA_003215655.1 Prochlorococcus sp. AG-409-J16
CATTCGAGTAACTCTCTCCTAAAGCAATCCCAGCAAGAGTTAACAATAAATTCCAAATCAGACTGCCAGCAGTTGTCCAAATTAGAAATGGCATAAAAGGCATTAACTCAATGCCTGCAGGCACAGAAATTAAAGTTCTCACTCCCGGTACTAAACGCCCCCAAAAAACTAAAGATTTGCCATAGCGATTAAACCAACGTCGACTTCGGGCTAAGTCATCTGAACCAATTCCAATCCAACGACCATTTTTATTTAACCATCTCTCTATTTTTTCTTCATTAGCTAACCGCCCAATTCCATACCAAGGGAATGCTCCCAATACTGTCCCTATCAAACCTGCTAAAAGAACAGGCATCAATTGCAATTGTCCCTGCTGGACATAAAAACCTCCCAAAGGCATTATTAACTCAGAGGGAATAGGAGGAAAAAGATTTTCTAAAAACATAGCAAGCAATATTGCTGCGTAACCAATCCATTGATTGGCATGGACAGCCTGACCAATCAAATCAGGTAATGTATTAATCAATTGAGTAATATCCATAAATTTTTAAAAGGTTAAAGGCCTCATATTTTGAATAATTAAAGGAATAAGGTAGTCAATCAATAACGGTAATGTTCAGGCTTATATGGACCATCAACAGGGACACCTATGTAGTCAGCCTGATTCGAAGACAAGACTGTAAGCTTTGCTCCTATTTTATCTAAGTGCAGACGTGCAACCATTTCATCAAGATGTTTAGGTAATACATAAACTTCATTGGAATAATTATCACCTTTCGTAAAAAGTTCAATTTGAGCTAATACCTGGTTAGTAAATGAGTTACTCATCACAAAACTAGGATGACCTGTTGCACAACCAAGGTTTACTAAACGTCCTTCAGCCAAAAGAATAATCCTATTACCACTTGGAAGAGTAATGTGATCAACTTGTGGCTTGATATTTTCCCATTTGTACTGCTTTAGAGAAGCAACATCTATCTCATTATCAAAGTGTCCAATATTGCAAACAATTGCCTCATCCTTCATGCGAATTAAATGTTCATGGCGAATAACTTGATAGTTGCCAGTCGCAGTTACAAAAATATCAACCGAATCAACAACTTCCCCAAGACGAACGACCCGATAACCCTCCATTGCAGCCTGAAGAGCACAAATTGGATCAATCTCTGCAACCATTACTGTTGCTCCAAGACCTCTCAAAGATTGCGCTGAGCCTTTACCGACATCGCCATAACCCATAACCAAAGCAACCTTTCCAGCAACCATTACGTCTGTTGCTCGTTTTATTCCATCTACTAGAGATTCTCTACATCCATATAAATTGTCGAATTTACTTTTAGTCACTGAATCATTGACATTGATTGCAGAGAAAGGAAGTTCTCCGCTCTTTTGCATCTGATATAAACGAGCAACGCCTGTAGTGGTCTCTTCTGTAACCCCCTTAATAGATTGCTTAATTTTGGAATAAAAAGTTGAATCCTCTTCAAGCTTAATTCGAATGGATTTATACAAAGCTTCTTCCTCTTCATTGGAAGGGTTTTCAAGAACTGATGAATCATTCTCAGCCTTGCAACCAAGGATGACCAACCCAGTTGCATCTCCCCCGTCATCAAGAATCATGTTTGGTGACTTGGTCTCACCCCACTCCAGAATGCGATGCGTATATGCCCAATATTCATCTAATGTTTCACCCTTTTTTGCAAACACTGGTATTCCAATGGAGGCTATAGCTGCAGCAGCATGATCCTGAGTAGAAAAAATATTGCAAGACGCCCAGCGGACTTCAGCACCCAATTCGACAAGTGTTTCAATTAAAACCCCTGTTTGAATTGTCATATGAAGGCTGCCTGCAATCCGAGCACCCTTCAAAGGCTTTTGATTACCATATTTAGTCCTAAGTGCCATTAGACCTGGCATCTCGGTCTCGGCAATTGTCAGTTCTTTCCTGCCAAAATCAGCCAGATTAATGTCTGCGACAACATAATCACCAGAGACCTCAGTTGAGGTATTGAATGTGGACAATGCCACCATGGTTAAAACTCTCTAAGGGGGAATCTTGGCTAGGAATCTCTGCGAATACGCTGAGGATTCCAACTCCATTGGAAGGCAATCTACAGATGAACCCTGGAAACTAAAAAATGTTGATGAAACTATTGCTCTAGGAGCAAAGCTAATCGAACTCCTTCCAAATCTAAAATTGCTTCTTTTACAAGGTCCATTAGGTGCAGGAAAGACTTGCCTTGTAAAAGGTCTAGCAAGCAGTCTGGGGATAAAAGAACCGATTACTAGTCCAACTTTCGCACTAGCGCAGCATTACCTTGAAGGGAGCTCCCCATTAGTACATCTAGATCTCTACAGACTGGAAACCCCACAAGCTGCAAATGAACTGTTTCTTCAGGAAGAAGAAGAAGCTGAGTCACTTGGAGCCTTGATGGTAGTGGAATGGCCTGAACGTTTAAGCCTTCATCTCCCAGAAGCATGGAAAATAAATCTGGAATACCTATCAAATGGAGAACGAGAAGCTCGACTCACTCAACCCTAATCAGTAGCAAGAAATGCTAAGACTTCTTCTTGAGTTGGTTGGGGTTGAATGCCACCTGATTCCATGCAAACAATTGCTCCGCATGCCATGGCAAATCGAACCATCTCCTTAACCTTCTCTGTACTTAACATCCGTTTTTCAATCGTAAGAAACTGATGTAGCAAACCAGCGGCAAAAGCATCACCTGCACCAGTAGTATCAACAATTTTTCTTGTGGTAATTACAGGTATAGAGCCCTCAAATCCGCCAATAAACCATCTCACTGGTCTAGGACCATCTGTAACAACAACATCTGGATTTTTTGGCAACGATCTAGAAATTACTTGTGGGTTTTCTGTATTAAAAAACCAATCAGCCTCTTCCTTAGCAAGCTTTAGCAAGTTGGCTTCATTTAAAACTGGCCTAATTGCTTTTAATGCTTTTTGGCCAGGTCCACTATCAGCTTTTTTACTTATGTCCCAAAAGGTTGGTCTCCAGTTGATATCAAGAGCAATTTTCATATTATTTTGACAAGCTTGATTTATCGTCCATAAAAGAGCTTCTGATGCAGCATTCACTGCTAGAGGGATTGTCCCTAGCAACAACCATTGAGAATTCTTTGTTATCAAAGGCCAAACAGAAGTAATTGCATTGCATTCGAGAGCTTGATCTGCAAAACCTTCTCCGCGATCGCCAGCGAATCCCTGAAAACTTCTTTCCCCATCTTTATCTCGACGTACCAAAACGATTCGAGTAGGTCGTATCTGATCAATCTGTAGACCATTAAGGTTCACACCACGAGATCTCATCAAAGAAAGGAATTGATTTGCTATCTCGTCTTTTCCAAGACGACCAATAAATGCAACCTTGGTGCCCAATCTGGCCAAACCACATGCAACGTTTGCAGGAGCACCTCCCAAGCAGTCTTCAACTGGGTGATCTAATGCTGGATCTCCACCAAGGGGGCCTAATCGATCCAACAAAGCCTCGCCTATGCAAATAATTTCTGGATTTTCTGCCTTGTGAGGTGTGCTGTGCATTGTTATTTTCGATGAAATTAACTATCCAATGACGCTAAGGATCCTTAGTTAACTTATCTGTATTGAGATACTTTTTCAGAGAACTAATGATCTTGGTATTTGCAGCAGGGAAAGGGTAATTTTCTAAGGATTCCGGTGAGACCCATTCAACCTTCTGACTTGCTAATGGCTGAGGCTTTCCGCGTAGCCACTTACAAATATGGACAATAAAACGGAGCTTTTTATGACTATATGCATGCTCAAAGTCAATCAATTTTTCGCCAACTTCCACTTCGATTGATAACTCCTCTTTTAACTCACGAGCAATAGTTTGTTCAATCGACTCATCGACCTCTTTTTTTCCCCCAGGAAATTCCCACATTCCTCCTAATAGTCCTTGTTCAAGTCTTTGATCAATAAGAATCTGATGATGATGATTTAGAACAACACCGATTCCTATCACCTCAAATGGCAATGGCTTTGCTGGTTCCTTCACAGGAAACTCTTTCTGCTTTCCCAAAGCGTAAGCAGAGCAATACTCTTGCCAAGGGCAAATGTCACATCGTGGATTAAAAGGCGTGCATACCATTGCCCCAAGATCCATCAATGCTTGATTAAACTTTCGTGGCTTTAAAGGTGAAAGTAATTGCTCGCTAATTAACCAAAGCCTAAAAAGATCTCTCTTTGGAGGCTTAGAACTAGCAAAAAGTCTTGCCAAAAGACGTTTGACGTTCCCATCTAACAGTGGCTGTGGCAGATCAAAAGCTGATGAAAGAATGCTCCCTGCCGTAGTTCGTCCTATTCCTGGTAAAGCCAGCCAAGTCTCAATATCTCTAGGCCAAAAACAAGAATTCAAAGACCTCTTAGACCCTATTAAATTCATAAAAATGTTTGCGACCTTATGCAAACGATGAGCCCTGCTGTAATAGCCCAGTCCCTGCCATCGCATTAGGACCTCCTTCTCATTAGCATTTGCCAAATCAGGAAGTGTGGGAAAAACACTCATCCAGCTTTCCCAATAAGGCAAGACAACCTTTAATTGTGTTTGCTGAAGCATTACTTCAGCAATCCAAATTTTATATACACAAAGCATTTCGCCAGAGTCTGGCTTAGTCCCATCAGCCTTTAGTTTCCAAGGAATCCAGTGTCTTCCATTAATCTCAAACCAATCGAGAAGTGCAGAACGTAAAGCAATTACCTTCGACGAAGGCAAGAGAAGGCTTAGGCTGAGTTCTTCATCACTACTACTCATATCTCAAAATAACTAGTAGCAAAAAAAATATGTTAAAAGCACTCAATATCCTCCAATCAAATACAAAATGATCGAAGGGTTTGTGTCTTGATTGTGTCTGAGAGCCATATTTGGAAATGGAACAATTTCGAGGTTGCATGGAATCTTGAAAAGCAGAGCTCAGAGTTACCAGTTTCTGTATTGCTAATTCATGGGTTTGGGGCTTGCAAAGAACACTGGCGACACAACCAATCTGAACTTGCCAACTTCAGCCCATGCTTTGCTATTGATCTGATTGGCTTTGGTGAAAGCAGTCAACCAATTGCAAGGCTTATAGGTGATCCGGCAGAACAAAATACTTTTGAATACAACTTCGATAACTGGGCTCGTCAAATAAGCGACTTTTGCAATGAAGTCATAAAAACCCCTGTTTTATTAGTCGGTAATTCAATTGGAGGCGTAATCGCTCTACGAGCATCTCAACTTCTCGGTTCAAATTGTTGTGGAGTCGTACTTGTCGGATGCGCAACTCGTGCATTAGACGACAAAAGACTAGTTGAACAACCTAGCTGGGCTAAATGGTCAAGACCTTTATTAAAAGGTTTAGTTCGCCAAAGATGGCTAAGCGTTAATCTTTTTCGAAATGCTGCAAGCCCTGCTGTTATAAAAAAGGTACTTAAACAGGCTTACCCAACTGGAAAAAATGTCGATAACGAACTGTTGGCCTTACTTCAAAAACCCAGCCAGAGAAAAGGGGCACCTGAAGCATTCCATGGTTTTATCAATCTATTTGATGATTATCTAGCACCAGAGTTAATGAAAAGTCTCCAGATCCCAGTCGATTTAATTTGGGGAGAAAAAGATCCTTGGGAACCTCTAAAAGAAGCTATGAGCTGGAAAGAAAATTTCTCTTGTATTAGATCTCTCGAGACAATCGCTGGGGTTGGACATTGTCCACACGATGAAGATCCTGAATCAGTTAATCAACTACTTATAAAAGTAATTCAAGCAGTTAAATAAGCGTCTATAGATTTTCCCAACCTGCGAAGCCCACTTAAACCATCCCTTTCAAGATTACGTACTCTATCGCGACTGATCCCAATGGCTTTTCCTATCCTTGTGAGGTTCATTGGATCTTGGCCGTCTATGCCATATCTCATGCGTAAAACACGGCGCTGCATTTCAGGTAATTGATCTAATAAGCAATTCAAATCTCCCTTCATGCAATCTGCCTCTAGTTGAATACTTGGAACATCTCCATCCCCTGGCAATAAATCCATCAATACCGAGTCCTCTCCCTCTCCTACTTTCTTTTCCAAGCTCATTGGGTTCCGAGCACTACACATCAAATCCTTTACTTCTTCTTCAGGTAATTCCACATACTCAGCGAGCTCTTTAATAGATGGAGTACGTCCTAACTGTTGACTTAATTCTCTTTGCCCAGTCTTTAACTTATTGAGCATCTCAGTTATATGAATTGGCAGTCTGATGGTTCTACTCTTTTCCGCAATAGCACGAGTAATTCCTTGCCTAATCCACCAATATGCGTAAGTTGAAAATTTATATCCTCTCGTTGGATCAAATTTTTCCACGCCTCTGACCAAACCGATCGTCCCTTCCTGAATTAAGTCCAGAAGCTCCATATTCCTCTTGGTGTATTTCTTAGCCACGCTTACAACTAACCGCAAATTAGCTGAAACCATTCGCTCCTTTGCCCTACGTCCAATCTTTAGCCTCTTTTTTAATGTTAAAGGAGAAATATCTGACTCATTAGCAAGCTCTTCAAGCGTAGGCTTCCTTCCTATCTTTTTTTCAATCTCTGATTCTGTTGCCTCTAAAACAACAAGCTCTTGAACCTTTCTACCCAGGGTTATCTCCTGCTCATGAGATAACAAAGGCACCCGACCGATATCTCGCAGATAAGAGCTAACCAAATCGACTTCCGTACGCTGAGTCCGCAGCGAAAACTCAACTTTCTTAGAATCTTTTTCTTGAACTGACCGAGTACTCACAGCAACTGTGTTGAGTTTTGTAAAGCATACCGCGAAGAAGTGTAAAGAAGGCTCGGAAGGGCCAGTTTGAACTGGTAAATGGTAATAATTACCTATTGGTCAAGAAGGGGCTACGTTCGTGTGATTTAAAAGCCAAGCCGCAGTTCGCAAATAAATTAGAACTCCAGCCACATCTGTAGCGGTAGTAATAAATGGGGCCGACATCAAGGCTGGGTCCAAGCCCATCTTGTCGAAAAGCAAAGGCAAAGCCGCTCCAGCAGTTGCAGCCAAAGTGGTTATTGCCATCAAACTGATCCCAACTGCAGCTCCAACCAAAGGTCCCTCTCCTTTCCACCAAGCAAAAGGAACAACAACAACAAGCATTAAAAGACCTAAAAGAGCACCAGCAATGGCTTCTCGCACAACAGCTTTCATTGGACCAAGTGCCTGAATCCTTTGGGTACTTAAGCCACGGATAACCACTGTTGAACTTTGAGCTCCAACATTCCCACCTGTTCCTATTAACAAAGGAATAAATGCAGCCAACAGAACTACTTGATTAAGTACAAACCCATTCATCGCAATGACTTGAGTAGTAAAACCATTAGCCACAACAAGCGCCGCTAACCAAACAACTCGGCGTCGGGCAACAGTAAACAAATTGCTTTGAAAATAATCATCTTCATCTCCTGCCTGAACAGCACCAGCTGCATATAAATCTCGTGTTGCCTCCTGTTCAATTACATCAATAACATCGTCAACTGTGACGATGCCAACCAAGCGCTGTTCTCTATCCACAACAGGAACAGCAAGAAAGTCATAACGCTGAATAGCTCTTGCGACTTCCTCTTGATCAGTATCTGTACTTACATTCACTACATCTCTCGTCATTACATGCCCAATCAGATCTTCAGGGTCAGCTGTAACCAAATCCCTCAATGACAGGATTCCAGTGAGATGTCTTTCCCTATCAGTCACATAAAGGCTATAAATCGTCTCCGTCTCAGTAGCTCGTCGACGAACAATAGTTAGAGCCTGAGCTGCACTATGAAATTCCTTAAGATCAATAAATTCAGTAGTCATTAACCTCCCAGCCGTCTCTTGCTCATAACCAAGCAATTGAGCCGTTACTCGTCGTTCCGCTGGACTGAGCTCAGCCAACAAGCGCCTTACAACCTTCGCTGGTAATTCATCAAACAACCGGACACGATCATCTGGCGACATTTCCTCAACTAACTCAAGTACCTCACTTGAGCGAAGGCGATCAAGCAAGCTCTGTTGAACAGCCGGATCAAGATTTTCATAAACCTCGATCGCCTCATTTTTACTAAGCAATCTAAAAGCCAAGCCTTGCAAAACAAGAGGAATGTTCCCTATCGCTTCCGCAATATCAACAGGCTGAACAGGCTGAAGCAAAACCTTAACTGCGTCATAATTTCCAGCAGACAACATCGCTTCCAGCTGCTGAGCAACTACATCGGCCAACTGAGAGCCACTAACTGGTACTGATTTTGGACTGGACGCCCCAGTTGCCTCATTCATGGGCGAGCCTTTAGGGCAAGATCAGTGTATTGCTCAGAAGACTCGCTAAGGTCAATGGTTATCAGCTGCATATCAATGACCGTCAACGTAAACAACGTACAAGTCATCTCAAAGGATGGACAGGCAAAGGGTTTAGGCGATTACAGCGGAAAGGTATTACTAATAGTGAATGTCGCAAGCCAATGCGGATTTACTAAGCAATACAAAGGTCTGCAAGCACTCCAAGATAATTATGGCCCCAGTGGTTTTGAAGTACTTGGCTTTCCATGTAATGACTTTGGAGCTCAGGAGCCTGGCAATCTTTCAGAAATACAAAACTTCTGCCAATCAAACTATGGAGTAACTTTCGAGCTTTTCGAAAAAGTCCATGCTATGGGTCAAACAACAGAACCATATAAAACCCTTAATCAAACCGAACCAGCAGGAGATGTTGCATGGAATTTCGAAAAATTCCTTATCAGTAAAGAAGGAATAGTGATTGGTCGCTACAAAAGTAATATCGAACCAGAAAGCTCTGAATTAAAGCTTGCTATTGAGAAAGCCCTTCAAAGTTAACTTTCTTGCAAATGCAAATCCTAAAACCATAAACAAAAGGCCAAATACTAAGGAGAGCAATATTAATAATAAAGCTTGAATAAAATCACCTTTGTGGATCATTGCAAAACAATCAACCATCCAAGTACTGAAAGTTGTCAGTGCTCCACAAAAACCAACTCCAAAAAATATTTTACTTCTTTTCTTATCGGGCAATCCCATTATAAATCCGAAAATCCCAGCTCCAATAATGTTCAAAATAAAATCATTATCAAATAGAAATCGAATCAATGCTCCTGGTATCGAACCAGTTATGACATAAATATAAGCTGCTAATTGACTGAACTTAATTGAGACAGATTTAGCCATATCCCAATTTATATCCACCAGCTGCCAGGAGGATGCCACCAAATAAAGAAGCAAGCAAAAGAAAAAAGAAATCCTTAAAATCTTTTTCTAAAAGGGCCTGAAGTAATTGAAAAATAAATGTAGAAAAGGTACTTAAGCTACCCAAGAAACCTACACCTATCAAAAGAAAAATCGATGATAAAAATTGGTTCTCAACTAAACCAGATCTAATGCCAAAAAGAAAACCAAGTGCAAAGGTAGAAATGAGATTTAAAAATAATATTGCCAATGAGCTGTTTATTGAATACTTTAAGAATGTGTTAACACATTTGAACCGCAAACACGCCCCAAATCCAGCACCAATTGAAACTAATAGAGACTGAATTAAAGCCAAAAAAGATTCAGGCATTGAGCCATCCACGTCTACCTGCATTAATTAATTCCTTGGTCTCTCCATCAGCAATTTCTACATAAATCCACCTACTTCCATCTTCAGCTTCCCAATATCTTACGAGACGAAAAGGTGTACCGATTTTCAGCCTGCACAAAGATGGCGCAACAGCCAAAGGTAAAGCTTTAAGAGAAATACTTTTCTCGGCCAAGAAAGGTTCAGCTAAATTCCTCTGCTTAATCTGAGGCAGATTCCGCTCAGCACCCCCTGCAGGCAAAGAAATTGGAGCAAGGAGTGAAATACTCAACAACCAACCCCAACGCAATAGAACTACTACTGAACCCATCAAATATCTAATGCAGCCATATCAAGTTCTGCACTATGTGTTTCTATAAATTCGCGCCTAGGAGCAACCTTATCTCCCATAAGGATTGTAAAAATCCTGTCTGCCTCTAAAGCATCCTCTATCTCTACCCGCTTCATCATCCGAGTTGAAGGATCCATAGTGGTCTCCCACAACTGCTTTGGCATCATTTCACCTAGACCCTTAAAACGTTGAATTGTGTAATTCGCTTTTTCACCAAATCCTGCAAGAGTCTTTTGCAAATCTCCTTCGTTATAGCAATAAGTATGATTTTTCCCTCTCTCAACTTTATACAAAGGAGGACAAGCTATATATATATATCCACCTTCGACTAATTCCTTTTGATAACGATAAAAGAAAGTAAGCAAAAGCGTTCTTATATGTGCACCATCTACATCAGCATCAGTCATAATTACTACTCTGTGATATCTCAAATTTCCTGATTGAAATTCTTCTCCCTTAATCCCTAAACCAAGTGCAGTAATAAGAGCTTGTATTTCTGTATTCTTATATATTTTTGAATCATCTGTTTTTTCAATGTTGAGAATCTTTCCACGTAAGGGCAATATGGCCTGAAAACGTCTATCTCTTCCTTGTTTTGCAGACCCTCCAGCAGAATCTCCCTCCACAATATATATTTCAGACTCCGAAGGATCTCTAGAGCTGCAATCAGCCAATTTACCTGGCAAAGTAGAGCTTTCAAGAACACTTTTACGACGTACTAGCTCTCTAGCTCTACGAGCAGCTTCAGCCGCATTAAATGCTTGAATTGCTTTCTCTAATATTAAATCAATAACTGCAGGATTAAACTCTAAATACTTACTTAGTGACTCACCAACAAGGCCATCAACAATCCCTCTTACTTCGGTATTACCTAACTTTGTCTTTGTCTGTCCCTCAAACTCTGGCTCAGGAACCTTTACTGATAATACTGCTGTTAAGCCCTCACGGATATTTTCACCCGCAAGATTCGAATCGCCTTCTTTTCTCTTCCCACGTTTCTTGGCAAATGTGTTAAGAGTACGAGTCAGAACAGTCTTTAATCCTTCTATATGAGTACCACCATCAACTGTTCTAATGTTATTCGCAAAGCCTAAAATGCTATCCGAATATGCGTCTGATGACCACTGCAATGCAGCCTCTACCTGAACACCATCTTTCTGAGAGTTCACATAAATAATCTCCTGATGTAATGCATCTTTTTCTTTATTCATATATGCAACATATTCTTTTATCCCACCTTCATAAAAATAAATTTCTTCATACGCACTGCCATCCGAATTAAGCGACGACTCACGTTCATCTCTAAAAACAATCCTTACTCCCCCATTCAGATAGGCTAATTCCCTTAATCGAGTAGACAATGTGGGATAGTCAAAAGTTATTCCACCAGTAAAAATATCTAAGTCTGGCTTAAAACATACGCTTGTTCCTGTTCTTTTTCTCTCTGAGCTTGGCTGGTCTTCTGAGCGGAGACTTCCAATAGCAGCTCCACGCTCAAATCGTTGTCTATGTACCTTGTCTTGTCTGCGAACAGTTACCTCAACCCATTCACTTAATGCATTGACAACAGAGACACCTACGCCATGAAGACCACCTGAAACCTTATAACCACCACTTCCGAACTTACCTCCAGCATGCAAAACAGTCAGGACAGTTTCCAGAGCACTTTTTCCAGTCCTTGGATGTACATCTGTTGGTATCCCACGCCCGTTATCAGTTACTGAAGCTGAACCGTCTTTGCCAAGTAAAACAACAATCTCATCACAATGTCCTGCCAATGCCTCATCGACAGAGTTGTCTACGACCTCATAAACAAGATGATGCAAACCTCTCGGCCCAGTAGAGCCGATATACATGCCAGGTCTCTTCCTGACTGGCTCAAGGCCTTCCAGGACTTGAATTTGTTCTGCGCCGTATGCGGCCTGAACCTTGGAGTCTTGACTCATTCGAAAAAGCGCGGCCCAGGGAGGGTATTTCTTAGAGGCCTCATAAGGGAGAACCCTCATCCTGGCAAGGTCAATTTACCACTTTTAAGCAATAGAAGCTCACAAATTTCGCGAAGACTTAACCCCAAAAAAAGCTTCAATCCAAACTAGAAGGCATGAACTCCCTCCAGCCTGATGGCGCAAACTCAAATGTTTTAGTAATTATCCTTTTAGGGCCAACTGCAAGTGGAAAAACTTCACTGGCTCTTGATATTGCTGAATCACTAAAACTTAGCGTGATCAATGGAGATTCACGACAGTTTTATATAGGCATGGATGTTGGAACAGCTAAACCAACCAAGGGCCAACAAAGTCGCATACCCCATGAACTTATTGACATCAGTCCCCCAAACAAACCAATCAACCTAAAAGAATTTCAAACAAGAGCCAACATCACAATCAATGAATCTCTTAAAAAGCAAGGGATGGCATTCCTTGTCGGAGGAAGTGGCTTATACCTGAAAGCAATCACACATGGTCTTATTCCTCCTGCTGTTCCCCCTCAACCAGTCATTCGAAGACAGCTCAGCAAAATCGGACAAAGCATCTGTTACAAGCTTCTAGAAAAAGCAGATCCAAAAGCCGCAAAGCGTATTGCTTCTAATGATGCAGTAAGAACTCAACGAGCATTAGAAGTTCTTTATGCAACTGGGCTACCAATAAGTGCTCAGCAAAATGCCTCTCCACCTCCATGGCAAATACTTGAACTGGGGTTAGATCCCAACAATCTTCGCGAATTAATAATTGAACGCACAAAGCTTATTTATTCAAAAGGTCTTATAGAAGAAACGCAGCAACTGATTAAAGACTATGGGGAAGACCTCCCATTGCTTAAAACAATTGGCTATGAAGAGGCTTTAAAGTTGATTCAAGGACAAATGAACCATAATGAGGCTTTAGAAAGAACCATTAGGCGAACACAACAATTTGCGAAAAGGCAAAGAACATGGTTCCGAAGACAACACAAGCCGCATTGGCTAAAAAGTCAGGAACCTCTTAGTGAAGCCTTATCACTCATCAGAACCCGTCTAGTGTGAGCAATAGGCGCATAAAATTTGTTCCAAATGTCGTCTTCTCTTTTCTTTAAACCCACTTAATGCCACCACGTCCTCGTTTTGATCGTCGTGCACCCGTCAGGGAGCTCCCTAACATCAATGATCGAATTAACTACCCAAAATTGCGGGTGGTTGACTCTGACGGCACTCAACTAGGAGTTATCGACAGAGAAGAAGCCTTAGAAGTCGCAAAGGACAGGGAATTAGATCTAGTCCTAGTTAGCGAAAAGGCAGACCCACCTGTTTGCCGAATAATGGATTACGGCAAATTCAAATTCGAGCAAGAAAAAAAGGCAAAAGAAGCCAAGAAAAAATCACACCAAACTGAAGTCAAAGAAGTAAAAATGCGATACAAGATTGACCAACATGACTACAAAGTTCGAATTGGGCATGCAGTCCGTTTTTTGAAAGCAGGTGACAAAGTTAAATGCACAGTTATTTTTAGAGGACGTGAAATTCAACACACTGCGCTTGCGGAAACTCTTCTACGAAGAATGGCAAAAGATCTAGAAGAACAAGCAGAAATTCAACAAGCTCCAAAACGCGAAGGCCGGAACATGATTATGTTCTTAACACCTAGGAAAACGCCTCTAGTCAAAACAGATAAGGAAGAATCCGGAACACCTAAACCTAAACGTGTAGTAAGAACCATTACTACTCCATCTCGAATGGCATCGAACAACTTGGCAAATAAAAACAACCCCTGATACAGCTCAAATATTAAAAAAAAAGGGAAAAAAGCAATTGGCATAGTTCTATATGACAACGGCCAATTGTCACGTGAGCCTTAGCTCCTTAAGGTGGACGCATTACAACGTGGCCGACAGGCGTGCGATTCCATATCCAGCAAGAAAGCGACATCCCGGCTTCTACGCAGCTCTACAACCAAATTTGTTTTGCGATTGCGGCCAGACACTACCCTCCTGGGCACAGGCTGCCCAGCACAAGGCAACTTGCCATGCAAACAGGGCTCCACAGAAACACAATCAGCAAGGTCTATCGCCAACTTGAAACAGATGGCGTAGTAGAGGCAATGGCTGGATCAGGGATTTATGTCCGTGATCAACAAAAACCTCGTGAGATCCGAACACCTCCTCATATTCGAAATAAAGGGGTTACTGATGTAGATCAAGAAGTCAGAAAGTGTGTGGATGGGCTCCTGAATGCTGGATGTACCCTCCAACAAACCAGAGAACTGCTAACACGCGAGATTGATTGGCGGTTACGTTGCGGTGCAAGGGTTTTGGTCAGCACACCTAGAGAAGACATAGGAGCCTCAATGCTGATCGCTGAGGAATTGGAACCAAAGATCAATGTTCCTGTTGAAGTGGTACCAATGGAGGAACTTGAAAACGTTCTCCAAAGCTCTTCTGTTGGGACTGTAGTAACAAGCAGATACTTTTTACAGCCAATGGAGGAACTAGCTAAGCAACATGGAGTAAGGGCTGTGGCAGTTGACCTCAATGACTTTCGACAGGAATTAGCCATGTTGAAAGAACTCCGTCCAGGAAGCTGTGTTGGTCTTGTAAGTATTAGTCCAGGAATCCTTCGTGCCGCAGAGATAATCCTCCACAGCATGCGAGGCAATGAACTACTACTAATGACCGCAACCCCAGACGTGGGAAGCCGGCTGCTCGCACTTCTCAGAGCATCTAGTCATGTACTTTGTGACCGGCCAAGCCTTCCCTTAGTAGAGCAAAGCCTTCGCCAAAACCGATCCCAACTGATGCGGATGCCGCAATTACATTGTGCTGAAAGTTATCTAAGTACAGACACTATCGACAAACTACGAAAAGAAATTGGTCTCCAAAAGTCTTAAATAAATTAGTCAGATCGATGCTGAAAGTCCTTAAAGCCGACCTAGCAATCATCCATGAACGTGACCCTGCAGCAAGGGGAGCGCTAGAAATACTTCTTTGCTATCCAGGATTTCAAGCAATTACTCTTCATCGGCTAAGTCACAAACTATGGAATTCAACTTCACGAGCTCTACCAATGAAGCTAATAGCTCGTGTTATTAGTCAAATTGGAAGGAACTTAACAGGTGTTGAAATTCATCCAGGTGCACGCATAGGTAGCGGAGTATTTATTGATCACGGCATGGGTGTTGTTATAGGAGAAACTGCCGAAATAGGAAACCGCTGCCTCCTCTATCAAGGGGTGACTCTTGGTGGGACAGGAAAAGATCATGGCAAAAGACACCCGACTTTGGATGAAAATGTGGTAATAGGGGCAGGTGCCAAAGTCTTAGGGGCTATCCACGTAGGAGCAAACACAAGAATCGGCGCAGGGTCTGTAGTAGTTGGTGATGTAGAAGCCGACAGCACAGTGGTGGGAATTCCAGGGCGAGTCATACATCAAAGTGGAGTGCGGATTAATCCTCTTGCTCACTCCGCCTTGCCAGATGCAGAGGCAAACGTAATTAGAAATCTGATGGAGCGAATAGACCAACTAGAAAATCAAATTGTCTCATTACAAAGCTATTTAGAAGATGTCTCTAAAGGACAAATACCAAAAAATATTTTTTCCGGAAAATCACAGAGTCTAAAAGACAAAGAAATCATTGAATTCTTAGGAGATAGCAATATAAAATCATAAAACTAAGTCTCTATTCTTGATCCTGAACTGGCTCTTCAGCTTCAACAGAAGCTGGAGGTGCTGGTTGGAACATAAACATAGAATATATAACATTGCGTCGCATATTCATCATCATCTCTAGGAACATATCATAGCCTTCATTTTTATATTCAATCAAAGGATCCTTCTGACCATAACCTCTCAAGCCAACGGACTCTCTAAGTGCATCCATAGCCTGTAAATGCTCTCTCCAAAGCATATCAATTTGTTGAAGAATAAAAAACCTTTCAGCCTCTCTCATTAGTCCAGGCCTTTGCTCTTCTATTTGAGATTCCTTGATGTCATATGCATTACGTAACTGTTCCTGAAGAAAAGCCTTTAACTGATCAACATTTAAGCCCCTTAACTGATCAGGGGTTAAATCTTTGAGCAAATAAACGAACTCCTGAACTTTACTTAGAAGTTGATCAACATCCCATTCTTCAGGTGGTAAATCTGGGTTCACATAAGCCTCAACAATATCATCCATTGTCCTCTCTCCATATCCAATTACTTGTCTCTTTAAACCAACTCCCTCAAGTACTCTTCTACGTTCAGAATAAACTGCACGGCGCTGATTATTCATAACTTCATCATACTCAAATACTTGTTTACGAATGTCATAGTAATAAGTTTCTACTTTCTTTTGTGCTCCCTCTAAAGACCTGGTAAGCATCCCAGACTCTATTGGCATATCTTCCTCAACGCGAAAAGCATTCATTAATGCTGCAACCCTTTCACCCCCAAATATGCGCAACAAATTATCTCCCAAAGATAAGAAAAAACGTGTACTTCCCAAATCGCCCTGTCGCCCAGCTCTTCCTCTCAACTGATTATCAACTCTGCGAGATTCATGGCGTTCTGTACCTATCACATGTAGACCTCCTGCTTCTCGAACATGCACTTCCTCATTGACTACAACCTCATCAAATTCACTCTTAACTATTCCTATTGCCTTCCTAAGTTCACTTATCTGTTTGTCGTCAGTAGGAGCTTTCTCAGCGGCAGTCGAAATCCGATCCTCCAGCTCAATTACCGACAAAGTTCTATCTCCCCAAGTCTTTACTAAATTTTTCGCTAGTGCAACAAGTGCAGACTCTGTTTGCTCTGTTAAAGCACAAGGGTAAAGGCTTCCAATCGCTTTAGCCTCACTTGGTGCATGAAATTGCTTTTCTTTATTGGAAGCCACAGTCTTTTCGCCAAAACCACCTCCGGAGTTTTCCTGACTGCGCTGCAATGGCACTGGAGGGCGATGCACCTCTTCAACTGCAACCAACCTAGGTAGCAAAACCTCCCTCAACTTAAGACGAGCCATGTAATCACTATTCCCACCAAGAATGATGTCGGTTCCTCTGCCAGCCATGTTTGTAGCAATTGTCACTGCTCCTGCTCGTCCAGCCTGTGCAACTATTTCGGCTTCTCTTTCAACATTCTCAGGTTTTGCATTTAATAGATTATGAGGAACCTCTTGCTCAGAAAGTAGAGAACTAAGCAACTCACTCTTTTCAACACTTGTAGTTCCAACCAATACAGGTCGACCAAGCTTATGTATTTCTGCCGTCTCATTAGCTACCGCTCTCCATTTCGCAGCTTCAGTTTTATAAACCTGATCTACCCAATCTTGCCTAGCAGTAGGACTATTAGTTGGGATCACAGAAGTTTCTAATTTATATGTCTTCTCAAATTCAACCTCTTCGGTTTTTGCTGTGCCTGTCATGCCCGCGAGGCATGGATAAAGCAAGAAGAAATTTTGATAAGTAATAGAAGCCAAAGTTTGAGTCTCAGGTTGTATATCCAACTGTTCTTTAGCCTCAATAGCCTGATGCTGCCCATCACTCCATCGCCTCCCAGGCATAACACGACCAGTAAATTCATCAACAATTACTGCATCACCATCTCGGACAATGTAATTGACATCTTTAATAAATAGCTCCTTAGCTTTTAGAGCATTAGTTATGTAATGAGCCCAAGGATCTTTAGGGTCAAATAAATCACTTATTTGAAGAATCTCTTCTGCCTTAGAAAACCCTTCATCAGTCAATGTGCAACTGCGTTGCTTCTCATCTACCTCATAATCACCTTCCGGATCAATACCATCTTTAGCAATCTCAGCGCATCTATTTAAAGAACCTACAACTTCAGCAGCCTTCTGATACTTTTCTTGGGGCCGTTCAATTTGACCAGAAATTATTAAAGGTGTTCGAGCCTCATCAATCAAAATTGAATCTACTTCATCGATAACACAATAATGAAACTCTCTTTGTACTACCTCACTAATATCAGTAGCCATGTTGTCACGTAGATAATCAAAGCCAAGCTCCGAATTCGTGGCATATGTAATATCACAAGCATAGTTACGACGTCGCTCAGAAGGATTCATATCTTGTTGAATCAAACCAACACTTAGTCCAAGGAATTTATGTACCTGTCCCATCCATTCAGCATCACGGCGAGCCAAATAATCATTAACAGTCACGACATGAACGCCCCGACCAGTTAAAGCATTTAAATAGCTGGGCAGAGTTGCCACTAGGGTTTTTCCCTCACCTGTCTTCATCTCGGCAATTTGCCCCTCGTGCAAGACCATCCCACCTATCAGCTGCACATCAAAGTGCCTCATACCAAGTACGCGTTTTGCAGCCTCCCTTACAACTGCGAAAGCCTCTGGAAGTATCTCATTCAGAAGATTTCGTTGTTTGTCCAAGGTTTCTTCTTTTTCCAGAACCTCCCGAAACTCTGCAGTCTTCCCTCGCAATTCATCGTCGGTTAAGGGGGCAATATCCTCCTCAAGGACATTGATATCTGTAACTATTGGCTGGAATCGCTTCAGCTTCCGGGTATTTGGATCACCCAGCAGGAGCTTGAGCATGAGAAAAGCCGAATAGCAATTTGGATAGCCTACTTAAGTAGAAAGAAATAAGGGAGTATTGGTATCTCTACCTCTTAAAAAAACCAATCCTCCAATAGATATACGAAAAAAGGTAGTTTGAACTCCGTTCGAATATGCAATTGTGATGAGTTAGGAAAATAGAGCACCCAATACCCAGCAATCGGTCAAAGTAATGCCCATGAGCAAAACAAAGCCCTGCTCGAGCTCGATAACTTGGTTAATGCCTCTTTCACCAAAAGAGTCGCCTGCGCTGCTTGAAACAACGCTGCAATGCCTGGAAAGACAAACATTAAAAGCAAATGAACTAGTCATAGCGGTAGATGGGCCTTTAAAAAAAGACTTAGAAACAATTATCCAGTCCAGCAAATTACCCATAAAGCTTTATACACAAGAAAAACCTCTTGGCATTGGGGCAACTTTGAAGAAAATAGCCCCTAGCTGCATTGGAGATTTAATTGTAAGAATCGATAGTGACGACCTTTACTCACCTGAGCACACTGAACTAATTACAAAGCCATTTACATTCCAGTCCAAATTAGGAGTAGTTGGATGCCAATTACTGGAGGTTGATATTCGAAATAATTCTGTAATTGCTTCTCGGCAAACACCTATTTCACCACGAAGAACAAATCTTTGGTTGTCATGGAGGAATCCAATGAACCACCAAACTGTTGCAATTAATAAACAAGCACTTTTACAGGCTGGTGGATACCGACACATGCCTAACTTCGAAGATTGGGACCTTTGGCTGCGTATTTCAAAAGAAGGTTATGAACTAATAAACTTACCCTTATGTACGGTTGCGGCACGAGTTAATCGTAATCACAGAAAACGTAGACTTGGAATAAAATATTTAACTACGGAAATCAATTTTTACCAGCGACAAATTACAGAAAAAAAGATAAGTTTATTAATAGCTTTTATAGCATGTTTAAGCAGACTCCCATGGCGATTGTTACCTGTGCCAATTTTAAACATATGGATGCAAAGCAAGTTGCGTGGCTCACCAACGATGCAAACTTCCTGGGTGACCCAATCTATCCTGGATCACTCGCGGTAAAAATCTAGCCGGTAAAAACAAAAGAGGAAAGCATATAAACAGTGAAAAACAATATCTAACTGATATCAAAGAAAGATGTAAATGAATACGCCAAGGGTTAATCCCATTGATACGATTTGAATAAAACTGCTGAACTCTTAGGCACTTAGCAACGTTTCTCTTCCAATCTGAATGAAAAATAAGTTTTAATAAAGACCTTCTATCTTGTGGTTCAATAAAACCACTAAAACTCGATATAGTCATTGCCATCTCAAACCATGTAGGCGCTTTCGGCCAAGAATCACCAGATGATCCATGCTGAATTGGTTGTAAGTCTGAAAAAAGAATTTTCTTCTTATCCAACGTAGAAGCCTTTAAAGCAGGCAATATATGTGAAAGTTTACTGGAATATCCTAAGTAAGCGCTAGCTAAATAAGTTCTACAAGGTTTGCATCTAAACATCCAATTCGAAACCAAACATAGATTATTTAGTGCTGCTGGATAGAAACTTCTTGGCAACCCTTGAACATATTCACTAAAATCGATTGATTGTGATCTAGATTGCCTACCAAATAAACTGGAATCAAATTTAATGGCTACTATGTTATCAGGTACTTTAGGAATAAGACTTCTAAAAGAATAAAAGTAATCTGGTGAAAAACTATCGTCATCACCTACAATCATTAACCATGGTGTTATACAATATTCAAATGCTCTTAAGAAATTTGCGCCAGCTGAAAGGTTTGCTGGATTAAATCTATAAATAAACTTATTTTTTAATTCCGGTAACTCTTTAATAATTGATTCCTGAAGATCAGGCTTTTGATCATTATCAGATATTACTACTTCTGCAATCTCAAATACATTTAAATCATACAAATTTTTCAAAAGCTGCTTAAGCTTTTCCTCTCGTTGATAGGTCGGTATCCAAATCGTTAAATACTTTTGCAACATTTTATCCAATTATTTTTCTTAAAATGTGCAAAAAGCGTTTAAAGAAATACTGAATAATGGAAAGGCTCTTAAACAGATTAAATAGGCGGAAGAAAATTGGGAATAGCTTAATAGAGCTAATTAAGTCAATAGCGAAATCTAAGCTATATAAACAGTCACATATTAATTTGTGGATCCAATATGGGTACTTAAAACTTGCAATATAGAGCTTGCTAAATACTGAAGAAAAGGATTGTCCGTTAATTAATGTTTGAATTGTATTACTATTTAAAATTTTTCTACGATATTCTTCTATAGATTTTAGAGTAGCTATATCTACCTTAAAAGGGACTGCACCAAGAGGTTCAGGGTCAGATATAAGTAGATCTAAAAAATCGATCGATAAATCTGATTCTCTATATAAAGAAGCTGTTTCTAATTGTTTTAATGATGATAGTGAAGTTAATTTATCAAGAAATTCATTTGCTTTATCTGTAATTAAAGGTGTTAGGTCAACTGGGAATTTCCTATAGGACTGACTAGGGAATGGATTGCCTGTTAAATAAACCGGAACTCCAAGGTTAGCTGCCTCTAGAGTAAGGTTTGTCAATGGATCACAGCTAATAAGACCATTTGATTCCTGAATAATCTCTATAAGTTGCTTCTTTGATTTAGGAAAAGATCGAGTTATAGTAATTACTCGATAACTAAGCAAATGCCTATGTAAATATCTAGGTAAAGCTTTTAATCTTCCTTTCCCTGTATAAACAAGAACTTGTTTATTCTTTGGAGGCTGTGGTCTATGTTTTAGCAAAGCATGAGTGAACTCTTCTTGAGGCTTAGGATGTAAAAATAAATAGCGTAATTGGTTAGGCAAAGCAAATTCTGAAAAGGCAACTAAGTGATCGCCAATTCGAATATCTGGTTTAAAGTTTGTTAAAACACCAGCAGGTGCCAGTATCCACCATATAAGGTCTTTAAAATGTTGACGAAGCTTCCTTACTAATCCCTTTGGTGAAGACTCAGGTAGCAGTAAAACACTACCATCAGATTCCTTAGGATCAGAAATAAATGGCAATTCTCGATATATCTTAGGTAGTTTTTGATGATATCTTTGAAAGAATATGTATGGCTTAAATGGCAAAAGAGAAATCTGGTGTCCTGAATCTCTTAATCGCATTGCCAATGAAAGCATGCAAGCATGTCCGTTACTCCGAGCATTTAGATCAGTCGGAATAAGCATGACTATAGGTCTCAGTTTTGAAGGCAGAATTAAAGAAATATCATTACTTTTATCTAGAATCAAAGAGCGTTCTGCAGGATGTAACTGAGCTAATAGATATTGGTTTAAATATAAAGGATGAGCTGTAGATGTACTATCGATTAAAAAAGATGAAATCAAATTATGAAAAGAGTTCTGATAAATATTTTCATTTGATAAGAGCCAATCATTTGTACTAGATACACTAAGCAGTTCTCCACTAAATCTAAATAGTTTATTTTTTTCATATTTTGAAAGGGCTTGGGTTAAAGATATCGAGCTATCAGAAAGGCAACAGCATGACCAACTACAGTTAGCTAATGAAGAGAACCATGCAGAATAAATTCCTTTTCCTTTTTGAAGAAATTTATTAAAATTAGAAATTGTAGTGTGAATAGCTCTTGAAGACAAAATATGAGCTGCAGGTGAAGGCAAGTCAACCTTTCTTGTATGCGAAAAAGATGCAAAGTTCTGAATATATGCTTCTCTAGATATATCTTGAGCTTGCGGGAAATAGGTATCATCAATTTTTGGAATACGTGAATATCCAGCTGATACACAAATTTGATTGTTGTAGCATGGAAAGGTTATTGCTTCCCAAAGGAACGACTTCTCTAACCAGGCACCTAGATTATTTTCTATACTACCTTTTTCAATTTCTGAACCCTCTTTCAAAACAAGCAAGGGTAAATCATATTCTATGGAATTTTCAATCTCATTTTCGTCTAAAATTATTATTTTATATTCTTTCAAATTATCCTCATAATGAGACAGTTTACTGAGTTGAGATGATATTAAATATATATTTTTAAATTTCAAATCTATTTCAATAATTGACTTAACAGTTTTAAGTATCAAGTCTATATTTAAAGATTCAGACAATAATAAAATATTAAAAAGCTTATGTTTAGGGCTGCATTTTGAGCGATCAACAAGAAACCGATAATGATTTGGATCTAAGTTTTCAAATAGAAGCGATGTAGACTCTGCACTATTTTTATGGTTTAAAGATAAAAATTCTTTAGCCTTCTGAAGAATTTCTTGTTTTGGATTAGCAGAAGAGGCAACAGACTTATCAGATAGCCTCCATGCATATAAAGGAAGTGGTAAGTAAGCCACATTCTTCGGGTTTAAAAACTCTCTTAATCGAAGGTAAAATTCCCAATCTTGTATTCCGTCAAAATTTGAATACATACCACCTGCCTGAATATACAAGTCAACTCGAACTACAGTAAGATGTATTAAATAATTAAACTCAAGAAGAGCATCAGGATTCCAGGAAAATTTTGGAATATAATTAGCAGTTCCATCATTATCTTTAAAAGCAATATGATCAGTATATAGAAGCTCGCATTTTGTATTTGTCTTTAAATAATTATTGATAATAGAAATTGCACCAGGGTGCAATAAATCATCCTGATCCACCAATGCAACGTATGGGGTTTGGACTTGACTTATAGCTTTATTTAAGGCAGATGAAATACCTGTATTGCTTGATTGATGAATAACATGAATCCAATCATATGTCTTAATTTCTATATCTATTAAATTCCAAATTTCATTAGAAGATCCATCATTTACTAAAAGAAGATTAAAACACTGATTGCTTTGCTGAAGCAATGAATACAATAACTGAAAGAATTGGTCGGGTTGAGGGTTAAAACATGGAATAACTATCGTAATTAGAATATTATTATTATTTTTTTCTTCTTGTCTTGATAGCTTTCTGTATTGCAATGGGGCTCTAGACCAGTCCTTACAAAGTCCCCTTACTTCTATAGGCAAATTTGCAGATGAGAAAGGGGGCCAATTCTTAGGAAGAGAATGTATTAAGCTCATTTTAATATAATCTGCTCAGCGCTATTAGATAAACCAGCAGCAGTTTCTAGCAACTGCTGTTCTAAAGTTTTAGGAATTAAACCATAATCATCTAATAATTGTAGGAAAAGACTTGAATCAGCAATATAACTATTAGGAATAGCTTCAAAATCTATTGAAAATTTGACTGGTGGTAAACCAAAAATCTTAGTAACTTCTTGAGCTAAATTAAGTAAATCTGTTTTCATGGTTACAGCAGCAATAGGTTTTTTAAATTTCAAGTCACCACTAAATTCAAACAACCATTTCCAGGCAAGAGCAGTAATATCTCCAGCATTTCCATAACTACGTAAAACAGTAGTCGTTGAATTAATACATATCCGTTCCTTACGCAAAGCAGATACTAAAAAATCTCCAAGAGCAAAACGCTCTGCTTTCCTAATGAAACGACCTGAAAGGGCATAAATTCGTAAAACAAGGCTTGGCACAAGACCACTCAAGCGAACCTCTTCTTCATGTTTTAGCAATCCATAGATATCATTAGTACCTTCCTCATCAAAAGAACTTGGTTCATCAAAGGCTTCCGCCGCTCCTGTAGAAATGATTACAGCTCTCGCAGAACGAGCAAACTCCAGTGCTTCTACAAGCTGACTTGTAATCCAGCGGTTAGTCTTTACATATTGTTCACGACCCACATCAGAAAGGCGATCTCTAGTAAGAAAAGCTGTATGAAATACAGTTGAGATTTCATGGGATTTGGCCAATGCTGGCAATCCTTCAAGAGGTTGTACCAGTAAATCAAATGGTCCCTGGAATTCATAAGCAGGAAAACTTATAACGGCTGCCTTGCTAGCAAAAAGCCTTACCCTCTCAACGAAATCCTTAGGAGTAAGCAATCTCTGCAACTCATATATTGCAGTACGTCCTACCCAACCTGTTGCTCCAGTAATGACAATCAAGCCATTCGGAGGAGGAGTGATGAATTCTTCAATCAACCGTTTTCAAGGACCTTCCATCTACTTTCAAGCAAATTAATACGTGCCTGGTCCTCTTTATGCATTATTCCGTAATACTCACGCTTATTAAGAAGCCATAGAAGTTCAAAGTGAACCGCCTGACGAAGAACTACGCCTAGGTTTTCAAGGCCTAATGCTGCTGACTGAAAAACCATCTTTCTTGTTTCGAAGCGATCCAAATGAACTGCATTAAACCTCCTTAAATTGGGAAGAGCATCGCTGGAGATAGCACCTCCTACAACAAACTGAAGTCCACGTGATCGACACAATCGAGCAACTGATTCACCAGCAACTGTTACCTTCTCAGACTCAATACCCTCTCTACCTAATCCCAAAGATCCACTGTAATCAACCCTTCCAAATACCACCCCATCACAACCAGGACGATTTGCTGCTAAATCAACCATCGATTCAATATTTTCAAATGCTGTACAAGTCTCTACGTTAAATAAAAATGTAACATCATCTTGTTCAATTGCTGGGAAAACTTTTTCTTTAGCAGCAATATATTTTAAAAGTGCATAAGGAGTCTCAACCATAGGGGCAATTATATATCTAACACCAAATTGCTTTGCCTCTAATAAATCTCTAATAGCCTCACATCCTCCTATTTTTAATGCCAAACCAACTTCAGCCTTATTAGCAATTTCTAAAAGCCGTAATAATTCATCAGTTCTTGTTCCTTCTGCCTCGAACTCTGCTTTTGTAGCAACGATCCCAAACTCATCCCTTCCTTGGCGCAGAATGTCAAGCATTTTGCGCTCATTAACATTCATAATTAGCCGCCAAATACAAATAATAATTTAATTATATCACACTAGATAAATTTATTAGCTTAATTAATTTCCCGGAAGCTCTTCAGGGAGAAATCTAGAAACCAAATCAGCAAGATCCTTTGCAAGCTCAGGGCTCATTTGATGTAATGGATTTGACTCCATCCCACCATCTTTGCTTACGCGACTTGTAATCTTTGGGAAATAAGTCTGCTCTCCATGCAAAGGAACCAAGAAAATTGCAGGCCCATTTTTTTTCCAAAGACTCGTAAATTTTTCAGATAGCCACCAATTATTAGAAAGTTCTAATACTTTAATTCCATATGCTTCTCCGAGTTTTTCCCAATTTGGGAATCCAAGACCAGAAGAATTATCACAGCCAATGTATGCTCCTTGAAAATAATTTTTTTGTGTCATTCTAATAGAAGCATAACCTTCATTACAAAATAAGAAAATTTTTAAATTCAAATTATTAACGGCTACTGTGGCTAATTCTTGTAGGTTTTGAGTGAATCCACCATCACCTTCTACCAAAACTGTCCGGTTAGTAGAATCAGTAATAGCTGTTCCAATAGCACCAGATAATCCATAACCCATACTTGCTAATCCTTTATTTGTAGTCATCGTTTGACCTTGCTTAATATTAAAAGCTTGCATCATCACTGTAAATGCTCCTCCGCTACTGCAAGGAACAATATGATCTTCAGAACTACATAATTCTGATAATTTACCGACCATTTCATATGGATTCAAATAACCTGTAGGAGTTAAGTTACAATTCTCGGAAAGTGGTAATACTTCCTTTACCTTTTTACAATATTCAAGCCATCTATCATGTTTACCCAGGTCAAATGTCAATAATTTATTTAAAAAGTTATTAGCATCTGTCTCAATGGCCAGATCGATTATTGGATTCGGTTTTGCAAGCTCTATGGGATCGATATCTACCTGTATAACCTGACCTGAAGGTACAAATTTTTTCCAATTAAATCCAGTCTGTTGTAAGCCCAATCTACTGCCAATAGCAACCAAACAATCTGACTGCTGAAGAAGCAAATTGCTATATCTCTGCCCCCAAGTATTAGGACGTCCAAAATAATTATTATGGGCTGCCCCATAGCGATCTGAACCATTCCAAGTTGTCATAACAGCTAAAGAAAGAGCTGCTAATTGAGACTCCAAATAGTGCGCAGTGCTTCTAGAAATTCCTCCACCAAGAAGAATCACAGGACGTTCTGCCTTCGAAATTCGTAAAGCTATGTCCGCAACAATCTCAAGACTTAAAGAGCTTTGATGGCTTAATCCAATATCTTTAGAGACTAGGTCAGTATTCTGATCAGACCATTCAGCAGGAACATCTTTAGCCTGAACGTCAAGTGGGAGCTCAAGGAATACAGGACCTGGTCGACCCAACCAACTGGAAGATACTTCTGAGAAAAAGGCAGGGAATTCAAGAGGCTCTTTTACACATATGCTTCGCTTACAAACTGGCTTGGCTAAGGCAACTCCATTAACTTCTTGAATCCCCAATTGTCTCATCTCTGTTGGAGCGAGATCTTCCACCTTTACTTGACCTCCTATAACTAAAACCTCACGGCTTTCCAGCCATGCACCAGAAAGTCCAGTAATAGTATTTGTCAGTCCTGGACCTGCTGTTACAAGTGTCATTGCCTTCCCAACCCCATTCGGAACAGAAGGATTAGATAAAGTCGCATTGTGATATTCAGTTGCTATAACTGCAGCAACCTCATGCACTACAGGAACACAAATCATCTTATTCCTTGCAGAATTTAAGAGGTGCATAATATTTCCTCCCGCAACGAAGTAACAATGAGTAAACCCATTTTCTTTAAGCCAATCAAATATCAAATCTGAATATTTCATTAGACTATTTATTCATAGAATCAGGTTTTTGAATAGTTTCTTTTAGATGATTTAAAGTATTTCTTATTGCAGAAAGGATAAGATCCTGAGATTCTTTATCAGCAGGTATTCTTATTTCTTCAACACCAAGAGGTGTAATTGAATTTCTTGAAACTGGAACTATTAAATGAAAACAACCAACAGAGTGCTTCTTATCAGAAAGAAATGCTGCTAGAAATAAAGAATCCTCAAACGAATTTATTTGATCTAAACTTAATATAGGACTTAAAAGGGATAAGCAATGGTTCCATAATGGAGTTAGATAAGATTGATTGTCCTTAAACCGTATTGCAGCCATCATACCGATTGCTACGGCAAGACCATGTGGGACCGAAAATTTAGTAGCAGATTCAAGTGCATGTCCCCAAGTATGCCCAAAGTTCAACAATCGACGTTCAGCCTTATCAAATTCGTCTTTCTCTATAAACCATTTTTTAACTTCTAAAGTCATATATAGTAATTTTCCTAATTGATATTCATCCCATTCCTGATCTATTATAGGCTGAACTAATTTCTCATATTTTTCAAAAGTGAGACTTCCTCTACAAAAACATATTTTTGCAGCTTCAGCTATTCCAGCTATTAATTCTTCCTTAGGTAGAGATCTTGCAAATAGTGGAAGAATGTCAATTCTTTGAGGTGGGTAAAAGTTTCCTATCAAATTTTTATATGAACCAACATTAATTGAACTCTTGCCACCTAAACAAGAATCAGCCATTCCTAAGAAAGTTGTGGGGACATAACTCCAACTAATACCACGCATATATAAAGATGCTACAAACGTTGCAATATCCTGTACAACTCCACCGCCAATTGCAACCAAATGAGAATCACGCCCCAATCCAACTTTCTTTAACTCAATAAAAACTTCAAGGATTGAACCAAAAGACTTTGCACACTCATTTGAATCAATCCAAATTATTGGTATATCGTTAGGGATAGAGAGTTTGTCAGAAAAAAAAGAATCTATTAAGAAAGCATTCCCTAAAGGAGACCAGCTGCTTAGATCAGTCAATGTAGAAAACTGAACTGAATAATTTGCTAAGGAGCTATTTATCTGTATATCAGGAAAATTCTTCATAGCAATCTTAGAAGTGACTAAGTCCAATAAACCCACAATCAATAGTTAAAAACTGACCAGTTATTGAAGAGTTCAAAGGTCCTACTAAAAATGCTACAGCTGAAGCTATATCTTCAGGTAAAGCAAGCCTTCGCAATGCACTTTTCTCGGAAATAGAAGATATTTGCTTAGCTGAAAGATGTTGACGAGTCATTGGTGTATCGACAACTCCAGGCAAAACGGCATTAATAAGGATTCCTTTTGGCCCAAGATCAATTGCACAAGACTTGACCAAACCATGTAGAGCAGATTTAGAGATTGTGTAAGACAATTTACCTGTTCTACTTTCTAACTGCATAATAGAGCTAACAAGACAGAGTCGAGACCCACTAGTCAATTTACCAGCCTTAAGTAGTGCTGAAAGAGTAGAAGTAATAAAGACAACATTTGAATTCCAAAGTTTATTCAGATCCTCTAACTCAAATTCATTTATTGAATCACTGTGATTCAACCCTTGAGCCCAGATAACTGAATCCAAAGTGGGTAGGGACTCAAATAAATTTGGACCAAGTGAATCTTTATAAGAGATTTGAATATGTGAACTTGAATCAATACCTCTGGCTGAACCTGATGTAAAAATAGAATATTTTTGCTTGGAAAGAGTTTCATAAATTGAAGTTCCGAGAGCACCACCTGATCCAAATAGCAAAGCATTCATAATCATTTATTTAAAGAAGCTTCTTCTTTAACTGCAATAAATTTATCCTGGACAAATTGATGAATTAAAGCTAATTCGTGATCAATCATCTCATCTGTAAGACCTGGGTAAGTTCCTAAGAAAATTGCTTGTTGCATTAACTGATCAGCTCCTGACATTTCTGGAACGGCCATTCGAATTGCCTCGGGACTTTCCTCAATAAGTTTGACAAAGGCTGGCTGACGAAGAAGATTTCCACCAAACAACAGACGTGTTCCCACTCCCTTAGAAGCTAAATAGCTGCCTAATTCATAACTGCTAAAAGGTGCCTCTGTACGAACCAAAAGTAAGAAGCCAAACCAACTGCAATCTGTCCTCGAACCTGATGAATCCCAAGAAAAGGATCCACTTGCTGAAAGATATTTAATGGCATGTGTAGGCAAGCAAAATGAAAAAACCTTATCCAATGAGTCCAACCCTTGCCTCAGTCTCTGCCAATTATGCTTGCGTGCCTCAATGAACTCTGGTAAGCGACGAATTTGTATTCTTCCAATAGCTGCCTGAGGGTCAAGGGGCTTAAGATTATAGCCAAAGTGAGAATAAATATATTTATGGTCATAACCCTTAGGTAACTCTCCAAGCTTCCAGTTGTAACGTTTTCCACAGGTGTCATCATGACCACTTGGACACCAACAATCGCGACCCCAATCACGAAAACTCTCCACTATTCGCGCCAATCGAGAGCTTCTAACAATATTTACGGCCCCTCCTTCTCCCATAGTTAAGTGATGAGGCGGATAAAAACTTTGTGTACTCAAATCTCCCCAAGTTCCTGTCCAACGAATTACATAATCAGGGCCAGCATCTAAACCAGGACTATTTTGATTAAAACCTAAATCCTCTGCCTTTTTCTTAGGAAGGGTATAACTACATCCCAAAGCATCACAGTTATCTTCAATCAACCAAAGATCATACTTCTGACAAAAAGATAACACTGCTCCAAGATCAAAAGGATTACCTAAAGCATGAGCTGCCATAACAGCCTTTGTCTTCCCTGGAACATATGCTGCTTCCAATTGATCAACACGAATATTCCCAGTAATTGGATTGTTATCTACGAATACTGGAATACATCCATTCTGTAAAATTGGTGTAACTGTCGTAGGAAAACCTGCAGCGCAGGTAATCACCTCATCATTTTTTTTAAGACGTTTCTGTAAAGGTAGCAAAGGAGATGTAAGGGCTGAAAGGGCAAGTAAGTTCGCAGATGAACCTGAATTAACTGCCAGACAAGAACTTACGCCAAGAAATTCCGCTAATTCCTTCTGAAAAGCCTCACCTTCACTGCCCAAGGTCAACCAAAAATCAAGCGTACTGCTAATTGCAGCCTCAACCTCATCCTCAGTAAACACCCTTCCTGCATAAGGAATAGAATCACTATCAGAGTTAAATGCTGGCTTCAACTCATCTGAGCCAGGTCTAAATAACCGATGAGCTAAGCGCGCATATTCACGAGTTAATCTCAAAATCTCTGCCTTCTTGTGATCTAACTCTGCTTGGCTTGCCATAAATTTAGAGCTCAAAAAAACTACGCTAAGTCTGCAAAGTATCAGCTCTTCAAATACCGATCTATCTGCTCAATACAAAGTGATCGTGACAATTCTCTTGAATTGAACCTGCGATACCACTCAACAGTCTGTGAAATCGTAACCTCAAAACTCCAACGAGGAGTCCAATCAAGCTGATGAAAAGCCTTATCAGTCGATAAATCGAGGCGCAAAGCTTCATGAACAGATACCGAATCAGATTGATCAATCCATGTACCTGGCCAATGACTGAGAATTTCTTCAACAAGTTCCTGCACTGTCTTATTTGAGGCTCTATTAGGACCAAAGTTAAATGCCGTAGCTAGAGAAGGATTCAAATATAAATTCTGTGCCAGCTTTAAATATCCATGAAGAGGTTCAAGAACGTGCTGCCATGGCCGCGTAGACCTAGGAGCCCTTACAGGTATAGGTTTTCCTTCTATCAAAGAACGAATTACATCTGGAACAATTCGATCCTTAGCCCAATCACCTCCACCTATCACATTCCCTGCACGAGCAGAAGCTATTCGAAGGTTAGGCCTCTGATGAGGCATTTCGCCACAAAAACTTGAACGCCAACTAGCAATTGCTATTTCAGCTGCTGCCTTGCTACTGCTATATGGATCATGCCCACCTAATAGGTCCTCTTCTCGATACCCATAGTCCCAAGAACAATTCTGATAAACCTTATCTGTAGTTACTATTACAGCGGCAACTTGGTGATCAACCTCACGAAGCGCCTCAAGGACATTGCATGTCCCAATTACATTGGTATTCCAGGTAAGTAGAGGGTCTTGATAACTTCTTCTAACAAGCGGCTGAGCAGCAAGGTGGAAAACAATTTCTGGTTGAAAAGCCTTGATTCTCTCTTTTAAATAAGCTGCATTCGCAAGATCCGATCTCACGTCTTGAGCAAAATCTGAAGCAATTTCCAGACTTTCAAATAATGAAGGTCCTTCCTGATCATCAGGGTCCAATCCATACCCTTCAACCACAGCTCCCCAATGCATAAGCCATAAAGCGAGCCAGCTGCCCTTAAAGCCTGTATGACCACTTAGCCATACTCGACGTCCTTTCCAGAAATCAATGGAGCAATTAGTAATCATTACCAAGTCTTCCAAGGCGCTCGTTTGGCTTGCCATAGTTCCTCCAATAATTGACGATCTCGCAAAGTGTCCATTGGCTGCCAGAAACCATGATGCTGAAAAGCATTTAACTGGTTCATAGCTGCTATCTCAGGCAAGCAGTCTTGTTCCCAAATACTTTTATCTCCTTGAATGAGATTTAACACTTCTGGCTCTAAGACAAAGAACCCACCATTGATCCATGAACCATCTCCCTGAGGCTTTTCCTCAAATGAAAGAACTCTGCCTCTTTCAAACGCCAAAGAACCAAAACGTCCAGGAGGTTGAACTGCGGTAAGAGTTGCCCAGCGTCCTTGCTTTTTATGGAAATCAATGGCTGCTGTTATATCTACATCAGCAACTCCGTCACCATAAGTAAAACAAAATGGTCCTTTATCATCAAGATATGAAGAGACCCTTCGCAATCTTCCACCAGTAAGAGTGGATTCCCCTGTATCAACAAGAGTGACCTTCCAAGGTTCAACATTTTGTTGATGAACTTCCATATGATTTTTGTTCATATCAAAAGTTACATCACTACTGTGAAGAAAGTAATTCGCAAAATACTCCTTAATCAAATAACCTTTATAACCGCAGCAAATTATGAAATCATTAATTCCATGATGGGAATAAATTTTAAGAATATGCCAAAGAATAGGGCGGCCCCCAACCTCAACCATTGGCTTAGGTTTAAGATGAGTTTCTTCAGAGATGCGCGTGCCAAGCCCACCGGCAAGAACAACGGCTTTCATATACTAAACCCAAAAAGGTATATGGTAGCGAAGTCTCTTGAGCAATATGCAAACTAGGAAAATTGCAAATATATTAAGAAGCAAAGTAATAGTTTCAACATTCAAATTAACACTACCTTCAATCACCGAAGACCGAACAGGCTCCAATATTCGATAAAATGGATTTAAATCAGCAATTAGCTTTGCTTTACCTAAGCCTTCCTTCTGATAAAGAATAGGTGAAACTAAAAATGTTAGTTGCATTATAATAGGTGTTAACTGACCAAAATCCTTAAATCTCGCTCCTAAAACTGCCATTAGAATAGTCATCCAAAAGCAAAAAAGAATTAGATTTGCCAATGGCAGCCAAATCGTACTAACTGTATTGAACAAAATAGCTGGGGAAATAAAAGATAATGCAATTAACACAATTCCAAAACTTTGCGCAAAAGTCTGAACCTGAAATGACCATTCCTCTAAACAGTAAAAAATCGATGGCAAGGAATTATTGATCAACTGATCTCTCCGATTAAAAAATAATGCACAGCTACTTATTACCGAAAGGCTTATAAAGCCCCAAATTGTATAACCCAATCCCAAGTAAACTATATATTCCCAAGGGTTAGGTATTTTAAAAACTATTCCATATACTGAACCAAGTATTGCAACACTAAATAGATTACTCAAACCAAGCCAAAAGCTGCCAAAATATGTTCTGCTAAAGCGTGCCAAAGTTCTCAACCATGCGCTATACCACCAAGCTCTCGATGTGCGTATTGCATACAACAAACCAAACCCTTTAGCAGGAGATACATTCCTTAGATGCAAATCTAAAATTTTATTTTTTTTATCAATCATGAATCAACCTTACCCTTATAGATTACAAATGCTTCTTGCAAAGGGCCATCAAAAACTACACGTCCATGCTCTAGGACTAAGCCTCTAGCGCAAAAGCGATTCAATAGCTCAATAGAGTGAGAAGCCAATATCAAAGTCCCAACCTCACCTAAAAACTTTTCAAGGCGCTCTTGTGCACGAGAAAGGAACCATTGGTCACCTGCACCAATCCCCTCATCAAGAGCTAAAGCCTCATGGCGAAAAGCTGTTAACAAACCAAATTGAAGACGAGTTTTCATTCCATCGCTATAAGTTCTTATAGGCAAATGTATAAAATCTGCTAATTCCGTAAAGGTAACAAGTTCTTCAAGGAATTGATCAAATCCATCAGTTGTATTGCAGTTAAATAAGTAATGTGCACGTGCAGCATGGAAACCGCTTAAGTCAGTATCAACCCAGAAACTTTTATCTATCAAGGGCGCTACATTCGAATACCTACGTATGCGCCCACGCGTTGGAGCATATATGTCACATAACAAACGCAATAAAGTACTTTTTCCTGCACCATTATGACCTAGTAGTGCCACCCTTTCGCCTTTTTTAATAGTAAAGTCTAAATCACTCAAAGCCTTAACAGCTATTGCACCTCCATTATTCCTATTAAGCATTCCACCAGTAAGACCACCAACTAAAGCTGACTTAAGAGATCTGCTACCAATACCCTCGACTGGAATATCAAGGCAAACATGATCCAATTCAACCAGAGGAGTGGCTTCGGAAGAAATATTTGAATGGATGATTTTCTGCACAGATATAAATATAAGTTTATAGTTATTTATTCCAACCAATATGGAATAACCTAGAGAAATATCTTAAAAGCCTAGAGAGAAACTTTTTTAATGAATTATTAGAGGTCACTTGTTGAGTTCGCAATTTTTGACATTCTATATTCAAAACACTAAGCTCTTGTTCTTGCGCGTGCAATCTTTCTTGTAAACGAATCTCTGGGGAACAAAGCTGCTGCCTCTCTATAACTTCTAAAATTGATCTAGGCAAAGCAGAAAAAGTATCGATAAATTGATTTCTGAAATCAGGTTTAGCATCTTTTACCTGATTATAAAGTTTCTCACAAGAATCCAATAGTACAGGGTCCACCAATGTCTGTGGATTTGAGGGAGGTCTAGATAAACCAGAACGATTCAAACCAGGCTCAACATGTTGTCTAAAGATAGTCCTCCATTGAGACATTTCTGGAACCTGTATACCTTGGCGATCAAGCAGACCGTTGAGCTCTTTAATAATTGATTGAGATTGAATTTCTAAATCATCTATTAGCAACGAGCTATACAGAGTCAATACATCGCCTGGACGAATAGAAGCAGCCAAATGAAAATTATAAATAAACCATAAGCCAAGCCCCCGCTCTATAGGAATTGCATTTCTTGCATACAGAGAAATAGCTACTTCCATTGGCTCTCTCAATACACAAGCCAAAGGTACTCTTTTGAGCAAAATATGCAGATAGGCTGGATGAGTTATGCATAAACGAGGATCCTTATCAACCCAATTATTATTGAGTGCATAAGATTCAAAACTAAGACGTTCATTATGGAAAACTTCTAACCTGCCTTGAATAGGCCAAGTGATTGGAAAAAGTGGTGGGGTATGCCAATGAGCACCAATAGAGCTCAATAGTGACTCATTCAGCTCAAGAAGCTGTCTCGACTCAAAAAATCCACGAGGATTATCCAAAGAAGCTTCTGGCTCCTCCTTGCAATCGTCATTCCCATCAGACAAAGCCAAAGCACCCTTCAATAGAGACGCTAGTAGAGAAGTTCCTGAGCGATGGCAACCAGTAATAAACAATACGAAAATGACTCAAGATTTAAACTCTAGTGTGTCAGGTATCGTTTTTTGTCAAAGAGAAATATAAAAAGCCTCTAAAGAAGAAACAATAGGTTGGGCTGCTTAAAATAATACATACTAATTGAGAAGAAAAAAATTTGAATATTTTAATTAATGCTAACTATTTAAAAATTATAAGAAAAGACTTCTAGCCATTACTAGTAGAACAAGACCAAGTACATCAGGGTGTAGAAGGTCTAATCGTGATTTGATTTTCTTTTGAAGGCAAGTCTTAACCCAATAACTATCATCTGCCTGTAATAATCTTAGTAGGCTCGCCAACTCAGATGGCTTACAAGTATTAAAACGAAGTGCTGCGTTTCCGCCTGCCTCTCGTAAACCAACTGCGTCGCCCAATAGAGGAATGCCACCACTAGCCATAGCCTCAACAGCAGGCAAGCCAAACCCCTCAGCATGGCTTGGTATTACAACCGCTAAAGCATTTTTATAAATCAAGCTCAGCTCTAAGTCAGTAAAGCCAGCAGCAAGAATTCTCCCTTTCATATAAGGTGCAGAATTCTCAAGCTCCGTGCGGCGCTTATCTGCCGCAATACCACAAATCACAAGCTGAACATCAATCAACTCTGGATCTAATAATGCTTTAACTATTAGCTCTGGGTTCTTATAAGAACCAATAACGCTAGTCCCAGGTAACAAGATATATGGTTGTTTAAGACCTAAATCAGCTTTTATTCTCTTCCACAACCGATCGCTAACATTTTTGTCTTTATCAGTTCCTAAAAAAATCTCACTTGGCGCAGGATGACACCAAGCTATAGAGCCAATAGGCCTATCTAATAGTTTCTCTAGATATGAAGCAGTATCAGCTGAAACAGCAAGATGCTTTGATGCACCATTTATCCAACGCTTCCTAACAAGTTTCATCGATTCCCGTACACCATAAATTTCGGGTAAGCAGTCATGCACTAAGGCAAGCTCAGCGCAATGAGGAAATTCTTTGCCACAAGAACTAATCCAACTTGACAGAAAAACGTCAGCAGAAAAACGTAAAGCGAAATCTCTATTCTCTTTAGCAATTGAAAAAATTGATTCTGGATCTAAAGGATCAACCGATTCCCCTGCTTCAGAAGGAAATCCTTCAGTAATAGCCAAATGGCTATCTCGATCGATCAAGCAAATAGGAGCATCCAATGTAAACATCCCTGGTAGCCTCCAACAATTGAGAATTTGCTCCCAAACCCTTGTAATCCCTCCATATTGCTTAGAGAACCAAATACCATCTATTAACAATCGTGGACCTTTTCCCCCAGCTATACGTAGAAATAATTCTCTTTGAAGAAGATCTTCTCTCAATAAGGGTTGCAAAGAAAGTAGTCGCGTTTGAACTTTTTTTGCTCCTTCAAGGCCATTAGCTCGCCAAGCGTCTAAAACCAAGCCAGCTGCAGAAAAGTCACCTAAATCTGTCTTTAAAGATGATTGCACTTCCATATATCTTAATTCTAAGCGAAAAAGAGAGACCGGATTTAAAAACACTCAGAATGGAAATGGGTCTGTTTATTTAGTTAAGGACAAAAGAAACGAGAGTTGAAACATTAAGATGCGAAATGAATACAAATGCTTAAATTATGATATGCACAGAAAATAAAATTTTATCCCTTGCAAGCTCTCAGATTCCTTAATAAATTCATCGATATGGAGAAAAAGGTACAATTTCTAATTTGCGGGGCTCAAAAAGGGGGCACTACGGCACTTACTCAATATTTAAATCAACATCCTAATATTTTCATTCCCGAAATCAAAGAAGTTCATTTTTTTGATAATGAATCCAGGAAGTGGGATAATAAAGATTATACAGATTATCATCAAAACTTCAAAGAAGGAAAAAGTAATCAAATTTGGGGGGAAGCAACACCAATTTATATGTATTGGGATAAATCTCCCGAAAGAATTTGGCAATATAATTCTAATATAAAGATTATAATAATACTGCGAAACCCTATAACTAGGAGTTATTCTCACTGGGCAATGGAATCAAACAGAGGCCAAGATTCATTAAGCTTTGAAAAGGCAATTGAGCTAGAAGATAGTAGAAAAAGAGAAGATCTACCATTCCAACATAGAGTGTACTCATATGTTGATAGAGGCTATTATTGCAATCAAATAAATAGGCTTTGGCATTATTTTGGGAAGGATTCTGTTTTGATACTGAAGCAAGAAGACCTCAGGCTAAAGACAAAGGAATGTTTATCAAAAATAACTAATCTCCTCAATATACAGGCTTTCAAAACTATAGATTATGTAGAGTCACATATTGGACATTACAGCGAGAAAATGGACCCCAATACAAAAATATACTTAAAAAAAATTTTTTACTATGAAATCAAACAACTAGAGGTGATGCTTAATTGGAATTGCAAAGACTGGTTAGAGGAAGAATAAAATGAAAGTACTAATTACAATCCCACATGTTTTTGCTCCAAAAATAGATTCACCTTATTCTTCACAAAGGGAAGAAAAGCGAGACCTAAAAAGAAAAGCCCTATTTAATGCAACTATAGAAAATATTAATCGACATGGGAAAAGGAGTTGGATTCATGCATCACTTGGAAAAGGTAAAGAGATTATCACTAGAGAGATCGAGGCAAATTTAGGTATTGACCTTACTGTAAAAATTTATACTCATAAAGTACACACTCTTGCTGATTCACTTCCTATTCAAAAGGGTCTGGAGATCATTTATGCAGAAGAAAATGATGTCGCCAAAATACCTATGATTGCTTCTAAAAATGCAATTGAAGAAGTTGATAACTATGACCTTATAGGCTATATGGAAGATGATATCTTGATAGAGGATAAAGAATTTTTTGCCAAAATAGAAAAACTAGTTGAGATAACTGGTGGAGAATATGCTTTTTTGCCTCATAGGTGTGAAAAGATTCCCAGTGAAGGTGATGTGATACTTTCTGGCGATCCTGATGGAGGAAGACCAGACCTATTTTGGGATACAGGAGAAACAATTCAAATAACTTGGCCTTTAGGTAAACGTAGTTTTTACAGAGCTACCAATCCGCATTCAGGTTGTTATTTCTTAATGCAAGAACAAGCTAAAAAAGTAAGAGATTACTGGCATGAAAATAAATGGAACGCAACATTTCAGCTCTCCGGACCTCTAGAACAAGCAGGTAGTGGAATATTACTACCTGTACTAAAATTGATGAAGCCTATACCTTCAGATTACAGATTTCTATCTGTATTACATCAAGATGAGCTTTGGAAAAGACACCCAAAGGAAATTAAAGCTAATTCATGGATAGAACTCAAAGATTAGAATCAGCAAAACAAGCATTAATTATAAATGCACATCAAAGCGATATATATCGGCATATCGGTGAACTTTTTCATGGAGAAACTCTCTATCAAAAAGCAATCAAAGCATTTAACTGTTCTTTGAATATAAATAATCAGGACGATCAAACACACTGCAGCTTAGGTCTAACATTACACAATCTTGGCAGACATAAAGAAGCAATTTATCATTATAAAAAAGCTGCAGATTTAAATCCTAAAAATTATACTGCACTTTACTATATAGGTTTTATTCTTATTCAAGAAAATAGAGTAGAAGAAGCAATCGAATCATTAAAAAGTTGTATTTCTATTTCTAAAGATACTTCACCAGCTTATTATCTTCTAGGTTTAGCTCTAGAACGACAAGGTCAATATAAAGAGGCAAGAAGAATTATAGATGAAAAAATACTCGAAAATAAAACGCTTTTTCCAGAAATCTCTTTTGCAATGGGAGAGTTGGAGACAAAAAGGAGGCAATATCAATGTCACAGTTCACATTCAGGTGGCCTAGTTGAAATATTACTATCCAAACTAAATAAAAAAAAATTACATTGTTTTGGAGACTCGCATAGATCCGTATTTAACAATCTCCCATTCATTGAATGTCATAATGTTGGCTCTGGAACTGCTTACAATTTAATTAAAGTAGAGAGTACATCTGGTGCAGGAAACCAAATACTTGAAAAAATAAAAATTTTCAACCCAGAAGAGGATGCATTAATAATGGCTTTTGCAGAAATTGATTGCATGGAACATATTGGGAAGAGAAGTATGTTAGATCAAGTCGATCCAAACGATTTGATAAAGTTTTTAGCCAATAGATATTGTGAATTTATTGACAAATTAATCAGTAAAGGATTTAAAGTCTTGATATATGGTCCAGCATTTAGTGGATATGCATTGAATTCATATGCATCACAAAAAGAAAGAAATTATATGCTTATTAAGCTTAATCAGAAAATGAGGGAGCGATGTAACAACAAGAAGAATGCGTGGTTTACATCATTAGATGATTTATTCATTAATAGTAAAAATATACTGCCAAGGATGAATTTTTCTGAAGATGCCAGGCATCTTGACTTTTTCCCTTCTGGCTCAAGTGAAATCCAATCAATAATATTATCAAGATTTATCCAAGAAATGTCAGATACCTATAATGAAATAAATAATAGGTTTAAAACAATTCATTCACTTCAAAACCATTGTGTTAATAAGCCATTTATTATTGTAAAAAATTCCAAAAAGTCTTGCTTAGTAAAAGGCATACTTAATGAAGTTAATAAAATAGAAATAGAAAATAACAAAGATGATTTTACATCTATGATAATAGATTTATTAGACCATACCCTTATTAGTCAGATTTCATTTGGAATAAATTCCATCGGCAATGGTAAAGAGTTAAATATAAAAATATTTATTGAATTATTTAGCCAGAAAGGGATTGTTTTTGGCTCTGAAACAACAGCAAAAACAGGATCAAAATTCAATATGATTTTCGATCCAAAAATATCTAGAAGTATCAGAATTAGATTCAAAACATTAGAGAAATCAGCTTTTACAATAAATAAATTATTGATTGCTGGAAAAATCTATATTGTCCAAGGCTTAAGCCATTGTGATTACTAGCTTCTCAAAAAGAAAGGACATATTCAAGTCGTCACCAAAATATTTGCACTGCAAAATACTCACATGCGAAAATATAATACTCAACCATGCTCTACAAAGGTGCGCATAGTCTTGGTCAACCATGGAACCGCCTCTGAATGGGGAGGAGGTGATGGGGTTCAAATCCGTGAAACCGCTAAAAGGCTTATCCAACGTGGACATGCAGTAAGTATTCAAAATAGTGACAGGCCAAATATTGATAGCGCTGACATCGTTCATATATTTAATTGCAGAGTTCAAGATTCATTTTTTCAACAAATAGAAACTTGTCAGAATGCTGGTAAACCAGTTGTTGTCTCGCCAATCTGGATATCTATTGGACGCGCCATATGGGGGAGTAGGGGAACTTATGCGATTCTTCAGAAGGGAATTAATCAAGGAGAAGAATCTATTCAATCAGACCTAAAACAATTGAGGAATAGAAAGCTAATAGTAACTATTAATCAGCAAGAAATCAATTCCCATGGTTTGGGGACATATGACCTTGATTGGCAAGAAAAAGTAAGCGAGTTACTAAGACAAGCTAATGGTCTTCTTCCTAACAGCTGGTTAGAGTTAAAGGCTATACAAACCGACTTGTATTGGAGCGGGGATAATTACGAGATTGCACATTACGGGGTTGATTCCTCAATATTTCTTGATGCAGATCCTGAGCTATTCAGAAGGCATACAGGCATACAAGGTCCTTTTGTATTGCAAGCAGGTCGTATAGAAGCAGGCAAAAACCAAGCAATGCTCTGCTGGGCCTTAAAAGAAACTAATTTACCGATTGTTCTAATAGGTGGAACAAAGCACTGGCCTGCATATGCGGAAATTTGCAAAGCAATCAGCGGTGACAAACTGACGATAATTGATCATTTACCTCAGAACCTTCTTGCCTCTGCTTATGCAGCAGCAAGAGTTCACTGCTTAGCAAGCTGGATGGACACTTGTGGTTTAGTCAGCCTAGAGGCGGGGCTAAGTGGTACTCCATTAGTGGGTAGTACGTTTGGCCATGAGCTCGAATACTTGCAAGGAGATGCCTGGCTAGCAGATCCGGGAGATCCGGAAAACTTAAGACAAGCAGTTCAAAATGCATGGAATGCAGGACATCATTCGGATAGGCCTACGCGGTTAAAGAAAAGAATTCTTAGCGATTTCAATTGGGAAAAAACAGCTGATGCAACCGAGGCACTATATAAAAAGGTGTTAAATTAAATATTATCTAAGGCTGAAACATTACAAAAACATTCATACCAAACATTTTTATATCCCCAACTTGAAAACTTGTAATATCTTTAATATTTGAACCTTTAACTAATCTAGCAATCTCAAATTGATAGTCTATACTAATACCCTTTCTATTTAGAAATAATCTTGATGAGCCTTTCCTAGGAGAACAAGAAGGGGATATTGCAATAGCAAGTTGCCATTTGTGACCAATAGATGTATCGCAAATAAATTCCTTTAATGCTGAGGTCACTTCTGGGTTGATTGGATTACAAAAATCATCCAATATAATTACACCTTCAGGCATTAATAAATCATCCATTAAACATAAGTCATTAAGCACATCAAGATGCTCATGGCTTCCATCTATAGAAGCAATCCTTATCTTTCCTTTGTATTTTTGAAGTCGATTCTTTATAGATTGATCAGAAGAAATTCCCCTCATTAGGATCGTCTCTCCATTAATAGAATGAGTACTATTTAAAGACTTAATATTTGCTATAGCCTTATCATAAATATCTTCAGTTCTACCTCCACTATATGTAAATTTGAATGGATCAATACCGATTGTTATTTCTTCTTCTCTTCTAAAAGTAGCTAGATGAGCCAAGGTCTTACCCAAATAAACACCGATCTCTAAGCTATGCCCAATAACATTTGCATTCTTCTGAATCTCAGCCACAGCTTGTATTCCAGCTGCGCATACTGGGTGAAGCCACCCCTGAATATGTGCCGCAGGGTCCTTATACTGCATGTTGAATCTTTTTCGATATTAGCCATAATAAATGGTCAAGGTTGAATATTTTTATTGACTTTTCAATCGTCAATGAATCCAAAGTGGTAGCGCTAACAAGAATACATATAACTCTTATATATATTGATTTAATTGCAATTAGTGATAAGTAAAGTCTAACGAAATTGCTTGATACCCTCAAATTGTTTAGTAAACATATCAGTCAATATTGTTATAGCAGGACGTGTTCTAAGCTTTATATTTGCGGTTACTCCCATTCCACTCTGCAAGTTGAGCTCATCCTTGCCAGATTGAACAGATTGTTCCTGTAAGCTAATAATTCCTGGAAAACGATATTGATTACTTGTTCGATCAGGCGGCAAAGCGTCAGATCCTAAGCTAGTCAATGTGCCTTTCATATATCCGAACTCCCCTGAGGGGAAGGAATCAACAGTAACAGAAGCTGGCATTCCAACCTTAAGAAAACCAATATCACTATTCTTAATGTCGACCTTTGCTTGCAATAGATTATCAGGAACAATTTTTAATAAAACTTGCCTTGGATTAACTACTGAATAAGGAGCAACTTTCGAATCAAAGATTGTGCCATCAATAGGTGCAAGAATAGTACGATAACTAATAGCCTCTTTAACAGTATCCAAATCTGAACGAAGATTAATTTGTTGCCGATTAACTTGATTTAATTGCGTATTAGCAGATCCAATAATACGTATTTTCTCTTCCATAAGTGAAGCAACTTCAGCACGAAGTTCCTGTACCCTGTTCAACTGATTTAAGTAGCTATTCCTTGCCATAGCACCAACTTCATATAAAGGCTTAAGGTCCTTAGCTATCTGTTTCTGTAACCTATAGGACTCTCTTCGACTTTCTATTCTTGTTCCAAGTTGTTCAATAGTAGAGCGAAGCTGCTGTGTCTGATTGCGAGCTGTATTTAACTTATTTGATAGATCAGGGTCATCAACCAAGGGTAAAGCTGGCATAGGACCTAACCGTGAAGGTTCACCATCACTGGCAATAATTGCTTGAAGAGCTAATGCTTGCAATTCAAGCATTACCAAGCTCTGCTCAAGCCCTTTTCTTCTACTCGCTAGACCTTTTGCTTCAACATCCATAAGAGGCTGTCCTGCTTGTACCAATTGTCCTTCTCTAACAAAAACCTTACGAACTACTCCGTTGCTTGGAGACTCAATTTTTTTAACACTGCCAGAGGGCTCAAGCCGTCCTCGAACACTAATTGTCTGATCAATTCGTGCTGTAAATGCCCAAATTACAACTGTTCCGCATAAGCCAGCTGAAATCCAAATCAAGGCAGAAGACCAATGCCTTCCCTGCTCAACGAATGCAGAGCTACCTACCCATGGTTGAATTTGAGAAGCAGACTCATCTTTTGCTTCTACAGGCTGATTCTTAGCCGTTATGAAAGACTCGTCTTCAGGTTTAATAACACTCTTTAAAACAATCTTTGCCTGAGGCAATGCATTTTTTACACGCCGAGAAAACGCGCTAGCCTGATCACCATACTTTATAGAGTTTTTTATTGCCTTTGAACCAACTTCCAGAGACTTATCTATAATCTTATCGCCTATTTTGCGAGTCTTATCTATTAATTTTGATGCTTTAGTACTTGATCTATAAAATGCATTTTTAAATAATTTAGATGATTTTTTGAAAATCATAGATTGAGATATTTTAGAGAAGAGGTTTTCAGTCAAGGTCAGTCTCCTGTTGTGAATAGAGAGCGTAGTAACGACCCTTAAGCTCTAACAGTTCCTTATGAGTTCCTTTCTCTATTAACGATCCCTGGTCTAACATTAAAATCTGATCAGCTGCTCGAATAGTAGACAGACGATGGGTGATAAAAAATACTGTTGAACCACTAAACTCCTTCTTTAAGTTTATACAAACTTGCCTTTCTGTTAAATAGTCCAATGCACTAGTTGCTTCATCCAAAATCAACAAAGAAGGCCTTTGCAAAACTGCTCGAGCAATAGCAATTCTCTGTCGCTGTCCGCCAGATAAGCCCGATCCCCTCTCACCAACTCTTGTTACGTAACCATCAGTTAACTCCATAATGAAATCATGAGCACAAGCGACTCTTGCCGCATGCACAATTTCCTCAGTAGATGCATCGGGACAAGTTAAAGAAATATTATCCCGAATAGTCCCTTCAAATAACAAACTGTCTTGAGGAACAATTCCTATCTGTCTTCTAACAGATCCTAGTTGCAATTTACCAATGTCATAACCATCAATAAGAATGCGACCAGAAGATGGCTCATAAAGTCTAGGAACTAATTTCATTATTGTGCTTTTTCCACTACCACTTCTTCCAACAATTCCTACAAACGCACCTGCAGAAATTTCAAAACCTACACGATTAACGACTAATGGAGATCCATCATTAAATCGAAAATCAACATCCTGAAACTCAACTTCTCCTGCAATAGGTGGCAAAGGTAACTGATCTAGATCCTCTGTCGAGCCTTCGGCAGTTGCATCAACTACATCACTCAAACGCTCCATAGATAAAGCTACACTTTGGAAACTTTGCCAACTGGTAGCAAGATTCAATAAAGGTCCAACTACATAGCCAGAAATAATCCTAAATGCTATTAATTGCCCAATAGTTAATTGGCCCTTAATCACTAAATATGCTCCTACCCAAAGTGTCAATAAACCAGTTAATTGATTTAAAAAGGCCCCTACAGTCCCAGCAGAAACTCCTATCATTAGTGTCCTAAAATTTTCACTCATAAAATTCGAATATCGTCTCTGCCACTGCCAACGCACATTATTTTCAGCATTCTGCGCCTTAATAGTTTGGACTCCATTAAGAGACTCAACTAATAAGGATTGAGTTCTTGCATTTGCCTCTGCAGCCTTTCTCAACTGTCCTCGAATTATTGGAGAAACCACTACTACTAAACCAAGAAATAAAGGAATAACTCCAAGTGTTACGGCTGTAAGGACACCAGAGTAAACAAACATCACTCCTATATATATGACTGAGAAAACAGCATCAAGAACAAGAGTTAAGAGGCTACCAGTCAAGAAATTCCTAATGTTCCCCAATTCCGCCAATCTGGTCTGCAATTCACCTACAGGCCGATTATCAAAATAACGCTGAGGCAATCGCAAAAGGTGCTGTATAACTTGTGCACCTAATGCAATATCTATTCTATTTGTAGTATCAGCAAATAAGTATGTCTGTACGGCTCCTATTAAACCTTGAAAAAGAGCAACACCTAAAAGAACTATACCAAGGGTATATAGAGTATCTAAATTTTGCTGAACTATAACTTTATCAAATATCTGTTGCATAACCAAAGGTTGAGCAAGACCCAAAAGTTTCAGCATTAAAGCTGCAAAAAAGACTTCTATGAGACTTCTTCGATATTTTCGTAATTGAGGGAAAAACCATTTAAAGTTAAGTTTCCTTTGATGTACATCTCGACTAGGTGTTAAACAAAGTATGCGAGCTCCCGCTTCTCCTTTAAGCAATTCATCTAAGGAAAAAGTAACGCGTCCGTATTCTGGTAAAACAGCTTTTACTTCTCCATTACTTATATCATGAATCATTGCTAACTGGTCTTCACAAATTGCAAAACAAGGAAAACTAACTCTTGAAAGTTGAGCAGATGGTAAGTCACTTATTGTTCCAAAAAAACCCATTAAAGTAGAAAGATTTCCAAGAGTTTCTAAGCTAACTTTTCGATTTCTTAGAGTCTCTTTAGCAGCTCTCTCTAATACATCCTTTCGGAAAGGGACATTGTAAAAAAGAGATAGCATTTCGAGGCAAGCCATTGTTTGCCCGAGGCTGCCTATACCAGATGAAACAGGAATGCGGTTACCCTTCCATAAGATAGGAGCTGAATCCTTCTCGAGATTAGGAATATTTATTTCATCAAAACGTTCCCCTTGGGGAGCTGGTGCCTGAACCAGTAAATCTTTATACCTATCATCTTGTTCTGGTTGGGGTGGTAAAGAGGTGTCTTCAATTCCCTCTAAAGATGGTCGCAACTCACGCTCCCATATTTCTCGAACTATTCGAACTAAACGAAGAGGTTCTCCTTGTGGGATCGTTTTTAAAACTTCGGCTTTTACTTCTTGACCTATAGGTAAATTCTTTTCCTTTATTTGTGCATTCCAAAGCCAGATAAAATTTTCATCTTCAGGTAAATCTCTTTCTTGCCTTGCAGCTACAAGTTTCATATATGGAAGCAAACGCCGCATAACTTCTCTCTCTTGAGGCTCTGCAAAAGGCCTACATCGCATCCCAGGCTCTAAAACATTTATTAATTCTGCAGGGGAATTATTTGTATCAAGCCATTCAGAAAAAGATTTATCTCTTCTTTCAAGCTCATAAAAGGTTTCGGCAGTAAAGCCAATAAGTTGCAATGGAGTAGCTGCTGTTATCCATTCACAAGGATATTTTCTAGCCAATCCCGCCCAGCCAACTAAATCATATGGATTTGAAAAAGCAAGAGTTACTGGACGACGCAAGCCAGGATCAGTATGAAGAACTCGACCTCTACCTTCTACAATGAAGTAGCAATAGTCAGGCATCCGATCAGATACCAAGAGTTGTTGACCTATATTGCAATAAAAGTCCTGTGTTCTCTTTGCCAACCATTCAATATTCTCCTCACTAAGAGAACTAAAAGCAGGCGATTTAATCAGAAGAGTCTGATTTTTTGATATTGAACTATTTGCCATTAACCCTGTTCATAATGGATCTCCTCAATAGAATCTCCTTTCATAATTTTCTTAACACGATCATCAAGAAATTTGTTCAAAAGATTCTTCAATAGATCACTACGCATAGACACATCGAAACGCGCTGGGGTTAAGTTTTCAAGTCTAATCAAAGCATGCCACTCTTTTGTCCCATCACTCATTTTTATTGGTGGGTGAATTTCTCCATTCTGAAGGGATCGCAAACACTGCCCTAAGCTTAAAGGCCTGATTTGACCCATTGCAATAGGGCCAACAATTCCTTTTCTAGAAGCCTCAGGCCCTTCTCCATAGTTAGTCGCAAGATCAACGAAAGCTGCTTCCCCTTCTTCAAGTCTTATCCAAAGCTCACGCGCTAAAAACATGTCTTCGACTCTCAAAATTGAATAAACAACTTCATCGTATGCACCTTTTGAAGCTAAAAATGATTCCTCTAAAGATGGTCCCCATCTTGCCTCTGAAAAAAGTCTCAGAGCCTCTGGTCGAGAGAGGTGTAAATCAAGATCTTCTTCATTCCACCCTCGGTATTTCAAAACTTCTTTCAAATCTTTTCCAACAAGAAACTTCTCTTTTTCCTCTTTAACCCATTCTTCTGGGACTGGAACAATTGATGTGATCAATTCTTCTTGCTGTCGTCGAACTACAACAGCTACATGAGCCATTCTCACTACTAGGCCTTCAATCTCTTCTGAAGTCAAATAGGGCAATTTATTATCAGCCATTAGTGCAACTTCGCAGCAGCCAGTTCAGTTAGGTCAAGCAGAAATAGTCGATCAAGAGCCTTCTGCAGCTCTCTTATAACGCCTACCCAGTCGCCCTGTTCTTTTTGACGGAATAAACGCATGCAACCTGGGTACCAAGGTGAGTCCAGGCGATCGCGCAACCAGCGAAAATCTGGATTACGTGGCAAAAGTAACCAGGTTGGTTTATTCAAAGCTCCTGCGAGATGAGCAACTGCGGTATCAACTGTTATAACAAGATCAAGCTGATTAAGTACATATGCCGTATCAGCAAAATCCTTGAGTTGATCGTTCCAATCAATAATACGAGGATGATCCCTCCAGGGCTGAAGTTGTACTGCATCTACACCAACTTGCAAACTATGCAAATCAATCAAATCAAGAGATAAAAGATCTAAAAGTACTGGCATCAAAATTTCAAGAGGGAGGCTCTTGTGTCGATACATCTCTCGATTAGAAGCATTAGCAGCCCAAACAATTCCTATAGATAGGCCGCCAGGTGGATCTTTAAGCTGGAGATTCTTTGGAGGGTCTCCTGGAGGCCGAAGATAAGGGATTGTGGCCGGGATACTAAAAAGGTCTGTATTAAATAAGGCTGGAAGACTCATTAAAGGTATATGGGGCCTTAAATCTTTCAAATCAGTTTGATCACCTTTAATCCTAAGCTTCAACCATGGGGCATTAAACCAATCTCGAAAAAGGACTAAAAGTTCTCTTGGACATTGGAACTCGCACACGAACCCAGTAGCATTTAAAAGATTTAAATATCTGGAAAATTGGATAGAATCTCCTAACCCTTGTTCACACCATACAACTAAATCTCCTTCACTTTTTATTGTTGAATCTTGAAGCTTATGAAGCCGTGGCCCTCCAGTTGGAACTGATTCAAGAGGAACTAAATGTGTTCTCAATCTTGCTTCATAAAAACGCCAACCAGATTCAAAGCGGCCTAGCAGCAAATGGCAAAGTCCTAAATTCCAAAGGGCATGAGAAGAACTCTTCTCTAACTCCACACCTCTCTCTAAAAAAACAAGCGCCTCATTTAGCCTCAAACATTTTACTAACAATGTCCCCATATTTACATGACTTGCTAAATGCTTTTTGTCATATGAAATCGCCTTATAAAAGCAAGACTCGGCTTGAGTGAAATCATCATTTCCCATAAAAGATAAGCCAAGATCCGACCATCCATCTGGATGATCAGGCATCAAAACTAAGCTGCTCTTAAATACAAAAATTGCCTCCTTAAACCTAAGTTGCTCTCTCAATAATAAGCCAAAATTATACCAAGTAAAAGGCTTAAAGGGGTCAATCCTTAGGCTGTCAAGATAAGATTTCTCGGCAGAAACAGGATCATCATCAGAAAGAATGTTAGCAAGGTTGTAGTGGGCATCTGCTCGTCGAGGGTTTATATCAAGAGCTCTCTGATAAGCATTTAGAGCCACTTCTTTTCCATCCTCAAACCCACTGCAAGCCATCCCAAGCAATAACCAATATTCATCTATTTCATGAATGTCCGAAGGTGCAGATTCCAAACATGCTCGGGCATCATCTGACCGATCAAGCCTCCAAAGTGCCAAGGCCTCTGGCAATGCCCAAAAGGAGTCTCCAGTACTAGAACGAAGAAGAAGAACCTGATCCAAAAATTCTTCTAATGGTTTTCCTGCTGACAGGTGTATAGCCTGTTCAAGTGCTTCTTCATAGGATTCAAATGAGAAGTGCTCTTGCATGAAAGACACCGAATCACTCAGAGCGAAAGCCTGGAAATACCATGAAAGGGGGGAACTCCTAGCCGCTGAAGGGATCTATCGACAATTGCTGAAAGAGGATGGTGCAGCAGTAGATGCTTTAAATCTAGGGGCACTACTGCGACGACTTGGACGGCTTTCAGAAGCAACATCACATTACCAAAACTGGCTCAAAGCTCATCCAAAAGAATTGACATTGCGTCTTAACGCTGTCAACTGCCTGCTTGAAGCTGGAAATATAGAACTTGCCAATCAATGGATTCTGGAAGGCCTAAAGCTAGAACCAGAACAAATAGAGCTTTTGCAATGCCGTGCCAGAACTTTAATGAGTTCTGGCAAAAGACAAGAAAGCCAACAAATACTAGAAAATATTGTTAAAAAAAAGCCAAAAGAAATCAATGCTTGGCTGGATCTTGGACTATGTCGACATTTAGAAGGCAATCATGCCTTGGCATTAAAAGCATTTAAAGAAGCTGCACATCTAGACCCAAACAACTCTAAAGCTGTAGCGAATCAAATAAGAATGCTAGAAATTCTAGGTGAATGGACTAAAGCAGAGAATCTAATTGATAATTGCAATAAAGAACTACGCGAAAATCCCAAAATAAGAGGATCAGTTGCTCGCCTATTGATTAGCAAGCAAAAGTTAGAAGAGGCAGCCAAAGAGTATAAAGAGCTTTGCAAGATTGAACCTCATGAATCTGTCAATTGGCTAAATCTTGCGGCTTGTTTAAGGAACCAGCAATACACACATGCAAGCAAAGCTATTTTAAAAGAAGGTCTATTAAGACATCCTAAAAATAATGATCTTAAACAAGCATTTGGACAAGCATTAGCCGCTCTAGGTAAACACAAGCAAGCACTTAAAGTCCTAGAAGAAGGTCTGAAAACAAGTGATCCAAATTCCAAGGTCCACTTGTTTAATCTACAATTTATTGGCGCTGGATATGGACTCCTTAGCGCAAAGCGAAGAACTGAAATAGCAAAAAACTGGGAAAGTCATCAATATCAGGAAGGAGTCGGAGCATTGTGGGGGGACAGAATTAGATCTCCTATAGGAACAAGGAAAATAAGAATTGGCTATTTATCAGCTGACTTTTGCAAGCATCCAGTTGGTCGATTCATGTTACCAATACTTAAAAATCATGACCATGATAAAGTTGAAATCTTTGGATTAAATTGCACTAGTCATAATGATGAATTAACAGAAGAAATTAAAAAATATTGCGACAAGTGGCTCGACCTGAGATTTGCAAATGATTTAGAGGCTGCAAGATTAATTAGTGATAATAAGCTAGATATAATAGTAGAGTTAGGAGGTTATACAGCAGGAAGTAGATTAGGAATTTTAGTACATAAACCAGCACCTATACAATTAAGCTATTTAGGCTATTTTGCACCAACTTACCTAAATTGCATAGATGGATGGATAGGAGATAAAGCTTTGTTTGATGGACTTGACAGTGAAGACAAAAAACAAAATCAATTAATTCTAAAGGGAGGATATATGGCTTATAACGAGAAAGATTTACCTGAAACTAAAAGAGCACAAAATGACTATTTCCGTTTTGGAAGTTTCAATCACTCAAGAAAATTAGGAGAGAAAACTATCACTCTTTTCAATGATGTAATGAAATCAATACCAAATACCCAGCTAGTACTTAAAAGTATCAGCTTTGTAGAGAAAGAGGAGCAAGAGCGCATAAAGAAATTATTCATAGAAGCTGGACTCGAAAAAGAGCGATTAATACTTATTCCTTATATAGATGGGCAGCGCAATCATCTTGCATCTTATGAAGAAATAGATGTTGCCCTAGACCCACTTCCATATGGAGGTGCTACAACAACTTGTGAGTCTCTAATAATGGGAATCCCTGTCATCACATTGGCAGGAGATGGGATGGTTGGTCGACTAAGTTCAAGTATATTGATGCATTCGGGGTGTAAACAATGGATTGCAAATAATAAAAAAGAGTTTATAAAAATTGCAAAATCACTATATAAAGAAGGCAAAAGAAGTTCAGCCAAACGAAACCAATTAAGGCAAGCAATTAACAACTCTCCTCTATGTGATGGGGAAAGACTTTCCTCAGAGTTAGAAACGCTCTATTTCAATAATGTCTTTTCATAAAGTTTAATTAGATCTTGCTCAATATTGAGCATTAAATCTTCTGCATTACCGAGAGGGTTAGTCCTAACTAGATTTCGCCACTTGTGCCGATTTTGTCTTAATTCCAGAAGGCAATCTGCTTGCTCAACAGCCTTATCCAAATATGCCTTGGATGAATCAACTGACCAATCTGATAATCCAGCACCATGTAAAACAGCAGTACTCATTCGACTTACATATGAATTACCAGCTAAAGCAATCACAGGTGATCCCATCCATAAGGCTTCACAAGTTGTGGTACAGCCACCATTAGGGAAACAATCAAGAACAACATCTACCATCTTGTACTGTTCGAGATGTTCAATTGCACTAGGTGCTCGGGGAAGCCAAATCACCCGATCAGGATCAAAGCCCTGATGCCTCATCCTTCTACATAAAAGTTCTTGAGTACCATGATCATCTGTATTAGGAGCTTTAAGAACTAAAGAGGCAGTGGGAAGTATCTCAAATAAGCGGGCCCATAGGCGGAGTGTTATATCAGAGAGTTTTCGATTGTGATTAAAACTTCCAAAGCGTATTCCCCCAGAAGGGGCTTCAACAACATCAATTTGTGCTTCTGGCAAAGATGAAGGTGGTTGCCATGCAATAAAACAACGGTTAAGCCGATGTAATTCTTCGGTATGCCATTCGTTGTGAGTTTGAGGGAAGAGTTGTTCATCACCTAGCCAAATATCCATCGAAGGCAAACCCGTAGAAGCAAAGTAACCAAGATAATTAACTTGTAATTGCGCTACTCGAGCTAAAAAGCCTCGAGCAAAATGTCCACCGGTCCACCCAGAAAGATCTATGGCTACATCAGCTTCAAGAGCCCTAACTCGAGGAATGGCATCAGGCCACCAAGATGTCCCAAGATTACATACCTCAAGCTGAGGCAATTCCTCAAATAAATGCCTATTAGATGATTCAATCTGATCATTCGTGTCAACTAAAATATGCCTATGCACAAGCTTGTCAGTAGAACTAAAGAAACCAAGTAAAAAACGACTTACAGGATGGTATCCAATATCAGGGCTAAGCCAGGCAACAGTTAATTTCTTATCCTTATTTAATTCCTTCCTGGGTGCATTCCAAGGCTTATCCAACTTAACTGATGCCAATTGAGATCGTAGCTCTGGTAATAAATTAACTAAATAGTTTTTTGTTTTTGGGCTTTCAATACTAGCTAATTGCATAATAAGGTTCTCTCTCATCTCAATACTTATATTTACTTCTCCATCTTTCAAATAACTCAACCAATCAACGTAACCAAGTCGCTCATAGTTATTGAATAAATTTGTAGAAGCAATGTTTGATGAAGTTATTACAGTATTCCAACTTTGTTGCTTCAAGGAAGTTCTTCGTGCATCCGAAAGCTTATGAAGCAACATCTGTACCTTGCAAATATGATCGCAGAATTCAGGCTGCATCCCATGCTCATCGATTGCTCGACGAAGACATGGCAAAGTCCTCTGTTGGTCACGAGCAAGATAAGTAAGACTTAAAAGGTGAACAGTTGCAGGCAAATGATTAGGAAAACGTTCTATTGCAGGCATCAACAAGTCCAAAGCTTCTCGATATAAAAATCTTCTAGAAAGCAATCTGCAATGCAAACGAATAACTTCTAACGAATCCTGATTAGGAATACTGAGCAAAATAGATTGAGCCCTTTCCAGTTGATTGATATGGATTAAAAAAGCTACTTGGCAAAGTTTCAAAGGCCAAAACTGATCAGGCTCCTTCCATATGTTTTGAGATTGATCACGCAAGAGTTCTATTTGCGCTGTCTGAAGCCAATATTGAGCTTGCAAAAAAGATATCTCTGGAGACCCTGGTCGGATTTTGCGTAACAGCTCAATCAATGCCTGAGCTTCTTTTATTTGGGCGAACCTCAGACGCAATAAAGCTAATAAAACTAAAAGCTCAAATTCCTCAGATTTAATAGCCAATCTCGCAAGCATTAACGACTCTGCAGAAACAAAATGCTGCAAGCGAAGCAGTCGAGCAGCCTCGTCTATGGGATCGTCTAAGGAAGTTTTAGAAAGCTGGTCAGGCCAGCAAAAGAAAGTCTCAAGCATAAAAAAAAGGCCCCCTAAAGGGGGCCTTAGTTTGATTAATAACCAAATTAACCAACAGCAGTCACAGCTGTGAATTCGCTGGCATTTGCAGTAGTAGCCGAGATAGCTCCAGTGTTTGTAGTTCCAAGGAAAGTTGCAAGAACTGTGGAATCTCCAATCACCTGGATACCACCACCACCTGCCTGGGTAGTAACAGTAGTGAAAGTACCAGCCTTAACTTTCGTAGTGAACACTACACCGGTGTTAGTGACATCGGTAGCAAAGTTAAGAGTGTCATGGCCGCCTTCCCAGTAGTAAACATTACCGGTATTAACTTCAGCGGAAGTTGTATAACCGAAGGCAAAGTTAATTGAGTCAGCACCTGCACCACCAACAAGAGATGCACTAGACACCAAGGATGTGGCAGCAAAGTTCAGGGTGTCAGCACCTGCACCAGCGTTAATTACGTTACCGCTGGATACATTTCCACCGAACATCAAGGAGTCGTTGCCGTCTCCAGAGCCAACACGGTTGGTGCCGCTCATAGGACCACCAAGCTGGTAGGTATCTGCACCAGCACCTGAGTAAACGCTGGTTGCAACAATGGTTCCTGTACCTGTGATGAAGTTAGTACCACCGCCCATAAGGATGGTTGCACTTGTAGCTGCAACAAGGTTCAGTGTGTCGTTACCTGCATCGGAATCATTCTTGGAAGCACCACCCCATACAGAAGCTGTATGAACATTGGTGATTGTGATGCTGTCATTGCCAGCACCCTGTGAATAGAGCCCTGAAGTACCAGCTGCAGTTGCATCAATGAAGAGGGTGTCACCACCTTCACCACCGTATACAGAAGACTGCTTGATTAATCCGGTGACCTCAATACTGTCGTCACCAGCACCAGCTTCAATAGTTGCTTGGCTAAGAACGAATACAGCCGCGGAACCGTTATCAATGCTCAGGGTGTCATTGCCCTTATTGGCATAAACACCTGTCTGAGAAAGAACGTTATCGTTTAAGCGGATGCTGTCTCCGTCAGCTCCGGAGTAAACAGTACTCTGATCAGTTGCGTTAGCAATGTAGATAGTGTCAGCACCGGCGTTTGACTGGATGTAGCTCTGTGTAGCTCCACCGTTGAAGTCAATTGAGTCGGCAGCATCACCTGTTGTAAGAGTCTCACTACCACCGTAAACAGTAGTTGTGGAAGCAGCACCACTAATAGAAAGTGTGTCTGATCCTTTGTCTCCCCTCAAGGTGAGGTCGGATGAGGTGCTAGCCAATCTGATGCTGTCTGTATCTGCACCACCACGAATACTTGTGGCATCACTAACTGCTGCGTTAGCAAAGATGGTGTCGCTACCAGCATTACCTTGAACGAAACCAGCGCTTACAGCGGCATTCAAGTTAATGCTGTCCTTGGAGTCAGATGTTGTATCTGTCTCGCTTCCACCCCAGATACTGGTATTTCCTTTAGCTATCGCTGTCAAGCTAATAGTGTCTGATCCTTTATCACCAGCGAGGTAGGAACCACTAGCTGTGGAAGTGATACTGATTGAGTCGCTATCTGCTCCTCCTCTAACAGTATCTTGAGTGGTTTTATCACCAATGCTGATGGTGTCACTACCAGCGTTACCTTGATAGAAAGATGTTGAAGACTTACCTGCTGTAGAGATGGAGTCAGCTCCATCAGTTGTAGTTACATCACTAGCACCACCGTAAACAGTAGAGCTGGTAACTCCGTCAGAAGTTGCTCCCATGTAGATGGTGTCAGAACCAAGTCCACCTGAGAGGGTTGATGAGCTAAAGCTCTTAGTTGATTTCGCTACAGAAATTGAGTCATTTGCAGCTTCACCATCAACTATTGAAGAGTTGAAATGATTGGCTGTATAGAAAGTGTCGTTTCCTCCACCTCCGAGAACCGTTCCACCTGTATAGGCAGCGGCTTTGGTTACTAGGTCGTTACCAGTACCAAGATCAACAATGTCTGTGGCACCAGATCCTGTGATGGTGTCATTACCGCCAAGGCCTGTAACAGAATCAGTTCCGGAAGAGCCTCCGACAATTATTTCGTCAGCTGTCGCAGTTCCGGTAAGGCTCGAATAGGTCATTTAATGGGTTCGTGTGGTGGTGGGTGGGTTGTACTCCTCACTACCGCACCCACCAAGGGGGCGGTGTGTGTCTGGCTAAAAAGCCATGACAGTAGTAATTGGGCAAAAAAACGCCCATTGCGCGCAGAATATAAGCGATTGGGGGGGCTTATGCCAAGGAAATGGCCACTTGTGTGGATGTCTGCTCACAAAGCAGCTTGTCCCAAGCCTTTAGACCACTTTCTATCGAATAGTGCTTTGACGCAGCCTTAGCTGCATTAGAAAGCTTTGTTCGCAAAAGAGAATCGTCCAAAAGTGATTCCACTGCAACAGCTTGAGCTTCAGGGTCAAAGAAATCAACTAAAAGAGCCGATTCATCGTGCACTAAAGCCTCATGAACAGGAGGAGTGTCACTTGCAACAATTGCGCATCCTGCTGCCATTGCTTCTAAAAGGCTCCAACTAAGAACAAATGGAACTGTGAGATAGAAATGAACTGTGCTACAAGCCAATACTTGATGATATTCATGCTCCTGTAATGAACCAAGCCAATGAGTTCTTGCTGGATCAAGCTGCATTTCATTCCTTGCCCAATCAGACCAACCTCTCCCATCAGAACGCGAACTTCCATAAGCAGCACCATCTGTGCCAACTAACAAAACATGCAGACGAGGACGCCGCTTTTGCAGCAGAGCTATTGCTTCAATCGCCTGAGGGAATCCCCTGTATTCCTCAAAACATCTACTGACATATGTCAATACTTCTATATCAGGATCGTCAGGAAGCGAAAGTGGACGAGAAGTATTTGATTCTTTTAATGCTCCCAAACTAGTTGTATCAACTCCTTCATGAATTACATGAAAGCGATCACGTATTTTTTCTGGAAACTGATAAAGCTGCCAATTTGTAGGGGTCACAGCTAAGTCACATGTTGCAAACTCTAATAAGGTTTGAGCATTCCAAGTATGCAAGCGCAATTTTTGATCAGCCTCTAACTCTCCCCCATGAAGAAAATCCACATCAGCATCACTTGACTTGTAATACCACTCAAAGAAGGCAATTCTCCTAACTTTAGGAAAGGCTTGATCTAAATAAAGTCCATTTCCAAAACCCACGTGATTAACAATGCAGTCTGGTTCCCAACCTTTTTCTTTTAATTGAATTGCCGCTCTAAAAGCAGCCTGACCTTCCAAAATGGCTGTCTCTAAGCGACGGATATATGGATGAATAGTTGGACCTCCCCCCAGGCGAGAAGGCTCATAATTAATCAGCTTGAAACCATTAGGAGGCAACGCATGCCATTCTTTGTTCTTTGTAAGGAAAACAATTTCATGCCCTTGAGCTACCCATTCAGGTACTAACCGGCGAAATTGTGCAGGATAATTTGTATGGGAAATAAGGATGCGCACTCAAGTAGGAAGAGCCTCAGCGAAGATCTGCTGATAATGGGGCAATAACCAAGCAGGGAGCTTTTCGGCTGCTCCATCAACTTGCATTGTTCCAGGCAAAAAATAAATCATAGTTATCAGGAATGCATTCAAAGCTAATGGTTGCCCAAAACCCCCTCCAATAGAGGGATTTAACTTAGAAACAGCATTCTGCTTTCTCGCCTGTTCCTCAGGAGATAAAGGTTCTTTCTGGATACCCGATCTAACCAAAGCCCAATACCTGTCACCTAGCTCTGTACTCCAAAACTGCTCCAATTGATTCTCAGGACAGATTTCAATCGCTGCTGCCAAAGCAGAACGAACTTGCAAAAGTTCATTTCTAATCTCTTCATCATCTGGATCGATGTAATAAAGATTTGAAAGACCAAGAAGTCGATTCAATTGAATACGATTTGACAACAATTCTTCTAGGTTTAAAGGAAAAGGTCCTAATTCCGGTGCAGGTGGAATTGAACTTGCAGCAGTAGGTGTCTGAGTTGGAGTTGGAGTTGGAGTTGGAGTTGGAGTTGGAGGAGGCGAAGCTAATCCTTGCGGCGAGGGAGTTGATGAGGCAGGTATAGTTCCATTTTCATAAAGCTCCTTATAAGCATTTGCAAGCCAAACTGGAAAATATTGCTCAACATTATTGATCTTTAAAAGCCCTGGAGGCGCCAACAAAAAGTTTGCAAGCATTAACTGCTGGCACATTGGATGAGCCAATCCTTCTTGACTAAAACGTTCACCAATTTCATTCCTCAGTGCTACCTGATTCGCAGTGAAGTGAGCTTCATTATGGAGTGCCTGAACCATCTCACGCGTAGCCTCCCCAAAACTTGAATTCCACAGCTGTTCCAGTTGATCACGAGGAGCGGCAAGCCAAAAAGCTACTAATGCATCACGATTGCCTTCTACTGCACATGTAGCAAGACTCCAAGGGTTTCTAGGCAGGGCCACTCTTAAATACGGTCAAACTCCATTCAATTTACTAAATAAATCAACGACGAAATTCAAGTCGGGCAAGAATATATGTAAGAGCTGCTAAAACTGCCGTCATTAGAAGAGGGGCAAGGAGCACATAGGCCATCCAGACTTGTCCCTTCTGAATAAGCCATGATATGGAAACAAAATAAGGAATAGAAGACAAAACCAATGGCAACCATCTCCTCCATCCACTCATAATCCATAAATGACGTAATTTCTGGGCTCTAGTGAAATAAATCATTTCTAAGCAAACTCCTCTATTAAGTCAGTTAGCTTGGGCAAAGTATGTGTTTGGTCATAAGCAATAGCTCTCTTTCTGGCAGATTCGCCTAATTGTTTTCTCATTGATTCGTTTGATAAAAGAGAACAAACTTTTTTTGCAAGCAATTGAGGGTTGTCCATTGGAACTAATAAACCTTCAATGCCATCTCTAATTACTTCCTGAACAGGCATACCATAGCTACCAACTATTGCACAGCCACAAGCCATGGCTTCAAGTAAACTCCAACCTAAAACAAATGGATAACTGAGATAAATATGTACCCAAGAAGCCTGTAATAAGCCAATAAGATAAGGATGAGGAATTCTTCCTAAAAAATGAATCCTTTCTAAATCTAATTTTCCTTCTAATTCCTGAAGCATTACTTGCCTAAGATGCTGGCCACTGGGATGTCCTGATCCATAGCCTTGTTCATTATCACCAACAATTATTACTCGCAAATTTGGCATATAGCTTTGGATCTCTGGTAATGCCCGCATGAACACATCAAAGCCTCTAAGCCTTTCTAAGTTCCTATTAATAAATGTTAGTGTTGGTTCATTTCGGTCAAACCGAATTCCTCTCACCTCACAAATAATATTTGGATTTGGACGAGCCAATGAGGCGTCTATTCCTTCATGAATAATATGCAAGTTAGAACCTTGAAAACTATCAGGAAAACTTCTTGCCTGATGCTCTGTAGGAAGAACCCAATACCTTGCATTTGAAAGAGCAACTCTTGTAAGAGAATTACGACCAAGATGTTCAATCTTGTGCTGCAACCCAGGCCTTGGCTTCAATGGATCACTACCAAATCCACCATGTTCTGGTCTAATCCAAAGCTCTGGCCATATAATTTGCGGCACGTCAGACCAAACCTCCTCCAGCCCAAGGGTTTCACCCCATCCTGAATGGGCCAATATGCAATCTGGAGTCCAGCCTTCAGACTTGAGATCAGCACAAACTGAAGCGACTGCTTCTGCTCGCTGCAAACCCTCAAACCAAATTTCCTGACTCATTGGCAGAGGAGCCGAAGGCTTTGGTGGCTTTTTATAGCGAAGGATCCGACATTGAACTGCTATTGGACGCTCATGAGAGCAGATCGCAACAAGCTCATGCCCTCTATTAAGCAAATACGGGGCAAGCTGACGAAACTGTCCAGGGAAATTTTGGTGAATCAACAGCACTCTCATATTTTTAATATCTCATGAGACGTGACCATGCTCACTGGCCAATGTTCTGCTGTGATCTTCAATATGCACAGTCCTGGCTAACTAAACAAAACTCACTACTCAATAATGAAACAGAGCAATTGCTCCATAATGCTATTACCCTGGGTTTAAAAAAAGAAGTCCTAGAATTATTAGATTCACATCCATTAGAACTTTCAAAAAAGATACAAAGGGCTATCAGATTTAGAGTCTGCAGATCTGAGGGTGGCGATTACTATCCATGGCTCTTTGAGCCTTTACAACTAAAAGAAATAGTAGATAAATGGAAAAGTATGAAACAGAATAAAAAGGATACTGTAAAAATATTGCTTCATGGTGGTGTTGGTGATCACTTGCAGGATTTAGGCCTGCTGATACCATTATTTAAAAATACAAATATGCCATTAGAGGTATATATGAGTGAACAAAGAAAAATACAGTTTGAGAGTTTATTAAAAGGTATTATCCCTATATCTGATAAGGGTCTTAATAAGAAAGATGGCCTACATATTATGGAGTTAATGGCTGCACTTGGTCCTAGTCCACCAAGCTATCAAAGCTGGATTAAAATATCACAAGAAAAAAACAATAAAATTAAAAGAATACTAACTTGCTGGAAGGCTGTTGGGAAAGGTGATAGGCTCTCATACTGGAGCAGGTCTGTGAGATTTAATGAAGTAATTAAGTTCTACAAAATATTAATTAGTAATGGGGTTGAAGCCAATACAATTACTGATATTAGCAATTGGGAACCATGGGAAGCAAATGTCCTTAAAAGAGCTGGGGTAAATCAATACAAGCCAAGCAATGGTGACATTCTAGGCCTAGCTTCCTTAGTCGCAAAATCCGAACATGTTATCAGTATAGATACAGCTCTCGTACACTTATGTGTATCAATGAATAAAAAAAATAATTTGCTATTGCCATACTTCTTTGATGAAAGGTGGCAAGATTTATTAAAAAAAGGAAGTAGTTATCAACAAAATTGTTTAATATCTAAACAGATAGAGTTTGGAAAATGGGAAAAGAATCTAAATCAGTTAATCTCTAACTTAATTTAAAAGACTTAATCTTAATGAAAGAGACAATTCACAAAAATACCTGCCCCACCATTTACTTATTTTATTCTGAAGTTGATTAATATATATTTTGTCTTGCAAACTATTTTTTGCAAAACATAAAGCATCCTGCCAAGTAGCAAAAACTGGTATTGGATGCGGACCAATTAATAAGCGATTAGCAGAAGACCTATGATCAACAATTAGTGGAATACAACCACAACATAGGCTTTCCCATAAACGAAAAGTGTCTAAATGTCGATCACCTTCTGGAGCCAAAGAAAATATGGAATTCAAAAGCTGATTTCGATATTTATTTAGCGGTAAACCTTGACCAAAACTCTTTGCACCATAGTAAAAGCCTTTTGGCAAATCTTTTTGAAAGATTGAAACGGCTTCTCTTCGAGACCCTGAAGACCATATTGTCCCAATGAATGTCCATGGATATTGTCTATTACTTGCTTTTTCATACTTTATTAGATCTTCTGAAAGAAAAACATCTCGAGGTCCAATTGGAAAAGTCCGCAAAGCAGGTAAGTCATCAAAGCGCTTATGCCAAAAGTTTCGCCAAATCGTTGTCTGTGGCGGCAGCTGAGCATAAAGCTCATCACCATCTAAGCCTTCTTCATCACTAATATGGATTAAATTAAAAGATCCAAGACTTTCAAGAGCAGCTATTCGGAGTTGTCGTGCTAACTTTTGATCATTCAATTGTTGTTCTAAAGGCTCTCTCTGAAGCCTAAGCAAGCCAGATTCAACCAAAACAATAGGTCCTTGGATCTCAGACTTTGATAACTGTCGAAAAGAACTTGATATAGTTTTATCGCCAAGTAGTTTATTCAGCCAATAACATTCAAACTGACGATTAGAATCACAACCCCAAAGTAAATGTATTGACATTATCTATTTATCAGGTGAATCTATCAATCCATGATAGCTAGTTCCAAAATGTTGAATTTCTAACCAAGACGCATTTTTCAAACCAGGTTTAAATAAATTAAATGCTTTAGAAATTCCAAGAGTAGCTGCACTTTCCAATGGAGAAATAAAAGAACAATCTCTATCCATCCAATATGGCTGATCTACCCAATATTTAATTTGATTTAAGGATAAGAAAAAGCAACCTGAATGAGGATTTAAAGGTGGTTCAAATAACAAGTCTAAACCTCCCCACCTACATTTTAAAACTGGTGTTTTTTTAGGAATAATAAGTCTTAATTCATCCTCTATTATAGGCCCATCAATAAAAAATTTATCAACACGATGTGGTGTACTGTTTAATTCAAATCGTTGAGGAAGTATTATATTCTCCTCTCCCATTGTCTTATAAAACCATCTAATCTTTTGAAAAAATAAAGAGTCATAAATCAACAAATCATCCTCAAGATAGCAATACAAATCATAATTATTATCTATTTGGGTTGCTAGATACCTTTGAGCCTCAAAACCAAGTGATCTAGGATTCTCTGGATTAGTTTTTATCTCCTTAAAGCATGAATGATATTCATTAGGCAAATTAGCTAAAATATGATGTTTTCCATCAGTGATAAGACGAATGTCTATTTCATTGCGTATTGACTCATTCGCTGGATATACAGACCTGTCTGCCATATGCAAATAAGACTGGTACAGTCCTAATCTTCGAAGAAAGAGAAGCTGCTGCTTAAGAGCCTCAACACGCGGTCCTGGATTTGGGCGAAGCGATTGATGTGCTCCTCCTTCTGGTGACCAGTAATGAACAATAGCTAAAAGAATCCTCATGCAAGAATGAATAGCTTATGCAAAAAAAATTGAGAATTCTGGTTATAACAAATCTGTACCCTCCTCAAGAGCTCGGAGGTTATGGCAGATGCATTGCTGACTTCGTATGGGGTTTGATCCAAAGGGGCCACAAAATAAAAGTTCTTACCGCTAATGAAAGTTACCTTGGTCTAGGAGAAAAAAAAGGGCCAAATGGAGAAGAAGTTAAAAGAGAAATAGAACTTAAAGGTAGTTTTGAAGGTGGAATGAGTCTTATAAATGATATTGGAAGATGTAAACACTTAGATCAAAAAAATCTTTCATTAATACAAAACTGCATATTAGAAGACGATTATGACGGAGTTCTAGTTGGTAATATTGACCTCATTGGTCCTGAATTTCTAAAACTTTTAGTAGATAAAGGTTTACCAGTTCTTCATCATATTGGTTTTATGGCACCTCCTATGAATAAAAAAGATATGCCTTCTAAAAAAAACTTTATGTTAGTAGCATCTAGTCAAGCTGTTAAAGAGTCTCTAACGAAATATGGTCTAGAAATAAAGCAAGATTCAGTAGTATATCCAGGAGCAAGAGTGGAAAAGTTTGGGAAGGAGGCTACTAAAAGACATCTACCACAACCTCTATCTGGATACCTAACTCATAAGCCTGGAACTAAAGCTAATCCAATCAAAATAGCTTTTGCTGGATTAATTATGGCGAGTAAAGGAACTCATACAGTCATTGAAGCTGCAGGTCAACTGAAAACTAAAGGTATAGAAGTTCAAGTTAATATTGCAGGCGCAGAGTTTCAAAAAGGCTACACTGAAAAAATTAAAAACTATATTAATAATGTAGGGATAGAAGATAATATTTATTGGTATGGCCAACTAACTAGAAATCAACTATCTAGATTCATGATACTAAATCACATTGGAGTATTCCCTTCAATATATCCAGAAGCATTTGGTATTGTTGCTGCTGAATTTATGTCTACTGGTCTAATAACAATAACAAGTGGTGTAGGAGGAGCAGCTGAATTGATAAATCACGGAGAAAATGGATTGAAGTTTAGGCCCGGTGATGCGAATCATTTGGCTATGATTATCGAGGAATTAATAGAAAATCCAAAATTGATGATTGAATTAAGCAAAGAAGGAAAGAAAACAGCATATAATAAATTCTCAGTAATAGAGTCTGCTAAGAAATTAGAAGCGATGATTCTGGAAAAAATAACCAACACTTAAAATGAGCAAAATCGCTCCATACAATTTAGTAAAACAGGGTGGTCAATTAATAAGTGAAAATCCTGCATTAGCACAAAAGCTAATAAGCGAAGGTCTGAAACAAATACCCGAGGAAGGAGTGGCTTGGTTCAATCTAGCTCTAAGTCTTCATCAACAAAGGAAAATTTCTGGGGCTATAAAAGCATATCAAACTAGTCTTGTTAGTAAAAATTCTCCAATTAATCAAACTTATAACAATCTAGCCCAAGACCTTTTACTAGCAGGAAGATATGAAGAAGGCTGGGAAGCTTATGAGTATAGATATCTCCAACCTGGTTTCTCAAACTTCGATAAGTATAATGATATTTATGGAGAAGCCTGGACTGGCTTCAATGATAAGCGCAAGTGTGAAAATCTAGTAATCATTGGAGAGCAAGGATTAGGAGATACTCTACAGTTTTGCAGACTGATAACAGAAGTAAGGAATAGAGGACAAAAAACTACTTTTTTCTGTCCAGAGATACTTTCTTCACTTCTCAAATATGGAAATAATATTGGTGAAATAACTAGAATGGTAGGTGGTCATAATGAAAATATTCTTTGGTGTCCTTTACTAAGTCTTCCGCATAGACTAGGGATAACTAAAGAAAATATTCCTTTGTCAAATGGATATATTTCTTTGGATAGATCATTTATCAATAAATGGAAAATCTTACTTAAGAAAAAACCCTCACACAGACTGATTGCTTTGCATTGGCAAGGTAATCCAAACTTCGAAAAAAGACTTTATGGAATAGGTCGATCGATGGATTATAAAGAATTTCTACCTTTAAAAGATTTGAAGAGAGTTGAATTCATATCAATACAAAAAGGTCCTGCTGCGGAGCAGTTGGATACTAAGCTAGGCCTTCCTCTAGTTAATGGTCAATCTGCATTTGACCAAACATTTAATTTTTTAGATACTGCCGCTGTTCTGGCAAACTGTGATCTTCTAATTAGCAATGACAGCAGTGTTGTGCATCTAGCAGGGGCTATGAATATACCAACATGGATAGCTCTAAAATGGATCCCTGAATGGAGATGGGGACTAGAAGGTGAAACAACACCCTGGTATAGAAGCGTGCGTCTTTTCCGCCAACCCGATGAAGGAAACTGGACTGAAGTTATGAGCAAAATTCGCAAAAATCTACTTTGAAGATACTTGCATTAACCGACTCGAGAGCTCCGTGGCATAGCTTCTGGATAAGGTTTGGACAGTACATTTCAAATCTGAGCTATATCATCGAAGTGATAGATGACCCAAAAGCAATCAATGATTTAAATGAAGGAGACAAGGTTTTCTTTTATCGATTTAATGAAAATTGGAAAAACTTAGAAGAGACGCTAGGCTTAGCTAAAAATAGAGGTGTGAAAATAATTAGTGATATTGATGACTATATATGGCAAGCAAAAGGATGGAATAAAAATCGTTTAAAAGGTTTCACTAGATCTTTAAAAAAATGTGATGTTATAACATGTAGCACTAACTATTTAAGATTACAATTAATAGCAATGTTTAACGACATATCTATTGTTACTATTCCCAATACTGCTCCGTCAATTAAAAAAGAATGCATAAGAAGAAAAATAGATGGCTTCACTCGCATAGGATGGACTGGGGCTCCATGGACAAGGCCAAAGGATATCGAGATTTTATTAGAATTATCTCAATGGATTAAATTCAATGCCAATTTAAAACTAAAATTCGTTCATATCGGCCACCACGAAGGATATTTAAGTTTCGCTAATATACTTAATCTTCCTAAAGGGTTAATTGAAACCTATCCTTTGCAGAGTCACAATGAATATCTAAATAATCTATTCTTCGATATAGGCCTTGCCCCCCTTGAAAAGAATATATTCAACCAATTTAAAAGTTCTATAAAAATTTTAGAATACAGTAATATGGAAATTCCATGGATAGCATCAAATGAACTCCCATACAATGAAACATGTAAAGAATGGGGTTGGAATGGACGCCTTTGTGAAAAACCAGAAAGTTGGATAGAACAAATTAAACCACTTTTAAATCAAGATAGAAGAAAAAAAGAAGGTGAAAAGTTATTCAAATTATGTCAACTTAATTCAAGCTTTAATAGTGGAGTAGCTAGATGGGAAAAATTACTGTCTATCAACACTTAATTTTTAAGCTAGTATAGAAGCATCAATAAGGACTATGGACAATAACAAGGTTGCTTTAATAACTGGCGTAACAGGTCAAGATGGCTCCTATCTTGCAGAATTGCTTCTTGAGAAAGGATATGAAGTACATGGGGTGAAGCGACGTTCTAGTAGTTTTAATACAAATAGGATTGATCATATTTATCAAGACCCACATGAAAGCAATCCAAAATTTATATTGCATTATGGAGATCTCACGGATAGCACTAACTTAATCCGTATTATTCAACAAATACATCCAGATGAGATATATAATTTAGGAGCACAAAGCCATGTGGCTGTAAGTTTTGAAGCAGCAGAATATACAGCTAATTGTGATGCATTAGGGACATTAAGGATTCTAGAAGCTGTTCGCATTCTTGGCTTAACAAAAAAAACAAGAATTTATCAAGCAAGCACATCAGAACTATATGGATATGCTCAGGAAATTCCACAAAAAGAAACAACACCATTTTATCCTCGTAGTCCTTATGGAGTAGCAAAGCTATATGCATATTGGATTACAGTGAACTACCGAGAGTCTTATGGAATGTATGCCTGTAATGGAATACTTTTTAATCACGAAAGTCCTCGCCGAGGCGAGACTTTTGTAACAAGAAAAATCACTCGTGGGTTAACCAGAATTGATGCTGGGTTAGATAATTGCCTATATATCGGGAACCTAGATGCAAAAAGAGATTGGGGACATGCCCGTGATTATGTAGAAATGCAATGGAGAATGCTCCAACAAGAAAGTCCCGAAGACTATGTAATTGCTACAGGGCGACAAGAGTCAGTGAGAAAATTTATAGAATTAACAGCATCAGAATTAGGTTGGGGAAATAAAGGTGTTAGTCCAATTGAATGGATCGGTGATGGCCTATCCGAAATAGGCAAGCGAAAAGATAATGGTGATGTTGTAGTCAGAATAGATGCTAGATATTTCCGTCCTGCTGAAGTTGAAACCCTCTTAGGTGATCCAAGCAAGGCAAAGAAGAAGCTTGGCTGGACACCCAGCTGTTCCCTAGAAGAATTAATCGCGGAAATGGTTGCTTCAGAAAAAAAAGAAACAGCCAAAGAAAGAGTCTTAACAGATAAAGGCTTTGAGGTAATAAGCTCCCTAGAAAACCCACCTCATTCCCCAAAAGATAACTAAAATCAAAAATAAGATAGTAAAAATGTTTGAAAAAAATTCCCTGATTAAATCAAATGATCGCATATTTATAGCAGGATCAAGTGGAATGGCAGGCAATGCAATCAGTAAATCTTTAGAAAAGCATGGTTTCAGGAATCAACTTACACCTCGAAGACATGAACTAGACTTAAGTATAAGTAATCAAGTAACTGAATGGTTCCAAGAAAATAAGCCAGATGTTGTAATTATAGCTGCAGCTAAAGTTGGAGGTATACATGCTAACTCAACTCAACAAACTGACTTCCTATTGGAAAACTTAAAAATACAAAATAATATTATTGAAACAGCCTGGAAATCAAAAGTAAGGAGATTATTATTTTTAGGCAGTAGTTGTATTTATCCTAAATTTTCAAAACAACCAATAAGAGAAGAATATCTCCTAACAGGGTCCTTGGAACCTACAAATGAAAGTTATGCTATCGCAAAAATTGCCGGAATAAAGTTATGTTCATCGCTAAGATTAGAAAAAGGTTTTGATGCTATAAGCCTTATGCCAACAAATTTATATGGTCCTGGAGATAATTATCATTACACTGAGAGTCATGTTTTACCTGCTCTAATTCGTCGTTTCCATGAAGCAAAAGAGAAAGGAGAAAAAATTGTAACCTGTTGGGGAACTGGAGAGGCTTTAAGAGAATTTTTATATGTAGGCGATCTTGGAGAAGCATGTGTATTTGCATTAAAGCATTGGAATCCAGAACCTAATTCAAAAACAATTGACTCGAAGAATAATCCATTTAATATTATAAACGTAGGAAGCGGTTTAGATATAACAATCAAAGAGGTCGCTGAAAAAGTTTCTAAAATTATTGGTTTTAATGGCAAAATTTATTGGGACCATTCAAAACCAGATGGATGTCCAAAAAAACAATTAGATGTGTCTCGAATGCATTACTTAGGATGGGAAGCTAAAACATCATTAAATAGAGGTATACAAATTACTTATCAAAGTTTTTTAGAAGCATTAAAACAAGATAATTTAAGAACATAGCCAAAGTAATTTATTTACGCAATCCAAGCCTATTACCTTGATAACCAGATTTTTTATTTAGAGCATTGCACCAATCTATATTTGAAATATACCATTCAATAGTTTCTTCTAAACCTTTCTCAAAAGTATATTTAGGACTCCAACCTAATTCTGTTTTGATTCTATTAGAATTAATTGCATATCGGCGATCATGACCAGGACGATCATCAACCTTTTTAATTAAGTCTGAATATTGTTTACCCCTAGGAACCCGTTTATCTAAATATTGACAAATAAATTGAACGACCTGCTTATTAGTTCTTTCCCCAAAGCCACCAATACAATATGTTCTTCCTATCTTCCCATTAATTGCTGCAAGTAATAGTGCATCAACATGGTCTTCAACGTAAAGCCAATCACGAATATTACCTCCATCACCATATAGAGGAATTGATTCTCCGGATAGTGCTTTAAGAATCACCAAAGGGATAAGTTTCTCAGGAAATTGCCATGGTCCAAAATTATTAGAGCAATTTGTAAGTATAACTGGCAAGTCATAAGTATGGTGCCAAGTCCTTACTAAATGATCACTAGCTGCTTTAGTGGCTGAATAAGGAGAACGAGGATCATATGGTGTAGTTTCATTAAAGCTCCCATTCTCACCGAGCGATCCAAAAACTTCATCAGTACTAATGTGATGAAAGCGGAAATTTTCTTTTCTATTATCTATTAATTCTAACCAATGATTCCTGACTGATTGAAGTAGATTAAAGGTTCCCAAAACATTGCTTTCAAGAAATATTCGTGGCCCATCAATTGATCTATCTACATGACTTTCTGCTGCTAAGTGAAGAACAAGGTCAGGATCTGACTCCCTTACAGCAGCTTGGGTAGCATCAAAATCAGATAGGTCTGCTTTTAATAAAATATGCCTTCCTTCTAAAGAAGGCTCAAGTTGTTTTAAGGCATTATCAATTCCAGTCATATCACTTGCATAACTACACTTATCAAGGTTAAAAACCTTAGAATTTGTAGATCGCAATAAGCGACGTACTACTGCGCCACCTATAAAGCCCGCTCCTCCAGTAACAAGAATTCGAGGAAATTTAATTAAAGAGGTTGCTGTATCAATCAAAGAGGTCAATCCAGGTAGTTGAAAAGTCTAAAAAAAGCTTGAACTCACATCATCAATTATCTCTCTTTGAGACCTTTAGCAAAACTTCTCTTAACGCATTTCGCCAATACAAAGGCTCAAATCCAAGTAAACGATAAGTTATGGAGCAATCCAATATGGAAAAGCTTGGACGTTTGGCTGGTGTTGGGTAATCAATAGTTTTGATTGACTTAACAACTGCTGACTTATCTAAGAGACCAACTTCTATTCCCAATTCCCCTATTGCTATTGCAAAGTCATACCAACTAGCTGCACCTGCATCACTCCAATGAAGTATTCGAGATTGCTCTGAATCTTCTAATTCTAATGCTCTCCAACAGGCCTTAGCAAGGGTATGGGTCGCAGTAGGACAACCAACCTGGTCTGCAACTACGCCTATTGGCTCATCTGCACTTGCTTTAACTTCGTGCAATCTCAGCATAGTTAGACAAAAATTCTTACCTATTGGGCCATAAACCCAACTAGTTCTTAATAATCTCGCCCCAGGCAACCTGAGAGCTGCAATCTCTCCTTCTGCCTTCGAAGCACCATATACCCCTAAAGGGTCAACACCTTGATGAGGTTTATATGGAGAACCTTGCTTGCCATTAAAAACAAAATCCGTACTTAACTGCAAAAGACGACCACCAAATTCACTTAAAGCATCTGCAAACGCTGCTGGAGCTAATGCATTGACCGCTTTAGCTAAAGCAAAATCCTTTTCAGCTTGATCCACATTAGTAAATGCACCAGCATTAATAACCCAATCAGGCCTTTGTTCATTAACAAGCTGATAAATAGCATCTGGATCTGCAAGATTCAGCTCTTTTCTTGTGCATGCAATCAACTCAACTCTTTTTCCTGATAAAATTTTTGGTTGTTGAGAAATTAACGCATTGCCAAGTTGACCAGCAGAACCAGTAAGCAATACCTTCATTCAAAAAGCTCCGACTTAGAAAGATCTTTAAAAAATGAAGCAGCCTGGTCCTTTGTAGAAACTTGGACTTCCTTTTGACACTTAGGCCAAGAAATTGCCAGCTGGGGATCATCCCAACGAATTGAGCGCTCTGAATCTTTACTCCAAAAATCTGTAGTTTTATAAAGAACCTCGGCATGATTGCTTAGGACTAAAAACCCATGTGCAAATCCCTCTGGAATCCATAATTGCTTTTTATTTTGATTACTCAATCTTGCACCAACCCACTCACCAAAAGTTGAGCTAGACAAGCGAATATCGACAGCTATATCAAAAACTTCTCCTGCAATTACTCGTACCAACTTTCCTTGCGCATGGGGACGCATCTGATAATGCAAGCCCCGTAAAACTCCTTGAATTGACTTTGAATGATTATCCTGGACGAATCGCTTGGCGTTTTGTCCATAGCTACTAAGGGTCTCAGTCCAAGCACTCAAATTCCAACTTTCAAAAAAAAATCCTCTTTCATCAGAAAAACACTTTGGAGTAATTAATAATGGTCCAGAAAGAGTTTTACCATTAAATGTTTTAAGCTCTTTAGCTTCCATTTTTTATATTAATTCAGGGTTTTTAAGAATTTGCAAGAGATAATCTCCATAACCACTTTTCCTAAGTGGTTCAGCCAATACAGCCAATTCTTGACTGTTGATCCAACCTTGTCTCCACGCAACTTCCTCAGGGCAACCAACCTTCAGCCCTTGTCGATGCTCAAGAGTTCTGATATAGGAAGCAGCATCATGAAGAGAATCGCATGTACCTGTATCTAACCAAGCCATACCCCTACCCATTAATTCAACTCGCAAAGAGCCTTCTTCCAAATACTGCAAATTCAGATCAGTAATCTCTAATTCGCCACGCTCGGAAGGTTGAACACTTTTAGCACGTTCAACAATCGTCTCATCATAAAAATATAAGCCTGTGACAGCATATTTACTTTTAGGTTTTAATGGTTTCTCTTCAATACTCAAAACTCTGCCATCTTTCTGAAACTCAACAACTCCATAACGTTCAGGATCACTGACTGGATAAGCAAAAACTGTAGCGGGCTGAGCAGCAAGATTAGTTGTAACAAGCTGAGGTACTAAATCATGGCCATGAAACAGATTGTCTCCAAGAACTAAAGCGACAGATGAACCTGCCAAGAAATCCTTTCCTATTAAGAAAGCTTGAGCCAAACCATCTGGACTTGGCTGTACCAAATAATCAATAGACATACCCCAATGACTACCATCCCCCAATAAACGCTTAAAGGCAGGTTGGTCATTTGGTGTAGTTATAAGAAGAACCTCTCTAATACCAGCCAACATAAGGGTCGTTAAAGGGTAAAAAACCATTGGCTTGTCATAAACAGGTATCAACTGTTTGCTAACAGCCTTTGTTATGGGGTGTAAACGCGTACCAGTGCCTCCTGCGAGGATGATCCCCTTGCGAGTCATAAAGAAGAACCTCTTCGAAAATACTTACATGAAGCACTTGAAATGAGCCGCATCGTCCTTGTAAAACATGCGCCCGGAGCACCTGGGCTTCGATGGCTAGGCCTAGGACCTAAATTAAAGCCAAGAAGAGGACTGCTTAAACTGCAGAGATTGTTGAATAAACACGCCTTCTGGGCTAAAGGAAGAAGCACGCGAGAAATTCGCAAGATGCTAGCTGGTAGTCAAGTTGTCATAAGTCTATGGCGAGGTAAAAGAATGGTTGGCTTTGGAAGAGCAACTACTGATGGAATTTACAGGGCAGTCCTATGGGACATTGTTGTAGCAGGTGATCTACAGGGACGGGGTTTAGGCAGAAAAGTAGTAGAAAAATTACTTGACACAGCAGAAATATCAGAAGTAGAAAAAATCTATTTAATGACCACAAAAAGCTTTGAATTTTATGAGCAGTTAGGATTCTCTAGCGAAAAAAATCAAAAGCTAATGTCTATAAAAATTAGTGAAGAAATCTAAGTTTCTCTCAATATAAGGACTTAATCTAACTACTGTTTGAAAACTATCGATGCATGGCTCAAAGTAAGCCTATATAATTTAACAAGAATATTGTCAGAAGTCGAACTTAGTGTAAAATTAACTAGAAACATCTTTCAAGGCATATATGGAAGAAAAAAGAATCAAAGAAATGTTCAAAAAATACTCTCCTCATAAATTAAATGAATTCCATCATATTTACCCAAAAATTTTACTTAAACTTATTGAAGTAAAAAAAGATAATGATTCGATATGCATATTTGAAATAGGGAATAGAAGCTATGAAACGCTTAATGCTTTACTAGCAATTGACAAAAGAATAGTTGCTTATGGAATAGATATAGGAAATGATTCAAGCCTTACAAAAGTTAAAAGAGAAAAGCTATTAGCAGATTACCCTAACAGAATAAACCTTTTCTCAGACTCACAAGGGAATAAAGATACATTAACCTTGATCGCAAGATCTGCATTGGATAAATATGGAGGTTTTGACTTAATTATTGATGACGGTAGTCATAAGAATGAGCATATGTTAAGTGGTTTTGATCTTCTAAGCAACTATATGAAACCTGAAGGCATTTATTCAATTGAAGATATAGAGTGTATGTATGGTAATGATATTTTTCCAGAGGAATTGAAAGAAATATATAGAGAACATAATTGCCTAATACCTACTCCTGATTCATATCATCAAGGTTTGACAGTGAAAGGATTTATAGAGGGAATGATAGATGTTTTAAATAGAGATTTTCTTAAAAGAGTAGAGTTATCAAAAGTTAATAATATAAAGATACCAAGAAGACATAAAGAGACTATAGGTCATCTAAGCATACTTGGTAGAGACGACCTCATTAGTTCAATTCAAGTCTATACGAACTGTCTAATTATATATTTCGGTTATAATCTTTCAAAGCCAAATAACTTAGGTGGTATTAATCCAATGGAAAAAAATATGATTTTTTAAGTATTCTTATATAAAAAAATTAGCCTGATAACGAGGGCAAAATATCTTATTTAAAGAGAGTCATCTAAAATAATCCTATAATTATCTAAATACAAAACTTTATCCAATATTTTTGCTTTTAAAAATACTTGTATTGCCTCCTCAGGTGTCTCTACTATTGGAGAATTTATGTTAAAACTCGTATTTATAACTCCTGGAATCCCAGTTATTTTATTAAAGTTGACTAAAATTTCATACAAATTAGAATTACTTTTTTTTGATACTAATTGTGGCCTACAGCTTCCATCAATATGAATTGCGCCTACAAACTTCTGGCACCAGTCGCTTCTTATATTTGCCGAAGTAGTCATATAAATAGAAGGAAATATTGGATAGTCTAGAACTTCTTTTGCGTATTCATCTATAATCATTGGAGCAAAAGGACGATACCATTCTCTAGACTTAATTTGATTTAAAAGTTCCCTAGCATTTATATCGGAAGGATCATAAAGAATACTTCTATTACCTAATGCTCTCGGTCCAGACTCTGAGGACCCTTTAAAATGAAAACAAACTTTTCTATTTGATAAGTCATTAGCTATGATTTGATTTAATCTATTTTTATCTATAATATTATAAGTTACTTTATTTTCTAATCCCTTTAAAGAATTTTGAATACGCGATTCTGGATATAAAGGACCTAGATATGGAGTAAAATCTGCCGCAAATTTATTAATATTGATTCCATAAATATTGCTTGCAGCTAACATCGCATATCCAAATGCTAAACCACTATCATCAGGGAAAGGTGGAATCACAGCTTCTTTTAATTTATGTCTTTTTAAGGCGTAAGATGTAGCAACAATATTTAAGGACAATCCGCCAGAAAAACCTATTTCATCAAATTGGAAACCTTCTTTTCTTGCAAGTTCTATTGCCCAATCAATTAAACCCTCCATATATATATTTGTATATCCCTGCAATTCTGCTGCTACATCTTGACTTCTCTTAGAACGATTATCAGACAAATCCTCACCATGATTAAATGGTTCTAAATAACCAATTTTAAGTGAAGGAAGAGAAAAATAATTTAACAATTGTGCATGTGCTTTTGTATCCTTTTCACCATAAGCTGCTAGAGCCATTAATTTTCCTGGTCCTTTGAGCTCTCCTGTTTTATAGTTAAATATGCACATTGCACCCCAGACACAAGCAGGAGATCTTCTAACGTAGCCATAAACTTTTCCATCAATAGATCCTGAAGTTTTATCATAAAAAAATACGCAAGTATTAACATCATCTCCAATTCCATCTAAGGTGATTATTAACATCTTTCTGGAATTGCTAACACCAGCACAAGATGCTGCATGTGCAAAATGATGTGGTATTTTAATAAAATCAATATCTCTTCCAAATATATTTTTCTTACATTTAATTAACTGAGGTCTAACTTTAGTCCTCTCTTTCTCAAATGGATTAGTAAAGCCAGCTGCTACAGCATCTATTTGATTTATTTGATATCCAAATCTTTTGACAACCTCTTCTATTTGGTCTTCGGTAATGCCTTCATAATTTTTTATCCTGGTAATCCTTTCTATTTCTAAATTTCCTATTATTTTCTTCTGATCTAAATCAAGCAGGCAAACTGAACTATTATGTCCTCCATGAATACCCAGAAGAAGCACAATCAATTCAGAAGAAGAGTTCGATTACGATACGACAAAAAAGTCCAAGCAACATAAAATTCCTTCTCATTACTTTTGATTGGGTTCAAATATCAATCAAAGTGAAGGAGAGTAATGGATTCCCATGTGTTGATATCCAATAAGAAAAGGCCCTCTAAGAAAGAAGACCTTATGAAAAGCGGATGAAGAGATTCGAACTCTCGACCCTCTCCTTGGCAAGGAGATGCTCTACCACTGAGCTACATCCGCAAAGTTGCCAATTAGAAGAGCTTTGCTCTAATTAGCATGCCCTAAGACAGGTGAACTGGTCAATAAAGACATTCATTTACTTAAGTTAGCTGAATGGAGTTCACGCATTAAAGAGCCCATTTCAAGAGCTTGTAGAGCATAGCTCCAACCCAAATTGCTCTTAATCCCTGCTCTTTCTAGAGCTTGTTGCATTGTGTCAGTAGTCAAAAGTCCAAAAATAACAGGTATTCCAGTTTCTCGAGAAACCAATGCAATCCCTTTACTCGCTTCAGAAACAACCACATCGAAATGAGGGGTATCTCCTCTAATTACTGCTCCAAGTGCTATCAAAACGTGATAACGCCCACTATTGGCTAAAGCCTTAGTAACAATTGGCAACTCAAATGAACCTGGAACCCAGGCAACATCCAATTGAGGACTGGTAGCAGAAGTATCTAATCCATGTCTAGCTAAACAATCAAGACATCCGCTGAGGAGCTTTCCTGTAACAAGATCATTGAACCTTGATACCACGACAGCTACACGCAAGTCAGTGGCATCTGTGAAACGTCCTTCAAAAGTAGCCATTAAATAAGCAAAAAATAGCTCTTAGCCCTTTACGAAAGAAAGAGCTTATGAGCTGAATTACTAGCTCAGACTACGAGGAAACTGATACCTGTGTTGACAAGTAGGAGAACAAGCCAGGTAACACTGCCAATCTCGATCCAGCGAATCGCACCTGAGCGTCCACTTTCTCCTTTAGCTAAAAGGACTGGGACCCCAATGACCATTATCAATGAAACGAATAGCAGAGCGTTTGCGGCGATGAAACTAATGAACTGCATGGGTAATGGAGCGGCGGAGCAACTGCTCTAAGCATTGACTAATTCTCCCATGAGGTTGATACATCTGTGGGAAAGAAAGCCTCGTGTGTCGCGAGGCTTCACATGTAAAAAGGTTTTCACCCTTACGATGCGAGCTTATAAATGGCCAAATTGACCTATGCATGTCGACGCCGAACCCCTGCAGGGCAACTTGTTTGGTGATTTCACAGAAGCATCTAAGGAGTCAATTTCAACAAAAAAAATTGTTGATGCCTCAAAAACACATCTTTCTGACCTTCAACTAGCTGAAGATGCAAAAAAAAGACCTAGAAGGCGCCTAAAACCTAATCCCTCACACAAAAACGAAACTGCAAGCCTCGAAAAAAACATCAATACTTCAAACGATGAAGAACCTGCATGGGCCAATCACTCAATGGTTGATCCAAACCAACTCACTCCCGTTCTTCGTCATTACGTAGAACTCAAGGCAGCAAACCCTTCAAAGGTTTTGCTTTACAGACTTGGAGATTTCTATGAATGTTTTTTTGAAGATGCAATACGGCTTTCTCGAATACTTGAGCTAACTCTCACGGGGAAAGATGCTGGGAAAACCATTGGCCGTGTTCCAATGGCTGGCGTTCCTCATCATGCAGCAGAGAGATATTGCGCAGAACTAATACGACGAGGAATCAGTGTTGCTTTATGCGACCAATTAGAAAGCAAGCCATCAAAAGGGTCCCTTCTTAAAAGAGAAATCACAAGAATCCTTACTCCAGGAACGGTAATTGAAGAAGGAATGCTGTCGGCAAGGAAAAACAATTGGTTGGGAGCAGTTTTTATTGAAGAGCCCAATCAACAAACTCAAATAGCTTGGGGACTAGCAAGTGCAGATGTAAGTACAGGTGAATTCATATTGAGAGAAGGCATAGGGTTATCCAATCTCAAGCAAGAAATCTCCCAAATCAATGCATCAGAAATTGTGTGGGGGGGGGGGCAGAATGCTGCATATCCAAAGACTGGTGTCCTGAAACATCTCAACTAACAGATATTTCCTCAGTTCATTTTAATCCTCTAGAAGCTGAAAATGCATTAAAAAAGAATTTTCAATTAATAACATTAGATGGACTAGGAATTCAAGATTTCGCTCTAGCCACTCAAGCTGCAGGGGGATTACTTGCATACTTGCACGATACAAAACCTCTAGATTCTGAAATTAACTCTATTCCGAAACTAGATGTACCAAGTATCAACTATAAAGAAGATTTTCTAATCCTGGATTCACAAACACGACGTAACCTTGAACTAACAACAACACAAAGAGACAACCAATTCCATGGATCTTTTCTATGGGCTATTGACAGAACACTTACTGCGATGGGCGGCAGATGCCTCCGCCAATGGTTAGAAGCGCCTCTAATGCATGCAAAGTTAATTTGCGAGAGGCAAGAATTTATAAGCACACTTGTAGAAAAAAGATCCGCACGCAAAGTCATACGCAAATTATTAAGACCAATGGGAGATCTGGAAAGAATTGCAGGAAGAGCAGGGGCAGGGCAAGCAGGGGCAAGGGACCTTATTGCGATTGCCGATGGACTAGAGCGATTACCAAAACTGGCCCAAAACATAAAAGGGCTTTCGATAAGGATTCCTTCTTTTCTTAAAGAGATAAACGAAGTTAATCCTTCTCTAATAAGAGTTTCCTCTATCATTCGAGATCAATTGATTAATAATCCTCCTCTTAATCTAAGCGAGGGAGGGTTAATTCATGATGGAGTTGATCCAATTCTAGATGGACTTCGTAATCAACTTGATGATCAAGAAAGTTGGCTTTCGAATCAAGAAGAAAAAGAAAAAGTATCCAGTAAAAATTACAACCTAAAATTACAATATCATCGAACATTTGGTTATTTCTTTTCAGTAAGTAAAGCAAAAGCAGCTAATGTCCCAGATCACTGGATTCGAAGACAAACACTCGCAAATGAAGAACGTTTTATAACGCCTGATCTAAAAGCACGTGAAGGACAAATTTTTCAATTAAAAGCAAGAACTGCGCAACGTGAGTATGAGCTATTTTGTAAACTACGTGATTTAGTTGGATTAGAAACAAACTCGATTAGAAAAGCAGCTAGAGCTGTTGCGGGGCTAGATGCAATGGCTGGATTAGCTGATCTCGCTTCAAGTGAAGGCTATTGCAAGCCTAAGATATTAATTCCTGATAATAATAATAGCAATAGATTTATGGACATAAAAGGATGTAGGCATCCAGTTGTCGAACAAATTCTAGTCGAAGAAAGGTTTACGCCTAATAACATCAAGCTTGGCAAAGAAACAGAATTAATAATACTTACAGGTCCCAATGCTAGTGGAAAAAGTTGTTTTCTTAGACAAATTGGACTAATACAATTACTTGCACAAATCGGCAGTTGGGTTCCTGCTGAAAAGGCAGAAATCGGCCTGGTGGATAGAATATTTACAAGGGTAGGTGCAGTAGATGATCTGGCTGCAGGACAATCAACATTCATAGTAGAAATGGCTGATACTGCAAATATTTTGAATAATGCAACTAAGCGTTCATTAGTACTTTTAGATGAGATAGGGAGAGGAACATCTACATTTGATGGTCTCTCAATTGCTTGGGCAGTTAGTGAGCACCTTGCAAATAAACTTCATAGCAGGACTATTTTTGCTACCCATTATCACGAACTTAATGATCTAAGTAAAAGACTTAAAAATGTTAAAAACTTTCAAGTTTTAGTTCAAAAAACAGGAAAAGAATTGATTTTTCTACATCAAATTAAAAGTGGTGGCGCTAGCCAAAGCTATGGAATTGAAGCAGCACGACTTGCAGGAGTTCCTAATCAAGTTTTAACCCGTGCAAGAACAATCTTAAATAAACTTGAAACAGAAGCACCAACTAGTAAAAAAGATCCTTCTAGTTAATTCCTAAGAATCTATATAACCGTTGCTCGCATTAATGCGTTAACAACAGAAGCAGCCAAACCAGCTCCTCCTCGAGACCCCTTAAGCAAAACATAATTCAAGCCACTTGCTTCTAATCGCTTCTTACTTTCCGCTACTCCAATAAAACCTACTGGCATCCCAATAATCAAACTCGGAGGAGTCTCTCCTTGAGAAACGATCTCCAATAAAACATCTAAAGCGGTTGGAGCACTGCCTATAAGAACTATTGGTGCTTGCTGGTTCCTTCCTCTATCTCGTGAAAGATCAATCCAAGCCCTTTTCATACCAAGAGCAGTTCGAGTGAATTCTTGGGTGGAAGAGTCTGGTGACCAATCAAGAACACAATGGACTTCAGAGTTAAGTGTTCTCCTTGCCATTGGCTTGACTGCAGAGGCTGCCATTTCAGTATCTGTAAGGATTACTGAACCAGATGACAACGCCGAAATCCCTATCTGACATGCATCTGGACTGAAAACAAGCAAATGCATTAGATCAAAATCACCACTACTGTGAATCAACCGCTCTAAAACCTGCTGCTGCAATGAGTCCAAACCAGTAGACCCTAAATAATTTTGAATATGTTGAATGCTCTTGAGAAAAATCGGATGGTCAATGCTCATGCAATCCCCCTATTGAAAATTCCTGGTAAACCGCCATCAAATACAAAATCTAGTCTTCTTGATCAATGCCAATCCATCTAATCTGGGGCAGTGATACTGCTGCTATTGAAAGAGCAACAGAAGCGTTAATTAGCGACTTGCTTGATCCTGCTTGGATAAGTATCAACCTGAGCAGACTTGATGGGAAAGAAGCAGACCAAGCAAGTAAAGCTCTTGAAGAAGCGAGAACCCCACCCTTTGGTAGCGGTGAGCGTATTGTTTTGCTTAATCAAAGTCCATTTTGCAATAACTGCCCCTCAGAGCTAGCCAAACGCTTCGAAAAAGATCTTGAGCTAATACCTCCAAACTGCCATCTAGTTCTAGCCAATCCAAGCAAACCCGACGCAAGACTTAAAACCACAAAATATCTAAAAAATCTAATTAAATCAGGACAGGCAAAAGAAAGAACCTTTAATCTTCCAGCATTTTGGGATCAAAAAGGTCAACGAGACCTTGTTGAAAGCACAGCTCAAGATCTAGGTCTTAGACTTGAAGAAAAGGCATTGTCCATATTAGTTGAAGCAATTGGCACAGATAGCACAAGACTTGTCTCAGAATTAGAAAAACTTGCTTTACATGCAGGAATTGAAAACGAAAACCCCATCAATGAAAAGGAACCATTATTAATTAAAGCGAATGCAGTCTCAGCATTAACTAGTGGTATAACTACAAATTCTCTGCAAATTGGAAATTCACTCTTAAACGACCAAATTGGAGATACCATTGGTCTCATAGATGCCTTGCTAGAAACAGGAGAGCCTGCACTGAAAATCATTGCAACACTTACAGGACAAGTCCGAGGTTGGTTATGGGTAAGTTTGCTGGAATCTCATGGAGAAAAGGATGTTTCAGTGATTGCTCAAGCTGCAGGCATCTCTAATCCAAAACGCATCTACGTTATGCGAAAACAATTGCAAGGGATACAGCCCAAGCGATTCCTAAACTTGTTAAGCAATTTATTGACTATAGAAGCCGCATTAAAGCGAGGTGTTAGTCCAAAGAACGCTTTCCGAGATGGGCTACTAATGAATCTCAACTAATTGACCTTCACACTGAAATAATCAAGAAGTTCTTGAAAAACAAGGATGGCATTACTGGTTAAAAAATTCGGTGGAACATCCGTTGGTGACATCAAACGAATTCAAGCCGTAGCTAAGAAAATTGCTCATAGCAAAGAACTTGGTCACGAGCTTGTAGTAGTAGTTTCTGCAATGGGGCATACAACAGATGAGCTAAAAGCCCTAGCAGAGAGCATTAATGCAAGTCCTCCACAAAGAGAAATGGACATGCTTCTCTCAACAGGAGAGCAAGTTTCTATAGCTTTGATGACAATGGCACTTGACCAGCTGGGTTTACCAGCAGTCTCAATGACGGGGTCTCAAGTAGGAATAGTGACCGAATCTTCTCATGGCAAAGCAAGAATCCTAGAAATAAGAACAGAACGCCTAAAAACTCTTTTAGAAGCAGGGCAAATTGTTGTTGTAGCAGGCTTTCAAGGAACAACGGCTGGCAATGCTGACACCGCAGAAATAACAACATTAGGCAGAGGGGGATCCGACACGTCTGCAGTCGCACTTGCTGCTGCTCTCAATGCCGATAAATGTGAAATTTTCACTGATGTGCCTGGAGTCCTTACAACAGACCCTCGCAAAGTCTCTAGCGCACAACTAATTAATGAAGTCAGTTGTGATGAGATGCTTGAGTTGGCAAGTCTTGGTGCAGAAGTACTTCACCCAAGGGCTGTCGAAATTGCCCGAAACTATGGTGTCAATGTTGTAGTTCGTTCAAGCTCAAGTGATGAAGAAGGAACTACAATCACAAGCACAACTGAACGTTTACTGGGTAAAGAAGGACTTGAATTAGGTCGGCCAGTTGATGGAGTTGAAATAGTTGAAGAACAAGCAGTTTTAGCTCTTTCTCATATCCCTGATAAACCCGGAATAGCAGCAGATCTCTTCGAGGCTCTATCTAATGGAAATGTAAATGTAGATCTAATTATTCAATCAACTCATGAAGGAACTAGTAATGACATTACGTTCACAGTCAATCAAAGCCAATTTAATCAAGCTCAAGAAATTTGTGGCCAAACACTAAAGAAATTTGGTGGTCAACTATCTGCAGAGAGTTCCATGACAAAAATCAGCATTAATGGGGCTGGAATAATGGGCAGGCCAGGAATTGCAGCAAGCCTTTTCGAAACTCTGTCTAGATCTGGTATTAATCTCAGATTGATTGCAACTAGCGAAGTAAAAGTTAGTTGTGTTATTGATGAAAGGTTAGGCAGAAAAGCACTGCAAGCTGTTGCTAAAAAATTTAATTTAATAGAAAATCAAATACTTATTAATCCACAAGTCAAAGATGCTAATTTACCGGAGGTGAGAGGTATTGCATTAGATATAGAACAGGCACAACTCAGTGTAATAGGAGTACCAGATAAGCCAGGGACAGCTGCATCCTTATGTTTAGCCATGGCTGATTTTGGAATCAACCTTGATGCAATTGTTCAGTCAGAAAGACAACATGAGAATGGCAGTCGCGATATAAGTTTTATACTTAAAAAAGAAGAAAGGAAACTAGCTGAAAATGCCCTAGTTCCTCTCCTATCAGCTTGGCCAGGGACAAGATTACAAGAGGGTCCAGCAATTGCAAGGGTGAGCGCTGTAGGGGCAGGCATGCCAAGTACTGTTGGAACTGCTGGGAAAATGTTCAGGGCAATTGCCAATGAAAATATTAATATTGGAATGATTGCAACAAGTGAAATAAGAACTAGTTGTGTCGTTGCACAAAAAGATGGAATCAAAGCCCTAAATGCTGTTCATAGCAAATTTAATCTTGGAAAATTAAAGACATAGAATGAGCAAGAGCTCTATATCAAATCTATTTATTGCCTAACATCTTTATTCTGAGCTTCTTGATTCGATCTCGTAATTTAGCCGCTTCTTCAAAATCTAAATCCTTAGCGGCCTCTTTCATTCGATTCTCTAGGCTATCTATTAATTCTGGCAATGCTTCAAGGGTCATACCCTCAAATGATTCGATTGATATCGCATCTGCCGCCCTTTCGGCAATGTCAACAAGTTCAGCATTAGGCGCATCTTTTTGTAAACGTCTCGATAATTCTAAAAAAGAAAGAATTGAATTACTAGACCTTTTACCTGCTGGTTTTGGAACTATATTATTATCTTCATTATATTGATTTTGAATTTTCCTTCGCCTTTCTGTCTCATTAATCGCTTTTTCCATTGAATTAGTTAGATTATCTGCATATAAAATTGCAACTCCATTTACGTGCCTTGCTGCTCTTCCTATTGTCTGGATTAAAGACCTTTGAGCTCGAAGAAAACCTTCTTTATCTGCATCTAAAATAACAACAAGAGATACCTCTGGAAGGTCAAGACCCTCTCTTAAAAGATTAACTCCTATCAAGGCATCATATTCACCTAATCGTAAATCCTGAATAATTTCAATCCTTTCAATTGAATGAATCTCAGAATGCAAATATCTTACTCGCGCTCCATTTTCTGATAGATAATCAGTAAGGTCTTCAGCCATTCTTTTTGTTAGAGTAGTAACCAAAACCCTTTCATTTAATTCTGCTCTTTTTTTAATCTCACTTAACAAATCATCAACCTGACCTTCTGTTGGCCTAACCTCTACAATAGGGTCTAATACTCCGGTTGGTCTTATAATCTGCTCTGCAATTTCTCCATTTGACTTTTGAAATTCCCAATCTCCAGGAGTGGCACTTATAAAAACAGTCTGTCTTACTTTTCCCCAAAACTCTTGACTATTTAATGGTCTATTGTCTGCTGCACTAGGAAGCCTAAAGCCATGATCAATTAAAACTTTTTTTCTTGCTTGATCTCCATTGTACATAGCTAATATTTGCGAGCAAGTTACATGGCTTTCATCAACAACTAATAACCAGTCATCTGGAAAATAATCAATTAAACATTCAGGCGGAGAGCCCTTAATTCTTCCTGTTAAATGTCTCGCATAATTCTCAACACCATTGCAATAACCAACTTCTTTCAACATTTCTAAATCATATTTAGTTCTCTGCTCAAGACGTTGAGCTTCAAGCAACTTTCCGTCATTGTTAAATATATCCAAAGATTCCTTCATCTCTTGGTTAATTGCCTTAACTGCTGAGTCAAGTCTATCTTTAGGAGTAACAAAATGTTTAGCAGGATAAACGCTAACCTGATTTAAATCCTCAAGTATTTCTCCTGTTATTGGGTCAATATATTTAATAGATTCAATATCATCACCAAACAATTCTATTCTTATTAATCTATCCTCATATGTAGGCCCAATCTCCAAAACATCTCCTCGAATTCGAAACCTACCACGACTCACATCAAGATCATTACGGCTATATTGATTATTAACTAATTCTCGCAATACAGATCTAATATTCAATGTTTCCCCTACTTGAAATTTAACAGCAGCTTTAAGGTATTCGCTGGGTACTCCTAGTCCATATATACAACTAATTGATGCTACTACAATAACATCACGCCTTTCAAATAAAGAGCGGGTTGCTGAATGACGAAGCATATCAATTTCTTCATTAATAGAGGAACTCTTTGCTATATAAGTATCGCTAACAGGCACATAGGCTTCTGGCTGATAATAATCATAATAAGAAATAAAATACTCAACTGCATTTTTTGGAAAGAATTCTCGTAATTCATTGCATAATTGAGCAGCCAAAGTTTTATTATGGGCAAGTACTAAAGTTGGCCTTCCTGTTTGATTTATAACATTTGCAATAGTAAATGTTTTTCCTGTCCCAGTCGCACCCAAAAGGGTCTGATAAGGCTTCCCCGCATTTACACCATCAACCAGTTGATCGATAGCTTTTGGTTGGTCACCTTTAGGACTATAAGGAGCTTCTAGTTGATAATTATTCATAAGATTATTTAATTTAAAAATCTAAAAAATAAATCATATAGAAAAAAGCAAAATACCAAATTACACATTAATAATCAGCATTCAAGAATTTCTAATAAGTTAAAAACTTGTTGGTTATTTCAAGCTAAAAGCCTCTTTTAGTTTCAATGATTCACTTAAGGCCCTAACACCGGCAATCATTTCTACCTCATCTTTCAGTCGATTTATCGCAGACCCAACACCAACTCCTGATGCACCTGAGGCAATCGCCATAGGAAGAGTAACTGCAGATAATCCAGAAGCGCAAAGTACTGGAACTCTGCATCCAACCTTTCTAAAAGCACTAGAAATGCTATGCACTGCAGCCAAGGTAGGAGCTGCTTTTTCTATCAAACCAAGGCTTCCTGAGCTAAAAGGTCGCGCATTAGTGCCTCCCTCAGTCTGAATTAAATCTGCGCCAGCCGCGGCCAAATCTAGGGCAAGTTGCTCTTGTTTATCCAAGGGCAAAATATGAGGAACAGTAACTGATAAAACTACCGTGGGTAAAATCGACCTTGTTTTATGAGTCAAGGCTAGAACTTCCTTCGCATCAAAAAAGCGTCCTTGTGGGTAAAAAGTATCAAAATTGCCGATTTCAACCATTGATGCTCCTGCATCAATAGCAGCAGGGAATAACTCTGGTTCAACAGAGCTAACACAAACCGGCAAACCAGATGAGCTAAGCGCCAATCGAACCAATACTGGATCGCATGCAATATCCAATAAATCCGCTCCTCCTTGGCTAGCCGATTTGGCTACACGTTCAACTGAAGAAGGGTCAAAATTACTTAGGCCTGAAATAACCTTAAGAAGCGTACGCTTCTTAAGGCTGTTATACAGAGCTGCGGGCAATAGGTTAAGACGCTTCATCAAAAAAATTCCAATGACTCAGATTCTCCCATTCTCTAATAAATAGCAATAGAAACTGTCCTCAAATGAAAAACAATTTCCAATTTCCCTTTAAAAAACCACCAAATCACTGGAGTAAATGGCATAACAGACTTCATAACCACCTCAAAGCAAACCCTTCTCTCCTCCCTAGTGGAAAACCTCTTTTAATCTCACTATCTGGTGGCCAGGACTCTATGGCATTAACAGGATTGCTTTTAGATTTACAAAAACTTCACAAGTGGAAATTATATGTATGGCATGGTGATCATAATTGGCATAATAAATCTTCAACTTTTGCTAAAGAAATAAAAGAATGGTGCAAAGAGAAACATCTAGATTTATTTATAACTTCAGGAGCCATAAAAGAAACTAAAAATGAATCCCTAGCAAGGTCATGGAGATATGAAAGTTTAAAGAATACAGCCAAGCTAATTTCTCAAACAAACAATATGGAGCCCTGCTTACATATACTTACAGGCCATACAAGTAGTGATCGAACAGAAACATTTTTATTAAATTTATCAAGGGGCACAGACCTAGCTGGACTAGGTAGCATGAGTTCTTCAAGAAGCCTTGAAGAGAATCCTATATTCCTAAAAACGAAACTTATACGACCAATGTTGTGTTTTAGCAGAGAAGAAACAGGAACTATATGCTCAGATATGGAATTACCTATTTGGATTGATCCTAGCAATAAAAATATGAATTTAAGTCGAAATAAGATACGACATAAAGTAATTCCTATTTTAGAAGAGCTATATCCAGGGTGTAGTCTTAGAATAGCCTCTCTATCAGAAAGAATTAGAAATTATAAAAAAGATCAAAACTCCCTAATTCAACTCGCACTTAATAGCTTAAGAAATAAAAAAGGTCTTTATAGAAAAGGAATTATTAATCTAACAAAAAGTGCCCGGGGTAACATCGTCTCATTCTGGCTAAAGGAAAATAGTGTTACACATTTATCTTCCTTGCAAATTGAAGAAATCAGTCTTGCTATTGGTCCTAGAAAAAAACCTGGAAGAAGAGATCTTGGTGAGGGTTGGATAATTAAATGGGATAGAGATTCAATTGAATTAGAGAATCAAACAACGATTTAAATAAAAAAAACTTAAACAGCTGCTGATCGTCGGCGACGGACTCTGCCGGAAGGGATTTCTACATCTGATTCACTCTTAGCTTTATTGTTTAAATCATTGATTGGTTGTGAATTGATTGGATGATTAACCTGTCCTTTTCCTAGATCTTTGGACGCAGCTGCAACTTGTTTCCTTACCCCATTAGGAGACACATTTCGTGAACCAGAAGCATTAGATCTAGCAGGGCTTGGATCTTCTAACCTAGGTTTATAAGCAGGAGTTCCTCCTGGAGCTGGTTGAACAAGACAAAGAATCAAGGGTTCTACTTGTAATTCTCTTCGCATCCTCCTACCAATTCCAGTTTCAACTTCTCTTTGAACACCTACCCAATCAACTTCAGGATTTTTACCTCCAGTATGACGACAAAGCTGTTTCCAACGGTTTTCTAATACCCAAGTAATTTCCTTCTCTGTCCAAAGTGACATTTTCCTAGCATCTGCAGCAGTAATTACACCACGTAAATTCACTCTAGGAGGAGCAACCATCACTCCATCAGTACTAATTGCGGCCAATATCGTAACTACTCCATCTTCAGCTAACTGCTGACGTTCTTTTAAAACTCTTGCATCGACTATCCCATTCCTAGATGCATCAAGTAGTTCAATACCTGCTTTTACAGGCTGACCCTTAGAAATAGAATCAGACTTAAGCTCAACAACATCACCATTATCAAGAATAAGAATATTCTCAGCTGAAATGCCCATCGACTGTGCACTTCTACTATGACAAACAAGCATGCGGTGTTCGCCATGAACTGGAACAAAAAACTTTGGTTTAGTTAAAGCAAGCATCAACTTTTGATCTTCTTGAAATCCATGCCCAGAAACATGTATGCCTTCTGATTTTCCATAAACAACTTTTGCGCCAAGCATCATAAGACGGTCAATTGTATTTACTACGGAAATAGTGTTTCCTGGAATTGGACTAGCTGAAAATATAATTGTATCGGTTGTTTTTACTTGAACATGTTGATGCTCACCTCGGGAAATTCGACTTAATGCTGCTAATGGTTCTCCCTGGCTTCCTGTCATCAGCAATAATGTTTCTCTATCAGGTAAATCACGTATTTGCTTTATAGGTACAAACAATTCATCTGGTGCTCGCATATAACCAAGCTCTCTAGCCTTAGCTATTACATTAAGCATTGACCTGCCTAATAAACCTACTTTACGTCCATTTTTTAAAGCAAGTTCTAATATCATCGAAACTCGATGAATTGAACTTGCAAAAGTTGTAATAATTACTCTTCCTTCAGCTTGTGAAATATGACGGTCAAGTGAAGGGAAAACCGAGCGTTCTGGGGGGCAAAATCCGGCTACTTCAGCATTTGTTGAATCACTAAATAAGCATAAAACCCCTTTTTCTCCATGATGTGCAAGACGGGACAAATCAAAATGTTCTCCATCAACTGGAGTATGGTCAAATTTAAAATCTCCTGTGAAAATAATTACACCAACAGGTGTTGTTATTGCTAATGAAAAGCTATCTGCCATCGAATGAGTATTTCTAATAAATTCTACGGAAAAATATTTCCCAACCTTTACTATATCCCGTGGTCCAACTGTCTGAATTGTTGTTCTATCGGTAACACCAGCCTCTTCCATTTTTCCTTGAAGCATTGACATGGCCAAGCGTGGTCCATGTATAACTGGAATATTGAAATGTTTTAAATGATGTGAAATGCCTCCAATATGATCTTCATGTCCATGCGTAACAATCATGCCACGAATACGGTGCTGATTTTCACGTAAATAACTTGTATCGGGCATCACAACATTTACGCCATGCATTCCATCACTAGGAAAAGCAAGCCCTGCGTCAACCAACATAATGTCGTCGCCATATTCAAAAACACAAGTGTTTTTTCCGATCTCATGGAGACCACCAAGTGGTATGACCCGCAAAGAGGAATTGCTAACTTTGAGTTCCTTAGAGTTGTTTGATTTGATGTTGATTGAACTAGACGTCATGGAAAAACTTATGAAAAACTAGTGAAAACTTGATTGGAAATTGCTGATAGCAAAATCGCAATATTTAAAACAGCCGGAGCATCAAGTAGGACGCAAGGCAGTAATGGTTTTTAAAAGGGCTTCTCGCATTTCAGAATTTAAAGGAATCAAAGGACTTCTAGGAGATCCAACTGGCCAGCCAGTTAATTCCAACGCTGCTTTAACAGGGATCGGATTTGTTGTAGCAAATAATGACTTAAAAAGAGGCTGCAGCTGCTCGTGATAAGCCAAAGCAACAGTAAATTGCCCAGTCAAAAAAGCATCAATCATCGCTTTCAATCTAGGACCAACTAAATGACTAGCAACACTGACAACACCAACAGCTCCAACTGACAACATTGGCAAAAGTAAACCATCATCTCCGCTATATATGGCTAAACGATTGCCGCAATGCAATCTGAGCTGCGTTACTTCATCAGTACTCCCGCTTGCTGCTTTAAAGCTAACTACATTTGAGCATTCCATTAATTTTGCAACGGTATTAGGAGCAATTGAACACCCTGTTCTTCCAGGAATGTTGTAAATCATCAATGGCAAGTCTGGTGCAGCTTCTGCAATAGCCCTGAAATGAGCCTCAAGACCATCTTGAGGCGGTTTATTGTAATAAGGAACGACAACTAATGCACCGTCGGCACCTGCAAATGCAGCTTCGCGAGTTGCCTCTATTGCCTCAGCAGTACTATTGCTACCTGTTCCAGCTAAAACCTTAACTCCCTTCCCTACGGATTCACGAACCACTTTAAGCAATTGAAGCTGCTCTTTCCAGCTAAGAGTTGGTGACTCTCCAGTCGTTCCACAAACAACCAAACCATCAGATCCCTCCTCAACAAGATGAGAGGCAAGCCGAGCAGCCAAAGAAAAATCAACATTCCCTAATTCATCAAATGGTGTAACCATTGCCGTTAGTAATCGGCCAAAAGGTGTTGGGGAAAGAGAAGCCGCAGAACTCATCATGATGCAACTAATAATTCAGCTATTTGAACCGCATTTAAAGCAGCACCTTTGCGTATTTGATCGCCACAAAGCCAAAGCTCGAGGCAATTTGGATTACTAATATCTTGACGAATTCGACCAACTGCAACTGGATCTCTACCAGCTACATCTATAGGCATTGGGAAACGATTGGCTTGCATATCCTCAATTAATTCAACACCTGAGGCTTCTTTCAATATTGAACGTGCGTCCTCTACAGGGAATGGCTTCTCAAACTCTATGTTCACAGACTCAGAATGCGCTCGAAGAACGGGTACTCGAACACAAGTAGCTGAAATTTGTAAATTAGGGCTTTCCATTATCTTTCTAGTTTCATCCACCATTTTCATTTCTTCCTCGCAATAACTATTAGCCTGAAGAGGTGAGTTATGTAGAAAAAGATTGAAGGCAAGAGAATAAGGTAATACTTTGCTTTTTGGCATCCTTCCATCTAAAACTTCTTGAGTAAGGTTTTTGAGCTCTTCCATAGCTAGTGCACCAGCTCCACTGGCTGATTGATAAGTACTAACAACTACTCGTCGAATTGGCAAAAAAGCGCCTAAAGGAGCAAGTGCCAATGTCAACAAAATAGTTGTGCAATTTGGGTTAGCAATTACACCTTTATGAAGTGCCGCTTTATGTGGGTTTACCTCTGGCACCACGAGAGGAACATCGGGATTCATGCGGAAAGCACTGGAATTATCAATAATCACTCCACCAGAATCAGCGATTGAATGCCTCCATCTACGAGAAACTGAAGAGCCTGCTGAAGCAAGAACTAAATCAACCCCATCGAAAGACTTTTCCGTGACCTCCTTAACAAATAGTTCCTCCCCCTTCCATGTCTGTGAAGTTCCTGCGGAACGAGAAGACGCCAACAAGCGAAGCTCTTTAATAGGGAAAGAGCGTTCCTCCAGTAAATGAAGAATCTCCTGACCAACTGCACCACTCGATCCAAGGACCGCAAGTGTGAGTGGACGATTTAAAAAGGGATTTTTAGAAAGCAAGCGTTGAAAACAACTATGAACGAAAAAGCTATGAGATGTTTGGTTGCAAAAGTAAAACCGGCTGGGTTAGGCCACAAATGCCTTCACTTTTGAAATACATTCTCCCCACAATACGCTGCAGCTGTTTAGCTGTCTGTTCCTTAAGGTATTGAGCTGCTTGCTTTAGATGCTAATGAGTTCCATGAAACTAAAAATAAAAACCGAACACCGTCCCAAAAGTCGCTTAGCAATTGAAGTGACTGTGCCTGCAGAAAGATGTAAGGCAAGTTATGACAATGCATTGTCTGGCTTAAGCCGATCAATCAAACTTCCAGGATTTCGGAAAGGCAAGGTACCGAAACCCGTACTTTTGCAGCAAATTGGTCCAATTCGGATAAAAGCGACAGCACTTGAACAGCTAATTGACGCCATTTGGAAAGAAGCACTCACTCAAGAGTCCATAGAAGCGCTTTGCGAGCCACAGTTAAACGAAGGCTTTGAAGAAATTCTAGAAAAATTTAGTGTTGATAACTCGTTAACCCTCTCACTAGAAACAGACATCTCACCCATACCAAAACTCAAAACCACAGAAGGGCTAAAGGCAGAGTTTGAACCAATTCAATTCAATAATTCAAAAGTTGACGAGTTATTGGAACAGTCAAGGAAAGAACTTGCGACTCTTGTACCAATAGAAAAAAGGCCTGCAGCACTAGGAGATATTGCTGTAGTTAGTTTTAAAGGAACTTACAAAGATGATGGCTCAGAGATTGAAGGTGGGAGCTCAGAATCTATGGACATTGATCTAGAAAAAAATGGTCGAATGATCGAAGGCTTTATTGAAGGAATTATAGGAATGTCAATCAATGATGAAAAAATCGTTGATTGTCAATTCCCCAAAGACTATGCGAACGAAATTGCACAAGGTAGACAAGCATCTTTCCTAATAAAGCTAAAAGAACTTAAAAACAGAGAGCTTCCTCCCTTAGATGATTCTTTTGCGAAGCAAGCAAGCGACAAAGAAACACTTGAAGAATTAAGGAATGATCTAAATCAACGTCTCGAAGAAGATTCCAAGCGCCAGGATGAAAACAATCGGCATAAGGCACTAATAAAAGCATTAGTAAAAGAATTAGAGGTAGATCTTCCCGAAACACTTATCCAACAAGAAATTCGAAACCTAATTGAACAAACTGCAAGTAAGTTTGCCCAACAAGGAATGGATGTTAAGTCAATGTTTACTGCTGATCTGGTTAAGTCATTAATGGAATCATCAAGAGAAGAAGCTGAAGAAAATATTCGGCAAAATTTAGCAATGAAAGAACTGGCTAAAACAAAAAACCTGATTCCTGAAGAGCAAGATATCGAAAAGAAATTAAAAGAAATTAAAAAACAGTTTTCGAATCAAAAAAATATTGACCAAAAACGGCTAAAAGAAGCAGTAATAGAAGATCTTCAACAAAACTTAGTTCTTGAATGGCTAGAACAAAATAGTTCAATAGTCGAAAAGCAAGCAAAAACACAGTCTTCCACAAAAAAAACCTCGTCCTTAAAAAATAAAGAGACAAAACCAAAAACAACCAAAAAAAAATCCAATACAAAAACCCCCAAATAATAAAATAAGGTCATAGATTTACTAAATAGTGAACCCGTCACCCAATTCCTTAATAAGTAATGAATGATATTTTCAACCACCCTGTCCAAAATCATTGGCAGTGGGATCTACCTATCTCACAATTAGACGTTCTGCCAACTGTGATCGAACAATCAGGTCGTGGTGAAAGAGCTTTTGATATCTACTCTCGTTTGTTAAGGGAGCGGATAATTTTTCTTGGCACCGATGTAAATGATCAAGTAGCAGATGCTCTTGTCGCTCAGATGCTCTTTTTAGAAGCAGAAGACCCTGAAAAAGATATCCAGATTTATATCAACTCACCAGGCGGATCAGTAACAGCAGGTCTGGCCATTTACGACACCATGCAGCAAGTATCACCTGATGTAGTGACAATATGCTATGGCCTTGCTGCAAGTATGGGTGCTTTTCTACTGTCAGGCGGAACTAAAGGAAAAAGATTGTCCTTACCAAATTCAAGAATCATGATTCATCAGCCTCTAGGTGGGGCTCAAGGACAAGCTGTCGATATTGAAATACAAGCTAAAGAAATTCTTTTTCTCAAAGAAACCCTTAATGGTTTACTTGCTAATCACACAGGGCAACCTATAGAAAAAATCTCTGAAGATACTGATAGAGACCACTTCCTTTCCCCGCAAGAAGCGGTTGAATATGGATTGATCGACCAAGTAGTGGAAAGCCTATAGAACAAAGGATTCGTTAAGGAAAGATGACTTCATGTCATTCTCGAACGATCCTATAGGTTCAGGCTGACCAACATTCGTCAGATCCTTGTCCTTTGTTGCAGTGAGCAGCGCCGATGGCCAAATTCGACGCCCATCTGAAATGTTCGTTTTGTGGAAAATCACAAGACCAGGTCAGGAAATTAATTGCAGGGCCTGGTGTCTATATATGTGATGAATGCATAGATCTCTGTAACGAGATCTTGGATGAAGAAATGGTCGATGCCTCAGGCAACTCTCGCACCAGTACAGAGAGCACTAAAAAAAGCTCAAGCACCAAACAGGTGAACGACAAACCTGCACCAACACTTGCTTCAATTCCCAAACCACTAGAAATCAAGACCTTTCTTGACAAACAAGTTGTCGGGCAAGAAGCTGCTAAGAAAATTCTCTCTGTAGCTGTCTATAACCACTACAAACGAATTGCATGGTTAGGAGACGGAAAAGGTGAAGCAGATCAAACAGCTACAAAGCTCCATAAATCAAACATTCTGCTAATTGGCCCAACAGGTTGTGGAAAAACCCTTCTTGCTCAAACACTTGCAGAGTTATTAGATGTACCTTTTGCAGTCGCAGATGCCACAACCCTTACCGAAGCTGGCTATGTAGGCGAAGACGTTGAAAACATCCTTTTAAGACTCCTCCAAAAAGCCGATATGGATATAGCTCATGCTCAACGTGGAATTATCTATATCGATGAGATTGACAAGATCGCAAGAAAAAGCGAAAACCCTTCAATCACAAGAGATGTTTCAGGGGAAGGAGTACAACAAGCTCTTCTAAAAATGCTTGAGGGAACAGTCGCAAATGTTCCACCACAAGGGGGACGGAAGCATCCATATCACGACTCAATACAAATTGATACCAGCCAAATTCTGTTTATCTGCGGAGGAGCTTTTGTTGGCCTTGAAGACGTAGTCCAAAAAAGACTAGGTCGTAATGCAATAGGTTTCATGCCAAGCGATAGGCGTGGCCGAACTCAAACAAATCGAGATCTTCAGGCAGCACAAATACTTCAACAACTTGAGCCTGATGATCTTGTCCGATATGGACTAATCCCAGAATTCATTGGCCGCATGCCCGTAAGTGCAGTACTTGAACCCCTTGATGCTGAAGCATTGGAATCAATTCTCACTGAGCCTCGTGATGCCCTTGTAAAACAATTCCGAACATTACTAAGCATGGACAACGTTCAATTGGAATTTGAACCCACTGCAGTTAAAGCTATTGCACAAGAAGCTCATAGGAGAAAAACCGGAGCTAGAGCTCTCAGAGGAATTGTTGAAGAACTTATGCTCGATCTCATGTATGACCTACCTTCCCAAAAAGATGTGACTAACTTCACAATTACTAGTGAAATGGTTAAGGAGCATGCAGGAGAAACAAAAGTCCTGCCATTACAAGAAAAGAAAAAAGTTAAAGTTAAAGAACAAGAATCAGCCTAAATAAATGGCAGCAGCGGATCATATTCAAGTACCTAGGCAACATGGATTATTCATGCACCACGGAATAGATCTAGGAGATGGAACTATTGCTCACTACCTAGAAGGGAAACAAATCATTAGAAGTACATTGGATGAGTTCAGCTGCGGCGAAATGGTCAGGATCATTCAACACGACAAAGCCTCTTCTAAAAGAGTGACTATTTCACGCGCAATTAGCAGAATTGGCGAAGAAAGCTACAACCTTCTATTTAATAATTGCGAACACTTTGCTTACTGGTGCAAAACAGGAGTTCACCGCTGTAAGCAAATGGAAAGCCTTCTGAAAAAAAGCAGTGATGGAGCTATGTATATCAGTCACGTGTTTCCTAAAACATTTTTATCAGGATTAAATTTACTCATACAAAAAGGACTAGCAAATAAAAATACTAAGGAAATTGCAAAGGCAAAGTTGAATCAAATAGCAGCATGCAGAATGCAATTACTAACAAAACTCGAATTCACACTTGAGCAAATAGATCAATGGATACAAAAAGATAAAGACACGGAAGGAGAAAAGCCAGAAAGCTCTCCTGCCCGTAACCTGATAATGAAGGGACAGTCCCTTGCAAATCAGCTAACTGCCTTAGAAGATCTTGAAGACCAAATATCTACCTTGTTAAACAAACCTTAGCAACAATCTTCAGTATTATTTCCTTCCCCTCTAGCAGCGCATGAGCCAGGTTTACCAGCCGCTGCATCACAAATACCGACCACAAAGCTTCGAGAGCTTAGTGGGTCAGGAAGCTATAGCAGCAACCCTCAATCAAGCATTAAAAACCAATCGGATTGCTCCTGCATATCTATTTAGTGGACCAAGAGGCACAGGTAAAACATCTAGTGCCCGTATTCTGGCGAGATCACTGAACTGCTTAAACAGCAATGTCCCAACTCCAAAACCATGTGGTAGGTGTGACTTATGTAAGTCCATTGCCAATGGAATTGCAATGGATGTCATTGAAATAGATGCAGCATCCAATACCGGTGTAGAAAATATTCGAGACATTATTGAAAAAAGCAGATTCGCTCCAGTGCAAGCGCGCTGGAAGGTCTATGTAATTGATGAATGCCACATGCTTTCAACCGCGGCATTTAATGCTTTGCTTAAAACACTTGAAGAGCCGCCACCAAATGTAGTTTTTGTATTAGCAACAACAGATCCTCAAAGAGTAATTCCAACAATCCTAAGCAGATGTCAAAGATTTGATTTCAGAAGAATTGAGATCAATGCACTGAAAAAGCATCTTGAAATGATTGCTCGCCAAGAAGAAATCTCTATTGAACCTGAAGCTATCAATTTAATTGCACAAAGAGCCCAAGGTGGATTGAGGGATGCTGAAAGTCTTCTAGACCAATTAAGCCTAATACCAGGAACAATTCAAGCAGAATCTGTCTGGGAAATACTAGGTGAGGTTCCTGAAAAAGATCTTCTATCTTTAATTAAAGCTTTGAAGGAAGAAAACCCTTTAAACGTCTTAATATCATGTAGAAGACTTCTAGATAAAGGAAAAGATCCTGGTGCAATCCTTCAAGGAGTAACATCCATTCTTAGAGATTGCGTAATAATAAAAGCCGCTCCTGATAATCCAGAACTTTGTAGTATTTCAAGTGATTTATTCGAAGAAATAAAATTAATCATAGATTCATTAGATATGAATAAACTACTTGGATGGCAAGCAGAATTAAAAGGGACTGAAAACCAATTACGCCTAAGCACACAGCCAAGACTATGGATTGAAGTATTGCTTCTTAGTTTATTAGCAAAACAACCCAATAATGAAAACAAAGAATACAAAAAAGAAGACTCAACAAAAGAGCATAAAGAGAACTTACTAACACAAATAGCCAATAATCCGAAAAAAGAAATAGAGCATAATCCCGTTTCTCAAGAAAGTTCTATTAAGCCAAAATCTCAAAATCTGGATGAGTTATGGCAACAAATTCTAGGAATACTTGAATTGCCATCTACACGAATGCTTCTTTCGCAACAAGCATCACTAGTCAAACTCAATAATGAACTAGCAGTTGTAAAAGTTTCAGGCAATTGGATGAGCATGATTCAAAGCAGAACTAAGTTACTCGAAGAAGCGATTGCAAAAGCTTTAGGTAGTCCTAGAACTGTTATTCTTGAAAATGAAGTGATTAGTAAACTTGAAAAAAAAAGCCTTCACGAAGAAATAGAGCCTAAACCAAATGTAAACAAAGAATCGATAAAAGAAGATCAAAAAGGAAAAGAAGTTATTAAAAATAAAAAAGAGACAAATGAAAATATGAAAAGTAAGGAGTTAAAAACTACTCAAGATACTATCGAAAAAAATGCAAAAAATTTAGCTAATTTCTTTAACGGTCAAGTATTAGATATCGATCTTTAAAATTGCATGCATAAATTTCCTTTACTAACCTCTATGTATTGTTTTAAACCAAATCAAGCGTTTAGGAAAAATTGACATTTGAATTGCGACCCAAGGAATAACAACAAACCAATGCACCAAATAAGAAATAGCTAATAATAAGGAAAAAGGCGATGGCCTTGGAATCAATGGCCCTTCACTAATTGTGCTACAACCTCTCCAATATGCTAGGCCTGAAATACTAAAAGCGACTAAAGAAAGTGGCCAATAACTAGGTACAGTACGTGTAATAACAGTAGTAATCAGGTCAACAAAGGAAACTACTGGTAAAGCATATTGAAGCAAGAAAAAACAAGCTATATCTGTCTTTTGCGAAAAATTAAGTTGATTAGAAAGCAAAAAAGGCCAATAATCAAAAAAACGCTGCAAGCCTCCTTCAGCCCATCGCTGACGCTGCTTCCAAAGGGCTGGAATTGTCTCAACTGCTTCCTCTTTGATAGGCGGATCCCAAAGAATGCCTATTTGGGAACCTACAGAAAGCAAACGGAAACTTAGATCTAAATCATCAGTGACAGTTGCTTCATTAAACCCTCCACAAGCTTCAACACTAGATCGTTTAATAAGTTGTCCATTTCCGCGCAATTCCACGACTCCTCCACCTGACAAACGACCTTGTTGAATCAGAGCATCCATAGCCATTTCCATGGCTTGAACCCTGGTTAGAGAGTTTTGATGTGCATTAACCACAGACTTTCTTAATTGAACGGCACTCCAGCCACCCTGCTGAGCAAAAGAAACTATGCGATGCAATACGTCTGCGTCCATTTGTGCATCCGCATCAAGGATAAATAACCATTCTCCTGTTGCTTGTTTCAAAGCCTCATTAAGAGCACCAGATTTACCTCCGCCAGCTTCACGACGACGATTGATTACCCTTAATGCTGGGAAACGAGCCTTTAACCCTTCTAATAGCAGTGCTGTTCTATCCTGACTGCCGTCATCAATGATGTAAGTAAAAAGCTTTTTCTTTGGATATTTGAGAGCAAATAATCTTTCAACCAACCTACTAATAACAGCCTCTTCATCCCTAGCAGATACCAAAATATCCACAGTTGGATATTGATCCTCCTTTAAAAGCTCTGACGACTGGTCATCCAAAGTTGAATTACTAGAAATAGCCTGCTTCCTATCACGTAAAACTGTCCTAAGCCCATAACCTCCTAATACAAAAGCGAGAGTAATTGCAGGCAAAAGGCTTTTACCTGCCTCAATCCAATGTGGTGCTGCACCAGCCCATCCACAAGCAATCAAAAACAAAGCTGTCTTGCTACGTCGATGATCCTTAGTGGCAACAGCCAAGGCCATAAATGGTCCCAAAGTCAAAGAACTCTATAGGGAGTTTTAAAAGTCAGGCAAAGGTGCGAAATCAGAATCAGGGAAATAATGACCAAGAATCTGTTTGGTCGTCCATCCTCTACCCGCCAAATCTATAGCGCCAGCTTGCGATAGGCCTACCCCATGCCCAAATCCTCCACCCACAAAAAGCCAATTACCATCATCAACTTTTTCAACTACAAAAAGAGTACTGGGCAATCGACGTAAATAACGACGGATTGCATCTAGGCGTAAAACCACAGGAACTTCTAAATTGCCTGCACTAATTTCTAAAGCCAGCACCCTTCCACTATTTCCTCTTTTCAATACAGCAACTTTATTTGGATTTAAAATTCGAGGTTCCAAATCTGCCAAAGCATTCTCTAAATCTTGCGCAGAAAAGGTTCTTTCCCAACGAAAACGAGGATGAGATGAACCATAAGCATCATTACCAAATTTTAATAAATCAATAACTTGAATACGTTGTTCAAAAGGCAATTCAAATTGACTAGACCATTCAATAGGGCCATCTAATTTATTACGAAAATAAGGCAAACTGTCCATTAGCCATGCTTCTGAAGACTTGGCCATTACACCACCATTACTGGCATGATAAAAAGCATTAATAATCTTTCCTTGCCAAAAAAGGACCTTTCCCTTTGTCTGTTTAATAGCCTGGCGGACAAAACTATCAGCTTGTCTAGGATCGCTATAAACCTGACATTGAGTATCACTACACAAATGATATCCATCAATCAAAAATCTTTTCCGATTAGCCAACGCCCAAGTTCTTGCTAAAACTGCCTGAGCAGCCAAAGCAGCGTGCGGCGAAGTAGAACCAATTTCATGTGGAACAACTCCTTCAAGATATCTCTCTAAAGGGACTTTTTCTATTAACGTCCAAGTTCCATAGGAGTCAGCCTGCAAACGAAAAGGGCCCATATAAATTCCATCTTTCCAAATTAAGCCATCAGGAGCTTCTATATCAATAGGGCCTATTAATCTATTCATCCCAGCTGATACTTGTACAAAAGGTTTTACTAAAGTTCTAACTCTTTCTTCAAACGTCTCTGCTTCTAAACCAATAGGCAATTTACTTTCTTTTGATAACCAAACTTCCCATTGATCAGGATGAGCTACTAATGGTTTATAACCAGCTGATCGTAGAGGTGCTGCAACCTGTTCAGCAGATTCAAAACTAGCAAAAGGACCTATAACTTGCCTTGCTATAGAAATAGGTTTCTTTAATGGAAACTCTTTCCATATAATTCTTAATTGCGATGCTTTATATATTTGATCGGAAGAATCTTTTAAAGATAATTCACTACCCGCACTTTTTAAAAGTAAGGAATTTGGTGCTTTTAAACCAAAACCATTTACTGAGCCTAAATAAGGCTTTAAAGCAACCCACAAAACTTTTTTAGGAGTTCTAAACACACCCGGAGGAGCGGGGACAAAATGATGGGTTGCTAAAGACTCAGAAGATAGAGAAAGAGAAGGGGGAGGCAATAACTTATTTTTTCTCCTACAGCCAGCTGTACCTTGCAAAAAAAAGGTAAGAAAGCAACACAAAAGTAAAGTTCGCCTAAAAAATGGATTTGAAACAATTTTTCCACGCATAACAAACATGGATAATTTCATGAAGTGATATTTGGCTTAAGGGAGGTCAAGGTCGTAAAATTGCGGCTTGCACGCAATTAACGGTTAAGAAAGAATGCCTAAGCTAAAGACCCGCAAAGCTGCTGCCAAGCGGTTCAAAGCTACTGGCACTGGCAAATTCATGAGACGTCGCGCATTCCGCAATCACCTTCTTGATCACAAGAGTCCAAAACTAAAAAGGCACCTTGCGACTAAAGCAGTTGTTGATGACCGGGATGCAGACAACGTGAGTTTGATGCTCCCTTATGCCTAAAGGACTACTAAACAACAGTTCTTTATAGATCTAAATTTTCCTATTTTCACGATTAATTCCTATGGCTCGCGTTAAGAGAGGCAATGTTGCTCGAAAACGACGCAATAAAATCCTAAAACTAGCTCGAGGCTTTAAAGGGAGTAACGGAACCCTCTTTAGAACAGCTAATCAAAGAGTTATGAAGGCTCTTTGTAATGCCTATAGGGACAGAAGACGTCGTAAACGTGACTTTCGTAGGCTTTGGATTGCAAGGATTAATGCAGCAGCAAGAATTAATGGCTCAAGCTATAGCCGGTTAATTGGCGGACTAAAAAAAGCAGAAATAAAACTGAACAGAAAAATGTTGGCCCAGCTAGCCATCATTGACCCAAAGAGTTTCCAAACTGTTATTAGTTCAGTAAAGAGCTAATTCCTATTAATTAGCTCATCACCAAATAGATGGTGCTTACTCATTAGGTTCATAGCCATGAAGATCCTCCTACCTCAGGCCTACCTAATCGGATTAATTGGCTTATTAATACTCATTGCTGTATTAGTAGGCCGACAATTACTAAAAGTTAGAAAAGATGAAATTGATTTCATTAAGTTAGAAAAAAGTGGGGCCGCGACTTCTAAGGAAGCCTCCGATCTCTATGAGCTAGCTTCAGTACAGTTACGAAAAAGGCTATACCCTCAAGCGGTCACATCGCTTCGTAAAGCTCTAAAAGGACTAAATGAAGAACCAAACGAAGCAAAGGCACTGATTGAAAATGCCTTAGGTTTTGCCTTGGCAGCACAGGATGACTTCAAAGGTGCAGTTAATCATTACAAGGCAGCTATTAAGGCAAAAGAAGACTATCCAGTTGCACTAAATAATCTTGCATATGCTCAAGCTCAACTACTAAATTATGATGAAGCTTATGAGGTATATCAAAAAGTCTTAAAGATAGATCCTAACAACAAAACTGCTAGTAAACAGGTAAAAAAAATTATGAATAAGATGTCAGAAGTATCACCAGATAGATCTAATAGCAGGGGTTTTTGAAATCTTTGATTGACAAATTTGTTTTAATTCTAATCTTCCACCAGGCTTAATAAAACTAGTAGATTCTAAACCAAGTAAATTAATCCCCTGCAAACCCATAAAATAATCCCCAGGCTCTATACCTTCAATAAATTGATCAGATAAAAGAATTAAATCGAGCTGATCAGATTTAGCATTTAAATTTCCCTGAATAGGAATTAATATATTCTCTATACTCATATTTCCCTCCAAATTAACCATCTGTCCTACAGGGTTAATTTTTAAAAAATTTATTGTCACTTCCAGATCATCGGATGTATTGCCAAACGACTTATAAGAACCACACCACTTACGAGACAAGTTTTCTGCTAGAGCTTGTGCTCTAGCAACAGGGTCAAAGTTCTCTACAGAGCCTTCAAGCTCTACTGGCTTAGGTTCATAGATAGAGTCCTTCAATAAAAGTTCTTCTAAATCATCCTCAGGCAAGATTGAATCCGAAGTCTCTTCAGAAAACTCTTGCGGAATGGAAACCTCACTTGCAATTGGCAGATCTACTGCTGGCAAAAAAGGCATAGAACCAATTAATGATGCAAACACGCTTAGACCCATTAGGGCTTCAGGGAATATCGAAATGGTGCTCCCAAAACCTCCACAACAATATTAAAAGTTCAGATGCAAAAAACACATGACCCACTGACAATAAGCAATCAATGCTTTCAAAACCGACTCATCACTGGCACTGGCAAGTATCCAAGCATGACAATCATGCAGGACTGCCTTATAAGCTCAAAATGCGAAATAGTGACGGTTGCGGTTAGACGAATACAAGCTAGTGAATCAGGTCATGAAGGACTAATGCAACATATCGATTGGTCAAAATTTCTGATGCTTCCTAACACTGCAGGATGCTCTAACGCAGAAGAAGCCATTCGTGTTGCAAGGCTTGGCAGAGAGCTAACTAAACTTGCTGGGCAAGAAGACAACAACTTTGTAAAACTAGAAGTAATTCCAGATAGCGTTAATCTCCTGCCTGATCCCTTGGGCACACTTCAAGCAGCCGAGCAAATGATAAAAGAGGGGTTCAATGTGCTCCCATATATAAATGCAGATCCATTATTAGCAAAACGACTTGAAGAAATTGGATGCTCAACCGTCATGCCTCTTGGTTCTCCGATTGGATCTGGGCAAGGACTTCAGAATGCAGCGAATATTTCCATAATTATTGAAAACGCAAAAATTCCTGTCGTAATCGATGCTGGAATTGGAGTCCCCAGTGAAGCTGCACAAGCAATGGAAATGGGCGCAGATGCTGTTCTAGTGAATAGTGCAATTGCTCTAGCCAAGGATCCCGGATTAATGGCAGAAGCAATGTATAAAGCCGTAGCCGCAGGTAGAAAAGCATTTTTAGCTGGGCGAATCCCTAAGCGGAATCATGCATCGCCAAGCTCACCCTTAAAAGGGCTAGTGAAGGACTAATACGCATAAAGGAAAGTAACGGAAATTGCCGACTGTGCCTTTAAGTCCATAAGGTCCGCCGAGATGAATTAATTCAATGTCAGTAACTAAAGAAGAAGGTGGAAGATTAAATGCTTTTGCAAAAGAACCGAAAATTGAGGTCCTCAAAGGAGAAAGCATTAATAGCAATAAGTCTTGGCTAATAACTATTATTGGGATAGTCGTTCTAGTTGGCTGCATTGCTATCGCCGTTGGGATAAGCTGAAAAGCCTGTACTAGCTTGCGCAAATGAGCGGCTTGCTCTTTTCTGAAGGAGTTTGAGGTTGAAAATTCTTGTTCTTGGTGGAGATGGGTTCTGCGGATGGCCTTGTGCAGTAAACCTTGCTGACGTTGGGCACGACGTTCTGATCGTGGACAACCTGAGTCGAAGAAAAATAGATATCGATCTCGAGGTGAATTCCCTTACCCCAATCGCAAGCATTGGAGAAAGGCTCAAAGCTTGGAATGCAATAGGGAAAAAGCCATTACGTTTCAAGCAACTTGATATCGCTCACCAATATCAACGACTACTAGATCTACTTTTAGAAGAAAAGCCTGATTCAGTTGTCCATTTTGCTGAGCAAAGAGCTGCTCCATATTCAATGAAAACAAGCTCAACGAAGAGATATACCGTCGATAACAATGTCAATGGAACTCATAACCTTTTAGCAGCAATAGTTGAAAGCAATCTAGACATTCATATTGTCCATTTAGGGACTATGGGTGTATATGGATATGGTTCCCATAGGGGAGCGACTATCCCTGAGGGATATCTAAAAGTAGAGGTCCCGCAACCAGATGGAAGTCGATTTGAAGAAGAAATTCTGCACCCAGCAAGCCCAGGAAGTGTGTATCACATGACCAAAACCCTGGATCAGTTACTCTTCCTGTATTACAACAAAAATGACAATATACGAATCACAGATCTACATCAAGGAATTGTATGGGGAACTAATACAGAGGCAACTAATAGAGATATAAAACTGACAAACAGATTTGACTATGACGGAGACTATGGAACAGTCCTTAATCGTTTTCTAATGCAAGCAGCAATTGGTTATCCGCTAACAGTGCATGGAACAGGAGGTCAAACTAGAGCTTTTATTCATATTCAAGACTCAGTTAAATGTGTTCAACTCGCGCTAGAAAACCCACCATCAAAAGGAGAACGAGTCAAAATCTTTAACCAAATGACAGAGAGTCATCAAGTGGGTGAACTTGCTAAAAAAGTAGCTAATTTAACTGGGGCAAAAATAAACTATCTTCCCAATCCCCGAAATGAAGCTGTAGAAAACGATTTAATTGTAGATAATCGTTGCTTTATTGAATTAGGCCTGAAACCAACAACTCTTGATGATGGATTACTTTCTGAAGTAGTAGATGTTGCTAAACGCTGGTCTGATAGATGTGATAAAAACCGAATCCCATGTATTTCAGCTTGGACATCAAAACAGGCAAAAGCTATCAAAAAAGGTTCTTGAAAATAAAATCTATAAAATCCTTATTTCCGATATAAGCAAGTGAAAATAGCTTTTTTCACCGAAACATTCCTTCCAAAAGTAGATGGGATAGTTACTCGGCTTACAAAAACTATTCCTCATCTTATTGATGCCAGTGATGAAGTTATGGTTTTCTGTCCAGAAGGCGGGCCAAGTAATTACATGGGGGCAAAAGTAATAGGAGTGCCAGCAATGCCATTACCCCTATATCCAGAATTAAAACTTGGATTGCCTGGACCAGCTGTTTCCGAAGCACTAGAAGATTTTCAACCAGATCTAATACACGTAGTGAATCCTGCAGTACTTGGTTTAGGTGGAATATGGTTAGCAAAAACAAATAACATAGCTCTCATAGCTAGTTATCACACGCATCTTCCGAAATATCTTGAACACTACGGAATGGGAATGCTAGAACCACTTTTATGGGAAATGCTTAAAGCCGCACATAATCAAGCATTGCTGAATTTATGTACATCAACTGCAATGGTCAAGGAACTAAGCATTAAGGGGATTCAACACACAAAACTTTGGCAAAGAGGAGTTGATACAGAAACCTTTCGCCCAGAATTACGAAATGATGTAATGAGAAAACGCCTTTTAGGTAAGCATGATGATCAAGGATCTCTTCTGATCTATGTAGGAAGACTTTCAGCAGAAAAGCAAATTGAAAGAATCAAACCTGTTCTGGAAGCAATGCCAGAAACCCGGCTTGCTCTGGTAGGGGATGGACCTCATAGGCAACAACTTGAAAAAACTTTTGAAAATACAGCGACAACTTTCGTTGGCTATCTAAGTGGACAAGAATTAGCTAGTGCTTATGCAAGCGGAGATGCCTTTCTGTTTCCATCCAGCACGGAAACCTTAGGTCTTGTACTTCTAGAAGCAATGGCTGCAGGATGTCCTGTCGTTGGCGCTAATAAAGGTGGCATCCCTGACATAATTACAGATGGTAAAAATGGTTGTCTTTACAATCCAGATGGCAATGATGAAGGGGCTGAAAGCCTAATAAACGCAACGAAACGAATTTTAGGTAACGACTTAGAACGCCAAACAATGCGTAATGCAGCAAGAGAAGAAGCTGAGCGCTGGGGATGGGACAAGGCAACTCATCAATTAAGGCAGTATTACCAAAAAGTATTAACCGAAGCAGAAACAATTGCTGCTTAACTCTTAAGAAAGTAACCCTTTATAAATTCAAATAGAGTCAATAGTTTTCCAAGCCTCAAGAACCTGACGCGCCATGGGCAAGGCGTGAACAGAACCACCTCCAGGAGTATTTTGAGCGAACGCAACTACAACAATCTGTCCGGAATCATAAGGAGCAAAACATGCAAACCAAGCATGATCTCTCCCTCCACTACTGTCCTCTGCTGTTCCTGACTTTCCCGCAACTGGTGGTAAATGAGGCAAATTAAGAGGAGCCCCTGTCCCGTACTCAACCACCTTTCTAAGACCACGTCTTAACGTCTCCAAAGTGGTTTCTTTCATGTTTACCTTGGTGCGATATTTACTTGATGACCAATCAATACCGCCATCAACCAAATGCGGTGTAACCAAATAACCACCATTAGCAAAAACTGCATAAGCCCTTGCCAATTGCAAAGGAGTTATCAAAACAACTGATTGACCAATCGAAGCGCTGGCAATATCTTCTGGGATCCAAGGAGTCGTTCCAGGTTCAGCCCAGCCCCGACCTTTTTCAGCCCATTCCTGATGGCCTACTAAACCTTTGCTCTCTTCATAGCCAATTTCAATCCCAGTTAGAGCATCAAAGCCTAATTCTTTAGCCGCAGCGTACAAAGCATTAGAACCTACTCCTACTCCAATTTGATAAAAGAAAGTATTACTTGAAAAACTTAAAGCATCTTCATATCCAATTTTTCCAAAGCCTCTACGGTTGTATTCAGGAAAACAATGCCCCCCATAAGTAATACACCCTTGAGTCTTTAAAAGAATATTAGGAGGAAATTTACCCGTTTCCATTCCTGCCATTGCCGTTACAGGCTTCCATGTACTACCAGGGTCGTATGCATTTAACGCTCTATTAAAAAGAGGTTTGCGTGAAGACGCAAAAAGCTGATCGTATTCTTTTTGAGTTGTAAATGCCCTAGAAAAGAAATTAGGATTAAATACAGGCTTACTTGCCATTGCAAGCACTGCCCCTGTATTTGGATTAAGAGCAACAATTGCACCAGCAGACTTGTTAGATAAAGCTTTTTCTGCAGCAATTTGCAACTTAAGATCAATAGTTAATGCAAGATCCTTCCCTGGAACAGACTGTTTCTGACCAAGACTTCGTTGCACAGTTCCTAATGCATTCACCTCAAGCATCTGACCTCCCCATTCACCACGAAGATGCTCTTCAAATGCAGCTTCTACTCCAATTCGACCAATGCGGTCCTGAAGCTTATACCCCCTTTTAGAAAGTATTTCATACTCATTTTTTGTAATGGGCTGGGTATATCCCAAAACATGAGCAGCCAAAGTTCCATATGGGTACTGACGAAGAACATCTCCATCAACTTGAGCACCTTTCAAAAGAGTGGCATTTTCTTTAAAACGCAATACTTGCTGGCTTGTGAGATCAGTGGCAAGAATTACTCGATAAACCGTTTCAGAAGGAGGTTGATTAAAACGAACATCCAAAACTTCTTTGGAAATATTCAAAAGTTCTGACAACCTATCTCTAAGAGCTGGCCAACTATCTTTAGTGACCAACCTAGGTTGTAAGTATAAATTATAAGAAATTTTGTTAGTCGCAAGAGTTTCTCCATTCCTAGCCAAAAGGCGACCACGCATAGGCGAACGCGCTACTAAACGTATACGATTTTCCTCCGCTAAATTCTTATAACGAGAACCCTGAATAATTTGCAACCAAAAAAGACGTATTGCCATTGTACTGGAGCAAATTAAAATCAAACTAAACAGCAATCTAGGCTGATAGTTAACCCCAGAATTACGTCTATTTAGATTCCTAATAGGTGCATTCTCTGCCATCTATTTACTCTGATAGATTTATGTCAGAATCCGATTCATTATCGCCAAAATATCTATTCAGAGCATCAATATTCTTCTCAATTCGAATCAATACATGTCGCAATTCATCATCATCTTTATTCGAAGACTGAGAAGATTCATCTGAAACATCAACCTTAACTGACATAACTGGGTTTCCCAAGCCTGGACTAACTTGATCTAATTTCTCTCTCAAAGAACTCGCCGAAGACTCACCTTCTGATCGAAGCTCCTGAAATGGGTCGCTCGATTCAGTGAAAACCTCGAATAATTTGCCAACGCCTCCTTTCCGAGCCCGCTCAACGATGGCCAAACCAACAGGCAACAAATCCTGCATAAAGGCAAGACGAATGTTATCTAAAGGTTCTTCAGCCATATCAACATTTAAATCTACCTAATCCCAGTCTGCTGAGATGGAACCAAAAAAGTAGGACAAGTGCTATTTGAGGCACCCATTGACCAACCAAAGAAACCTGAAAATACAACTAATGCAGCCATAGGAGCAACAGCCTTATGAGTCGCCTCCATACCTAGCCATTCCTTCCATAAACGCCAAAAATGATCGCGTTCAAATCTCTTTCGTTCCTTTTCCTCCTCCTGTGACCTGCGTTTAAATGACTTTTCAACCCAACGTTCAAAAGCTCTCTTTTTCGTCACTGCCATCTTTCTCTCAACCTCAAGCAACTGTCCCGAAGTCAGCTCTGGATGAAATGTGCCTATCAATTCAAGACTTTTCAAAAACATTTCAACTGAAGCATCTTTTAAAGTCCTTTGTTCTGGATCTAAAAAAGTCCAATCAATTTCCGGATAAAAACGACTTCTATTGAGAATAATCTGATCTTCTCCTAGTTGGCCAGGCTCACGCAGCCAACGATCAGTATTGCTATCAAACCTCCGCCAGTAAAGAAAAGGGTTTATATAGACGGTCTTTCCAGACAGCTGAATACTGTCTTGCTGCAACCTGCGTTGCAAATTCACATCCTGCTGTTGAGATACAACCACTGCGCATAAAGCTAGTGGCCCAGATTATCTAAATAACGAGTAAGAATCCAGCCCTGAAAAAACAAAATTAATTTATAAAGCAAAGAAAACAAAACCGATAAGAGAAAAATAAAGGTGATGTAGAGAAATTATCTAAGAGATTTGCACCAAGCACCTTCTGCACTATTCAACCATTTTGAAATTGATATTTCACCTAGTTTAAAAGCTTTTTTCCAGCTTAAACATGCCCCTTTCGTATCACCTATCTCATATTTAAGATCAGCAATTCTATACATCAAAGAGGAAGACTTAGGTTCTAATTTAGTAGCTATCGTATAATCATTAAGAGCCCCTTGCTTATCATATTTAGCATACCTTACATCGCCTCGATTAATGTATATCCGTGAATCATTAGGATTAAGTCTTATTGCTCTGGAATAATCCTTTATTGCAGCATTTGAATCACCAAGTTCATATTTTAAATTTCCTCGATTATTAAAAGCCAAGCTAGAATTAGGATTTATAAATATCATCTTGCTGTAATCTTTTATAGCCTCTTTCTTTTGCCCTATTTTTATAAGTGCGTAAGCACGCTTTTGAAATGCATAAAAGTCTTCCTGATTTAAATCTAAAACAGTATTATAATCTAAAATTGCTTCCTTATAATTTTCTATCACAATAAAAGCATTTCCTCGATTGAAATATGCGTCTATGTAATTAGGGTTAACTTTAATTGCTTGAGTATAATCAGAAATTGCATTTCTATATTCTCCTAACTCATATCTAATAACGCCACGATTACTGTAATATAATGGGTTGCTTGGATCTATTTTAATTGCATTATTATATGCCTCAATAGCTGCATAAATCTCTCCAGTTTTTCTCTTATTAGTAGCTTCTCTGTGGTATTGATCAGATTCATTTGAATAAGAGCTTGATGTAAAAATAAAATAATTTAGAAAAATAAAAAATGATAAAAGAAAGAAAGGATATTTACGCAAATATGATGATTTACCTATAGAGTATAAAGTGTTCATGATTAATTCTTAAATTCAAACTTAAGTTAGAGTCTAGGTAAAGGTAAGTTTACTTAATCAAATCTTATTCCCACTCAATTGTACCAGGTGGTTTACTAGTTATATCAAAAACAACTCTATTAATACCTTTGACTTCATTGACAATTCTGTTAGATATTATCTCCAGCAGGTCATTCGGCAAGCGAGACCAATCTGCTGTCATTCCATCTTCACTAGATACACATCTAACAACTATTGGCCAAGCATAGGTTCGTTGATCCCCCATAACACCGACCGAGCAAACAGGAAGCAAAACTGCGAAAGCCTGCCATACATCATGGTATAAACCACCTTTTTTGATTTCCTCTCTAACAATTAAATCTGCATCTCTAAGACAATTCAACTTTTCATTAGTAACTTCTCCTAAAATCCGAATTGCCAAACCTGGACCTGGAAAAGGATGACGACTAACAATCTCCTCAGGTAATCCCAATGATCTGCCAACCTTGCGGACTTCATCTTTAAATAAGCGCCTAAGTGGCTCAACCAATTTAAACTGTAAGTCCTTAGGTAAACCACCAACATTGTGATGGCTTTTTATCTTTACAGCAACTCTTTCTCCTGTCTTCGAATCAATATTGGTTGCTGCACTTTCAATGACATCAGGATAAAGAGTTCCCTGTGCTAAGTAATCAAATGGTCCTAAACGAGCACTCTCTTCCTCAAAAACTCTAATAAATTCAGTGCCTATAATCTTTCTTTTTTGCTCAGGATCAGTAATTTTCTCAAGTTTTGATATAAAACGCTCTCTAGCATTAATATATTGAACATTAATATGAAATTTTTGATCAAAGAATTCCATAAGGAATTCAGGCTCACCTTTTCGCATAAAACCTTGATCAATAAACATACATGTCAATTGATCACCTATTGCTTTATGAAGTAGAAACGCAAGGGTTGAAGAATCAACACCACCAGACAAGGCAAGTAATACCCTCTTTTTCCCAACTTGACTTCTAACATTGCTTATAGCCTCTTCAATAAATGCAGTAGTTGTCCAATCAGGCTCACAACCACAAATATGGTAAACAAAATTTCTTATTAGAAGCATTCCATCAGTGGAATGTACAACCTCTGGATGAAATTGAACTCCATATAGCCTACGAGAATGTGCTGCAATTGCTGCCTCAGATGTGTTCGAAGTATGTGCTAAACGAACAAAGCCCTCTGGCAAACTCTTTACTGAATCACCATGACTCATCCACATAGTTGAACCACTAGCAACATTAGTCAACAATTCTTTGGGGTCATCAACCTGAAGAGGTGCTTTCCCATACTCAGCTTTACCTGTAGCTGGTTCAACTAAGCCTCCCAACTGATGAACCATTAATTGCATTCCATAGCAGACACCAAGAATCGGTATTCCTAATCTCCAAATAGCTGCATCACATATAGGAGCAGCCTCCTCATAAACTGATTTTGGTCCTCCACTAAGGATTATTCCCTTAGGAGCCAAATCTCGAAGCTTCTCAGCTGATGTTGTATGGCTCATCACTAAGGAATAAACCTCAGTCTCTCGAATACGTCGAGCAATCAGCTCGGAATACTGTGATCCAAAGTCAAGAATGATAATTGCTGGTGAGCGATCAGATTGAAAATTATGCATATGATCGAAAAACGAATCTTCAGGTTAAATAGATCATTATGAAAAGTCTTCTAGACAACCGCCCAAAGCCAACAATTGCCTAGCTCCGTTTTTGCCAGTCCATCGCAAGCGCCTCCGTCGATCAAATAAAGCTGATCCTATTGAAATAGGCCAAATCCCATAATTAGCAAGGTATTTAGTACTGCGTTTCTCCACTTCCGAAGCAATTCGAAACCATAACTTACTTGCCAAATCAGAGTTCACAGACTCAACCGCAATCAAAGCTTCTTCTATAGATACTGACTGGTTGATAACTTCGATTAAATCTATTGGCAGATTTTCTTTAATTGCTAAAGAAGTCAAAACCTCAATCCGTCCATCAGCTAAATGATGATGTGTATGAAAAATTCCACCTGCTAATTTAACTAATTTTCCGTGATAACCAAATAACAAAAGCTCCTTTACACCTGACTCAGCTGCAGCAACTAATAAAGGGCCCAACCAGTTGCCTACTTTCAAAATAGGTTGGCTATCTAAACCTAATTGCTTCACCAAAGCCAAACCATTCTCGCCTATCACAAAGGTTAAAGAGCCACCAAAATCACTTCGATTGCATTGATCTCTTAATAAATAGAGATTCTCCTTAAGCTTTTCAGGAGAAGCACTTGATTGAATCTCTGCCTGGGTCCCAATTAAGGCTAAACCTTCAACAACACCAAAGGCTTCATTGCTAGTGCGTTGAGCCAGTTCCCGGCCTTTAGGTATTACAACTTCAACACGCAAACAACGACCACTTGGAACCAAAGAACGAAGATTTCGCCTAAGGAGTTGCAGAGCAAAGTCTGAAATACATGTTTCACCTCCTGGACCCAGCGTTCCAACACCCATGCCAGGTACCAGTTCTAACCAATTTTCAAGATCATCATCCTTTGGACTAATCCATTCAACAAAAACCCAAACCTCCAAATCTCTTGTGAGATCTATTCCTGCACATGAATTGCAGTGACTGATTGCTATAGCTTGACAACCACCTGAGAACAAAATGGCTTTTGAAATAGGCACAGAAATTTCTTCTTCCCTATTTGGCAAATCAAGAGACTGATTCGGTTTAAAAGAATGACCAATCAAAATTTCAGTAGCAGCTCTCGCTGCTGCTACCACCCATATTGGAAGTATCCATCCTTGTGAATTTGATGTTGAATGCTCGATGAAAGACCTCTAAAAAAAATTATTTTTTAAAATAGGTGATCAACAACATCTAAAACGTGCAGGAGAAACTGAGCCTAATGATCCCAGGACCGACTCCGGTTCCTGAAAGAGTCTTGACTGCATTGGGACGCCATCCAATAGGGCATCGCAGCAAGGAATTTCAAGCATTAGTTGAACGCACTAACAAACAACTTCGATGGTTACACCAAACAGAAGAAGAGGTATTAGTCATTACTGGTAGCGGTACAGCAGCAATGGAGGCAGGAATAATTAACACTCTGAGAAAAGGAGATAAAGTCCTTTGCGGAGAAAATGGAAAATTTGGCGAGCGCTGGGTCAAAGTCGCCAAAGCCTATGGTCTTGAAGTAGAAGTTATTCAATCAGCATGGGGAACTCCTCTTGAAACAGACACATTTAAGGAAAGACTTGAAAAAGATATTAACAAAGAAATTCGTGCTGTAATTATTACCCACTCAGAAACATCTACTGGAGTAATAAATGACCTAGAAGTAATTAGCCAGCACGTAAAAAAACATGGGAAAGCATTAACTATTGCCGATTGTGTTACAAGTCTAGGTGCATGCAATGTACCTATGGATGCATGGGGAATAGATGTAATTGCATCTGGTTCACAAAAAGGTTATATGATGCCGCCTGGCCTAAGTTTTGTTGCATTAAGCCAAAGAGCATGGCAAGCATATAAAAAATCAGATTTACCTAAATTTTACTTAGACCTTGGTCAATACTTAAAAGCAGCTAAGAATAACAGCAATCCATTCACTCCATCAGTAAATCTTTATTTTGCTATGGAAAAAGCTCTAGAAATGATGGAAAAAGAAGGCTTAAAAAATATTTTTTCAAGACATGCTCGACATCGATCAGCTATACAAGCTGCAATGAAAGCTATCGGACTTCCTTTATTTGCTGACGAAATTCATGGCAGCCCCGCAATTACTGCTGTAGCACCAGAAGATTTTGATGCAGAGTTACTTCGTAAAATTGTAAAAGAAAATTTCGACATCCTTCTTGCAGGTGGTCAGGATCATCTCAAGGGAAAAATTTTCAGAATAGGTCATCTAGGCTTTGTAAATGATAGAGATATACTTACAGCCATAGCCGCAATCGAAACGTCCGTCCATTCATTAGGAGCTGGTAAAAACAAGCTAGGAGAAGGGCTAAGGGCTGCTTCAGATCATATTATTTAGTAAAACTTAGGAAATCAAAGGTATATAATATTATAGAATTAAAAAATTGCGGGTGTAATTCAGCGGTAGAATGTCAGCTTCCCAAGCTGAACGTCGCCGGTTCAAATCCGGTCACCCGCTTATCTAAAAATAATCTCATTAGATTAATACAAAATTATTAATTTCTAGGCTTTATTAATTGCAAAACTTGAGGGCCTACTGCTCCTGCTCGTCGCTCTTGATCAAGAGCCTTAAGGATTAAGATACCTGCTGCTTGCAAATCCCCTGCTTCTGCATGAGCACAAGCAGAATCAAAGAAATTATGTGCAGCTTTGAAACATTCTTCACGTTTTCTTTGAACAATATTCATTCTTGATGGTGAAAACTAAAGGAATGATGTCAAGAACACTCAGGTCAAGCCCTTTACTAGAACTTTAACCTAATTAGTTTGAAGCGCTGCAAATTAAGCAACATTAATTAGAGAAATTTTATTCACCATGAATTGGATCGAAATAAAAGTAAAGGGTTTTATTTCAAGTCCCTGGTTCCTCTATGTTTCCGCCAAGCTCAGCAATTTGGGCTCGTAAGAGTTTAGAACGGATTTGATCACCTCGAGTCTCAGCAATAGCCAACGCAAATTCGAGTTTTTCTAAATGATGACCACCCTCATAAAAAGCCTTCGAATGATAAGTTTTTGGCAATCCAGAGATATGAGATTGCCTAAAGTCTGAATTAACTGAGGCAGAAATGGTGGAAGCCATGGTTGCCTTTTTTTTTTATTTTGGCACTTTACGTGCTCTTATGCAGCCATAGGAACTTCTTCTTCAGTCCATGACTGATCATTATCAGTTGACTGATCAGAACTCTCTAGTAACTCTTGACACTCCCGCATCAATTGCTCGACACCATCAAGAATCGCCATTTCCTCATCAGCAGGAACATCATCTTTATTAGTTAACTGAATTTCCAAAGCCTCCTGACGCTGCTCAAGCTTCACCAATCGCTGAGAAAGTGCGGTAATCGTTTGAGCCAAGTCCTCTGCAGTGCGAGTAATACGAAAAGAGCAATTCGAAGATGAAGAAGACATCATAAAAAAAGTACTTGGCCAGATAACAACACATAAACAGAGAAGACTCAAGCCCCAATAAGTGATTATCCACTAGAAATCTGCTATCAACCAAAAAAAAATTGGCTGTATCTCCTACGCATCCCTTTGCAACTATGGTCTTATATCTCCTAGAAGGGTCATCAGCCAGGCTTCTGATGCTTCTTAAAGTATTCCAGCAGCACTAATCGCTGGAGCATTACTGTGGAACAGGGATATTAAGCATGAGCGGGCAAATTGAAGTCGCTCTATGACCAGATGGAACAAAAACCTTACTTCAAATCGGTATAGGAACTTTAATTGGAACACCATTAACTAGAGATTTTTTTGAACAATTACAAGCCTTTTGGTAGCCCGCTTTAGTAATCACTATGAGTCTTGACCTAACAGGAATTGCTGTGGTCTTATGGACCAGCCGATTATTAGGTATAGACCCTTTAATTTTTTTACTAGAAGCTGGACCCATTGGTATCAGTGGGATCAGCCTAGTAAATTCATAATTCAGTGCTGGGGCAGCTGTACCAGCTCTACATCCTGTGAGGTTAATTACAGTTCTACTAGTGATACAGCTAATAGCAAAATTCTTAATTCGTTTAAGGATTAGCAATCTTTGAACTTCTATGGACAGGAAGCAAAAAATCGATAATTTAATGAATATGAATCATTAACTTTCATGGTCAAAAATCGATATTGGCTTGCTTTTAATCTTGCCTTAATAAGCCTTGCCAGTTTAATTCTCAATCCTCAGGCTAGCCATAGTCGCCCTAAAGATACTGGTGGGAAAGGAGCTCAAATTTACTGCTATATGAGAGAAACCGGAAACAAACATGAAGTCAGCTGGAATGCTGCATATGCGTTAATCAAACGTCAAAGTAATAGCATCTTCAAAACATCACCTAAACACGCAGCTGTAATGATTATTGAATCAGTAGTAGAAGAACCTAACGATTACCCTGATTGCGGGAGATACCTTGGTGAACTTTTTGGTGGGAAAATAGTAGAAGATGAAATGACAAAAAGTAGTGGCAAGTCTTCGGGTGAAAACAGATATAATTTTTAGATTATCAATTAATAATAGCTAAAAAAATAGTTATCAATCATATAAAAGAAGTTCATTTATAAAAATCATCCAAATAAAGGTCAATAGTTTTAATTAAAGATGTCGATAAGTTAGCAGTTGAATTTGTACCAAAAACAAGGTCAATAACTTCGGCTTTTCTTTCCAACAATCCATCTACAAGTTTATCAGGGAAACCAAGTTTAAACCAATGGCTTATTAAATTGCCATGCATACCTAAACGATGACAGCGATCTTCGGCTTGGATAACATCAGCTGGAGTCCAAGGTCTATCTAGCAAAATAACATGGTTTGCTTTTTGCAAGTTTAATCCTAAGCCACCAGTTCCATAGGTAGTTAATAATAAGGAGGATTTTCCAGATTGAAATCTTTCAACGATTAAATTCCTTTGACGAAGATCAGTCGAACCAATCAAAAGATCACCTCCAAGATTTTGCTTTAAAAGCTTCAATGGACTAATGAAACTGCTAAAGATAACAACAGACTGAGAATCAGCCAACAAATCTAATACCAACTTAAATACCGAAGGTAATTTGAATTCCGAAGAAATTTTTCTAACCGCTGTTAAGAAAACTAAAGCTTCTGCTTCTGATCGAACCAATGTACTGCCTGATCTAGCACGATAATCATCTATTACAATAGATAGCCTGTGCTTAAATCCAATATTTTCAGATCCAGAGAGTGAAACAATATGATCTTGCCTATTTTTAGATGGTAAATCTAATAAATTAAATTTACTTCTATTCAAAATGAATGGTTTAATTAAAATCCTTAACTCAGATAAAGTAATAGCATCCAATGCAGAATTATTGGATGATTGTCTCCTGCAAAACCTTTTTTCAAAGTCTTTTTGATCAAGCGCCAAAGGGTGATTGATAGCAGCTAATAAAGGAAACAGTTCAAAAGGCCTACCGTTTTTCATCGGTGTTGCAGTCAACAACCAAATCGCTCTAAGGCAAGGATGACGCGCTAAACGCAAAAAAGATTGTGTTCGATTTGCATACAAAGACTGAGCAAAATGGGCTTCATCAACAATCAGCAGAGCGCCAGATGAAGGCAAATCCTTAGGAATCCGAGCCCAACTATGTAAAACAATTGGGACTCCAACTGCAGTTGCTTCACGAAGCCAATGATCATGCAACCCAACTGGAGCTATAACCATTACGGAGATTGGTGTCGAACGTGAAATAGCTCGTGCTCCTAAAAGCGCAGTAACACTTTTACCCAGACCCATCTCATCTGCTAACAAAGCCTCTCTTCTCTTTAAAAGCCAACTCACACCTGAACATTGATGCGGCAATGGGATTCTTCCATCTGCTAATGGCTTTAAAAGATCTGCATGTCTCATCAAAACGTTATGAGCTGGTAACGATGGCAAAGGATCCTGATAAAGGGTTAGCCATTCAGCTAAATCATCAGAAACTGCAAAACGATTACCAAGCAAAGCGAGCAAAGGCTCTGCAGCAGTAACTGGGAATTCCCAACCAATTTTTGGACCCCTACATATCCCTCTTGGCCTAATTTTGCTCAGTTGTGACTGAGTGACCTGATCAAAAGGAAAAACGACCTTCAATAACCCACTAGGGCCAAGATCCAAATAACATCTATGGGAAGGAGTGTTGGAGAAATGCGTTATTTAAAGCAAATATCAATTTACTGGTATCTAAAAAACATGCAAGAGATAGAAAAAATATCTTTAAATACTTTAAAGTTGAGGGGTTTAGTATTACTGAAAACATTGACTAAAGGCACAAGCACGAGAAACTTGATTCAACCTACTTAATCGAATGCACACTAGGGATGCGGTTTTCTTGGAAGATCTATGTCCCAAATTGAAAGTAAGACGATGGAGACAATCACTGCATAACTTTACAGGGAAAAGTTGTATTTACTGTGGCCAAAGATCTGAGTCAATTGATCATATTTTACCTCAAAGTCGTGGCGGCTTAAGTATTACAGAAAACTGCGTCCCTGCTTGTCTTTCATGCAATGGGCATAAGTCCAATAATGATGCTTTTGATTGGTATAGACGACAAAGATTTTATGATCCAAGAAGAGCTATGGCTATCCGAGCTTGGATGGATGGTGACCTAAGGCTCGCTCTAAGATTGTTGCAATGGGCCACACCAAATCAATCCAGAGAAGTCATTAATTTATTAAGCCATCAACAAAAACAATCTAATGAAATCAAATCAGAATGGAAACTTCAAACTGCCTAAACGTCTATTACCAAACTAAGCAAGCTTCTGAAGAGTTATGCCTTTGACAAATAGAAGCTTGCTGCAAAGGTGCTTCAGGTGCAAAGGCAATTGCAAATGAAGAAAAAGCAGCAACCATTAAAAGCAAAGCTTTTCCTGGGTTTTGAGGACCACCTCTCGGACAAGCAAATATTGGAAACTCTTGGTTACGCTGATTAGAAACTGAAATACGAAAAGAAGAACTAGCCATCAAATTTGATTCACTAATACATTTGTACTCATGCTCAAAGAACTTGTCAAGGCCTGTAAGCCTCTTCCTCCAAAATCAAAACTGCTCATCCTTGGAGGTGGCTTCAGTGGTCAGCATATTGCCGCTCTTGCTCGGGGGCTTGGAACAGAAGTTTTATGTAGCAGGAGAAAGGCTGATGCATCAGGAGCTGACATAGTCTTTGACAGTGGGTTAAATCTTTTGCCAGCTAATGAAGAAATTAATGATGTAACTCATTTACTGAGTTGTATACCTCCGGAAAAAAATGGCAAAGATCCTGTACTAGAGCTCTTATTGGATCAAATCAAAAATATGCCGTTGAAATGGGTGGGATATTTATCAACCACTGGAGTATATGGAGACTTCAAAGGGGGTTGGGTCACAGAGTCCAATACTCCAAAACCTCAACAACCTCGAAGTCAAAGAAGACTAGCGTGTGAAAAAGCCTGGGAAGCTAGTGGGCTCCCTTTACAAATTCTTCGACTACCTGGAATCTATGGACCGGGAAGATCTGCTCTTGAAAGCTTAAAAGCAGGAAAAGTAAGAATGATAGAAAAACCAAATCAAGTTTTTTCTCGAGTCCATATTGATGACATAGCAGGTGCTGCTATTCATTTAATAAATCTTGCGGAAAAAGGAGAAAAGCCTTCAATTATTAATATTTCAGATGATTTACCTATTGAGAATACAGAAGTACTTCGTTATGCAGGCAAATTGCTAGATATTAAATTACCGCCAAATGAAAGCTTCGATTTAATATCAAATCAATTAAGTCCTATGGCACTTTCTTTCTGGCAAGAAAGCCGTCGGGTTAGCAATGATCTCCTCTGCAAACAACTTGGCTATAAATTGATTCAACCCAACTATAAATTAGGTTTAAATGATTGCTTAATTCAATATCAATTAAGAATGAATTGCTAGGATTTTTTCTGATTCATACGTTTAAATATGATCTCATTCCAATCCATAGGTTTATCAGGGTCAACTTCTGTAAACCCAACGCTATGAAATAGCTGAGACCATTTCACAATTATCCATCCGTCTCGAATTCCTGTAATCGAACCAAATACAAACAATCCAAGAAGCAACCACCTCAACATGATCAGATCAAATCAATATACTGACACCAAACATACTGTCGCGATCTCATTAGGTGATCCTGCAGGTATAGGTATGGAAATAACTCTAAAAGCCTTAGCTTCAAAAGAGTTTCCAGTAACATTGCATCCTGTGCTTGTTGGTTGCAGAAAAACACTAGAAATCACTCATAAAAGACTGTTGTCACAAGGAAAAGTTGAATTAGCAAATCCTGCAAACCTGGAAATATTAAACCTCCCTTTAAACGAAGAGCTAATCCCTGGACAACCAACCAAACAAACTGGTGATGCCAGTTTCCAATGGGTAACCAAAGCTGCTGAATTAGTAATTACAGGTCAAGCAAATTCCTTAGTTACTGCACCGATAGCTAAACATGCTTGGAATGCCGCTGGACATCAATATAATGGACAAACAGAAAGACTTGCCGAACTAGCAGGCTGCAAAAAAGCATCCATGCTATTTACTGCAAAATCCCCGCATAATGGCTGGCGACTTAATACTCTACTTGCAACAACTCATATACCACTCAAACAAGTAGAGAAACTCCTTACACCAGAATTAATTGCTAATAAGTTAAATACTTTACTTACTTTTTGCCAAATATTCAAATCAAGACCAAAACTTTCTATTGCAGGACTCAATCCTCATGCAGGAGAAAAAGGCTTGCTAGGTGAAGAAGAAATTCAATGGCTCATTCCTGTTATCAAAGAATGGAAAAAAATACATCCTGAAGTTGAAATTAATGGACCAATTCCTCCTGATACTTGCTGGCTTTCAGCGGCAAGAGCCTGGAAAGATATGTCCGAAAATAATTCAAATTCGCCTGATGGAATTTTAGCCCTATATCACGATCAGGGATTAATTCCTATGAAACTAATTGCTTTTGAAAGAGCTGTAAATACAACTCTTGGGTTGCCATTTTTAAGAACTTCTCCTGACCATGGAACAGCATTTGACATAGCTGGTCTTGGCTGTGCGAATGAAGAAAGTATGCTCGCCGCTTTAGAAGCAGTCTTGGAATTAAGTTAATGGAAGAACTAAGAAGGTTTAACTCTCATCAGGACTTGCCCAAACTCGACAGGGGTTCCATTTTCTACAAGTATCTCAACTACTTCACCACTAACTTCTGATTCCAACTCATTCATCAATTTCATCGCTTCAAGAATACAAACAGTCTGTCCTATCCCAATTCGGCTGCCTTGGTCTACAAAGGCTGGTTCTCCAGGTCCTGGAGACCTATAGAAAGTTCCAACCATAGGAGCCGTTACATCGACAAGGTCTGCACGTGAAGCAGGGACTGCTGGAGGTGGGTTACTAGGAGCAGGAGCTGCCTCAACTACTTTTGATTGACCAGAAGATGAAACAGGGACAGGTTCAGGTTCAGAGACTAATTGAACCGTAGGTTGAACTGATCCAGACACAGGAAGGTTTCGCCTAATCTCCAAACGGAAATCATCTCCTTCCAAACGAAATTCCTGGATATCGCTTTCACCCAGTGCAGCGAGCAAACGATGCAGTTGGTCATGGTCAAGCTGCATAGTCATTGATTCTCGCGACCAAGGTAAGTGTCATTACGAGTATCGACCTTGATCTTCTCACCAACAGAAATAAAAAGAGGGACCATTACTTGAGCTCCCGTTTCAAGAATGGCTGGCTTAGTACCGCCTGTAGCAGTATCGCCCTTTACTCCAGGATCTGTCTCTTTGATTTCTAAAACCACAGAATTTGGGAGCTCCACTTCTAGAGGCTTATCATTCCAAGAGACAACATTAACCTCCATACCCTCCTTCAAGTATTTACGACTAGTACCAATCTGTTGAGGAGTGAGCCTAGTCTCCTCATAAGTTGACATATCCATAAAAACAAAGTCTCCGGAATCCATGTAAGTGTGCTGAAGTGTTGACTTCTCTAAAAGAGCCTGAGGAAGCATCTCACCAGCCCTAAAAGTTTTCTCCACAACATTTCCTCCCTGCACAGCTTTCAGCTTGGTACGCACAAACGCTGAGCCCTTTCCAGGTTTAACATGCAAAAACTCCACAACACGCCAAACAGCACCATCGATCTCAATCGTGGTGCCTGTACGGAAGTCATTACTAGAGATCATTCCGACAGATCCAATCAAAAGATCATAAGGCTGTGCCAAAGTCCAATAGAAATTGGTTCTGCAATGCCAACCTCTCGACTTCTGATTAAGGCCCTAACATTTCTCCTAACACTAGTTCTAGCTTGGGTACAGCCAGTAAAAGCCGACTTGCCGCCAGGGAATGCAATAAAAGATCCATATGCAATTCTTCGTAATGCATTACCAATAGATCAAAAAGATTTACGAGAAATACAACACAGACTTGAAGAAACGAGCGATGCAATGCGTGGAAATCGCTGGACCACACTCTCAAAAGCCGCTACTTCCAGTCAATCAATACTGAATAACCGAAAGCAACAAATAATTCAGGAAATCCCAAATAGCGAAAAGAGCAAAGCAGAAAATCTTCTTACTGGATTAAAAGAGACCTTAAAAGAACTTGAACTTCAAGCTAAAGAAGAAAACAAAGATAAATTTATAGCTGAAAGGCGTAAAAGCCTAAGTAAAATAGGAGAACTCGAGGCCCTTTTAATTACAAATAATTTTCCTTATACAATACCTAATGAATTCGACAACCTACCAAGACTTTTAGGTAGAGCAAACGTATCTATAAAAACGAACAAAGGAAGCATGAATGCCGTAATTGATGGCTTTAATGCTCCACTTACTGCTGGAGCATTTATAGATCTTTCTCTAAAAGGTTTCTATGACGGATTACCAATTAGTAGAGCTGAAGATTTTTATATCCTACAAAGTGGTGATCCGAAAGGTCCTGAAATAGGATATATAGATCCTTCCACAAAACAGGAGAGGAAAATTCCGTTAGAAATTAGAGTTCCAGAAAAAAAAGAAACACTCTATAACCAAACTTTTGAAGATATAGGCCTCTATAAATCAACACCAGTACTTCCCTTCGCAACATTGGGCACACTTGGTTGGGCACATTCAGGAAGTGCTCTTGATGATGGATCCTCACAGTTCTTCATGTTTTTATACGAACCGGAATTAACCCCTGCAGGAAGGAATCTAATTGATGGGCGAAACGCTGCTTTCGGGTATGTGGTCGATGGCTTCGATGTCCTTGAAAATCTAGGAGTTAATGATCAGATTCTTTCAATCCAAGTAATTGATGGTGCTGATCGATTAAAGCCACATGCATGAGGAGCATGAGTGACAAAAACACTTGCTGAGCTTGGTGAAAAACAAATCATCCAAAGACTAAAAAAATTTGTACCACCAAAACAAATTGATGACGATACCGCACAAATAAAATCCTATGGCAAGGATCTCTTAGTCAACACAGATTTACTAATAGAAGGAGTACATTTCAGCGATCAAACAACATCTCCTATTGACGTTGGTTGGAGAGCAATTACTACAAATTTTTCTGATCTTGTAGGAAGTGGTCTTGATCAAATTATTGGAGTTTCAATTGGACTTGTAGCCCCTCCAGACACAGCATGGGAATGGGTGGAAAAGGTCTATGAAGGAGTTACATATGCCCTTAATGATTTTGGTGGCATTGTTTTAGGAGGAGATTGCTGCAGTGGAAAAGAGAAAATGCTTGCAGTAACTGCTCTAGGAACACTTGGGCCACTAAGGCTTCATCGAGCAAAAGCTTCTCCTGGCGATTGTCTAGTAGTTAGTGGTCCCCATGGCCTCAGTCGCCTCGGTTTAGCTCTTTTAAAAGCTGAACCAATACTTAAAAAAATCAATTTACCTAAAGAGCTTCAAGAAAAAGCAATCAAAGCCCATCAAAGGCCAATACCGAGAACCGACGCACTTCTGAGCCTTCAAAAATGCAAACCCTCTTACCTCCCCTGGAGAGCAGCAGGAACAGATAGCAGCGATGGTCTTTTCGAAGCAATTAGGTCAATATGTGAAAGCAGTAGCTGTCAAGCCTTACTCGCAGAAGACTTTTTACCAAGAGATGATCTATGGCCTCAAGGATCTTTCTGGGATAAATGGTGCTTTAACGGAGGTGAGGATTTTGAACTAGTGCTTAGCCTTCCACCTGAATGGGCAAATAATTGGATTAAATCTGTACCTAATGCAAAAAAAATTGGCTATATCAGATCTGGTAAGCCAAAAGTTTTTTGGCCAGATGGAAATGAAATCTCAAAAAGATACTTTGAACAATATGAACACTTCTAATGAAATATTTTTAAAATTCTTTGCCTTAAATTATTTAATCATTGCCAATTCTTAGCAACAATCTCTGCAAGATCTACAACTCGCTGGCTATAACCCCATTCATTGTCATACCAAGCAACTACCTTAACCATATTGTCTCCAATAGCCATTGTTAATGCCTCATCAACAATAGTTGATTCATCAGTACCTGCGTAATCACTTGAGACCAGTGGAAGATCACCATACTTAATGATTCCTTTCATCTCACCTTCTGAAGCAGCCTTTAAAGCTGCATTAACTTCTTCAGCTGTGGTTGCTCGACCAGCCTCAAAAACTAGGTCTACTGCAGAAACATTTGGCGTGGGAACTCTCATCGCAATCCCAGTCAACTTACCCTTCATCTTTGGATAAACCAAAGCAACTGCTTTAGCTGCCCCTGTAGAAGTTGGAACAAGATTCATTGCAGCTGCTCTTGCTCTTCGGAGATCTCTATGACTGTTATCCAAAATTCTCTGATCACCTGTATAGCTATGAATCGTCGTCATCAATCCCTTTTCGATTCCAAAAGTCTGATCTAAAACCTTAACAATTGGAGCAAGGCAATTAGTTGTACAACTTGCATTACTCAAAACATCAAAATCTTGGTGTCGATATTGATCAGCATTAACTCCAACTACATAAGTTCCCACACCTTCTCCTTTGCCTGGTGCCGTAAGGATTACTTTCTTTGCTCCAGCCTGTAAATGCTTACTAGCTCCTACATCTGTATTAAATACACCTGCTGATTCAATAACAAGATCTATACCCCACTCCTTCCATGGAAGATTTAAAGGATTACGATCCGAAAAGCATTTGATAGTTTTTCCATTAATGATAAAAGTGTCATCGGTATACCCAATCTCAGCATCTTTGATCTGACCCAAAATCGAATCGTACTTAAGCAAATGAGCATTCGTCTTAGGGTCTGACGTCACATTGATACCAACAACCTCTATACCGGTATTGGCTCCACGACTTAACCAACAACGCATGAAGTTGCGACCAATTCGGCCGAATCCATTAATCGCAACTCTCAAAGTCATAACAAAAGCGGCTAAACCGAAAAAGTACTATGGCCGCTGATCATACAGAAATGCCTAAATTCTCTGATTGATTGGAGCAAAAAATCGCATCAGGCCAGCTTCCAAATCAACCAAAATCATAGTGATAGAAAGAAAAAAACGAAAACACGAGCCTTCTTGGCAAGAGTGATTTATCTTGCAGATCACTAACAAAACCCATTGAGCTCAGCGAAAAACATCAATCAAAGGATCCACTTCATTGGTATTGGCGGTATAGGCATGTCTGGCTTAGCTCTGATACTGGCCAAAAGAGGCTTTCAAGTCTCTGGATCTGATAAAGGACGCAATACAAGCATTGAAGACTTAAAAGCAGCCGGAGTGAGGATTTTTGATATTCAAGCTAAAGAAAATATTAATCAGATGTTAAAAAGCAATGAACTAAAACCATTAATAGTCGTCAGTACTGCCATACCTCCTCAAAATCCAGAATTAGAAGCTGCGATAAAAGCAAATCTAGAAATATGGCATAGATCAGATCTACTTGCAGAACTGATAAATAAACAACGATCAATAGCAATAGCTGGAACTCATGGAAAAACAACTACAAGCACATTAATAACTACTTTATTAGCCCTAAACAAACAAGATCCTTCTGCTGTCATTGGAGGATTTGTTCCATACTTTAATAGCAACTGTCATGCAGGTAAAGGTAAGCTACTGATTGCAGAAGCTGATGAATCTGATGGAACGCTTGTCAAATTCAAGCCAAGCTTAGGGTTAATAACTAATATTGAACTAGATCATACAAATCACTACAAAAATATCGAAGAAGTAATTAAAACAATGCAAGATTTTGGCAAAGGCTGCGATCGATTATTAGGAAATTATGATTGTCAACTAATTAGAGAGAATTTTAATCCTTTTGCTTGGTGGTCTATAGAAACAAAGAAAAATGTTGATTTCGCAGCTTTACCAGTAGCTCTCGAAGGCAATAAAACCATAGCAAATATTTATGAAAAGGAACAACTAATTGGGCAAATAAATATCCCATTACCAGGACTTCACAATCTAAGTAATTCAATTGCTGCAATTGCAGCTTGCAGAATAGAAGGTATTAGCTTCAATAAATTAAAAGAAGTAATTGCTTATATTAAGACCCCTAAAAGACGATTTGAATATAGAGGGACATGGCATGGAAGACATCTTGTTGATGATTATGCACATCACCCTAGTGAAATCAAAGCTACAATTTCCATGTCAAAATTGATGATTGATAAAAAAAACAGTCCACTACCTACACCACCGAAAAGACTATTAATCATATTTCAACCTCATAGATTTAGTCGAACTGGAGAATTTATAAAAGAATTTGCGGCAGCTCTTGGCAAAGCTGATTTAATAATTCTTACTCCAGTTTATAGTGCAGGTGAAATTCCTATAATGGGTTCAAATTCGAACGATCTACAAAAGGAAATAAAAAATATTAATCCAAAGTTAGAAATAAAACTTGCAAATAGTTTAGATGAACTACCAGAAGTAATTAAAAAAGTTAGTTTGAAGGATGATCTTATATTAACTATGGGTGCAGGAGATATTAATACTCTTTGGGATCGATTAATGAAAACACAAAATGGAGAAATAATTACTAATGTTGCAGCCTAAAAAATTGAATGAATTAAACCTATTATCAGATGAATATCTATCCAACTACACAACATGGCGAGTAGGTGGAGCTGCCGAATGGCTAGCAGAACCAACAACTATAGAGGAGCTGAGAAAAATAATAGCCTGGGCAAATTTAAAAAAAATAAATTATAGAGTTATAGGAGCCGGCTCAAACCTATTAATTCATGATTCAGGCCTCAAAGGACTAAGTATTTGTATGCGTAGATTCCATGGATCGAAACTTAATCAAAATGATGGGGAGATAGAAGCTTTAGCAGGTGAAGCAATACCAACCTTGGCAAGGCGTGCTGCAAAATTAGGGTTGCATGGCCTTGAATGGGCAGTTGGAATCCCCGGAACAATTGGTGGAGCTGCCGTAATGAATGCCGGAGCTCAAGGGAGTTGCATTGCTAATTGGATGAAATCTGTAAAGGTCATTTCAAAAAATGAGTCTAAAATTTTTGAAATAAAGCGTGAAGAACTATGCTATAGCTATAGAAATAGCCTTCTACAGCAAGAAAATTTGTTGGTACTTTCTGTCAAATTACAACTCGAACCTGGTCATGACAGCATAAAGATAACCAAAATTACAAACGAAAATCTTGCACACCGTATAAACACACAACCATATAAATTGCCAAGCTGTGGAAGCGTTTTTCGCAATCCTGAACCCCTAAAAGCAGGAAAGCTAATCGAAGATGTTGGCCTAAAAGGTTATCGAATAGGTGGAGCTGAAGTTTCAACAACACATGCAAACTTCATTGTCAACAAAGATAATGCAACAGCTAGTGATATCCAAACACTTATAAAGTTAATACAAATAAAAGTAAAAAAACATCATGGCTTAATGCTTCAAACAGAAGTTAAAAAACTTGGGTTTACCGTAAAGGACTAATCTAATTGTTCATAAAACGAGCTCATGGCAGCATTCGGTCTCCCAAATTTCGGACAACTTACAGAAGCCTTCCGTAAAGCACAGCAAATCCAACAGGAAGCGCAAAAGCTCCAAGAAGAACTTGACTCTATGGAAATAGAAGGCAAGAGCGAGGATGGTAGGGTTAGCATTTGGCTATCTGGAAACCAACAACCACTCAAAGTGCGTATCGATCAATCACTACTTAAAGAAGATATCGAAACAAATGAATTAACAATTCTATCTGCTCTATTAAATGCATATGAAAGCTCTACAAAAACAATGAAAGACAAAATGGAAGCACTAACTGGTGGTCTAAACCTCAACTTGCCTGAAAAAGATGCATAACGCTAAAATCTCTCATTAATAAAACGTTTATAAAGAAAATATCTCTCCCAACTCTTATCTACCCCACATCCTGGTTCATCTAAATGTAAACAATCTCGGAAACGGCATGGGTAAGAATTTAATTGATTTCTCAACTCTGGGAAAAGTAATGAAAGCTGATAGGATTTAATATCATTCTCTATAATATTAAAGCCAGGCGTATCAGCAACAAAAGAATCTATATCTAATGAAAAAAGTTCTACATGGCGAGTAGTGTGACGACCTCGCTGTAATCGTCTTGACAAACCTCCTATAGGTATAGATAAATTTGGTAAAAGCATATTGATCAAACTACTTTTACCAACTCCAGATGGACCACAGATAACTGTTAGTTGATTAGATTTAAGATGATTTTTTAAAGTTAAAAGGCCTTGACCAGTTTTTGTAGAAATAGATAGTGGATTATATCCCCAAGACTTCAGTCGCTCTATCTGATTGCTTAATGATTGTTGATCTATTAAATCTGATTTTGTAAGTAATAAAAGAACATTAGGTCCACTATTTTCAGCTGAGAGTAAAAAACGCGTCGCTTGATCAATTTCAAACACCGGTTCATTAAAGGAAAGGGCAACAACAATATCAGTAACATTTGCAACCGGTGGACGTGGTAATAAATTCTTTCTTGGCTCTATATCAAAAATAACAGCCCTATTGTGCAGCCAGTCAATCTCTTCAACCCAAACCTTATCGCCAACATATACAGAATCACCCTGATGAACCAAACGTTTACGAATTGTACAAAGTAAATCACAAGGATTATTTAGATTTATAGGAATTTGATTTTTATCATCTTGAATTTTATCTAATTTAACCCTAAAAAAATTTGCTTGAGAAGCTACGATCAAGCCCTTTTGAATTCTTAAATCATCCACCACTTTTAGTAATCAATAGCTTTATCCAAGAAATTTCCTGAGATATTATTTCTACATGATGACCGGCATTCTTTAAACTAGGAATAACCATTTCTTCAGGCTCACCTCTATCTAAATCAACTTCCAAAAAAGAACTTGGTTCTAAAGTCTCTAAAGCCAAACGAATACGAATAAGATTTAATGGACATGGAGTATTTCTTAGGTCTAAATATAAAGAAGACTTATCAGGATCAAGAACAATCATTTTTGAGCAAATAAACGCGCAAACAAGCCACTTTTATGGTGATTCTGGGGTCCTTTGGAAAAGTAATTGCCTGCCAATTCTTGTAATAATTCTCTATCTTCATCGGTCAATCTAGTTGGAAGTTTTACATTAATTGAAATACGCTGATTCCCTCTTGCTACAGGATTACCAAGTTTTGGTATACCTTTATTTTCCAACGTTAAAATAGAATTTGGCTGGGTTCCTGAGGGAATCTCTAATGTACTAATCCCATCAACAGTTTCTACTTCAATAGTATCTCCTAAAATTGCCTGTAAATAACTAATATTTACTTCCGAAAGAACAGTTAAACCATCACGTTTTAATTTTGGATGATTTTTTACCTTCAAAAAAACATACAAATCACCTGAAGGCCCTCCTCTCAATCCAGCATTTCCCTCACCTGAAACTCGTAAACGAGTTCCAGTATCCACACCTGCAGGAATATTAATTCGCAATTTCTTGCGGACCTGCTTCACACCTTTGCCTCCGCAAGATCCACAAGGATCAGAAATCAACTGACCAGCCCCTCCGCATGCTGGGCATTCTGCAACTTGCGTAAAACTTCCAAAAGGGGTCCTAGTCGCTCGCCGAACTTGCCCTACGCCTCCACAAGTCGAACAATTGGTTGGTCCACTTCCAGCCCTTGCACCAGAACCACTGCAAGTTTCACAAGTTTCCAAATGTGGGACTTTTATTTCTTTTTCCTCTCCAAAAACTGCTGTTTTAAAATCAATAGTCAGGTCATAACGCAAATCATCTCCTTGTTGAGGCCCTCGTCGCTGAGATCGTCCTCCTGCAGCCGCTGAACCACCACCAAATCCACTAAAAAAGGTCTCGAAAAGATCCGCAAAACCACCCATATCTGACATATCAGGCATCCCACCGCCACCTAATCCCGCCTCCCCAAACTGGTCATATCTCGCTCGTGTTTGAGGATCACCTAAAACCTCATAAGCACGCCCTATCTCCTTAAAGCGATCTTCAGCCCCAGGGTCTTTATTAATATCTGGATGATATTGACGAGCAAGACGTCTATACGCCCGCTTGAGGGTATCGCCATCAGCATTTCTGCTAACCCCTAACAGGTCGTAGTAATCAGCCATTAGCTAACAATCCAAACATCAAGCTTAAAAATCATAAAAATCAACTTTCTTCCTGAAGAGTATCAGTAGCTTCCTCTCCCTTAGCTACTGAAGTTGCCTGATCGGCAACTTCAGTGGACGTTTCTTGATTAGGCCCTGGACCCATCGAGACTTTGACCAAAGCATGACGTAACACTCTCCCATTCAGGTGATATCCCCGCTGTAATTCCTCTAAAACCATATCTTCAGGCTGCTCCTCACTTGGCTCTCGTAAAACTGCCTCATGCAAGTTTGGATCAAATTGCTGACCGATTACTCGCATAGGCGCAACACCTAGCTGCTTTAAGACATCAACCAACTGTTTATATAAGCCTTGATAACTACGATGCAATGCCTGAGCCTCTTCACCCTGAGGATCAAGTTGTTGACGAGCTCTTTCAAAATTATCAACAACAGGAAGGATTTCACTCAAAGTGCTGCATGTAAGTTGCAAACGAAGATCATCTTGATCACGACTTTGTCGCTTACGAAAATTATCAAAATCAGCGGCTATACGAACATATTGACTTTTCAAGGTCTCGTGTTCCTTCTCTAGTTGCTCTAAACGAGCATCATTATCAGAACCTAAATTAGATTCTTTTGAAGAAGCATCTTGTTGTTGCTCGTCTGAGTCACTGGTTGGAATTGAAGACTCTGCTGCTATAGAGGCATCTGAACCCTCCTTAGCAGTCTCTTGATCTGGAGCTGGGACGTCACCAGTCATGCTGAGCAATTAATTGCGGTATCCAAACATGTTGAATGGCTGAGTGCACTTGAGACAAGCTACGGAAGCCCGCACCTCTAAAAAAAAGATGATCAGCTCAAAAAGTTTTATATATAGATGAAATAAAGGATTAAGAATGATTCTTTAATTGAATTAATAGTTATTTATTTCAAATTATTGGCAATGGCATTCCCTGCAAGCCATCCGCTTGTCCAACAATGTTGAAAATTAAATCCACCTGTTAAGCCATCAATATCAAGAAGTTCTCCTGCAAAATACAAGCCTGGACAAATACGACTCTCCATATTAACTAGATTCACATTTTTCAGATTGACACCTCCTGCAGTAACAAATTCTTCACCAAAAGGACCCTTACCTCGAATCATATAGTCACTAGAGACTAAAGCATTGAAAAGTCTGTTCTCGTATGAAGCACTAAAATCTGCCCATTTAACTAGAGGATTTATTCCTACCTGCTGTAATATAGCAAGCCATAATTTCTTAGAAAGTTCTGAGAATGGTCTGGCACTAGAAATAATTTTTCGAGCTTCTTTATAACGATATTCCTTTAAAGTTTGTTTGACTAATTTAGGATTGATAATTCCAAGCCAATTTACATTTAATACGGCTTTATATTGATATGAATGTAAAGCGCGAGCAGCAAATGCAGTCATGCGCAATACGGCAGGTCCACTAAGTCCCCAATGTGTTAATAAAACTCTTCCGAATTGGTCAAAAGATTGATTATCTAAACAAAGCTTCAGAGAAACATTATTTACCGCAATCCCTGAACATGAGATCAACCAAGGAGCATCAAGAGCAAAAGTAAACAAAGAAGGCAATGGTGGAATCAAATCATGGCCCAAGCTGGCAGCTAATCGAAATCCACTTGGATGTCCACCAGTCGCCAGTAAAACTCTTTGAGAAAAAAAGCACCCTGTTTTGCGAACATCTACTAAATACCCTTTAGAAGGGACATATCTAATGGCATTAACAAATTGTCGAGTCAATACTTGAACTCCTGCTTTCTTGGCAGCATTTTTCAAGCATTCAATAATTGCTGAAGAAGAATTAGCTAAAGGAAACACTCGGCCATCTTCTTCAACAACCAAATCAACCCCTCTATCCGCAAACCAAGCGAACGCATCACCAGTTGCAAAACGAGTAAAAGGTCCAAGCAAAGGTAAACGGCCCCTTGGATAGTTATTTACCAAATCTTGAGGGTTCCAACAGGCATTTGTGACATTGCATCGTCCTCCGCCACTAATACGTACCTTTTCCAAAGGTTTTGCAGTCCCCTCCAAAAGAACCACTGAAGATCCACGTTCGGCAGCTGTAATAGCTGCCATAAAACCTGCTGCTCCTCCGCCAACGACAATTAAATCAATTCCCTGGCTTAAAACTGAGGGCAACTCCGTTATTGCAGTAGCGCTTGCCAGTCGGTCGAGGGCCGTCATCAAAAACATGTCCTTGATGCCCACCACAGCGAGAACAGTGATACTCAGTGCGTGGAACAATTAGCTTGAAATCTACTTTCGTTTCAATTGAGTTAGGCAAAGGCTTCCAAAAACTTGGCCAACCTGTGCCACTATCAAACTTAGTCTCAGAAGAAAATAAAGGAAGATCACAACCAGCACAATGATAAGTGCCAGCTCTTTTTTCTGTATTTAGCGCACTCGTAAAAGGTCTCTCCGTCCCCTCATCTCTTAAAACGTTATATGCCTCATTAGATAAACGCTTTCGCCATTCAGCGTTAGAAAGAAGCCATGTTTTATCTCCAGAGTTAGAAGCTGCATTTACAGTTTCTGATCGAGAAAAAAAACTAAATAAACCTGTCATAAAACCCATTAAAAGTAAGCGGCGGCTAAGAAAAAAAGGATAGTTATCCATAAAGAGTAAAATTAGCTTAAGAGATTTCTCTAAAGAAAGGGACTTTTAGCAAAAAGATGAATGGATGGCTCAAAAATCCCAAAAACTAATGGAGCTTATAAATTCAGCGTAGCTCCAATGCTGAAATGTACTGACAGTCATTTCAGAGTATTGATGAGACAAATCTGTCAAAAAGGCTTGCTATACACAGAAATGATAGTTGCAAATGCTCTGATTAGAACAAAAAATAAAAATAAACTACTTGATTTTAAATCAATAGAACATCCTATTTCTCTTCAAATTGGAGGAGATGATCCTAAGCTTTTAGCCAAAGCAGCAAAACTAGGGGAAGAGTATGGTTATGATGAAATTAATCTGAATATTGGTTGTCCAAGTGCAAAAGTAAAGTCAGGAAACTTTGGTGCATGTCTTATGGCCAAGCCAGATCATGTAGCCCGCTGTATTGAAAGTATGGTAGAAGCAACTTCAATCCCAATTACTATCAAGCATAGAGTAGGAATTGACAATTTTGATAGTGATAAATTATTAATAGAATTTGTAGATAAAATTGCTGAAGCTGGAGCAAAAAGATTTGCTATTCATGCAAGAAAAGCTTGGTTAAATGGACTGAACCCCAAAGAAAATAGAACAATACCACCTCTTCAACACGAACGAGTAATTAACTTAAAAAGGCAAAGGCCTGAATTAATTATTGAACTTAATGGCGGTCTTATGACACCAAACGACTGTTTAAAAGCACTAGATAAGTGTGATGGTGCCATGGTTGGTCGAGCAGCATATTCACACCCAATGAGATGGAGAAAGATAGATGAAATTGTCTTTCAAGAAGACTCAAGAGAAATTTCTCCTTCAATTGTTATCAGAAAAATGATTCCTTATACAGAAAAACATTTAAGTAACAATGGAAAAATATGGGACATTTGCCGGCATCTTGTGCACCTAGTTGAAGAAGTTCCAGGCGCAAAAATTTGGAGAAATGAACTTTGTTCAAAAGCACAAAACAAAAAAGCAGATATCCAAGTTATGGAAAAAGCAGCCCTACACCTAGAAGATGCAGGGCTATAAAAAGAGTTAGCCCTCTGCTCCGCCGTAATCAGAAGTTCCATCATTATTTGAGAAATTTCCTCCTTCACCTTCTGAAGAACTAGTCCCACGACG
>QCKB01000005.1 GCA_003215655.1 Prochlorococcus sp. AG-409-J16
CTGCAGCAGAGAAGAAAGCAGCAGCTAATAAAGCAGCAGCTAAGAAAGCGGCAGCAGCAGCAGCAGCTAAGAAGGCATCAGCAGATCAAGCAGCAGCTAAGAAAGCAGCAGCAGCTAAGAAAGCGATTGCTAAGAAAAAGGACGCTTTACGAAATCAGCCAATTTCAGAAAAGAAATTTAAAACTGTCTCTGAGAAAAGAAGAGATGACAAAACACGACTTTTGAGCGTTTCCGTCTATCTGAACACAGGGAAAATAGTTGGCCTTATTTCAGTAGGTGTTTTTGCAGCAGCAATCTTGGTTTCTGCTATGACCTTTATTGCTAGATGATTTGGTTTAGACGCAACTAATACAAAAACTATGAATCTTGCTGGAAATAGCAGGTTTTCTTTTTTAACGCAGCAAATTCCCTATTAGTGTTTGAATGAAAGACTAGTCTTCAGGAACCGTAAGCAGTGTTACGAGACAGAATCAAAGAGCTGGTTGATTTTGCAACTACAGAATCACCATATCGACAGGCTACAAAAGGTTGGATAAATGAGGATATCTATCTTGAGCTTGGCAGCCCCAAAGGTAATTCATCCAAAAGTGGGGAGGAGTTGGCAGAGGTGGCGGTTTTTTGGAAACCTATAAACCAAATGTTTTTGTTGCTTTTTCTAGTTCTTTCTCTTGCGACAATATTTGTTTTTGTCTCATTATCACTATCTAGAGGCAGTTTCAATATTTCTATGAATTCTCAGTCGCTTCTTAAAGCTCCTGAGCCTGTGGAAATGGCAATACAACCTGCCAGTTCGGATAGTGAAGCACTTAATTCAATGCCTCAGGAGGCAGCATTAGAACCTCAGGAGGCAGCATTAGAACCTCAGGAGCCAGCATTAGAGAAAGAAGCTCAGATTGATAAAAAATCTAGACTAAATACTCAATTAGCCAATGCTGGTTTAACCAGGCGTCCAAGCAGGTTCACTACAGCTCAAGACCTATTTCAGCCAAAACATCCCTGAAGCCTTCCCTAGGCTCAATTCTCTGGATTCAGGCCTTCTACAGACGCCTACGGGAAATATCGTTTTCATGTAGTTATTTTTGAGGGCAATGAATTTTTGGAGACTTCTGGTAATGGATGGTGCTTGAATATCTTTGGTAATCGCATGAAAAACAAGTGGCTCAAAAAAAGGGGAATGAGTTGGCCACCATATCGGTTTATCTCAATACACCAATAGCAGCAGTGTTATTGGCTGTTGGTTTCATTACTGCCTCGGTTTTGTTCGCAGGCGTTCTTTTAATCGCTCGATAAAAACTGCTCTGATTTGAAGAGCTTGCGTGCAAATTTTTTGTGGACAAGCTTTGGGGAGTAGCGGATTGCCGAAAAAGTTTGGTTAGTTCGAGGATTAAAAGTATGAAATATTTTTTGGTGCAGTAATGCACAGGACGGAGCTATTTCTTTTTAAGGACCCATCATTTGTTGATGATGATTGAAGAGGGTTTTTGCAATTGTTGGCAAAAGGACTTCGTCATTGGCTCTTTGAGTACCTTTGCTGAAAACTATTAGTAGCATTGGGTTTCCTCTAGGAGGACAGCACCAGGCAGCATCGTGTCGTGCTTGGCTCATCCATCCTGCTTTGCTCCATAATTGTGTTCCTTTGGGCAAACCAGCGCCTAAGAAACCATCTACTTGATTCTCAGGATCTTGTTTCCGCTGCTTTATTTCTATAGAACGGGAAAATATTTCTCTTAGTCGTTTGCATGCTGGTGGCGAGACTAAAGCGTTAGTCATAATGCTTTCAAGAAGCCTTGCTGTCGCATCAGTAGTAAGAGCATTGCGACCTTTCGAGCTATAAAAATCTCTTTCTCGCCCATATGGCCCATCGCTCCAGGTTTTTTGACAGCAATTAACTTTTAAGAGTTCAGTCCACCCAAGATCATCAAGCCAGTTGTTAATTAGTTGTCTTTGCCTTTGCCAGGATTCCCATTGTTCGTTTTTCAGTGAAGGACCACTTGTGGTTGCTGTAAGGAGATCTAAAACAAGACTCGTTGCATCATTGCTTGAATTAGTAATCATGTCTTTTATTGCATCTCTTAACTGATATGTATCAGGTAGCAAGTCTTTTTGAATCCAAGCTTCCGCTGCAAGTGCATAAACTAGTTTCACCACACTTGCGGGGTAGAAAGGCTCGCTCCCTGACCAATTCGTTCCAGAACCATTACATGGTTTAGGGTTTTGACTGTCATAGCTCACCCAACTCACGCCAATACTCTTTTTTAGCCCTGGTCGTCCTTCTGCCTCCAATTGTTCTATCAAGGCCTCAAGTTGAGCTTTCATTGTTGGATTGGATCGGTAGAACGCCATATTTCTTTCTTTAATAAATGCCGACCCTAGATAGTCCCATCAATTGGAAAACCTTTGTTCGAGGAAGCTATTGGCAATTAAAGACCTCAGTCAACTGTTATGCAAATGCAACTGACTTAGGTCTTGCTACACAAGCTTGTTCAGGTCGAAGTTTTGAAGTCTATGAAAATACTCTAGAAAATAATCGAGATGGTCATTATTCCAGTCGCTTACCAGTCAAGTTGCTAGAAGATGGGTATAAATGTTGGTTGGAATATTCAGATCTTGAAGGCCAAGTTGAATCGCGGGGAGCTTGGAAACCTGAACTTTTAACTAGTGCCGAGATTCAATCACGCCTAACTATGGTTTTAGATTGGGTTGAAAATGCATCCTTTAAGGAGAATAAATATCTCTGGGGTGGAACTTTGGGGCCTGATTTTGATTGCTCTGGCTTAGTACAGACAGCTTTTGCTAATTCCAATATTTGGTTGCCGCGTGATGCATATCAGCAAAAAGAATTTTGTACACCAATATCTTTTTGCAGTTCCGATTTTAAAGTTTTAAGGCCTGGCGACTTATTGTTTTTTGGTAGTTCTCAGCTTTGTAATCATGTGGCAATCTATAAAGGCCAAGGTTCGTATTGGCATAGTTCAGGCATTGAATATGGACATAACGGCATTTCTTGCGATTCTTTGAACCCTTTAGATAAAGAATCGATTGCTGCTCATTATCGAGACGAATTAATAGGTGCTGGACGAGTGGATCGCTGTCATCACGGGACATCACTTGCTTGAAAAGTTCAGCTGCGGCTTATGTTGTTTAGAACTACGGAATAACCAGGATGTCCTTACCACTCAATTTGTCCGTAGTAGTTCCTATATACAACGAGGAAGACAGTCTTGGAGAACTGGTTGATCAGCTTCTTAAGTCTCTTAGAGGTACAGCTGAAAGCTTTGAATTAGTTTTAGTCAATGATGGCTCTACTGATAATACTGCCGAAAAATTGCGTGATCTCAGTTCTAAGGTTCCAGAGTTGGTAGGAGTTTTGCTACGTAAAAATTATGGGCAGACTGCGGCGATGGCAGCTGGCTTTGATATTGCCAGAGGAGAGATAGTTGTAAGCTTAGATGGAGATTTACAGAATGACCCCGCTGATATTCCCTATTTAGTAGAGAAGTTGAGGGAAGGATATGATTTGGTGAGCGGTTGGCGATATCAGCGTCAGGATGCGGAATTACAGCGCAAGTTGCCTTCAAGGATTGCAAACCGATTGATTGGAAGGGTAACTGGTGTTCGATTGCATGATTATGGATGTTCTCTTAAGGCCTATAGAAGGGAGGTTCTTGACGATATGCGTCTATATGGAGAGCTTCATCGATTTTTGCCAGTTTTAGCGAACATAGAAGGCGCAAGGATAACTGAGGTCAAGGTCAATCATCGACCTAGACAGTATGGGAATAGTAAATATGGGATAGACCGAACTTTTCGTGTCTTGATGGACTTACTAACAGTTTGGTTTATGAATCGTTTCCTCACAAGACCAATGTATGTTTTTGGTTTTGGAGGTTTAGTTGCGATTGCTGGGAGTCTCCTTGCAAGTACTTATTTGTTGATCATTAAGTTGACGGGGGAAGATATCGGAAATAGACCCCTATTCACCTTGGCATTGGTCCTTGGCTTAGCAGGTGTGCAAGCCTTTTGTTTTGGATTATTAGGTGAATTGCAGATTCGGACTTATCACGAAAGTCAAGGCCGTCCTATTTATCGCATTAGAGCAACATTACGAGGAGGCCGTTCAATTTGAATATCATTTTTCAAAGGATAGTATTTATGGTTATTTAGAGCTTTTGCAGCAATTTCTACAATCCGACCATCGAAATCCCTTAGGCCTTTTCTAAGTAAAGGCAAGACGCATCTATGTCCCCAGTATGCGGCAATAGAGATAGCCTCAAGGCGCTCTTCGGGACCTTCAGTCATCGATTTGCTCAGTTTTGTTTGCAGCCTTAATCTTTCTCTAGGACTCGAAGGCGATTCCCAGTCTTTAACAGAAAAAGAGATATTTCTTTCAATAGGTTTAGTTGAGCCTTTTGAAGGCTCAACTAAACCTATTTGCGCATTGTTGCTGCTATTGAGGTCAGTTGCATAACTCTTTCTAAGGATTTGGATACCAGACCTTTTACCTAGACCCCATAAAACCAGTGATAAGGCAAGGATGATTGAGCTTGCGAGAATTTGATTCATGACACAACCAACAGCATTTTTCAGTAATCGATGATTGGCTCAAAAGTGATGGATTGAACTTTTATGTCACCCAAGGGGTGAATAGAGGTTCTCAACAAAAGCAATCTATACAGTAACTATGGTCCTAAAGGAATATCCAATGTCAAGCGAATTCGCTCTTACATGGTTGCCTGCTGTTTTTATCCCCCTTATTGGGATAATGGCACCGGCAGTGTTTATCGTCTTGGTTGGTCGCCATATCACAGCAACAGACTGATTTTTACCTGTATTCCCCCAACCAGTAACTCAGCTTTTCAAATCAATGACTGAATTCCAAGACCCGTTTCTCAAGTCAAATGAGCCAGTTAAATTTGACCAGAAGTACGTTTCAGACACGGTACTTCCTTCGGATATTGGCATAGCTGACCAGTGGGCTGTGAACCCAGTCGCTGATCCTTTTGTTGGTGATTTGGCAACCCCAGTAAATAGTGGTTATTTCACAAAGGCTTTTCTAAACAACCTTGCCTTTTATCGTCCAGGCTTATCGCCTAATTTCCGTGGACTTGAGGTAGGTGCGGCCTTTGGTTATTTGCTCTTTGGCCCTTATGCCTGGACTGGCCCATTGCGCAATAGTGATTTTGCTCTTACGGCAGGATTACTTGGAGCTGTAGGCGCAGTACATATCCTTACTGCTCTACTTGTTCTTTATAACGCTCCTGGCAAAGCACCAAATGTACAGCCTGCAGATGCCACTATTAATGAGCCACCTGCAGACTTATTTACTAGGGTTGGATGGGCTGATTTTACCAGTGGGTTTTGGTTAGGAGGATGCGGTGGCGCAGTATTTGCATGGTTGCTATGCGGCACTCTGCACCTTGACACAATTACTGTTTTAGTAAGAAACGTCTGGGCTGGTGGGTAAGATCTTGGTCTCTATTTGACCAGAAACAAATCAAAAGATTAGAAATCTCCTGAGGCACGTAACATGTCACAGGAGATTTTTAATCATATTTCACCTCATTTCTTAGTTTTTGAGTAGGTATTAAGCCACAGCTAATGGACCGATTTCTGGGATTAAACCTGTAAGACGCTGATCAATTAGTATAGCCCAAGTGCAAGTATGGAAGACCACTTATTGCCTCCACTCTCAAATATCAAGCATCCATTAGAAGGAATATTCTATTTATTTATAATTGCTATTCTTGTTAGATGGAGTTGGCCAGAAGGATGGAATCAATTCTTGCAAAGAATATCCTCTAAGAATGGCAAGAGTCTTGAGGAGTCTGATAAATAATCAAATAAGTTTAATCCCTTGTTTCATTATATGCTTCATGAATCATTGATTCTTGTTTAAAGCGTTTATTCATTCCAATTAATTATTTGTTTCTTCATAAGAGCAGATTTCTGATAGACCTTCTTTGATTTTTTGTATAAGGCTATCAAGTTATCTTTAGTGATAATTGATTTTTATTTAAAACCAGGAAAGGAAGATATAAAAAACCCGCCAGTTTTATTTGGCGGGAAAGGTAGACCTTATTTAGTTAGGGTCGCCATTGGGGGCGATATATTTTTCCCTATCTCTACACAACCCTTTGGAAAGCTAGAGATAGGGTGGAAAACATATTTAGTTTATCCAAACTTACCTGCGGTGGAGCCTATGACGAATGCAGCGTATGTAACTGCAGTTCCGATCACAAAATGAGCCACACCAACCAAACGAGCTTGAACAATTGAAAGTGCTACTGGCTTATCTCTCCAGCCAATCAAATTAGCGATAGGAGTACGCTGATGAGCCCAAACTAGGGTTTCTATCAGCTCTTGCCAGTATCCCCTCCAAGAGATGAGGAACATGAACCCAGTTGCCCAGATCAAGTGTCCAAATAGGAACATCCATGCCCAGACAGATAGTTCATTTACTCCAAAGGGGTTATATCCATTGATCAACTGTGAGCTATTTAGCCACAGGTAATCTCTAAACCAACCCATTAGGTAAGTTCCTGACTCATTGAATTGGGCAACGTTTCCTTGCCATATAGCAAGGTGCTTCCAATGCCAATAGAACTGAACCCATGCAATGGTGTTTACAGCCCAGAAAAGAGCCATATATGTGGCATCCCAAGCGGAAATGTCACAAGTACCACCACGGCCAGGACCATCGCAAGGGAATGAGTAGCCAAAATCCTTTTTGTCAGGCATCAGCTTGGATCCTCTTGCATCTAATGCACCTTTAATAAGGATTAGTGCAGTTGTATGAATACCGAGAGCGATACCGTGATGAACCAAGAAGTCAGCTGGACCAATAGGTAGGAAGTTCGTAAGAGCATCCTCACGATTGATCATGTCCATCCAATAGTGGTTTCCAGGAACATTCGCAGAGGCAATTGTTGCTGCGCTTGATGCATTAGATAGAAGTGCATCAAACCCATACATCATCTTTCCACTCGCTGCTTGAGCAAATTGTGCAAAGACTGGTTCAATAAGAATCTGCTTCTCAGGAGTACCAAACGCAACACAAACATCATTGTGTACATATAACCCCAAGGTATGGAAACCCAGAAGCATGCATACCCAACTGAGATGGCTGATTAGTGCTTCTTTAGTCCCTAGGACCCTTGCGAGCACATTATCTTTATTCAATTCGGGGTCATAGTCGCGAATGAAGAAGATTGCACCGTGAGAGAAGGCACCACACATCAATAGAATTGCTATGTATTGATGATGGGTATAGAGAGCTGCTTGTGTGGTGTAATCCTGCGCGATATAAGCGTAGGAAGGTAATGCTCCCATGTGGTGAGCAACCAAGCTACAAGCAGTACCTAATGATCCAAGAGCAAGTCCAAGTTGGAAATGAAGTGAGTTGTTAACTGTTTCGTAGATTCCTTTGTGACTTAGACCAAACGTATGTGGGTCGTTTGGATGCTCTGTGTTGTGTGCTTCAGTGATCTCTTTGAGAGTGTGGCCGATACCAAATGTGTTGCGGTACATATGACCAGCAACAATAAACATCACACCAATTGCCACATGGTGATGAGCAATATCAGTCAACCAAAGGGAGCCACTATCAGGGTGAAGACCACCTAGGAAAGTGAAGATTGCTGTACCTGCTCCTTGAGTAGTGCCAAATACAGCATCTAGTGAATCTGGGTTTTGGGCATAAGCACCCCAGTTTCCTGTAAAGAATGGAGTTAATCCATCTGGATGAGGGAGGACTGTTAGCCAGTTATCCCATCCAACGTGCTGACCACGTGATTCAGGTATAGCTACGTGAACCAAGTGTCCAGTCCAAGCAATGCTGCTGAAGCCAAAAAGAACAGCAAGGTGATGGTTCAGTTGAGCTTCTGCATTCTTAAACCAAGCCAAAGAAGGACGGAACTTTGGTTGGAGATGTAACCAACCTCCAAAAAGCAACCAGCATACGAGGATGTTGATAAAGATTGCACCCTGGAAAAGTTGCTCATTGGTGCGCATTCCAATTGTGTACCACCAGTGATACAGGCCGGAATATGCAATATTTACTGGGCCATTTGCTCCAGCCTGGGTCATGGCATCAGTAATGCCTTGGCCAAAGTGTGGATCCCAGATCGCATGAGCGATAGGTCGAACATGAAGGGGGTCTGTGACCCACTGTTCGAAGTTGCCTTGCCAGGCGATATGGAACAGGTTGCCTGCAACCCAGAGGCCAATAATGGCTAGATGACCGAAGTGTGTTGAGAACAGCTTTTGATAAAGCAGTTCTTCGGTCATTCCGTCATGACTCTCGAAATCGTGAGCCGTGGCGATGCCGTACCAAATACGACGGGTTGTAGGGTCCTGTGCCAGACCCTGACTAAACGAAGGAAATTTCGTTGCCATTTGGGAATAAGGTCAGGAAAGGTCAGCCGAGGCCAATAAGGCGGGCATGGAAGAACGCCCAGGTGGTAACTATGCCGCCTAGGAGGAAATGTGTCACACCCACGGCACGGCCTTGGGTGATAGATAGAGCGCGAGGCTGAATGGTTGGAGCCAATTTCAGCTTGTTATGAGCCCAAATAATGGATTCAAATAGCTCTTGCCAATAGCCACGTCCAGTGAATAGGAACATTAGGCTGAAGGCCCAGATGAAGTGAGCACCAAGGAACAGAAGACTGTAACCAGCTAAAGCATTACCATAGCCAGTTAAAACCTGTGATGACTGTGCCCAAAGGAAGTCACGCAACCATCCATTGATTGTTATGGAGCTTTGCGCAAAGTTTCCGTTAGTTAGCCCCCATACGTCGCTTTGCATCTTCCAAGAGAAGTAGAAGATAACTACAGACAGGGAGTTGTACATCCAGAAGAGGCCTAGGAAAACATGGTCCCAAGAGGAAACTTGGCATGTACCACCGCGTCCTGGGCCATCACAAGAGAATCGGAAGCCAAGATTTGCCTTATCTGGGATAAGTCGAGAGCTTCTTGCGTAAAGAACACCCTTCAGAAGGATGAGCAAAGTTACGTGAATTGTGAAGGCATGAATATGGTGGATCATTAGATCCGCAGTGCCTAGAGGAATTGAGAACGCCTCACTTACGCCCCCAGGAAGGTTTCCTGCACCAACAAGCTCTGCTGAACCAATCGATCCATTCCAGGTGTTCTGAACCCATTGAGCCAAAAATGGTTGCAATTGGATTCCTGTGTCACTGAACATGTCTTGAGGACGTCCGAGGGCCCTCATTACATCGTTATGGATGTAGAGGCCAAAGCTATGGAAGCCAAGCCACATACATACCCAGTTCAAGTGACTGATAATTGCGTCACGAGCCTTGAGGATTCGGTCAAGGACATTGTCTACATGCAATGCAGGGTCATAGTCCCTAATCATTGCTATTCCACCATGTGCTGCGGCTCCACAGATCATTAATCCACCAATCCACATGTGGTGAGTGAAGAGCCCCAATACAGTTGGGTAATCGCTAGAAATATAAGGATATGCAGGGAGTGCATATTGATGATGAGCAACAACAATGCTTCCTGAGCCAACCATTGCGAGGTTGATGCTTAGCTGACCATGCCAACTATTGCTTAAAAACTCAAAGATGCCTTGATGTCCTTTTGGAGCAGGGAAGAGGATTGGATCACCTTGGGCGTTATCCATAATCTCTTTCATGCGGTGACCTACGCCATGAACAGCATTACCCCACATATGTCCACCAAAGACGGCAAATACCCCCCAGGCCAAATGGTGATGGGAGATGTCTGTCATCCAAAGGCTTCCTGTGACAGGGTTTAATCCACCTTTATTAGTGAGGATATCGCTGAAGGCCCACCAATTAAGAGTAAAGAAGTTCTCAACTGTTCTGCCATCCAGACTAGGGAAAATCTGGCTTGCGATAGCTGGACTACAAAGTGATGTAGTAGGCACATCTGCCGCACTTGCAATGGTTACACCATCTACAACAAGTGGTTTACCTGCATCAATTGCATCCAATAGAACAGCAGTTGGAGCACCTATGTGAATTAGGTGGCCTGCCCAGGCGATTGAACCGAGACCAAACAGAATTATCTGATGGTGCTGCATCATTGGCTCAATCTTTTTGAACCATTCGAGCTTTGGTGCTGCCTTGTGATAGTGGTAGATGCCTCCATGAAGCATCAGTCCGGCCATCACTACAGCTCCAATCGCCATAGCAAATAGCTGAGTTTCATTGGTGATGCCCCAGGATCTCCACATTTGGAAAATACCTGAGGTGATTTGAAGGCCTTTAAAACCGCCCCCAACATCACCATTCATTATTTCTTGCCCAACAATTGGCCACAGAACCTGTGCACTAGGTTTCACGTGCGTGGGGTCTGCAAGCCAACCTGAATAGTTGGAGAATTTGGCGCCGTGGTAAAACGCACCGCTCAGCCAAATAAATACAACCGCAAGATGTCCGAAGTGAGCCGAGAAGATCTTTCGGCTTGTTTCTTCGAGATCACCTATATGGGTATCGAAGTCGTGTGCGTCAGCGTGGAGGTTCCAAATCCAGGTTGTGGTTTTGGGGCCTTTGGAAAGCTTGGTAGAGAAAAACCCAGGTTTGCCGAGTTTTTCATAATCAACGGGATTTACATCCCTGTCGACTGGCTGGTCATAAGGGGTTGGGACCCCTGAAGACGAAGCTTTCTCCCCACGTTTTGGTGGGCTAATGGTCATCGAGAGTTTCCTCGAGGTATGGGAGATCGTGGTGGATTGCCACCCATGTGACAAATCAGTGATTTGTCTAAGACCAGGATTGGCTTCCATCAAATTGATGAAAAACCCTGGCTAGCACTGGATTTAGGAATTAACCTGATCCAATACTGGGGATTAGAGAGATCCCGTTTATAGGGTTCGCTCCGTAAAGCATAAAGCTGAGAACCTGTGACTACCGAGGCAAGTAACAAATGTTCTATACCCGCACGTATTCAGTCTTGGCCTGAGGTCTTGTTCAAGGTGTTAGAGAAAAGTCAAGCTTATTGCAGATAAATTTACAACTGGAATCTCTAGATAATCTCAATGCTATTTATCATAATCCCAGTAATTTCCTTCTATTTGCTGGAAAGCCTCTTGCAAGCATAGCTCTGAAAAACCTCGCCTCATCTTGTTCATTTAAGAGATTGGCCTTGGGACTCTCTGTTAGTGCCTGGCCTTTGCTTCAACGTCTTTTATATAGATCTCATGTTGATCAGTTGGCTCTTACTAGAGGAGCAGCAACAGCCTTGGGATCAAAACCTAGTGACTTAATAATTGGAACTGCTCCAGAAATTGTTCGTAATTATTGGCAGCAGGGAGGTGTCCTTTTAGTTGTTGGGGCAATAGGGGCTGTTACTCGAATCATTTCTCCTCTTTTAACAAACAAGGAGGAAGATCCGGCAGTGCTTGTGCTTGATACGCAGGCTTCTTTTGTTATTCCTTTAGTGGGAGGGCATAAGGCAGGCGCGGAAGAATTAGCTTTTCAGTTGGCGGCTGATTTAGGAGGGAATGCAGTTGTTACAGGAGATTCAGCTAGAGCTGATCGGCTCGCTCTAGATAGTTTTGGTAAGCGTTTGGGTTGGATAAGGAGTGGGAGAAAAAGCAATTGGCATCAATTGATGCTTGATCAGGCTTTAGGTAGGAAAATTACTTTTCAGCAATCTTCTGGCTCGAAAGTTTGGCGATTAGCTGATGGAGTATCAACTGGGTTAGAAGAAGTCTCTCAAGAAGAGATTTGCAGTTCTTCTACTATTTCAATCGGCCCGTATACCTCTAAGGGGCTTGGTTGGCATCCACCTACTCTTTGGATAGGTATTGGTTGTGAGAGAAATACGAGCTTGAGCCTTATAGAAAGATCTTTGGATGAACTTTTCAAAGAAGTAGGTCTTGCTCAAGAAGCGATTGCAGGCCTAGCAACTATCGCTCTAAAGTCAGATGAAAAAGCAATTGTTTCTATTGGGATAGCTAGAGAATGGCCAATCCGCTTTTTCTCGTCTGATGAGCTGTCAGAGGTAGTGGTTCCGAATCCTTCGGAAATAGTTCAAAAGGAGATTGGAACATCGTCAGTGGCTGAAGCTGCATCTTTGCTAGCAGCTGGTAAAGGGGGGCTTTTAAGGCAAGAAAAGAAAATTTATCAAGCCAGTTCAAGCGAACAAGGGGCTATCACAATTGCAATATCAGAATCTAAGGAACCTTTTGCTCCGCATAGGGGGGAAATTCATCTTGTTGGGAGTGGACCTGGTGATCTTGCCTTAATCACTCAAGACGCTCGCTTTGCTCTTTCTCGAGCTGCAGTTTGGTTGGGTTATGACCTTTATCTTGATCTTCTTGAACCACTTAGGCGTAAAGATCAGGTAAGGATTAATAGCAAATTAACCTTCGAAAAAGATCGATGCTTGGAGGCACTGAGCTTGGCCCAACAGGGCTTACGAGTGGCTTTGGTTTCTTCTGGTGATAGTGGTATTTATGGAATGGCAGGCCTTGCTTTGGAAATTTGGATGAAGCAGCCCCTGGCTGATCGTCCACAATTTCAGGTTCACCCTGGGATTTCAGCATTTCAAATTGCTGCTGCAAGAGTCGGTGCACCATTCATGAATGATTTTTGCGCAATTAGTTTGAGTGATCGACTGACCCCATGGTCAAAAATTGAGGAACGACTAATTGCTGCTGCTACTGGTGATTTTGTAGTGGCTCTTTATAACCCAAGGTCAAAGGATCGAACTTGGCAATTGCAACGAGCAATTGAAATATTCCTAGAATATCGCTCTGGCGCGACTCCTTCTGTTCTAGCGAGAGAACTTGGAAGACCAAAAGAGACAATAAAGCTACAGGCTTTAGAGGTTCTTCCAGTTAATGAGGTGGATATGCTCACTCTTATAATTATTGGTAATAGTTGTACCCGATTGGAGGGTGACAAACTTGTGACACCACGGGGATATGTTTTAGAGAATTGCCCAGGAGCAAATTTCTAAAAATCGGGATGACAGGATTCGAACCTGCGGCCCCTTCGTCCCGAACGAAGTGCGCTCCCAAGCTGCGCCACATCCCGATAGAAGAACTTTAGAAGTTTTTCTTGTTAAACAATGCTGAGCTGCTTGACGTTTTTAAACTTGGATGACTACTAAAAAGGCGTTGCAAAAACCCGATTGGTTACGTGTTAAAGCCCCTCAGCAAGAACGCATAGGAAGGGTAGCGGAACTATTGGTTGATCTGAAATTAAATACTGTTTGTCAAGAAGCAAGTTGCCCAAATATTGGTGAGTGTTTTGCAGGAGGAACGGCAACTTTTTTGATAATGGGCCCTGCGTGTACCCGTGCATGCCCATACTGTGATATCGATTTTGATAAAAGCGTTAGGCCTCTTGATCCATCTGAGCCCAAAAGATTAGGCGAGGCAGTTAGCCGAATGGGTCTAAGCCATGTCGTTATTACTTCGGTTAATCGAGATGATCTTAAAGATGGAGGAGCTGGTCATTTCGTTGAATGTATTGAGGAGGTTAGAAAATTTTCTCCATTTACAACTATTGAAGTATTGGTTCCAGACTTTGTAGGGGACTTTGATGCCTTGGCTAAAGTTATGGAGGCAGGCCCTCAGGTTCTTAATCATAATATTGAGACAGTTCCACGTTTATATAGAAGAGTTCGGCCTCAGGCTATTTATAAAAGATCTTTGGAACTTTTAAAGAGGGTTAAGGAATATTGGCCACGGGCATATAGTAAATCTGGGCTTATGGTTGGTTTAGGGGAAACAGATGATGAAATCCTTGAAGTTATTAATGATCTCAACCATAATGAGGTCGATATAGTTACGATTGGACAATATTTATCACCAGGGCCTAAGCATTTGCCGGTTGATCGGTTTGTGACCCCTATTCAATTTGAAGAATATAAGAAATACGGTGAAGATAGTCTTGATTTTTTGCAAATTATCAGTTCGCCACTTACTCGGAGTAGTTACCATGCTGGAGAAGTTCAGAAACTTATGCTAGCTCACCCAAGGTAGAATTTGTAATAAGTAATTCCCCATAAACGGGAAGCCACTCCTCAAGTTTCCAGTCGACAAGTTGATTCTTAATTATAGGATCTTTAATGATCAATTTTTTTGCTTTTTCATAGCTATCTGCTTCCAAGATTAACAAGCCTCCTCCTCCAGGATGTTGGTCTTTGTCTACGAGATATCCGCTTGCAATTTTAACTCCAGAGAGGCTTAACTTTTTGACCCATGATACATGTTCGGAGATGAATTTAGTTCTTTCTCTTGAGGATAAACCAATTGCTTTTTTGTTAAATTTTTCAGTTTTTATAAACCAAGACATTTCATGCTGCAATCGCTTTTTTTTCTATAAGTCCAACCTTCTCTCGTTCACTAGGCGGGACGATTATCTTGAATTTCTTTTTGAATATATCCCAATTTTTTATTATTTCTAAGGCTTTTTTGCTGGAAGTTTCAATTGAATATTGTTCAATAAGCGGTCTTAAAATATTCTCTTGTTCTTTAGTATTGATTTCAGAGATGTCTACAATTTCTTGATTCACCTTTTCTATTGCTTTGTTCTCTTCATCAAGAAGGAAAGCCAGTCCACCGGTCATTCCTGCACCAACATTCCTTCCTGTATATCCCAGCACTACTACTACGCCACCGGTCATATATTCACAGCAGTGATCTCCTGCCCCTTCTATAACTGCTTTTGCTCCGCTATTGCGAACTGCAAAACGCTCTCCTGCTCTTCCTAGGGCGAAAAGCTTTCCACCAGTAGCCCCATAAAGACACGTGTTCCCAAGTATTACCTGTTCGCCTGCACCCTCTTTGTTCTCCGGTGGGACAAGAACTATTTGGCCTCCATTAATTCCTTTCCCTACATAATCGTTTGCTTCTCCAACTAGACGGATATTCATTCCTTTAAGGGTAAAAGCTCCAAAGCTTTGGCCTGCAGCGCCTTTGAAAAGCAGTTTTAAATGGCCCTGGAAACCTTTGTTCCCATGCCTTTCAGCGATCTCACCTGAAATTCTTGCGCATACACTTCTATCGGTATTTGTAATTTTTAAGGATCTAGAGATTTGACCATGTTCTTCAATAGTTTTCATAAATAATTTCTCATCAAGGAGAACATTCTCTAGTATTTCTCCATTACTATGGGCTTTGCTCTCATGATGAAGCCAAGATCTATTAGTAGATGAATTAATTGGGTTTAGAAGAGAAGAAAGATCAATAGAATTTGTCTTTGCAAGATTTATTGAGCGACTCTCCAATAAATCGACTCGACCAATTAAATCATTTAGTTTATGTACTCCTAGGACGCTCATTAGTTGGCGAACTTCTTGGGCTATAAATAAGAAGAAGTTGACAACATGTTCTGGTATTCCAGGAAATCTTTGGCGGAGGATTTCCTGCTGAGTTGCGATACCTACAGGACACTTGTTTGTGTGGCAAACTCTGGCCATAATGCAACCTTCAGCAATCATTGCAATAGATCCAAAGCCATATTCTTCTGCGCCTAATAAGGCCGCAATGATTACGTCCCAACCAGTTTTTAATCCACCATCTGCTCGGAGCAAGACCCTATCTCTTAAGCCATTTTCGATTAGTGAGCGATGAACTTCTGTGAGCCCCAATTCCCAGGGTCCGCCAGCATGCTTAATAGAGCTAAGAGGCGATGCTCCAGTTCCACCATCATGTCCAGAAATTTGAATTACATCTGCATTTGCTTTTGCTACTCCTGCGGCAATTGTTCCAATGCCTATTTCAGCAACTAACTTCACACTTACTTTTGCAGAAGGGTGTATCTGATGAAGATCGTGAATCAGTTGGGCAAGGTCCTCAATTGAATAGATGTCATGGTGAGGAGGGGGAGAGATTAGTGCTACTCCTGGCTTGCTATTGCGTAACTTGGCTATATATGAATCAACTTTTGGACCAGGTAATTGCCCACCTTCTCCGGGTTTGGCCCCTTGGGCAACTTTGATCTCAAGTTGTTGAGCACTTCTTAAGTATTCAGGAGTAACCCCAAACCTTCCGGACGCAATTTGTTTAATTGCTGAGCATGCTGTATCCCCTTTGAATAACCCTTTTAGGTTTGGCAGAAGTTTTGATCTTCCTTCTTCATCTACTTGATTGATTATTTGAAATCGTGCAGGGTCTTCTCCGCCCTCACCACTATTGCTTTTGCCACCAATTCTATTCATTGCAATGGCTAGAACTTCATGTGCTTCTCTTGAAAGAGCACCAAGGCTCATCCCTCCAGTACAGAATCGCGTGCAAATATCTTCAACACTTTCTATTTCTTCTAGTGGGAGAGGTGAAGGAGCTTTTTTAAAACTAAGAAGGTCTCGAAGAGCTGTAGAGGGACGATTCTCTAAAAGAGATTGAAAAGTTGAAAAATGGTCATAATTTGACCCTGCTTTTACTGCTTCATGAAGAGCTTTAGAAATGGCTGGATTATTTAGATGAAATTCTCCATTATTGCGGAATTGAACAAACCCCATGAATTCAAGCTTTTTACGGTCTAATTCAGGAAATGCTTTGCTGTGGAAAGTCATTGTCTCGTTAGCCAGCTCACTAAGGCTTAAACCTGCGACTCTGCTAGTAGTTCCTTTGAAAGCGAGATCAATAAGATCTGCGCCGATTCCTATAGCTTCAAATATTTGTGCACCGTGATAGCTAGACAGAAGAGATATTCCTATTTTTGATAGAATTTTTCTCAGACCATCTTCTAGTGCAGTTAGTAAATTAGCTTGGGCTTGATCAACATCTATATTTGGAATAGTGCCCTTTTCTATAAGCTTTTGAATTCGTGGACTATTCCACCAATGGCGAGTTGTTTCCCAAGTAAGCCATGGGCAGATTGCGCTAGCACCATACCCAATAAGACATGCCATGTGATGGGTGCTCCAGCATTGTGCTGTTTCAATAACTATTGAGGTATTTAACCTTAAGTTTTTAGATAAGAGATGATGATGTACTGCTCCAACTGCAACCATTGGAGGTATATAAGTATTGATTTCATTTACACCTTTATCAGATAATATCAAGATAATATTTCCTTCTTTAACTGCTCTTTCGGCTTTTTTGCAAAGTTCTTTGATAGCTTTATCCAGGCCTTTCGGGCCTTCCTTGATTTCAAAAAGTGTAGATAAAGTGGTTGAACAAAGTTCATAATCGCTAAGAGATGCAAGTTCTAACTCGTTAAGTATTGGGCTTTCTAGATTAATAACTGCAGCAGCTTCTTTTCTAGGTCTTAGAGGAGAGCCTCTTTTACCTAAATGCATCTCTAGACTCATTACAAGTTTCTCTCTTAATGGGTCTATAGGTGGATTGGTAACTTGTGCAAATCTTTGTTTGAAGTAGTCATATAGAAGATGAGGCTTGTCTGATAGAACTGCCAAAGGAATGTCATCTCCCATGCAAAAAGTGGGTTCTTTGCCAGCACTAGCCATGGAATCGATAATTAGATCTAGATCCTCAGCTGTGAATCCAAAAGCAGTCTGTTGTTGAAGAAGCTCGAGTTCTCCTAATTTGGTTTTCCGTTCCCAGGGTTGTTTTTTAAGTTGATGTCGGTTTTGAATCAGCCATTCTTTATAGGGGTATCGACTAGCAACTTCTTCTTTGACATCCCAGTTATGCATTAATCGCTTTTTCTCTATATCGACAGCAAGCATTTGGCCTGGCCCGAGACGTCCTTTTTCTACAATTAAGCTCTCATCAATATCTACAACCCCAGTCTCTGAGCCCATAATCACAAAATCGTTACTTGTAATGCAGTAACGGGCTGGCCTCAAGCCGTTTCGATCAAGAGTGGCTCCCACGAAGCGACCATCTGCAAAAACAAGAAGAGCAGGACCATCCCAAGATTCCTGAGTACATGCTGAATATTCATAGAAAGCTTGGATATCTTGTTTGCCTTTTAGTTCAGGTTGGTCCCTGAAAGCCTCTGGGACAAGAGTTAGGAGGCTGTCAGTGATTGGTCTTCCACTTCTTACTAACAGCTCAAGCGTGGCATCAAGATTTGCTGAGTCACTAAAAGATTCATTTATTACTGGTTTCAAATCTTTAGCATTCTCTCCCCAAACTTCATCGAGGTTTATTTCCGTAGCTTTTGCCCAGTTTAGGTTCCCCAAAAGGGTATTAATTTCTCCGTTATGGCCGAGTAGTCGCATTGGTTGAGCCAAAGGCCAACGAGGAAGCGTATTGGTGCTGAATCTTCTGTGGTAAACCGCAAAAGCTACTTCGAACCTGTTGTCGCATAGGTCTGAGTAAAAAGAAGATAGAACTTCTGATCTGACCATTCCCTTATAAACAACTGTTCGATTGCTTAGAGAGGCCATATAAATACTTCCGTTCCCTTCCCCCCAAGATTGCCTAACACGTTCGCCGATACGTCGTCTTAATCGAAATAATATGGCTTCTAATTCATCTCCTTCTTTGTCGCTTTCGACTAGCCATTGTTTTATTGCTGGGGCTGTCTCTCGGGCAAGGGGGCCTAGGACTGATTCATTCACAGGAACTTCCCTCCAGGCTACGGACTTAAGACCAAGAGCATCAGCTTCTTTTTGACATAAAGATTGAGCCTTTTTACGTTTATCTGCCTCACGAGGCAAGAAAAGCATTCCTAGACCTGAAGTCTTTAAGGAGGCATTTCGGATGTTTGGCCATACATCTTTTAAGTAAGTCCAGGGAATAGCACAAAGAATGCCTGCTCCGTCCCCAGAATTTCCATCTCCGCCGCATCCGCCTCTGTGCTCCATGCAGTTGAGCCCTTGGAGAGCTTGTTTTAGTACCCAGTTACTAGGCTTTCCTTCTATTTGAGCTATAAAACCAACTCCGCAAGCATCCTTTTCATGAGTTAAGGCTTCTCTAGCATTGCTATCGCAATAGGGCCAATTTGGGAGATGGGAGATCTGAGTCATACAAACTGTCTGGCTGTAATTCCGCACTAAATGCAGAAAGAGTTACAGGGGCAATTAAGAATCCTATATACGAACGTCCTGAATGGATTGTTTGAAACAAGGATGATTGTGAAAGCAATTCACCTGTCTTAATGGCTCAACGAGTGGATTAGGTTTTTGAAGTGATGCTTCTTGCCATTATTGAGTTTAAATTTCTAGTTATTGGGTTTTAAGGACTTTCATTGCCTCAAACTTCATATAGGTAGACGACCCGTTAAGCTGATAGCTTGTCGAAGCAGGTCGGATGTCCGACCTAATGCATATTTTCGATGCCAACTATTCAACAATTGATTCGCACTGAGCGGCAGCGCTTGACTCGAAAGACTAAGTCTCCTGCCCTTCGCTCATGTCCTGAGAGAAGGGGGGTTTGTACAAGGGTTTATACCTCTACCCCAAAAAAACCAAATTCTGCACTTCGAAAGGTTGCACGTGTTCGGCTTACTTCGGGTTTTGAGGTTACTGCTTACATCCCTGGCATTGGGCATAACCTTCAAGAGCACTCTGTTGTATTAATAAGGGGTGGAAGGGTTAAAGATCTACCTGGTGTTAGGTATCACATTATTCGTGGGACCCTTGATACTGCAGGGGTTAAGGATCGCCGTCAGGCGCGTTCTAAATATGGCGCTAAATCTCCTAAGACTTCTGAATAGGCGGCTTATCCCAGTTTCATTAACCTAAAATCTAAATAAATTCACCAACAACAAAATTTTTTAACGGATTATGTCCCGCCGTAACGCAGCAGAAAAACGACCTGTTTTACCTGACCCTCAATTTAATAATCGATTAGCGACAATGATGGTCGCAAGATTGATGAAGCATGGAAAGAAGTCCACTGCTCAAAGGATTCTTTCTAAGGCTTTTGGTTTGATTAATGAGAGAACAGGTGGTGACCCGATTGAGCTATTTGAGACAGCAGTTAAGAATGCAACTCCTTTGGTAGAGGTAAGGGCTAGGAGGGTTGGTGGTGCTACATATCAAGTTCCTATGGAAGTTCGCCAGGAGAGAGGGACTGCAATGGCTTTGAGATGGTTAGTCAGTTTCTCCAGAGCTAGAAACGGTAGAAGCATGGCCCATAAGTTGGCAGGAGAATTGATTGATGCTGCTAATGAAGCTGGTAGTGCAGTTCGTAAGCGAGAAGAAACCCATAAAATGGCTGAGGCAAATAAAGCTTTTGCGCATTATCGGTACTGATTTATCTATTGCTTTCGGACTAATCAGCCGAAACGGATCGATCGACCTGTAGAGTCTCTCCTCTTCACTAATGCCTTAATTCGGAGAGTTTCCTGTGGCACGTGCCTTTGCTTTGGAACGCGTCAGAAATATAGGGATTGCAGCCCATATCGACGCTGGGAAAACCACCTGCACTGAACGAATCCTGTTTTACTCAGGTGTTGTTCACAAAATGGGAGAGGTGCATGATGGTGCTGCAGTGACTGATTGGATGGCGCAGGAACGTGAGCGGGGAATCACTATTACTGCTGCTGCTATATCCACAACGTGGAATGACCATCGGATCAATATTATTGATACCCCTGGACACGTTGATTTCACTATTGAGGTAGAGCGCTCTATGCGCGTCCTTGATGGTGTGATAGCTGTCTTTTGTGCAGTTGGTGGGGTACAGCCTCAGTCTGAAACAGTTTGGAGACAGGCCGATCGTTATTCAGTCCCCAGAATGGTTTTCGTCAATAAGATGGACCGTACTGGAGCGGACTTTCTTAAGGTTTATCAGCAGATCAAAGATCGCTTAAAGGCAAATGCTGTGCCTTTGCAGTTGCCAATTGGTGCTGAAAATGATCTGAAGGGCATTGTTGATCTTGTTAAGAACAAAGCATTTATTTATAAGGATGATCTTGGGAAGGACATTCAGGAGACTGAAATCCCTTCTGAAATGGTCGATCAGGCAGCAGAGTGGCGGTCTAAGTTGATGGAATCGGTTGCAGAAACTGATGAGAAGTTGATTGAAGCATTTTTGGAAACTGGTGAGTTAAATGAGACTCAACTGAAAGAAGGCATACGAGAAGGTGTCTTGAAACAAGGCTTGGTACCAATGTTGTGCGGCTCTGCTTTTAAAAATAAGGGCGTTCAACTTCTTCTTGATGCAGTTGTTGATTATTTACCTGCTCCTGTAGATGTTCCACCTATTCAGGGATTGCTGCCTAACGGTAAAGAAGCTTTACGACCATCAGATGACCAGGCTTCTTTTAGCGCTCTAGCTTTCAAAGTTATGTCAGATCCATATGGAAAACTGACCTTTGTGAGGATGTATTCGGGCATCTTGGAAAAAGGTAGTTATGTACTTAATTCGACAAAAGATGAAAAAGAGCGAATCTCTCGTTTGATCATTCTCAAGGCTGATGATCGAGAAGAGGTTGATGAATTGAGAGCTGGGGACCTAGGAGCCGTATTAGGACTAAAGAACACCACAACAGGGGATACCTTATGTGCTTCTAATGATCCGATAGTTCTAGAAACCCTTTATATACCTGAACCAGTTATTTCAGTTGCTGTTGAGCCTAAAACCAAGGGCGATATGGAGAAGCTTGGAAAGGCCCTTACAGCATTAGCTGAGGAGGATCCTACTTTCCGAGTAAGTACAGATCCTGAAACTAATCAGACGGTTATTGCAGGGATGGGTGAATTACACCTGGAAATTCTTGTTGATCGAATGCTGCGTGAATTCAAGGTTGAAGCAAATATTGGTGCACCTCAGGTCTCTTATAGAGAAACTATTCGAGCCAGTTCCTCTGGAGAAGGGAAATTTGCTAGGCAAACAGGAGGAAAAGGTCAATATGGACATGTTGTTATAGAAGTAGAACCTGGTGAGCCAGGATCAGGTTTTGAGTTTGTTAATAAGATTGTTGGTGGTGTAGTCCCTAAGGAATACATCAAACCAGCTGAATCTGGCATGAAGGAGACTTCTGAGTCAGGTGTTATCGCTGGATATCCATTGATAGATGTCAAGGTCACTCTTGTTGATGGCTCTTATCACGACGTTGATTCGTCAGAAATGGCGTTCAAGATTGCAGGATCAATGGCTTTCAAAGATGGGGTCAAAAAGTGCAATCCTGTGCTTCTTGAACCAATGATGAAAGTCGAAGTTGAGTCCCCTGAGGACTTCCTTGGATCAATCATTGGAGACCTTTCCTCACGTCGAGGTCAGGTTGAAGGACAGTCCATAGACGATGGACTGTCTAAAGTAAGTGCAAAGGTGCCTCTGGCCGAAATGTTCGGCTACGCCACTCAACTCCGATCAATGACACAGGGTCGGGGTATCTTTTCTATGGAGTTCAGCAATTATGAGGAAGTTCCTCGCAATGTGGCTGAAGCCATCATCTCCAAGAATCAGGGCAATTCCTGATCTCTAACAACTCCTTTTCTTTACCCCCCGATTCTTTAACAAAATGGCTCGCGAGAAGTTTGAGAGGAACAAGCCTCACGTCAACATTGGCACCATTGGTCACGTAGACCATGGAAAAACCACCCTGACAGCTGCAATTACTAATGTGCTAGCTAAGAAGGGGCAGGCTAAAGCCCAAGATTATGGTGATATCGATGGTGCTCCTGAAGAGCGCGAGCGCGGTATCACAATCAATACTGCCCACGTTGAATACGAGACTGAAGGGCGTCATTACGCTCATGTTGATTGCCCAGGTCACGCTGACTATGTCAAGAACATGATCACGGGTGCCGCTCAGATGGATGGAGCAATCATTGTTGTTGCTGCGACTGATGGTGCTATGGCTCAAACTAAGGAGCACATTCTTTTAGCTAAGCAGGTTGGTGTCCCTTCACTTGTTGTAGCCCTGAATAAGTGCGACATGGTTGATGATGAGGAAATGATTGAGCTTGTAGAAATGGAGATTCGCGAGCTTCTTACAAGTTATGACTTCCCAGGGGATGATCTCCCTGTGGTGCAGGTTTCAGCGCTTAAGGCTTTGGAAGGTGACTCTGAATGGGAATCAAAGATTGATGAATTAATGACAGCTGTTGATGCATCAATTCCTGAACCTGAGAGGGAGGTTGACAAGCCCTTCCTTATGGCCATTGAAGATGTATTTTCTATTACAGGTCGTGGAACAGTCGCAACAGGTCGAATTGAGAGAGGGAAGGTAACTGTTGGAGAAGAAATTGAGATTGTGGGAATCAAAGATACACGTAAGACCACAGTCACAGGCGTGGAGATGTTCAGGAAGCTTCTTGATGAAGGTATGGCTGGAGATAATGTTGGTTTACTGCTTAGAGGTATCCAAAAGGAAGATATTGAAAGGGGTATGGTTCTTGTTAAGCCAGGATCTATTACTCCTCATACGAAGTTCGAAGGAGAGGTTTATGTCCTTAAAAAGGAAGAAGGAGGGCGGCATACTCCTTTCTTTGCTGGATATCGTCCACAGTTCTATATTCGAACTACAGACGTAACTGGTCAGATCACTGCATTTACTGCAGATGACGGAAGCAATGTAGAAATGGTTATGCCAGGTGACAGAATTAAGATGACAGGAGAGTTGATCTGTCCAGTGGCCATCGAAAAGAATATGCGCTTTGCAATTCGGGAAGGTGGTCGCACTATTGGTGCGGGAGTTGTTTCGAAGATTATTGAGTAGTTAGTTTTAGGGATGGTGGTCCTTTGTGCCTACCATCCCTTAAATTAAAGACCTTGGTTCTTTCGTTAAAGCTCACCAAATCAGGAACCTCGAAAACTAAATCAGTCGCCTTAGGGCGTTCAAGGAAATTTTTATGTCTACGGCAATTGCTCAACAGAAGATCAGGATTCGCTTGAAAGCTTTTGATAGGCGAATGCTTGATTTGTCTTGTGAAAAGATTATTGAGACAGCAGATAACACTGCAGCGACAGCAATAGGCCCTATACCTCTGCCTACTAAGAGGAAAATCTATTGTGTTCTCCGCTCTCCTCATGTTGACAAGGATTCAAGAGAGCATTTTGAAACTAGGACTCATAGACGGATAATTGATATTTACAATCCTTCTGCCAAGACAATTGACGCATTGATGAAATTGGATCTTCCAAGCGGCGTAGATATCGAAGTTAAACTTTGATGTGTAAAAGCTTTTCAGATTTCGTTTTATTTCCTTAGGATTTAAGTCTGTTTAGGACGATTTCTGTGACAGAACTCTCAGTAAGGGAATTACCCTTATTCCCTTTGCCTGATGTAGTTCTCTTCCCTCAGGAAGTGCTGCCATTACATATTTTTGAGTCGCGGTACAGGATAATGCTTCAGACTGCTCTTGAAACTGATAGCCGATTTGGGGTTGTGAGGTGGGATCCAGTTAATAAGATCATGTCTGATATTGGATGTTGTGCCGAAATCATTAAGCATCAAACATCTAGTGATGGCCGCAGCAACATAGTCACGCTTGGACAACAGCGCTTTCGAATTCTTGAAATAACAAGGGAAGCTCCTTTTCGTTCTGCAATGGTCACATGGATAGAAGATGAACAAGTTGATGATCCTGATCAATTACTGAAGTTATCTAAAGAGGTCCAAGCGGCATTGCATGACGTTGTTGATCTAACTGGAAAACTAACTGGCGAAGATACTTACTTACCTAATGACTTGCCTGATTTACCTAGAGAGCTTTCTTTTTGGATAGCAGGTCATCTTGGTGGACCTGTAGCGTCAGAGCAACAGCATCTACTAGAACTTACCAGTACAAAAGATCGTCTTCAGCATGAATATGAAATGCTTGACGATACAAGAAGGCAGCTTGCAGCACGAACAGCAATTAAAGATACATTTTCTAATTTTGATAAAGCTAATGGCCAATGATTATGGTGATGTTGATATTCCTTTTTGCAGTTCTAGGTTTTGTTTTTTTCATTTGGTTGAAAGCTGATAGAAGTTATCAGTCAAGTTCAAGTGTTGCCTCTGCCTACGATGATTGGACAGATGATCTACTTTTAGAACGTCTTTGGGGAGAGCATATTCATCTTGGTTTTTACCGCAATCATTCTGAATTAGGAGATTTTCGTTCTGCTAAGGAGGATTTTGTTCATGAACTCGTTAAATGGAGTGGTTTAGATAAGCTTCCACCTGGGTCTCGAGTCTTGGATGTTGGTTGTGGAATTGGGGGGAGCTCAAGGATTCTTGCTAAAGAATATGGTTTTGATGTTTTGGGAATTTCTATTAGTTCATCCCAAGTTCGGAGAGCAAAAGAATTAACTAGACAAGGCGTCTCATGCAGTTTCCAGGTAATGGATGCTATGAATCTCCAAGTCCCTAAGGGAAGCTTTGACGCTGTTTGGAGTGTTGAAGCTGGTCCTCATATGCCAGATAAACAACTATATGCAAATGAACTTTTACGCGTTCTTCGCCCAAATGGGTTACTTGCGGTAGCTGATTGGAATTCTCGTGATTTGAATCTCGTGAAGTTGAGCTTTATAGAGCGTCTTGTTATGGGCCAGCTTCTAAGGCAATGGGCCCATCCTCAATTTGCAAGTATTGCTGATTTTCGTCAGAATCTAATTGAAAGTCCCTATGCCTTAGGACTAATCCAAACTGATGATTGGACAAGTTATACATTACCTTCTTGGTTTGAATCAATATTTGAGGGGGTAAGACGCCCTGGTGCAGTATTTGGATTAGGCCCTGGTGCTTTCTTAAAAGGTTTACGTGAGATTCCTACAATTTTATTGATGCACTGGGCTTTCTCAAATGGCTTGATGCAGTTCGGGGTATTTCGTCTAGAAACTAATAATATTGATTAGTCAAGTTGAAGCTCACTACTAGGGTAAGAGCCAAAAGAAGCTAAGTGAGCACACAAGGGCTCTAATCTTCGTATGAGCTGGTGCATTTCTTTTACTTCTCCATTTGGAAGTTCTACATCAATGAAAAACACGTATTCGCCTAATTCTCTTTTAGAAGGCCGTGATTCGATGCGACTCATGTTTAGACCTAGTTCGGCTATACAGGAGAGGGCTTTTAGCAAAGCTCCAGGTGCATTTGCATGTAATGAGAAAGCGAAACTTGCAAAGTTACTTTTTTGTTTGATTTCTTCGCAGTGCAGCAATAGAAACCGGGTGCGATTACCGGCAACATCATTGATCGGATAATTAAGCACCTTTACTCCTGGAAAATTGCTGGCACTTTTTGAAGCAATAGCAGCACGGAATTTGCTGCCAGTGACCATCTTGACCGCTTCAGCAGTAGAGCTTGTTGGTAATTGGAGAGTATTGGGAAGATTCAGTTTTAGCCAATTGCTGCACTGAGCAAGAGCTTGTGGGTGCGAAAGTACTTCGGAGATATCTGAGATTTTGCCACTGCTAATAAGTGCATGTTTGATAGGAAGAACCAAAGCTCTTCTTATCCACAATTTCGGATAGCTCCAAATTGAATCAAGACTTTCAGTTACTCCACCTTCGACTGAGTTTTCTACTGGAATGACGGCAAAGTCAGTCATTCCAGTGGCTAAATGCTCAACAACTGATCTCAAGCCAACACAAGGCACCAGTACAGGATTACAAATCCCTTCTTCTTGAGCTAAGGCATTAGCCGCTTGTTCGCCGAAGGTTCCTTCTGGCCCTAGGAAGGCCAAGCTTTTTTCCATTAGATGATTAGGTCGTAAAGGTCGATAGGATCATTAGGCCTCATGGATTTGATATGACTCTGGCCTTCCGAGCCAGTCAGCAGTTGAATCTTCCGGTAGGTCGCAATATCGAGCGGCTTCCGGATTATTTGCTTGCGCAAGAAAGGGTTGTAGGAGCAATGCTTGATGCTAAAAAGCTCACTCCCATTTCGCCAGGTAGGTATAGATATGCAGTGACAAGTCTGAATGTATTTCAATTGCAATTAAACCCTGTTGTTTCTATTGCTGTTGAGGTGGCTGATGGAAAGCTCAAAATGAGTGCTACCGATAGTGAGTTAGAGGGACTTGGCTTGGTAGATGATTTTGTTCTGAGCTTGGATGCCACTTTAGAAGCAACTCAAAAAGGGCTAGAAGGAGAAGCTTTGTTGGGAGTGACTGTTACGCAACCACCATTGCTTAGGCTCATACCAAAGCAGGTACTTGAGAGCACTGGCCAATCTATTTTAAATGGCATTTTGCTTGCTATCAAGGCTCGCGTTGGTAAGCAGCTAGTAGAAGACTTTTATCTTTGGTGTGAAGAGTAACAAGTCATTTTTAACTATATTTTTTTGAGGAGAAAATTTTTTTCAGAAATGATTGACGGTGTAATGGGCTAGCGCCTAGAGCTAACAAATTTTTTCTATGTATTGCAGTGCCATATCCCATATTCTGTTCAAGGCCATACCCTTGAAATCTAATTGACAAACGTTTGATTAGATCATCCCTTGCCACTTTTGCTAGCACGCTCGCAGCTGCTATTGATGCATATTTGCTGTCCCCCCTAACTATCGTCTGTTGATCCCCCTTCCATTGCCGGATAGGAAGTAAACCATCAATCAAAATTAAATCAATTTCTTGAGTCAGTTTTTGCAAGGCTCTAATCATTGCATTTTCTGTGGCCATTCTTATGCCTTGTTGATCGATTTCTTGTGATGAAGCTTGTCCTAAGGCCCAAGAACTAGCAGCATCTTTTATAAGCGGAACTAATCTTGACCTTTTTAGGGAACTTAATTTTTTACTATCTGTTAAACCATTCTTTTTTAAGAAAACCTCGGCTGATTTTGAGAGCACTACAGCACCTGCAAATACAGGTCCAAATAGAGATCCCTTCCCTACTTCATCTATGCCAGCAATTGTTGCCGAGTTTCTATTCAAATTAGTTCACGGCAGAAGATCTACGCCTGCGCCTACGAGGATCTTCTATTGCAATATCTATATCTTCCTCTGAAGGAGGGGCAGCTTCTTCGGTATTAATATTTTCATCTAAGGTTTCCTTAGGTGTTATTTCTACAGTTGAATTTGTTTTGTTTTGATCTTCTTCTAGCGATTGATCTAATGTTTCTACAGTGTCTGCGCTGCTCTCGATAGCTCCTCTATTTATTATACGATTAATTCCTCGACCTCTTCTTCTACGCTTAACAGATCCTGCTGCTATTTGTTTTTTAGCCTCGTCTAATACCCGTTCTTCACTGTCTCCAGGCCGAACTATTCGAACTAGTAGATTGTCATTGTTAGGAGGAGTTTCTAATAGTAAAGCAGGGTCTAAGCCCAACCATCCAAAGACCTCTTCTTGCTCTGGACTCATGTGGACTGCTATCAGTTCAGGTTCTTGGCGATGGTTAGTACTTTCAGATGGGCTGACTTCTTCTTGAGGGTCTTGACTTGTTGATAGTTGATCGACAGAAACTACTGACGAATCGTTTGAAATAGAAGTGTCCCCAGAGGTACGTCCTTTAAATGGTTTGCGGCGACGTGAATGATTATTTTCGATAGGAACGTTTGCTTCGGGCTTTAAAGAAGATGTAGCCCTCACCAAGCCACTAGCCAATGGTTGTATTAGCTCTTTCCCTGGTAGAACTGCCACATGGCCAAGACCTCCACAATTTTGGCAGGAGTTTCCGAAAAGTTCATAGATATTTTGCCCTTGTCGTTTGCGCGTTAATTCAACTAAGCCAAGTTCTGTGAGTTGAGCTATCTGGGGCCTGGAGCTGTCATCTCTGAGGACAGAAGTGAAATGTTCTAGTAATTGAAGTTGATCTCGCCGCGAGTCCATATCAATAAAATCGATGATAATGACTCCGCCAATATTTCTTAGCTTTAGTTGGCGAGCTATTTCAACTGCAGCGTCACAGTTAGTCCACAGAACTGTTTCTTGTGCATTTGCTGCTCGATAAGACCCTGAGTTCACATCTATAACTGTTAGAGCTTCAGTGGGCTCGATGATTATGTATCCACCAGAAGGCAAGTCAACTCTAGGTTTAAGAGCATCTCTAATGGCAGAATTTACCCTGAAATGGTCTAGTAAGTCTGTTGGTTCAGTATGAACTTCGACTAATACATTTGGACCGTCTTGATTGAGGAAATTGCTAACGCGGTCTATAGCAGAGTTGTTATCTACTACAACTCTGACAAGATCTGCGCCTAAATGATCACGAAGGACGCGAGTAATGAAATCATCGTCTCTATTTAATAAGATTGGTGCTGATGCGGTTTCAGCTGCTTGTTTAATTAGCTCCCATTGTTTCAGGAGCCCTTCTAGGTCATCAATTAAAAGGTCTTCATTGATACCATCTGCTTCTGTTCGTATTAAAAGACCTGCTCCTGGAGGTTTTATCAATACTCCAAGTGCACGGAGTCGATTTCTCTCTCCTTCTCCTTGAATTCGTTGAGAGATTTTGACTAATTCACCTTGCCCATACGGTTGAAGTACAAGGTACCTGCCAGGCAGGGTTAGGTTGCCAGTAAGCGTAGGCCCTTTATTCCCTGTGGGTTCCTTGACAATTTGAACTAAAACTTTTTGGTTCGGTTCTAGAAGCTCTGTAATTGAGCTAGCAGTTTTTTTACGGCGAAGAGGCCCTAGATCTTTGACTGGTAAGAAGCCATTCTTTTCACTCTCTTCTCCAATATTGACGAATGCAGCATCTATTCCAGGTAGTACATTCTCAACCGTACCGAGATAAACATCTCCGATTTGGTAGCGACCTTGGGCAACTATTAATTCGTCTACTCTTTCATCGGTGAGCAATGCTGCGATGCGCAGCTGCTCAGCGATCACTATTTGTTTCGACATAGAGGAAATTTTTTGAGTGCCTTACTTGGCTTAGAACCGATCAATGCCCACAGGCAAATCACATCGGGGGGAACGGATTGATTACCGGAGGTTGGTTAAAAATGAATGGAGTCAGAACTCCTATTGGTTGTGCGGCTCATTGATCCGGTTCAGCCGGATCGTATTTGCAAGCAGCAAAGGGCTGCTTCCCTCAAAACTGGAGCTGCTTAGGCCAGGAAGGATTTGCCAGCGGCAGAGTCTGCAATATATGGCATCCTTTATGAGACTAGCACTGAAGCAATTGAAGTTTTTGTCTTTTTATACCTGTAATTAGAAGAGGCTTATTAAGCTTTTCTGAGATCCACTGTTGGATTTGACTTGGCTTGATGCTTCGGCCTTGAGAATCGATGGCAGTTTCAAGTTGAACCGGTATCCATCCATTACGAATAAGGCCATCATCATTGCCTATATGTGAGTCAAAATTGACTTTTATAGCTTTTAAGGATTCTTGAAAGTCTTTCTTCCTTGGGTGCCCTTTTTTATCAGTATCTTGCCAAATTAAAGAAGGGGACTCTAAAAGGTCATTCAATGCTTTCTCCCAATTAATTTGACTAATGCAAGAAGGTGAATCTTCTTTTAAGTAGAAACTCCAAAGTGCTGAAGATAATTCCTGGGATAAGCTAGGACCCTTCACAGAAACTGCAAGTGCTTTATTTAGTGAGATCTCTATAGGTAAATTCTTTTGCAGAAGTTTGGTCACTTTTTCAGGTTCGATAGGCTCTGTGAATTCAATGTCCATCCATTCTCCAAATGCTTCTATTCCTAAAGGAAGGGCTAGTGCAATTTGTATGCGTGGTAATGGATGAAATCCTCCTGTGAAACTGACAGGCAGATGACTCCGTCGTAGAGCCCTTTCAAGTAATCGCATTAAGTCAAGATGGCTCAGCATGGCCATTGAGCCGGTTTTGCTGAATTGCATTCGTATTCGACTAGATCTATTAGTGCAGGGTGGTTCTTGGCGAATTTGAGAAGGTATGGCAGGAGGCTCTAAAACAATATTGTGTCCAAGTTCGTCACCACATACGCCACAACTACTACATGCATGAAAGGAACAATCTGGTACAACTTTCTCTTGAAGAGCATTTAATAGATCTTTAGCTAGCCACTTTTTATCAATTCCCGTATCTATGTGATCCCAGGGAAGAGGTTGAGCACAAAAATTAATTAAATCTGCTTTTTTGGATTCAATTAAAGAATTCCAGTTATTCCCTATTTCAATATCTCGATAGCACTCTCCTAAGTTGGCTGACTCAATTGCCTTTTTCCAAGCAATGTAAGTTTTATCTATAGATTCGAACCATGCATCCATTCCTGCACCTTTATGCCAGGCAGATTCAATTACATCTGCGATCCGTCTATCTCCTCGCCCAATGAAATCTTCCATTGCCGAAAGCCGAATGTCTGTGAAGTTGGCTTTTATATTCTTAAGTCTCTTAAAAGCCTGACGAAGAAGCTCCTGTCTCCTTTGAAGCTCTTTCATGGCAACACTGTGCCATTGAAAAGGCGTATGGGGTTTCGGTGTGAAGTTGCTAATAGTGATATTTAGACTTAGGCGTCCTAGATCAATACATTTCTGTTGAAGCATTTTGCAAGTGTTTGCAATACCTAGTACGTCGGAATCATCCTCACCTGGTAGGCCAATCATGAAATAGAGCTTGACTTTGCGATATCCCTTTTCCATCGCTTTCCTGATTCCTTTAAGCAGGTCTGCATCAGTTAGTCCTTTGTTGACTATGTCTCTTAGCTTTTGACTGCCTGCTTCGGGAGCAAAAGTCAGCCCTGCTTGTCGCGATCCTCCGAGGATGTGAGCGATGTCATCATCAAATCGATCTACTCTTTGACTAGGCAGCTGGAGGGTTACATTTTTATCAAATAGTTGGTTGCGTAGCTCTACTCCTACTGCGGGTAGAGAAAGATAATCACTGCAACTAAGTGATAGAAGAGAGAAGTCGCTATATCCAGTTTTGTCCATGCCATCTTTGACAGCTTGAATTACCGCATTTGGATCTACGTCCCTAGCAGGTCTGGTTAGCATCCCTGGTTGGCAGAATCGACAGCCACGCGTGCATCCACGACGGATTTCGATTGTGAGCCTGTCATGTACTGTTTCTATATGGGGTACTAATCCCATGCCGTAATGAGGTATCGGTGTAGCTACTCTTCTAAGAATCCTGGTGGGAATATTTGAATCAATTGGGATGAGTATGTTGTCTTTCCCAACCTTGTAGAGAGAAGGAACATATACACCAGGGATTTCGGCTAAATCTCGAAGTAAATATGACCGCGATAAGTTTTGCTTTTTCGCTTCTGCAACTATTAGGCCTATCTCAGGGAGTAGCTCCTCTCCATCTCCTAATGCGATGAAGTCGAAAAAGGCTGCGAATGGTTCTGGATTGCTAGTCGCAGTAGGTCCTCCAGCAAATATTAGGGGAGGGGCTTTGGGATCATTTAAGGGTAAATTTCCTCTATGAGCCGTACGCAAAGGTAATTGCGCTAAAGAAAGCATCTCAAGAATGTTTGTAGCTCCAAGCTCATAGCTAAGGCTGAAACCAAGTATGTCGAAAGCTCTTAATGCTCTTCTGCTTTCCACGCCAAATAAAGGCTGATTTAGTTCTCTTAAGCGCTTATTGAAATCTGGGGCTGGTAGATATGCCCGATCACATAGGTGGCCTGGTATTTCATTAAGGATTGAATAAAGAATTATGTGCCCTAGGTTGCTTGCCCCTACCTCGTAAAGCTCAGGATAAGTTAATGCCCATCTGACATTGGCTGCTTGCCATTCATGAGACTGAACGCCTAGTTCATTCCCCATATATCGAGCTGGTTTAGAGATGCTCGGATCTATTAACTTGTCAATGTCAATTGGTGGTTTGTGAGCATCAGTTTTTGCTTCATTGCTAGATGCAATGGTCATTGGAGACAAAAGCCGATTTTCCCTTCATCGTATTGAGAGAAACTTCCAAAGAGAACACACTCCATAGCAAGATGCATTTCATAGTTGCAATTCTCTCGTGGTTCAAGTAAACGCAAATTACCTCAAACTCAAGGCTGGTTATCTTTTCCCAGAGATTTCAAGACGCATAAAGACCTTCCTCGAAAACAATCCAGATTCAAGTTTGATTCGGTTAGGGATTGGAGATGTAACTGAACCACTGCCTAGTTCTTGTAGGCAAGCCATGAAGGCCGCAATTGATGAAATGGGGACTGTCGAAGGATTCCATGGATATGGACCTGAGCAGGGTTATAGCTGGTTAAGGGAGGCAATAGCTTTTAATGATTTCAAGGCGAATGGTTGTGACATTAGTCCTGAAGAGATCTTTATATCTGATGGCTCTAAATGTGATAGCAGCAATATCCTCGATATTCTTGGAAGTGGTAATCAGATTGCTGTAACTGATCCTGTATATCCAGTTTATGTTGATAGCAATGTCATGGCTGGGCATACAGAGGGTGCCGAGGCTTCTGGTCGTTATGCAGGGCTTACATATTTACCGATTAATGCCTCTAATGGATTTGTTGCTGAGTTGCCAAAAGAACCGGTAGATATTATTTACCTTTGCTTTCCTAATAATCCCACTGGTGCTGTTGCGAGTAAGGATCATTTAAAAGATTGGGTGGATTATGCAAATACTAATAGTGCATTGATTCTTTTTGATGCTGCTTATGAGGCGTTTATCCAGGATGAAAATATTCCTCATTCAATTTATGAAATTGATGGAGCAAGGAATTGTGCAATTGAATTCCGCTCCTTCTCAAAAAATGCTGGATTTACAGGAACTAGATGTGCTTTTACTGTAGTTCCTAAGACTCTTAAAGGGAAGGCAATTGATGGATCAGATATAGATTTATGGAGCTTATGGAATCGAAGGCAAAGTACTAAGTTCAATGGGGTTAGTTATATTGTTCAGCGAGGAGCAATGGCTGCATACTCTCAGCAAGGAAAAAATGAGATAAAAGATCTAGTAAATTTTTATATGAAAAATGCAGCTATTATAAGAAAATCTATTTCTTCTTTTGGCCTGGATGTATATGGTGGAGAAAATGCACCTTATGTTTGGATAAAAACACCTATGGGGATTGATTCTTGGCAGTTTTTTGACCAACTTTTAGAAAAGGCAAATGTTGTTGGTACTCCTGGCAGTGGTTTTGGATCTTCTGGTGAGGGGTATTTACGCTTGTCAGCTTTTAACAGTAGAAACAATGTTGAGACGGCAATGCAACGTATAGCAAGACTTTAGATGTATGTGGTTATGATTGAGTATATACTTGAGCTACTTAACTCAAAATAATAATAATCTTATCGTAATTATGACTATTCAGAGAAACAGTAGCTCAAGTGGTGCGGCTGTTGTTGAAAAGGTTACTTCAAGAACCACTAAAGGTTCTCCTCTCTATAGAGTTTTGCTTCATAACGACCCTATAAATGCTATGGATTATGTTGTAGCGACATTGAGGCAGGTTGTCCCTAAATTGAGTGAGCAAGATGCTCTTGCTGTAATGCTTGAAGCGCACAACACAGGAGTAGGACTTGTGATTGTTTGCGATCTCGAACCTGCAGAGTTTTATTCAGAGACGCTTAAAGCTAAGGGCCTGACTAGTTCAATTGAGCCAGAAAACTGACTTTTTCAATTGCAAATCTATGGATTAGATGGTTGCAGCAGAGATGGCGCTGGATTCCTACTCTTACGTTGTTTCCTTTGCTTTATCTAATTGGCTGGTTATTTATCCAGCCAATTAGATTAGTTTTTGATATTGAGTCTTATGAGTTAGTTTCCCTTCTAGGGACTTTAGTTAGCTTATTTCTCTTTCTTGTTATTCTTCCTAGCTGGATTAGATTTAGATGGAATAAGTGTAACTCTATTCAAGCAATTGGTTTAAGTGGTCAAGGTCGTGAAAAGGCATTGATCTTTGCATTTAAAGGCCTTGCATGGGCATTACTTTTGATTGGGATAGTTCTTACTTTTGTGTTTGTAGGTTCTTGGGGGCGATGGTTGGGCCCTATTAGTTTTGATTCTCTTTTATACGGACTTGCACTTGGCTTGGCGGTGGGGGTGGCAGAAGAAGTGATTTTTCGGGGTTGGTTATGGAGTGAGCTGAATCAACTTCTAGGCCCTAGATGGGGCATTTTGGCACAAGCCTCCATCTTCAGTTTGGTGCATTTGAGATTTGACATTGGCTTTATTCCTTTATTAGGGCTGTTACTTGGACTTTTTTTATTTGGGCTTGTGTTATCTGTTCGTAGAAGGCTGGATGAAGGTTCCCTTTGGGGATGTATAGGCATTCATGGCGGATTAGTTGGAATTTGGTTTCTTTTGAATACTGAATTGATCCAGTTATCGCCAGAAGCCCCTGAATGGTTGGTTGGTGTTGGTGGCCTTACTCCCAATCCTATTGGAAGTGTCGTTGGTATTTCTGTGTTGATGGCAATGCTTTGGCGTCAGATCACTGCACTTGAAATAGCTCGGCGACCACTTAGGGGAGCGCGTAGCGCTTCTTCTAAAGGTGCAACGCCATAATCTCTTTCAAGCAATGCAAAAACTGTTCGACCAAAGTTTTCTGGATCTTTTTCAAATGCTTCTAGACAGATTCTCCCGAAAGTCTTGCCCATAGGTTCGGGATTCCAGAGAAGCTTTCGCGCAGTCCAGGGCATCATGCTCATTGGGTTATATCCAGGCTTGATTAAGCCGTTTTCGAACCCATATTGTTCGAGGTGTGTATGGGGTTGTAGGCCAATGAAGAAAATCGCAGGTTGAATATTGTTTGCACCAAAGATGCGCTCTAACTCTCTGTGATAAGCAATAGTTTGCCTGATAGTTTCCGGACGCTCATCGATTACATTAAACGAATAATTAACTGAAACTTCATCCTTAAACCCTGCTTCTGCAAGTAATTTGCAATTTTCTAACACTATTCTTAAGTTGTACCCCATACGCATCTTCCTTACAAGTTCTTGTGAGCCGGAGGTTATTCCTATTTCGAAATAGCTCATGCCCGTTTCAACCATCAATTCTGCTAGTTCTTGATCTAAATTGTCAGCACGTATGTATGCAGCCCAGTGAATACCTTTTAACCCTTCATCCCTGATAGCAATTAGTAAATTTTTTACATCTTCTATATAACCGCGTGCAGGTATAAATTGGGCATCTGTAAACCAAAATCCTCTTACTCCAAGTTCATATAGCTGTCGCATTTCGCTTACTATTTCTTGAATAGGGTTGAGTCTCACCTTCTTCCCTTCAACAACTGTATAAACGCAATAGCAGCAATTATGAGGACAGCCTCTTTTTGTTTGTACCCCGATGTAAAAATCACCTCCTTCTAAGTACCAATTAAGTTGTGGCCATATGGAGGAAATGTATGAGTAATCGCAAGCTGTTTTGGGCCGACTTTCGGGTTGTTCATGAATTAACCCTTTTCTTGGAACTTCTCCTGCAATAAAACAACGCTCTTCATCAATAGATTGCTTCATTAAAAGCTTTTCTAATAATGGCTCCCCTTCTCCAATTGAAATTATTGTTCCTTTAGGAAGTAGCTTGCCAAGTTGCTCATAAAAAACACTAACAGCCCCTCCTCCTAATATGGCTACGGCATTTTTTTTGTATTTACGCGCAGCTTTTAAGCCTTTATTGATTAGTTTTTGATTACGCCATAATTCACCGTAATGGCTGGTCATTAGCCTTATCCCACCCAAGGCACCACGGATCTTTTTTAGAGGATTTTTTGAATAAAAAACTTCGAAAGAGTTTTGGAGAGGGTTCCCACCTCTTCCATCAACAGGAGCATATATTTGAATATCTCTCCAAGAGAAGATAATTATTGAAGGACGAAATTCAGAAACAGTAGTAATTAATATCCTTTGGACATCTAATACAGGTATTGCTGCTAGGTCGATGATCTTTTGGGGGAGATCAGGGAAACATTTATGTAAATGATCTGCAAGGTAGATTGGGCCAATAGGAAATATTGGATTACAAGGGAGCCGCACAAATAACACTCTTGCCTCTTTTTGAGGAAGATCAAACGAGGGTTGTGCCTCTGGATTGATGGAAGAGTATGAAGCTGAACCCATCTTGGAGAAACGAGTTGTCTCAGTGGCCTCTCTTAAATTGTGATTTAGCTAATAAGAGGTTTGTAGATTGTACGAAGGCATTCATTCCAAAAGGGGAGGTTTGCTATTAAATAATTTCTTGGCAATTCAGATCAATCACTACATATGGGGTTCATTATGGACTTGAACTCAATATTTGGATAATTATAGATTTGTTCACGCTGTTCTAAAAAGCTTTTTTTGTTTTTAAAAGCAACTTCAGTTTTGCTCTTTACTAACTCATTCTGTTACTACTCGCATATTGGTCAATTTTCCTTTAGAGTCTTCCTGCCAGGTTCTCCCTGTGCTTTTTAACTGTCCCTTTAGGGACTCTTTTTAACGTCCTCATGACCACTTCAATCCGCTCCCAAAGGCCGGATCTTGATCGTTGGCAGCAGTTCTGCGAATGGGTCACTTCAACCGATAACCGCATTTATGTTGGTTGGTTCGGTGTGTTGATGATTCCTTGCCTGCTAGCGGCCACTATCTGCTTCATTATTGCCTTTATTGCCGCTCCGCCGGTAGATATTGATGGCATTCGTGAGCCTGTCGCTGGCTCATTTATTTATGGAAACAACATCATCTCTGGTGCAGTTGTTCCTTCTAGTAACGCTATTGGTTTGCATTTTTATCCCATTTGGGAAGCCGCTAGCGTTGACGAGTGGCTGTATAACGGCGGTCCTTACCAGCTTGTTTGCTTCCACTTTTTGATTGGTATTTGCGGTTGGATGGGCCGCCAATGGGAGCTTTCTTACCGTTTAGGTATGCGCCCTTGGATCTGTGTTGCTTATTCAGCTCCTGTTTCCGCTGCTTTCGCTGTTTTCTTGATCTATCCATTTGGTCAAGGATCTTTTTCCGATGGCATGCCTCTTGGTATTTCTGGAACCTTTAACTTCATGTTTGTGTTCCAAGCTGAACACAACATTCTTATGCACCCCTTCCACATGATTGGTGTTGCAGGAATGTTTGGTGGCAGCTTGTTCTCAGCTATGCATGGTTCTTTGGTGACCTCATCTCTGATTCGTGAGACCACTGAAACTGAGTCACAGAACTACGGTTATAAGTTTGGTCAAGAGGAAGAGACCTACAACATCGTGGCTGCTCACGGTTACTTTGGTCGTTTGATCTTCCAATACGCCAGCTTTAACAACAGTCGTAGCCTTCACTTCTTCTTGGCTATTTGGCCAGTTGTATGTGTTTGGTTTACTTCCATGGGTATTTGCACCATGGCTTTTAACCTCAACGGATTCAACTTCAACCAGTCCATCCTTGATGCTCAAGGTAAGGTTGTACCTACTTGGGGAGACGTGCTTAATCGTGCAAACCTTGGTATGGAAGTAATGCATGAGCGGAACGCTCACAACTTCCCTCTTGATTTGGCTTCAGCTGAGTCAACCCCAGTTGCATTGGTTGCTCCAGCTATTGGTTAAGACCAAGCAACAAACACAGCTTATTTAGAGATATTTAGGCTGGGGCCTCTACCTAGAGGCTCAAAAAGCCCCCTGAATTGGGGGCTTTTTTGCTGCTTGGAATTAATGTGGGCTTGCAGAAAATGCCCTTTGAATTTCTTGATAGGGTTTGTTTAGGAAGGTTATGCTTTCTTCCTTGGAAAATGAACTACTTAAAAGCCGGTGACTGGATTTGAACCTGCGACCTACTGATTACGAATCAGTTGCTCTACCTCTGAGCTACACCGGCGTTCATCGGAACTTAACATTCTCAATAGTTGGTTTTAGGTTTTGAGCGATTCCTCTCGAACTGATCCGAAAATTAACCCTGAATTGAGGGAGAGGTTACTCACGGAATCTCAAAATCCCTTGCGGGGATTAAGGAGATTGCTTTGGTTGGCATTTTTGGGATCAGGTTTTATAGGCCTATTTGTCATGGCCTCAAGGTTTATTGCAGGCTCCTCAGTAAGACAAGTTGATGTTGTTATTCAACTTGGAGCAGTTGTTTTATTTGGTTACTTGTTATGGGTAGATAGGGGTAGGCAAAAGAGTCATGAAGTTGATACCAATGAAAAAGTAGATAATTGATCTCTTCTATTAATTTTTTTAGGTACTGAGTTTCCGTCTTTGGGTTACTAGTTTGAATGCTTGGACAATATCTCCTTCTGCCCAGTTAGCGAAACGATCACTTCCTATGCCACATTCGAAGCCTGTGGCCACTTCTTTTACGTCGTCTTTGTTCCTCCTTAAGGAGTCGAGATCACCTTCATAGACAATTTGGTTGGTACGTTGTACTCGTACTTTGCAGTTGCGTTGCAGCTTTCCATTGGTTACATAGCAACCTGCGACCGCACTCTTACCAACATTGAATACAGCTCGCACCTCTGCTTCTCCAAGAGATTCTTCTACCATTTCAGGTTCTAGAAGGCCTTCCATCGCCATTTGTATATCTTCAAGCAACTTGTAAATGACTTCATAATCTCGAACGTCTACCCCTGTTGAGTCTGCGGCTCGTTTTGCACCTGAAGCCATTGAAGTATTGAAGCCAACTATCACTGCTCCAGAAGCGGCCGCGAGGTCAACATCTGTTTCTGTAATTTCACCAGGTGCGGATAAGAGAACTCGTACCTGGACTTCATCCTTAGGCAATTGTTCAAGAGAACCTAAGATTGCTTCTATGCTGCCTTGAACATCGGCTTTAAGTATTAGGTTTAGTTCTTTCAGCTCTCCTTCATTTGCCTGATCAGACATCGCTGTGAGCGACACGCGTCGGGAAGCCATTTGTTGAGCGAGGCGTGTAGCCCTTGCATCAGTAGCACGTTCGCCTACTACTGACCTTGCAGATTTTTCGTCTGCATAAGCTTCAAACTCATCTCCAGCAGTAGGTACTTCGCTAAAGCCTAGGGCTTCAACAGGACATGAAGGTCCAGCTTCTTTAAGCCTTGAAGCATTTTCATCAACCATGGCTCGGACTTTTCCAAGTACTGGACCCGCTGCGAGAACATCTCCTGTTTTGAGCGTTCCGTTTTGTATTAATAATGTTGCGACTGGCCCTTTCGCTTTATCGAGATGGGCTTCTATAACTGTTCCTTTAGCAAGACGGGTTGGATTGGCTTGTAGGTCCTCTACTTCTGTAACAAGCAAGATCATTTCCAAGAGCTTATCGATGTTTTCACCCTTTATTGCACTCACTGGAACCATAACCACATCGCCACCCCACTCCTCAGCGAGAACGTTTTGCTCTGATAGTTCTTGTTTTACACGGTCAGGGGAGGCACCTTCTTTATCAGTCTTGTTTATGGCAACAATTATGGGAACCTCCGCTGCACGGGCATGACTAATTGCTTCAAGGGTTTGTGGTCGCACCCCATCGTCTGCCGCAACAACGAGTATTGCGACATCTGTAACCTTGGTCCCTCTTGCTCTCATAGCCGTAAATGCTTCATGCCCGGGTGTGTCAAGGAAAGTGATCTTTCGTGCTTGTCCTGAGTGTTCTATCTCAACTTGATAAGCACCTATATGTTGTGTAATCCCTCCTGCTTCTCCTGCTGCAACTCTTGCTTTACGGATAGCATCTAGCAAACTTGTTTTTCCATGATCCACATGGCCCATGACTGTGACTACTGGTGGACGTCTTATTAGGTGCTCTAGATCACCTTCTTCAATCATTTCGGCAGTTTTCTTTGCAGCTTCTTCGACATCGTCTTGAAGAACAGGAACCCCAAATTCCTCTGCAACAGTTTCAATGGTAGGAAGATCTAGTGACTGTGTAACTGTTGCAATAATCCCTTTAAAGAAAAGAGATTTGATGATTTCGGAGCTTTCCACACTGAGCATGTCGGCAAGCTCTTGCACCGTGAGATTTGCCTCGGGAACAATCAACATTTCAGGTCTTACTTGCTTTGCCTCGCGTGCTGCCCGCAATTCCATTGCTCTTCGACGTTGTCTTTGCCGGGTGGTTTCTTTTTTGCGCTTGCGCATTGCCGCGACTGGCTTTGCGGCACCTTTCTTTTGAGACTTTGGTTTAGCAGGACGTGCCAAGCTTGCCGAAAGGACAACGGCTTGTTGTTCCCCTGCGAAGCCACTAGTCTCAGTGGTAAGGGCATCATCGTTTTCGCCGATGATATGAACCTTTTGGCGTTGTTTTTGCGGGGACTTGCTACGCAATGCGTCGAGCTTGGCACTGTCATCCCAATCAGGTCTTGATGGTCTTCTTGCACCTGCACCACCACCTGGGGATGGCCGATGAGTAGGTCTTTTTGGTGCCGCAGCTGGAGTTGTGGTCTTGGTGGTAGATGATTTTCCGTCTTCTGAACCTCCTCTTGGCCCAACTGGAGTTCCATCGGGTCGGCGTGGTGGTGGTGTTCCAGTTCGACCATTAGGTTTTTGCAATTGCATTAATTCGCCTGGAGCGACAGGCTTTCTCATGCCTGCAGGCATACCTGGACGTGTTGGTGCGCCTGGCCGATTGTTATTTCCGTCTCTTGCCCCTGGAGTAGGCCCTCCACTATTGGACCTATCACGTCGTATGGGTTTGCCAACAAGTTCAACAGGGTTTCCTGCAGAACGAGGTTGCCCTGGCTTTTGGCTCCCTTGACGTTGTGGATTACCGGAACCCGAGCGTTGTGATGAGCCTTGGCGTTGAGGATTTCTTGGCCTTTGATTAGGTGCCCCTAGGGGCCTTGGGCTTATCCCTGGTCGCCGTTTCTCTTGTCGTTGTCCTTCTGGTCTGATTGGAGGAGCAGTGGGCCTTTTAGGTTGTGGCCGAACTACTAGTTCAGGTTTTCTTATAGGAGGATTATTTCGACCACTTTGAGACGAATGAGGGGTTTTAGAAATGACTTTTGGTCTAGGGGTAATAATTTCATTAGGTTTGCTAGCTTTCGGTTTCGCAGGTTGATTTGGTTTCTCCCCTTGGTTAATTGTTTTAGGGGGTAAAGGTGATTTACTTGTTGGCCTTGGAGATGGAGAGCTCGTAGGTCGCGTTGGCGGTGCAGCTGCAGGTCTGTTGATTGGTGCAGAAGGTCTTATCTTTTCTACCTTTGGATTATTTGTAGTTGATGGCTTTGGTTTAGGACTTACGGAAGGCTTAATGGTTGAATTAGGCCGAGTTGGCGAGGGAGCCGGATCAACAACAGATTTTTTGCTCGGCCTAGATGGAGCCTTGGGCGTTGAAGGGGCCGCTTTTTGGTTCAGGTTTGTTTTTTGATCAGCTTCAGCTACTTGTTGAGGGGCACTGCTACTAGAAGAGGCTTTTTTTAAGGAAAGTATTTCCTTTTTTGGTTGAGATTTGCTTTTCGAAGATGAAGCAGTGGAACCTTGACCTTTGGTTAAGACACCTTTGATCCTTGTAGCTTCTTCATCACTTATAGAACTGCTGTGACTCTTGGCCGCAATCGATAGTTTCTTGGCGGCATCAAGCACATCCTTGTTCTCCAGACCTAAGTCTCTGGAGAGCTCGTAAATTCTGATTTTGCCATTGCTGGTCATTAAGGTCTCCTTAGGATCCGAGCACAATGTGCCTGGGGTCTCACACAAGGTGAAACCATAGTTATCTTGCCTCAGCGACTGAATCTTTGGATGGATTTAGTCGCTCTTGCAGCATATTTATAACGCTCGAGGGCACCTGACAACGCAGGGCTTTCTGCAAACGTTTTCGACGGCATGCCTCTTCTAGGCAGTTCTGATTTGGACAAAGATAGGCGGATCTGCCCATCCCTCCAGTAAGAACTACTCCATCCTGGTAGTCACGGGTTACCTTCCAAAGCTGTTTGCGATCAAGCAGTTTTCGGCAGGCTACGCATCTACGCAGGACTGGTCGTAGGTTCACCGGGGTCCGTCCTCTTCATTGATTTCACTATTAGATTCTGATTGGTCTTGGGTTTGTTGGGATAAATCCTCAACTTCGATGGTGGAAATTGTTTGATTTTCTTGGTTAAATTCTTCTTCGTCTTCTGGTAAAGGATAAAGCTCTCTTAAACGAGCATCTTCTTCTGCACGGGCAGCTTGTTCTGCAGCCAACCTTTCTTCAGCCTCTCTTTGGAGAGTTTCTTCTTCTTCTCTTTGAGAAATTAATTCAGCTACTGTGGCATCTTCACTGGCCTGATCATATTCTTGTGAGTTCTTGATATCAATCTTCCAACCGGTAAGCCTTGCTGCTAAACGCACGTTTTGTCCTTCCCGACCAATAGCAAGGCTCAATTGATCTGGTGGAACTAGTACATGAGCATGTTGACCTTCAGGGTCAACTAGCCTTACTACTTCAACTCGTGAAGGACTTAGTGAGTTGGCAATGTATTGACTTGGGTCTGGGGACCACCTGATTACATCTATTTTTTCACCACGGAGTTCATTAACCACTTGTTGGATACGGGAGCCACGTGCACCAATACATGCTCCTACAGGATCAACTTCACGTTCAATACTATCTACTGCGACCTTAGTTCTTGGCCCGACTGAGCGGGAGGGGGGATTGGCTTCTCGGGCCACAGCGACAATTCTTACTGAGCCTTCTTGGATTTCTGGTACTTCATTCTCAAAGAGATATACAACTAATCCAGCATTAGATCTACTAACAAATAGTTGTGGACCCCGCCTAGGGATCTCACTAACTTCCTTTAGAAAAACCTTAAATGTTGCATTAGCTCGATAGTTGTCATTTGGAAGCTGATCTCTTCGTGGAAGTTCTGCCTCTACTTCAGGACGTCCAAGACCAGAACTAACAGCCATAATTACTGATTGGCGTTCAAATCGAATCACTCGAGCAGTAAGTACAGGGTCTTCTAAGTCTGCAAACTCCTCCTGAATCATTCTTCTTTGTTGGTCCCTGAGCTTTTGTGCGAGGACTTGTTTGGTTGTAGCTGCAGCCATTCTCCCGAAATCTTCTTTTTCAGGAGTTACATCAAGAACGACGGTGTCACCTACTTGTGCATCTTCTGCTACTTGCATTACCTCAGCTAGGGCAATTTGATGATCTTCACTTTCAACTTCTTCAACAATTATTTTGCTTGCTAGTACGCGATAACCTTCTTCATCCAGGTCAAGACCTACATCAAAGTTACTGAAGTACTCTTCTTCAAAAGGATCTTCACTGATCCCGATATATAGAGTTCTTCTATACCGTTCATATCCTTTTAATAAGGCTTCGCGTAATGCTGCTTCAACAACTTGAGAGGGGAGTTTCTTCTCCTCGCTGATGTCTTCGATAAGGTTGCTAAGGCCTGGGAGTAAAACTAGTGCCATCGATGATGGGTTTGAAAAGTTGTTGGGAGGATGTGGGGATTACGTTTTTTGTTATCCCGTTGAGCTAGTCAGTCGAACGTAGTTAACATCTTCTCTTGGGATTTTTTTGATACGACCTTTGATGTTGATATGTACATGTTGTTCGGATCTCTCTAGTAATAGACCCTCAAAAGATTGTCTTTCTTTAGTTCCTTTTGCAAGGAAACAAACTTCTACAGGAAAACTGCGGAAAGAGAGAAAGTCCTTGTCACTAGATAGATATTCGTCAATCCCAGGACTACTGATCTCAAGGACATAAGATTCACTAAGAACAGGGGAGGCTTCAAGTGCATCCTCCATTGACCCACTAAAACGGGCACAATCATCAAGTGAAACATCCCCTCCACCTTGTTGACGAATCTGCACTTGCATAGTCATTGGGGTTTTATGAGTAAGTAATTGGAGGCAGCAAACTTCAAAGCCATTTTGACTGGCTGTATTTGAGGCAATGCTCTCCAGTTCTGGCAGATTCGGATGAGGCAAAAAGGCAGGAAAAAGATCGGACGACTGGCCCGACCGGCTTCAGAAATTACCTGCCTCCATGAGGAGGGAACCGACAGGCCAATAGCAATCTAGGTGATTTACTCATGAAAGCAAAGCTTCTGACAGCAATTAGAGACTCTTTAGTCCATTTCTGCCGATTTCAAAATTAGCCTTTAGAAGCAAATTCTTTAACAAGAAGGCATTTGGAACTAGTCTTTGCCATATGGCGTTATCAAAATTATTCATTAAGAGAACTCGAAAATCCTACTTTTTCTTGATGATTTTCTGTTTAGCTTTCTTTCTGCCTTTGATGTTATTTCTAGAGCCTGTTATGGCTTTAGGCCCTGAAGATAGTCAATTTAGTCAGAATTTTGTGGCTCAAGCCATAAGCAAAGTAGCCCCAGCAGTAGTTCGAATTGACACAGAAAGAGTTTTAGAGAGACAGCCATATGACCCAACTTTGCTAGATCCTCTCCTTAGAGACATTTTAGGTGAGCCAGGCCTTGGTCTAGAACGAGAGAGAGGTCAAGGATCTGGAGTTTTGATTGATGAGAATGGACTTGTTCTAACCAATGCTCATGTTGTCGAGAGAGTGGATCAAATTAGCGTCACGCTCGCAAATACTGATGAATGTGAGGGTCAGGTTATAGGTAGGGATTCAATTACTGATCTTGCCTTAGTTAGATTAAATGGATGTTCAGAAGTTAATGGTGCGCCTCTTGGCGATTCTGAGGCTTTGGAAGTAGGAGATTGGGCTATTGCTTTAGGGACTCCTTATGGATTAGAGCGAACTGTGACCTTGGGCATAATTAGTAGCCTGCATCGCAATATCAACAGTCTTGGTTTCTCAGATAAACGTCTCGACTTAATTCAAACAGATGCTGCAATTAATCCAGGCAACTCTGGAGGACCATTGGTTAATAGTCGTGGAGAAGTTATTGGTATCAATACTTTGGTCCGTTCTGGTCCTGGGGCTGGCCTTGGTTTTGCAATCCCAATTAACCTTGCGAGAACTGTTTCTAATCAACTTTTAGCCAATGGTGAGGTTTTACATCCTTATCTAGGAGTTCAATTAGTACCGCTTACTGCCCGAATAGCACGGGATCACAATCGTGATCCTAATTCGCTTATAGAACTTCCAGAAGAATCAGGAGCCTTAGTCCAGAGTGTTCTTCCTGATAGTCCTGCAGAAAAGGCTGGGTTGAGGAGGGGAGATCTTGTCATCGAAGCTAATGATGAAGTCGTTTTAGATCCTCAGATGTTGCTTAAACAAGTTGATCAGGCAGAGATTGGAGTCCCTTTGATGATTAGGATTCTGAGAAATGGTAATGACATGAGATTGTCGGTTAAACCCCAAGCCTTGCCAGGACTAAGTTGATCATTTTGCTACCTTTCCCTGCAATAGTTTGTTAGTTATGACTGATCTCCAAACTCAGATGAAACAGGCGGTCGCTTTAGCGGCAATTGAGGAAATCAAGGATGGAATGGTTATAGGTCTAGGGTCTGGTTCTACCGCTGCATTAATGATTAAAGCTCTTGGAGCAAAGCTATCTAGTGGGGAGCTCCGTGACATTGTTGGAATTACAACCTCTTTTCAAGGTGAAGTGCTAGCTAGTGAGCTAAGTATTCCTTTGAAATCACTTTCTGCAGTTGATCAAATTGATTTGGCAATTGATGGGGCAGATGAGGTTGATCCTTCTTTTCAGTTAATAAAAGGAGGAGGGGCTTGCCATGTGCAGGAGAAGCTGGTTGCTTCTTTGGCCAAGAGATTTGTGGTGGTAGTGGATTCCACAAAGATTGTTGATCGCCTTAATCTTGGATTTCTACTTCCCGTCGAGGTCCTTCCCGGAGCTTGGAAACAGGTCCAAAAAAAAATGAAGGATTTTGGAGGAGAAGCCGTGTTGCGAATGGCGAAAAATAAGGCAGGCCCAGTCGTTACAGATCAGGGTAACTTGGTATTGGATGTTCAAATTGCTGGGGGAATTGATGACCCAGAAGGCTTAGAAGCTTGTATTAATAATGTCCCCGGAGTTCTTGAGAACGGACTTTTTGTGAATCTCGCGGATGAAATATTAGTTGGTGAGATTATTGAAGGGAATGCAGGAGTTCGCCGTTTGGGAAAAAATTAGTAGTCTTTATATCCTTAACCTCACTGACTCAGCATGGCTATGTAACCCTTCGCTCTTTGCAAGTTCTTTCACCGCTTGGGAGGTTGATTCAAGGGCTTTTTTAGTGAATTCAATTGTTGAGGTGGCTTTCATGAAGGTTTCTACACATAGTGCGCCACTGAATCGAGCAGTCCCAGAAGTTGGGAGGGTGTGATTTGGCCCAGCAAGATAATCTCCGACTGCCTCAGGGGTCCATGGGCCTATAAAGATTGCACCTGCATTTTCTATTTGGTCAATAATTGAAGATGGCTTTTCTATTAATAATTCAAGGTGCTCAGGAGCAAAGAAATTACTAAGTTCAATGCATTCATCTAAGGTCTCGCAGATCGCAATAATCCCCCAGTCATTAAGCGATGCTTTACAGATTTCTGCCCTTGGATGATTTTTAAGTTGCTTGTTTATTTCGATAGGGAGATTATTTGCGAGATTGGGATCAGTAGTTAGAAGGACTGCAGCTGCCAAGGGATCGTGCTCTGCTTGCGCTAGCAGATCAGCAGCTACTTGTTCTATGCGTGAACTTTGATCCGCAATGATGAGAACTTCGCTTGGTCCTGCTAGAGAATCAATACCTACTTGGCCAAAAACAGCTTTTTTGGCAAGAGTTACAAATAAATTCCCTGGTCCAGTTATCACATCAACCTTTCTTACGCTTTTAGTCCCATAGGCAAGAGCAGCTATGGCTTGGGCTCCTCCTATACGAAAGACATTATCAATTTCACATAGATGAGCTGCAGCGAGAACGGTTGGGTTGATTTCACCCTTTTCATTGGCTGGAGAAACCATAAAAAGATGTTTTACCCCTGCAACTTTTGCAGGGATTGCATTCATAAGTACTGAACTTGGATATGAGGCTCTCCCCCCAGGGATATATAAACCTGCAGTCTCAACAGGTCGCCAGTGCCTGCCTAGCTTTTCTCCATTTAAACCTTCTACTTTTAAGTCTTTTGGTATCTGTTGCTCATGAAAATCTTTGATACGTTTATGAGCTAATAGCAGGGCATCTTTAATGTTAGTTGATGTTTGCGCCCAGGCTTTTTCTAGAGCTTCAGAGGAAATATTCAAGGGCGAGGGGGTAAAGCCATCAAACTTTTGGGTGTATTCAATAAGGGCCTCATCACCATGTAAGCGAACGTTTTCGAGAATTTCTTCTACTGTTTTTTTTGCAGTTTCTTGAGCATTGCCTTGTGTTCGAGTTTTAAGTCTTTCTAGGTTTTGTTTAGCTCGCTTTATATCCCTGACACAACAAGTCATTTGTTGTGAGAATTCGTTTCCTCTTTGATTGGATTCAGGCAATTGAGGCAACAGAGTTACTTGCATAACAAGCTAGGACCTATTGCTGAAAATTTGTTTGGTTTTGAATGGATTCTTGGATTTGGGGGGGTCTGGGTTAATCTTTTAGATCAATGAATATTCAAAAGCCCTTTGGCCAATATCAAATCGTCTAAGAAGCGCGTTCAGATTGCAGAGCGTAATCGTCTTGAAAACAAGGCTTATAGGTCAGCCTTGCGTACATTGATTAAGCGATGTTTTGCAGCATGCGCTGAATATTTGCAAAAACCAGGCGAAGCTGCAAAGGCAACAGTTCAAGAAAGTAAGAATGCTGCGTTCAGCAAAATAGACAAGGCCGTTAAGCGAGGAGTATTGCACCGTAATACTGGGGCCCATCAGAAATCTCGACTGACTACAGCGGTTAAGAAGGCGATAGAGCCTGTCTAGCTTGTTAAAGCTGAGTAGAGGTTAATTACTTAGTTAGCTATTTCGAATGTGGCTTTAAACTCCATAATTTCCATAAATAAATAGCCCTCCTACCTCCAGTCGACTGTGTCACCCTCAGCCCTAATTGATAGCCACTGCCACATTGTCTTTAGGAACTTTGAAGATGATTTGGACCAGGTATCAGAGCGCTGGCGTAAGGCTGGGGTTGTAAGTCTTTTGCATGCATGCGTTGAGCCTTCTGAGATTCCTTCAATTCGAGCTTTAGCTGATCGATTCCCAGAGATGAGATATTCGGTTGGTGTTCATCCTCTTGATACAAAACATTGGGATGAGGGAACTCAGGAGATTCTGAGAATTGCTGCAAAGAATGACTCAAGGGTTGTTGCAATAGGTGAACTGGGTTTAGACCTTTTTCGAGACACCAATCTTGAGAAACAGCTCTCGATATTGAGACCCCAATTGGATTTGGCGTTAGAACTTGATTTGCCGGTGATTATTCACTGTCGTGATGCAGCTGAACCAATGCTTGCTGAGCTAGAGCAGAGACATCTTGAGGGAAATTGTCCTAGGGGCGTAATGCATTGTTGGGGAGGGACTGTCGAAGAGATGAATAGGTTTCTTGAACTTGGTTTTTATATCAGTTTTAGTGGAACAGTTACGTTCCCTAAGGCAAAGGAAATTCATAGCTGTGCGATAGATGTTCCTGAAGATTGCTTTTTGGTAGAGACCGACTGCCCTTTCTTGGCCCCTGTGCCGCTGAGAGGCAAGCGTAATGAGCCTGCCAATGTTGAGAAAGTTGCCTTAAAGGTTGCTGAACTTAGAAATCAAACTTTTGAAACTGTCGCAGAAAGGACCACGGCAAATGCCAGACGTTTATTTGCCCTGCCCTGATTCGCAAACATGAACAATTTATTTTTGCATTCAAGTGTAGGATTGGTAATTGGTCTGGCTAGGTCTCAGTCATACTGTGCTCCTGCCGCCTGAAGAGTCCATTCCCTTCCGGTGTATTGACGACGTCAGCAATTCGGACACGAGATTTTTGAGCCCACTAGCGCTTTAGGAGCTTCTTTTTAGAGGTTGCTAGAGAAGAGTCTATGGCGCTTTGAGGTCTCGAGCCCAAGAGAAGTATGTCGTTTACAGGCTTTTTTTCTCACCCGCAGGTCATCGCATGAGCAGAAGCGCGATTCAAGTCGCCAAGGCCGCAACTTACCTTCCAGATCTGGTGGAGGTTCAGCGGGCAAGTTTTAAATGGTTTCTTGATAAGGGTTTAATCGAGGAGCTTGATAGCTTTTCACCGATCACTGATTACACGGGGAAATTAGAGCTGCATTTTGTTGGAACTGAATATCGATTAAAGAGGCCTCGTCATGATGTAGAGGAAGCTAAACGAAGGGACGCAACATTCGCATCCCAAATGTATGTAACTTGTCGCCTTGTTAATAAGGAAACTGGTGAAATTAAAGAACAGGAGGTTTTTATAGGTGAGTTGCCCCTGATGACTGAAAGGGGAACCTTTATTATCAATGGAGCAGAGAGAGTAATTGTTAATCAAATTGTTCGCAGCCCTGGAGTTTATTTTAAAGATGAACAGGATAAAAATGGAAGAAGAACTTATAATGCAAGTGTAATTCCTAATCGTGGGGCTTGGTTAAAGTTTGAGACAGATAAGAATGATCTATTGCATGTTCGTGTTGATAAGACTCGAAAGATAAATGCTCATGTCCTTATGCGAGCCATGGGGCTTTCTGATAATGATGTGATAGATAAGTTAAGGCATCCAGAGTATTATAAAAAATCAATTGAGGCCGCTAATGAAGAAGGAATAAGCTCAGAAGATCAGGCCTTGCTAGAACTTTATAAAAAGCTTCGTCCTGGCGAGCCTCCTTCTGTTACAGGCGGACAGCAGCTTTTGCAGACTAGGTTCTTTGACCCTAAAAGATATGATTTAGGAAGAGTTGGAAGATATAAAATAAACAAAAAGCTTAGATTAACTATTCCTGATACCGTACGCACATTAACGCATGAAGATGTTCTTTCAACTATTGACTATTTGATTAATTTGGAGCTTGATATTGGCGGAGCTAGTCTTGATGATATTGACCATTTAGGGAATAGAAGAGTTCGTTCTGTTGGAGAACTTCTTCAGAATCAGGTGCGAGTTGGACTTAATCGTCTTGAGAGGATTATTAAAGAAAGGATGACTGTAGGCGAGACAGATTCCTTGACTCCTGCACAACTGGTAAATCCAAAACCACTTGTTGCAGCAATAAAGGAGTTCTTTGGCTCTAGTCAATTAAGCCAGTTTATGGATCAAACTAATCCGCTTGCAGAGTTGACTCATAAACGTCGTATTTCCGCCTTGGGTCCAGGCGGCCTTACAAGAGAAAGGGCAGGTTTTGCAGTGCGTGATATCCATCCTTCTCATTACGGTCGGTTATGTCCCATTGAAACTCCAGAAGGGCCTAATGCAGGCTTGATCAATTCTTTGGCAACTCATGCAAGGGTCAATCAGTATGGATTTATTGAGACGCCTTTTTGGAAGGTTGAACAAGGTCGTGTAGATAAGTCAGGTGATCCAATTTATTTATCTGCTGACCTTGAGGATGAGTGCAGAGTCGCTCCAGGGGATGTAGCTACTGATTCAGAGGGAAGAATACTTGCTGATTTGATACCTGTTCGTTATCGCCAGGATTTTGAAAAAGTACCTCCAGAACAAGTTGATTATGTCCAGCTTTCACCGGTTCAGGTGATTTCTGTCGCAACATCTTTAATACCATTCCTAGAGCATGATGATGCCAATAGGGCATTGATGGGCTCCAATATGCAGAGGCAGGCTGTTCCTCTTTTACGGCCTGAACGCCCTTTAGTTGGAACTGGATTAGAAACTCAGGTTGCTCGTGACTCTGGGATGGTCCCAATCTCTAAGGTCAATGGCATCGTGACTTTTGTAGATGCAACTGCGATTGTTGTTAGAGATGAAGAGGGCTCAGATCATACTCATTATCTTCAGAAATACCAACGTTCAAATCAAGATACTTGCTTGAATCAGCGCCCAATCGTAATGCAGGGTGATCAAGTAATTATTGGTCAGGTTTTAGCAGATGGTTCTGCTTGTGAGGGAGGTGAAATTGCCTTGGGCCAGAATGTTTTGGTCGCCTATATGCCTTGGGAAGGTTATAACTATGAGGATGCAATATTGGTAAGTGAACGTTTAGTTAAGGATGATCTTTATACCTCAGTTCATATTGAAAAATATGAAATAGAGGCTCGTCAAACAAAATTAGGACCTGAGGAAATAACTAGAGAGATCCCAAATATTGCTGAAGAAAGTCTCGGCAATCTTGATGAAATGGGCATTATTCGTATAGGCGCATTTGTTGAAAGTGGAGATATTCTTGTGGGTAAAGTAACTCCTAAGGGTGAGTCAGATCAGCCCCCTGAGGAGAAATTATTAAGAGCAATTTTTGGCGAGAAGGCTAGAGATGTTCGTGATAACTCCCTGCGAGTTCCAAGTACTGAGAGAGGTCGTGTAGTTGACGTTCGTATTTATACGCGTGAACAAGGAGACGAGTTGCCTCCTGGCGCAAATATGGTTGTTCGGGTTTATGTCGCCCAGCGTCGCAAAATACAAGTTGGCGACAAGATGGCTGGTCGGCACGGTAATAAAGGAATTATTAGCCGTATTCTTCCTCGTGAGGACATGCCATATCTTCCAGATGGCACGCCAGTAGACATTGTATTGAACCCACTTGGTGTACCTAGTCGTATGAATGTCGGCCAAGTATTTGAGTGCTTAATGGGTTGGGCTGCGGCAAATTTGGATTGCAGGGTGAAAGTGGTCCCTTTTGATGAAATGTATGGGGCTGAGAAATCGCAACAAACTGTTGAAGCATATTTAAAAGAAGCGGCTAAGCAGCCAGGAAAAGAGTGGGTATATAACCCTGATAACCCTGGAAAGCTTCAGCTAATTGATGGACGAAGTGGAGAGCCATTTGATCAGCCTGTAACTGTTGGCTATGCACAGATATTGAAGCTGGTTCACCTTGTTGATGACAAGATTCATGCACGCTCAACAGGTCCATATTCCTTGGTCACTCAGCAGCCTTTAGGCGGTAAGGCTCAGCAAGGAGGTCAGCGATTAGGAGAGATGGAGGTTTGGGCCCTTGAGGCATATGGTGCTGCCTATACGTTGCAAGAGCTGCTTACCGTTAAATCTGATGATATGCAGGGGAGAAACGAGGCCCTTAATGCAATCGTTAAAGGAAAGCCTATTCCCAGACCTGGAACTCCAGAGTCCTTCAAGGTTCTGATGAGAGAACTTCAATCTTTAGGACTTGATATAGCGGTTTATACAGATGAAGGGAAAGAAGTTGACCTTATGCAAGACATTAATCCACGGAGAAGTACTCCAAGTCGTCCAACTTATGAGTCTTTAGGGGTATCAGATTATGAGGATGATTAAAGCCTTTTCTTTTCCCTTTTATTCACTCTTTGATACCCATTAGACCATGACCAACAGCAATCTTCGCACTGAGAATCATTTTGATTATGTCAAGATCACATTGGCATCTCCAGATCGTGTTATGGAGTGGGGGCAAAGGACCCTGCCAAATGGGCAAGTAGTTGGCGAGGTTACAAAGCCAGAAACAATTAATTACCGCACACTGAAGCCAGAGATGGATGGCCTTTTTTGCGAGAAGATTTTTGGTCCTTCAAAAGATTGGGAATGTCATTGCGGAAAATATAAACGCGTACGCCATAGAGGAATTGTTTGCGAGAGGTGCGGTGTTGAAGTTACGGAAAGTCGAGTTAGACGCCACAGAATGGGGTTTATTAAGTTAGCTGCTCCTGTCTCACATGTTTGGTATTTAAAGGGCATACCTAGTTATGTAGCTATCTTGCTCGATATGCCATTGAGAGATGTTGAGCAGATTGTTTATTTCAATTGTTATGTAGTTTTAGACCCAGGCGACCATAAAGATCTTAAGTACAAGCAGCTTTTGACAGAAGATGAGTGGCTTGAAATAGAAGATGAAATATATGCAGAAGATTCAACTATTGAGAATGAACCTATTGTTGGGATAGGAGCAGAAGCGCTTAAGCAATTATTAGAAGATCTTGAACTCAAACAGGTCGCAGATCAATTGCGAGAAGATATTACTGGCAGTAAAGGTCAGAAAAGGGCCAAGCTCATTAAGCGATTGAGAGTTATAGATAACTTTATTGCTACTAATGCCCGCCCTGAATGGATGGTTCTCGACGCGATACCTGTTATTCCTCCTGATTTGCGTCCAATGGTTCAATTGGATGGAGGTAGATTCGCAACGTCTGATTTAAATGATCTTTATAGGAGAGTTATTAATAGGAACAATCGTTTGGCAAGACTTCAAGAAATTCTTGCTCCTGAAATTATTGTTCGAAATGAGAAAAGAATGCTTCAGGAAGCTGTTGACGCGCTGATAGACAATGGTCGCCGGGGTCGAACTGTAGTTGGGGCTAATAACCGCCCGCTTAAATCTCTTAGTGACATTATTGAAGGCAAGCAAGGTAGATTCCGTCAGAACTTATTAGGAAAACGTGTTGATTATTCAGGAAGATCAGTAATAGTTGTTGGTCCTAAGTTAAAGATGCACCAGTGTGGACTGCCAAAAGAAATGGCAATTGAGCTATTTCAACCATTCGTTATTCATCGCTTGATTCGTCAAAATATTGTTAACAATATTAAGGCTGCAAAGAAGTTAATTCAGAGGGCTGATGATGAGGTGATGCAAGTTTTACAAGAGGTTATTGATGGACACCCAATTCTTCTCAATCGAGCACCAACACTTCACCGCTTAGGCATACAAGCTTTTGAACCAAAATTAGTAGATGGACGAGCGATTCAATTGCACCCTTTGGTCTGTCCAGCATTTAATGCTGATTTTGATGGTGACCAGATGGCAGTTCATGTTCCCTTAGCGATTGAAGCTCAAACTGAAGCAAGGATGTTGATGTTGGCTAATAACAACATTCTTTCTCCAGCAACTGGGGATCCAATAATTACACCTTCACAAGATATGGTTCTTGGTTCTTATTATTTAACAGCTTTGCAACCTGATGCTCAACGTCCTGAGTTCGGTGATAGGGCTACAACCTTTGCTGGTTTAGAAGATGCTATTCAAGCATTTGAGGATAAACGTATCCATCTGCATAATTGGGTTTGGGTTCGCTTTAACGGAGAGGTAGCTGATGAAGAAGAGCTTGAAGAACCTATTGAGGCTAAGAATCTCACTGATGGTACTCGTTATGAGCAGTGGACTTATCGGAGAGATCGTTTTGACGAAGATGGAGGCCTAATTAGTAGGTACATCCTTACAACAGTTGGGCGAGTAGTTATGAATCACACGATTATTGATGCGGTGTCTACAAAGTGACTAGCTCTTAAAAACATCTATCTCCTTTTAAATTTCTTACATTCGTACTAATGGCCTCAACTTCTCCAAAAACTCGCAAGTCATCTACTAAGTCTTCAAAGGCTAAAGGAACTAAAGGAAAGAAGGGATCTAAGAAGTCAGCACCAGTCAGCGCTTCTAGACCTCTTTCAAAGACACCCCCGCCATTTAGAAATTGTGTAGTTGATAAGAAAGGCCTAAAGGAGTTGGTTGCTTGGGCATATAAGAACCACGGCACTGCAGCGACTGCCGTAATGGCAGATAACCTTAAGGATCTTGGATTTCGTTATGCGACTCAGGCAGCGGTTTCTATCTCTGTAGATGACTTGAAGGTTCCTCAGGCTAAGCAGGACTTGCTAGGAGAGGCGGAAGAGCAAATAACAGCAACTGAAGAGTGCTATCGATTAGGTGAGATTACTGAAGTTGAGAGACATACAAAAGTTATTGACACCTGGACAGAGACGAATGAACGTCTTGTGGATGCAGTGAAAAAGAATTTCACTCAGAACGACCCTCTGAACTCTGTATGGATGATGGCCAATTCAGGTGCCAGGGGGAATATGTCCCAGGTACGTCAGCTGGTTGGAATGAGGGGTCTTATGGCTAATCCTCAAGGCGAGATCATTGACTTGCCGATTCGTACAAACTTTAGGGAAGGATTAACAGTTACTGAGTATGTGATTTCTTCTTATGGAGCCAGGAAGGGGCTAGTAGATACTGCATTGCGTACCGCTGACTCTGGCTATTTAACAAGGAGGCTTGTAGATGTAGCTCAGGATGTGATTGTTCGAGAGGAGGATTGTGGAACAACAAGATCAATTTTGGTTAAACAAGAAGATGGACATTTTGGTAGTCGTTTGGTCGGTCGGCTAACCGCAGAGAAAGTCGAGGGACCAGACGGTCAGGTAATTGCCGAGCGTGACACTGAAATAGATCCTCCACTTTCTAAACGCTTTGAGAAAGCAGATATACAGGGAGTAAGGGTTAGATCTCCGCTCACATGTGAGGCAACCCGATCAGTTTGTAGAAAGTGTTATGGCTGGGCTTTGGCACATAACGAGTTGGTTGACCTTGGAGAAGCTGTCGGAATTATTGCGGCTCAATCAATTGGTGAACCAGGAACACAATTGACTATGAGGACTTTCCATACTGGTGGTGTGTCAACTGCCGAGACAGGAGTTGTTCGTTCAAGTTGCGCAGGGAAAGTTGAATTTGGACCTAAGGCAAGAATTCGAGGTTATCGCACTCCTCATGGAGTTGAAGCTCAGCAAGCTGAAGTTGATTTCACGCTGACTATTAAGAACTCAGGCAAGGGGAAATCCCAGAAAATTGATATTACTAATGGATCTTTACTCTTTGTTGAAGACTCTCAAGAAATAGATGCCGATGTGACCGTTGCACAAATTGCTGCAGGTGCGGTTAAAAAGAGCGTTGAGAAAGCGACAAAAGATGTGATTTGTGATCTTGCTGGACAGGTCCGATATGAGTCTGCGATTCAACCTAAGGAAGTTACAGATAGACAAGGCAATATCACTGTTAAGGCTCAAAGACTTGGACGTTTATGGGTGCTCGCAGGTGATGTCTACAACCTGCCACCTAACGCAAAACCAGTGGTTAAGGGCAATACTAAAGTCAAATCAGGGCAGGTTTTGGCAGAGGCTAGCCAGGCAAGCGAGTTCGGAGGTGAAGTCCGCCTGCGCGATTCAATAGGGGACTCAAGAGAAGTTCAAATCGTCACTACTGCTATGACGCTGAAGGACTTTAAGTTGTTGGGAGAAACCACTCATTCTGGTGAGATTTGGCATCTTGAGGCAAAGGATGGAACTAGATACCGCCTAAATACGATTCCCGGTAGCAAAATTGGAAATGGAGAAGTAGTTGCTGAGCTAGCAGATGATCGGTTTAGAACTCAAACAGGTGGGTTAGTGAAATTTGCACCTGGGTTGGCGATTAAAAAAGCACGGTCTGCAAAGAATGGTTTTGAAGTGAGTAAGGGTGGAACCTTGCTTTGGGTTCCTCAGGAGACCCATGAGATCAATAAGGATATTTCCTTGTTAATGATTAAAGATGGCCAATGGATTGAGGCAGGTACTGAAGTTGTCAAAGATATTTTTAGTCAGACTGCTGGAATCGTTACTGTTACTCAGAAGAACGACATCCTTCGCGAAATTATTGTCCGTGGAGGCAATTTTCATCTCTGTAGCGAATCAAAAGCTCTTGATCGTTTTAATGGCGATGGACAGATGGTTAATCCTGGTGAAACCATTGCAAAGGGGCTTGTTACAGAAGCGACTGTTTTTGTGCAGACTGTTGAGACACCTGAAGGTTCAGGTCTTCTATTAAGGCCGGTTGAGGAATACACGATCCCGAACGAGGCTCAATTGCCCGAGTTGGCACATGTGCAGCAAGAGCATGGACCTCATTTAGGATTAAAGGCTACTCAGCGTCTTGCTTTTAAGGATGGTGAGCTCATTAAGTCTGTTGAAGGAGTAGAGCTTTTAAAGACTCAGTTAAGCCTTGAGACTTTTGAAACTACTCCACAAATGACAGTAGATGTGGAGGCGATTTCAGATAAACGTGCCAAGACAATAGAAAGACTACGTCTGGTAATTCTTGAAAGTATCCTTGTAAGGCGCGACACCATTTCAGACTCAAGTCATGGTTCTACCCATACAGAGTTGCAAGTTGAAGATGGTCAGGAAGTTAAGGCAGATGATGTTGTTGCTACCACTCAGATTCTTTGTAAACAAGAGGGAGTCGCCCAATTGCCTGACCTGCGAGATGGTGATCCTATTCGTCGTTTAATCGTTGAGAGGTCTGAAGACACTATTACCTGTGATACAAGCAAGAGTCCAATCGTTAAGGTTGGTCAGAGGTTGGTTGATGGAGATTTGATTGCCAAAGATGAGCCAATTGATTGCTGTGGAGAAGTGGAATCGGTAAGTGGTAATTCCATTAAGCTTCGTTATGGCAGGCCATATATGGTTTCACCAGACTCTGTTCTGCATGTTCGAGATGGAGACTTGGTTCAGCGAGGGGATGGCTTGGCTCTTTTGGTTTTTGAGCGTCAAAAGACTGGAGATATTGTTCAGGGCCTTCCAAGAATTGAGGAATTACTCGAAGCCCGTCGCCCGAGGGAGTCTGCTGTCCTGTGTAGAAAACCTGGTGTAGTGGAAATTAAGCAAGGAGAAGATGATGAATCCATCACCGTCACAGTTATTGAATCTGATGATGCGATAGGTGAGTATCCCATTCTTCTTGGACGGACAGTCATGGTCAGCAATGGGCAGCAAGTAAATGCTGGAGAATTGCTTACTGACGGGCCTATTAACCCGCATGAGTTGCTTGATTGCTTTTTCTCTGATCTACGTGGACGAAAGCCATTAATGGATGCTGCACAAGAGGCGATTGCCAAGCTTCAGCATCGTTTGGTTAATGAAGTGCAGAACGTTTATAAGTCTCAAGGGGTATCTATTGATGACAAACATATAGAAGTAATAGTGCGACAGATGACCAGTAAAGTTCGTATTGAGGACGCCGGAGATACCACGCTATTGCCTGGAGAGTTAATAGAACTAAGGCAGGTGGAGGATACGAACCAGGCAATGGCTATTACTGGTGGAGCTCCTGCAGAGTTCACTCCAGTTTTATTGGGAATTACTAAGGCATCTTTAAATACAGATAGCTTTATTTCAGCAGCTTCTTTCCAAGAAACGACAAGAGTGCTTACAGAAGCAGCTATTGAAGGTAAGAGTGATTGGCTTAGAGGCTTAAAGGAGAATGTGATTATTGGTCGACTTATCCCTGCCGGTACTGGCTTCAGTGGATTTGTTGAGGAACTAAGGGCTGAGGCAGGCCCTCATCCAGACATTTTGGCGGAAGACCCTGCGGGATATCGCAGAATGCAGAATTTGCGTCCCGACTACACAGTAGAGATGCCAGCCGCTTCAGCAGCTAGTTCCACCGCAGTCTTAGATGATCCAAGTGATGAGGATTTAGAAGCAACACGTAGTAGGCATGGAATTGATGCATCCTCAAGCAATTTTGCAGCGTTTGCTCGTCCATCAGGCGAAAATGAACTTGTAGAGGAGCAGTTGCCTGATCCGGCAGCACTTGAAGGTCTTCAGGAAGAGGGGCTGCTCTCTGATGAGTAGTAATCCTTCACTTTTGAATCTTCCCTATCTCCAAATGCTCTTCAATTAGTTGCATTAGGAATTTAGCAATGCTTGAACCCAAAATTATTCCAAGAAAAAGACTTCCTCGTTACGGCTTCCATCTGCACACTGAGAAGCTTAATGGTCGTGTGGCAATGCTTGGTTTCATTGCTTTGCTTGTAGTTGAGTTGTCTTTGGGACATGGCATTCTGATCTGGTGATCAATTCAGTTCCTGTTCAACTTGCTAGACAAGTTTTACTTGGACTTAGCGTTGTAGAGCTTGAGGAATGGGCTGTAGAACAAGGACAACCAGCCTTTAGAGGCAGGCAATTGCATCAATGGTTATATGAAAAGGGTGTTAGAGATTTGGAATCAATAACTGTTCTCCCAAAGGCATGGCGGAGTTCCTTGCTAGAGCAAGGTATAACAATTGGTCGTTTGCATGAGGTTAATAAGCTTTTAGCAAAGGACTCCACAACAAAATTATTGTTAGAGGCTTCTGATGGTGCGACCATAGAGACGGTAGGTATCCCTACTAAGCAGCGACTAACAGTTTGTGTTTCTAGTCAGGTGGGTTGTTCGATGGCTTGTCGTTTTTGTGCGACAGGCATGGGCGGTTTAGAACGTTCTCTAGATGTGCATGAGATTGTTGATCAGGTTTTAAGTGTGCGTGAAGCCATGAATAGAAGACCTTCTCATGTGGTCTTTATGGGTATGGGCGAACCGTTGTTGAATTTAGATTCAGTGCTCGCGGCTATTCGTTGTTTAAATGTTGATTTAGGTATAGGCCAGAGACGTATTTCTATAAGCACAGTAGGAGTAGCTAATGCACTCTCAAGATTGGCAGAATTAGCTTTAGAGAATCTTGGCAGCGTTCAGTTTACTCTTGCCGTGAGCCTGCATGCTCCTAACCAGCCTTTGCGTGAGAAATTAATCCCTACAGCACGTGCTTACCCTATCAACAAACTTCTAGAAGATTGTAGGCATTTCTTTGATATGACTGGTCGTAGGGTGAGCTTTGAATACATTTTATTGGGTCAACTTAATGATTTTTCGCATCATGCTGAGGAGTTGGCTGACCTCGTCAGTGGCTTCCAGAGCCATGTAAATTTAATTGCCTATAACCCTATTCAAGATGCAGACTTTCAACGACCATCTAATGAAAGGATAATTAATTTTCAGCAAATACTGGAATCAAGAGGAATTGCTGTCAGCTTACGTGCAAGTAGAGGATTAGACCAGGATGCCGCCTGTGGACAACTTAGGCGGCATCATGTCTCTATAGAGAGGCCTCTCGATCGAACACCCTTAAATTGAAGTAGGCAATTAAACCATATGGCTCCAATTGATTGGACTCTTCTTGTTATTTATCTAGCCTTTACTCTTTTACTTGGTTTTGTCTTAGCAAAGCGAAATCGTACAGGGGATGATTATTTTTTAGCTGGAAGAAGGCTTAGTGGTTGGATCGCTGGGGCTTCTATGGCGGCAACAACTTTTTCTATAGATACTCCTCTTTATGTCGCTGGGCTAGTTGGAACAAGAGGCTTGTCTGCAAATTGGGAATGGTGGAGCTTTGGTTTGGCACATGTAGCTATGACTGTTATTTTTGCGCCTCTATGGCGACGGAGTGGTGTTCTTACTGATGCCGCCTTTACTGAATTGCGTTATGGGGGGGGTGCAGCTGCTTGGCTAAGAGGTATTAAGGCTTTCATACTTGCAATACCTATTAATTGCATTGGCATCGGCTATGCCTTTCTTGCAATGCGAAAGGTTGTCCAGGCATTAGGCCTTGTTAAGGGTGAGTATTTATTTGGAATGTTTACCGATACTGCTTGCTTATTGATAGTGGTAGCTATTTTCGTTCTTATCTATACAGTCTTAGGAGGCCTTTGGGCAGTTGTAATTAACGATTTTGTTCAATTAATTTTGGCACTCGGGGGCGCTCTAGTTCTTGCAGTTGTAGTTATTCATGCTGCTGGTGGGATGTCTGAGTTGTTAAAAAGTCTTGATGATTTAGGTCGCCCTGAGGTTTTATCTCTGTTCCCCTGGAGATGGAATGAGAGTGGCTTTGAGTGGATAAGTAATGCTGGGATAAGTGTGGCAACTTTCACGGCATTCTTGTCATTGCAATGGTGGAGTTTTAGAAGAAGTGATGGAGGTGGGGAATTTATTCAAAGGATGCTTGCGACAGAAGATGAAAGAGAAGCCCAATATGCAGGATGGGTTTTTCTTGTAGTGAATTATTTGTTAAGGAGTTGGTTATGGGTTGTGGTTGCTCTTGGAGCGTTGGTTTTGATTCCTAACCAGCAAGATTGGGAGCTTAGTTATCCAACTCTTGCAGTTAATTATTTACCTTCTGTTGTGCTTGGTTTGGTGGTGATTTCATTGGTTGCTGCCTTTATGAGTACGGTAAGCACATCAGTCAATTGGGGGGCTAGCTATCTGACAAATGATTTATATAAGAGATTCTGTCGGCCTCGAGCTTCAGAGAATGAGTTGATGTTGATAGGTCAATTGACCAGTGTTTTGTTGTTATTTCTCGGGGTATGTACCGCTTTAGTTAGTGAAAGCATAGGGGCTATTTTTAGATTGGTTATTGCAATTGGTACTGGGCCTGGGGTTGTGTTGGTTTTGCGTTGGTTCTGGTGGCGTGTGAATGCAGCAGCTGAACTCACCGCTATGCTTTGTGGTTTTTTTGTAGGCCTTATTACTTCTTTTGTGCCTTTAGTGCGTATTGATGATTACGGAATAAAGCTTTTTGTCACTACAGGAATTACCGCGATTGCATGGCTATCAGTTTTGTTGGTTACTCCACCTGAGGATAAGTCTGTTCTTGAACGATTCGTTTATAAGGTTCGTCCACCAGGACCAGGTTGGAAAAAGTTAAGAGAAGATCTTGGTGTGGAACCCGTAGACACATTAAAGACTTTAATTATGAGATTTTTTCTTGGCTCTAGTGCTCTTTACGGAGGTTTAATAGGAATTGGGGCATTTCTTCTACATCAAGAATTATCTGGTTGGGTTGGACTGGGACTGGGGATTTTGTGTTTTTCTCTATTGATTCGTAGCTGGTCTGTCAAAAATGCTTTCTTATTTAGATGACTTAAGGGCTGGGTAGGTAGCAGAATGAGTCAAAGTAAAAATCAATTTTGGGCTTTATTCGTTCCACGCTCTTGCCTGCTTTGATTATTGCCATGTTTGGATTGGCTTTGGTCGCAGTTACAGCTCGTATCTGGTTACCTGGTGACATGGTTGCGCCAGCTCCTATCAACTGATAAGAGCTTTATAAATGCAGTTAAGCTTTTTTGAATGAAAGATTCATCAGGAAAATCAGCTGACCCCGGAATGGCCAATTTGGCTATTGATCCTGATGTATTAGCTCGTGAACTTGCCGCTGAACTGTTAGGCGACCCTTTAGATGAAATCGATGCCGCTACTTTGGATAATGACGATTTATCTGTAACTCGACAATGCGACTCTGGTTTGGTTTGGCTTCAGAAAGGATATGAAGAGAGACTTCAAGGCCTAAGAGTGTTTTGTGAGCATAGAGATATTCGCGCTATTCCACTGCTCTTGCCTTTATTAAATGAGCCCTGCCCTGTAATACGTATGAGTGCCGTCTATGCGCTTGGCAGGAATCCCCATGCTCCTGCTGTGGAGGCACTTCTTCAATTGCTACAAGAAGACAGCAATGCTTATGTAAGGAAGGCCGCTGCATGGACCCTTGGTAATTATCCAGGCGCTCCTGTTTTAAAACCACTCATTCATGCTCTTCAAAATGATGTAGCTGCGGTACGTATATGGGCATCAGGCTCTTTGGCTAAAGCAGGTGCAACATCAGTTGAAAAGGCCGATTATGCATCAACTGAGTTGCTTCTAAGCTTGCAGATTGATAGCGAGCCAGTAGTAAGAAGCAACTGTATATGGGCTCTTGGTCGTTTGTACGACATTTTGCCTGAGGCTAGGAAACAAGAATTGGTAGATGCTTTTGTAAATGTTTTGATTCAAGATGATGAGGTTTCAGTTAGGGATGAAGCCAGAAGTGCTCTTGAAACCTTGGAGAACCCTAGTGTTGGCAAGAGGTTGCAGGCATTAGTGGATGAAGGGACCTTGATTTGAATTATTGATTTGAAACATATCCTTGTAACAATATTCTCAATTTTTGGACAAGCTTTTCCTATAACATCTTGGAGTTTAAAAAAACTTGTATGCCTCAACGCACTTTGAGATTCAAGATTCGACAAGATGGTCGGGTTGAAGAGTGTGTTGAAGGTGCAGTTGGTGCTTCATGTCATCAGCTCACTGAGAGCATAGAGAAAGCCTTGGGAGCCGTGGAGGTAAGCAAGCAAACTGCAGATGCTTATCTTCGTACCCAAGATCAGTCTCAGGTCATTCCTGCACAAATCCACTGATGTCTCATTTCAGCACCGTTAAGACCGAGCTGCGTAAGCGAGAGCCCTTGCTTCAAGCTCTTCATGATCTTGGGTACCTTCCTCAAGAGGGTAAGCATTTGGTTAGGGGATATAGGGGCCAGACTGTTCAAGCTGATCTTGCAATCTCAATGTCAAAAGGGGGAGATATTGGCTTTCGCTGGAATTCATCCACCGAGGCTTATGAACTTGTTGCGGATTTAGATCTTTGGCGAGAATCAGTCCCTGTAGAGCGTTTCTTGTCTCAATTGACCCAGCGATATGCTCTAAATACAGTTCTTAGTGCAAGTGCTCAAGAAGGGTTTGAGTTGGCTGAGCAAAAAAGCAATATAGATGGCTCTATTGAATTAGTGGTTACTCGTTGGGATCCTTGAATTAGTCCATTGACTTTTGATCCTTCATCAGCATTTCGGGCTGAAGTTCAGGATGACTTTGGTCCAACAGGAAGGGAACCTTGTCTTGGGGGGCAACTTAGAGATAAAGCTGTATGGGTTGATGAGTCTGCTTGTATTGGTTGTAGATATTGTGCAAATGTTGCGACAAATACTTTTGTTTTGGAACAATATTTGGGCCGATCAAGAGCAATTCGTCAAGATGGAGACTCGGCTGAGGTTATTCAGGAAGCTATAGACACTTGTCCAGTTGATTGCATTCATTGGGTTGGGTTTGAAGAGCTTGATGAGCTGAGATCGCAACTAGAAGAGCTTGACTTGCAACCTCTTGGAAAACTGCCAAAAATATCTAAACGAATGAAGCCAAGAAATAAATAAATTACTGAGATTTCGTGGGTAATTTTCTCCCGACTAGGCGCTTTGGTCGTACAGGATTAGAGATTCCTGTCCTGTCCTTGGGGGGAATGCGTTTTCAACAAAGTTGGAATGAACTTGACGAGGGAGATATTGATTCATTGGGGCAGAATCAATTGGAGTCAATAATCCAATTAGCAGTTAAAAAGGGCCTTCACCATGTTGAGACGGCAAGGCATTATGGAAGCTCAGAGCTTCAATTGGGTCATGCTATTCAGCAAGTCCCTGATAAACAGAGGATCTTGCAGACAAAGATTCCTCCAAGGGAAGATCCAAATCAATTTGAGAGAGAACTCCAACTCAGTTTCGAGAGACTTCAAATTGATCGATTGGATTTACTAGCAATTCATGGGATAAATCTTCCGGAGCACTTGGAGCAAACTTTGCGTCCTGGAGGCTGTCTTGAGGTTGTACGACGTTGGCAGTCTGATGGCCGTATAGGCAATGTTGGATTCTCGACGCATGGACAACCTGAATTAATTGTGCAGGCGATAGAAACCGATGTTTTTGATTATGTAAATCTACATTGGTATTTCATATACCAGGACAATGAAGTTGCTTTGAATGCTGCCTCAAAATTTGACCTTGGTGTTTTTATTATTAGTCCTACTGATAAGGGCGGGCATTTACATACCCCATCTGCAGAACTGATTAGGCTTTGTTCTCCTCTGCATCCAATTGTTTTCAACGACCTTTTTTGCCTCAATGATCGAAGAGTTCATACGATTAGTGTGGGGGCATCAAGTTCAAGTGATTTAGAAATGCATATTGAGGCTGTGCGTTTACTCAATAGTTCTTCTGATTTGATTTCTCAAGTTCAAGGGAAATTGAATGATGCAGCAAAAAAAGCGCTAGGAGAGGCTTGGTTGACAAGTTGGAAAATAGGGTTGCCTACTTGGGAGGAGGCACCTGGCCACATGAATATTCCAATATTGCTTTGGCTACATAATTTAGTCGAAGCATGGGGAATGGAAGATTATGCAAGGGCGCGATATGGCTTGCTTGGGAATGGTAGTCATTGGTTCCCTGGTGCCAATGCAGATCAACTTGATTATGAAATAAGTGAAGATACCCTTCGGGATGCTTTAGCAAGTAGCCCTTGGTGTAATGAGATACCTGACTTATTGAGGAGCTTGAGGAATCAATTAGGAGGTAATGCTCAAAAGCGGCTTTCAAGTTCTTGAGTTTAAAGAGGAAATTTAGAAGGTATTCCGGTCCGTCTTGGATATGTCTTCGGACATTCTCCAGAAACTTTTATTCGTAATAAATGGCGCTCTCCTCGATCAGCTGGAAGAGTACGGTGCATTACTTTGCTTAAATTGGCTTTCAATGGGTCAAGAGCTCTTAGAAGGTTCGCCTCGTCTGTGACGTCCCATTTGCCTAGGTATAGGAGCGCTTCACCTTTTCTATTAATTAGAGGGACTAGGTATTCAGCTAAAACAGGTGCCTTGGCGACAGCTCGAGCCATTGCGAAATCAAATTTTCCTCTAAAAGATGGGTTCTGTCCAATTGACTCGGCTCGCTCTGTTCGAACAGTGACTCGTGAGCTCAGACCTATGTTGTTAGCGATTTCTCTCAAAGCATGTGTTTTCTTTCTAACTGAATCGATCAGCGTTACATCAGCACCTGGTAGTGCTATCGCAACTGCAATTCCAGGGAATCCACATCCACTTCCAATGTCGATGCATTTCCTGGTTTTGAGAGGACTCTTTAATTCATTATTGAGTGGCCATAGACAATCAAATACTTGGGCGATCCAATAGTCTTCTCCATTCGTTAGGCGCGTTAGATTGAATTTCTGGTTCCAGCTCACAAGAGACCTTTGAAGGCATGTCATCTGTTCTAGTTGTTCAGCCGAAGGTTCCCATTGCAGTTGTTCCCATAAAGCCTTGCAAGGATTATTAAAGTAGTCCTGGTTGGACATAATTACGAATGTTGTCTCTATAGAATGACTATGAGGGCTAGCAAGATGCAGGCTTAAAAGAGCTTGCTTACTTTTTCTAAATAGTGTGAAAAGTGAACAAAGCTATTACGAGCTGCTAGGGGTGTCTAGGCTCGCCGATTCCTCTGCCCTTCATAAGGCCTTTCGACAAAAGAGCAAGACACTTCATCCTGATACAACGAATCTTCCACCAGATGAGGCTTCTCGGAAATTTCGTTTGTTATGTGAAGCTTACGAACTCCTTGCTGACCCAAAGAGGCGTTATGAGTATGACTTGCTTCTTCGGAAAGTAGCTTCTTTTGAATCAAATCTAACCTCATCATCTTTTGGAAAGAATGCAGGAGTGAAATCTAAGCCTTTAGCAGCAGGTGAGCTTCGAGCTCTTTCTGGTGGGGAATGGTTTTCGTTATTACTACTAGGGGTATCTCTTGTATTTTGTTTGATCCTTGGATTAGGTCTTGCAATGTTTAATGGTCGGGACTGGCAAGTTAGTCCAAGTTGGTTAACTCGTGATCAGAATCATGAGATGATTCATTTATCACATGGAAGCAATGTTGAAGTTGCCCCCGGAAGAGACTCCATTAAACCAACACTCACTAGTTTCTCTTGAAAATTGGTTGCATCAACTCGGTGCTGAACGCGATCTAGAGAACCCATGTGTATGGCGATGGTTTGCATCACAGTGGTCTGCTGAAATTCAAATAGAACGTGATGAATTAACAGTGGTTTGGAACAAGGGTGGAAAGCTCAGTCAGTGTGCGTTCCCCTATGGATTATCAAGAAGTGATGTTGAGAAGGCTATGGCTCAAGGCCCATGAAGATAGGAGCACTTTTAATTGCTTTTTATAATTCATTCAATCCCGCTTGGATAGCTGTATAGCATTGTTCTAATTGAGAGTCATCTAGGCAGAGAGGGGGAAGGAGGTAAATGACTTGTCCTAGAGGTCTCAAATAGACACCCTTTGAAATGGCTTTCGTTTTTACTGTTCGCCCCGCTGGGTTTAGATAACCTTCTTTTTTATCCACATTAATGTCAAAGGCTGCGATGGTTCCTAACAACCTAGGCTTGGTTACTTTTGGATGTTTCCAGAGCTCTTCTAAGTGTCTTTTATGCCGATGTTCAAATTTGGTATATCTCTCTGGATATTTTTCAAGGAGGTCAAGACTTGCATTGGCTGCTGCGCAGCCAAGAGGGTTGGCCGTAAAACTATGGCCATGCCACAGGGTTAGTTTTGGATCTTCTCCAATGAATGCTTTATAAATCTCTTCCCGAGCCATTGTTACCCCCATTGGCAAGAATCCACCTGTAAGCCCTTTGGAAAGTGAAACAAGGTCAGGCTTGATCCCGGCGCGTTGATATGCAAAAAGAGACCCACTTCGTCCGAAGCCGGTAAGAACTTCGTCAGCAATTAATAGAGCATTTGATTGCCTAACAAGTTTTTCTACTGATTGGAGGAAACTTTCTCTCACCATTGCCATTCCACCTGCACCTTGGACCAGGGGTTCGATAATGACTACGGCAGTTGGGGTCTCCAGAAATTTTTCTAGTTGATTGAGAGATTCCTTTTCGCGAGCTTCAAATGTCTCGTCTCCCCACCAGGTGGCTGGCCATGAGACTCGCTTTACAGGAAAAAGTTTGTCTTCAAAAGGTGCATTAAAGAGGTTGCGTTCGCCTAGCGCCATTGCCCCAAAAGTGTCTCCGTGATACGCCCCTTCAAAAGCGATAACTTGACTCCTGGGTTCATTTTGGTTGTGCCACCATTGGCATGCAATTTTCAATGCAACCTCAACAGCAGTTGAGCCATTATCAGAAAAAAATAATCGTTGAAGCCCTGTTGCCTCGCTCAATCGATGGGCTAATTTCTTGGCTTGTGGGTGAGTGAAATCGGCAAAAATTACCTGTTCTAAACTCTTCGCTTGATTAGAGATCGCAGCTGAGATATAGGGATTAGCATGGCCATGAAGTGTTACCCACCAACTGCTTATTGCATCAATGAGTGGTGGCGAATTTTCAAGAATTAAAAGAGCCTTCTCCCCTGCAACAACATTTTCAGGAGAAGGTGCTGATGCGATTTGTGTAAAGGGAGGCCAGAGGTTGTCTCCCCAGCCGTTAGCAATTTTTGAGGACATATTCTTAGTTAGCTCTTTATCATCTTGTCATTTTGGTTTAACTGCCTGGCTTTTGATTCAAAGATGAGAGAACTTGAGCAATATTGAGTGCTTTGTTTGTTTATATTTGATTTCATTTTTGCAAAACGCTTTTTAGCTTGATTTCCAAGCTTTGTAATTGCCATTGTTCTGCTAATACATTCGCAGTTAATTTCTCTAAAGGAGGGAGCTGGGCGAGTATGGGTACGTCCCCAAATTCTTGCAGTGTTTTTGGGTTGTCAGGGTGGATTGGACCGTTGAGTATTAAACCTAGTAAAAGTAAATTTCGATTTTTTAGAGCTTCGATGCTTAGGAGAGTGTGATTCAGTGTCCCTAATCCGCTTCTTGCTACAAGAATTAAAGGCAGCCCCCATCGTCCGAGTTGATCAATCTGTAGCCAAGTTCTTGTGATAGGAACCATCAGTCCTCCAGCAGTCTCTATGACTAAGGGACCTGTGATATTTGGCACTACTAGCTCGTTTGGATCGATAAAAGCATTCTCTTTTTCGGCGGCCCAGTGCGGGGATACAGGAGCCTTGAATTTATATTTCTCTTGTAGACATCTTTCGGGTGGAAGATTGAGTAGCTGGGCGACTCTTGTTCGATCGCCACCTCCTTCTAGGCCACTTTGGATTGGTTTCCAATAAGTTGCTTGAAGTCCTTGTACTAAAAATGAGCTGATAACTGTTTTTCCAACGTCTGTGTCAGTGCCACAGACGACTAGTTGAGGAGATGTAGCAATCATCGTTGGATCATGAGTAATTGTATTGACCAAGTAAGTTCGGCGAGTCCATTCTTCCGAGATCTAGGCCAGGCTTTCTGCAGATTTCTCCAGTAAGTGATACCCATAGCAGGTTTTGGGCTTGTATGGGCTCCAATATCTCTCATAGGCTTTAAAAGAGATATCACTTCATTACTTGCTTGGGTGATTTGTTCTAGCTGTTGATATTCAATACATTGTGTAGGAATTGCATCTAGCAATTCTGACTTGGAGGGTAATGGGAAGGCATTGCAAGTAACGCCAGCTATTCGTGCAGCATTGTGCCATTGGGGGAAACTACCTTTAATTGGAACAGCTATAGCAAGCCAGCCTCCGGGGGCTAAAGCCATAAACCATTCTTCAAGCCTTTGCTTGGGATTGTTCAACCAATGAAGAGCAAAGCTCGAAGCAAGCAAAGACGGTTTATTGGGCCATTGGGGTAGGCCAACGTTTAAATCCCAAACTTGAGATTGACTGGAATGGCGACGTTGATTGAGCATTGCATTACTACCATCTAGTCGTAGTACCTGTTGATTCGGATAGAAGGCTTCAATTGCATCTGCTAAGAGCCCAGTTCCTGCACCAAGATCAACCCACATGCCATTAGGAATATTCGTATCTCTACATTGCTTGGCTAATTTCCATGCCATGGTTCTTTGAAGACTGGCATGTTGCTTATAGGTGCTCGCAGCTTCTTCAAAGTTTAATAGCACAAGATTCTCATTGCTTTCATTCTTCATTTATGCGGCTCCAACCATTTGAGAACTAGACCTATTAGCTCAGGGTCAGTAAGGACATGACCAGAAGCAGGTAATTTCAATTGTGATGGAGGTGTGCTGAGATGTTTTTGTAAATCGGCTAATAGAATTGCGCGAGTTTCAGGAACCACTATTTCGTCTTGCATCCCTTGAACCACAAGAACTCTTGCTTTTGAAGGGAACCCTGTCGGAAGAGTTTTGATATTTTGAAGTAGTTCCAAGTCTTCTTTAAGCTTTGCTCTGCCTTTAATACTTATTCCATTATTGAGTGGGCCTGAGGGCAGATTTATCAAAGAGATAGGCTTAGAAGCTTTCGTTAAGAAAGCTTCTAACATCCTCATTTCATTGTTTGTCCCGATATGTTTTTGCATTCCTATGAGCGCGTTTTTGAGAACTAAGCTTGAAGGCCCCCTAGGGATGAATTTGCTAAAGCTGCACAGCAAAATGATATCTGTTGCCATTTCAAGAGTGCTACTTTTCAAAAGGTGTGGCCCTAGAGAGTGGGCAATAATTGTTCTTCGCTCTTTCCCTTTGGGATTTGAAGCTCTTAGCCAATTTGGATTTTTCGGGACTCGCTTTCCATATCCTCGTTCTCCATTTTGCCATTGCCAACCACAGGTTTTAAATTCTTCTCTCCATATATTCCAGGTACTGCTATCTCCGCACCAACCATGCATGGCGATGATTTGTTTCATCTATCCCCAAGTGTATTAATTAGCTTCTTCATGGCTTCTTCAGGTAGGTCTTTGTGCAGAGTTACTCGCAGTCTTGCAGTCCCTTCAGGTACTGTTGGTGGCCGAATGGCTACACAAAGGAGGCCACTCTCTTCAAGTTGACTTTGAAGATTTAAGGTTTTTTGATCTTCTCCAATAATTATTGACAGGATTGGACCATCGCCAGCAGGAGTGTCCCATCCTGCTTTTGTAAGTTCAATTCGCCATTGCTTTGACTTGTCTTTCAGTTGGATCCCCCACTGGGGATTTTTTTGGATGAGATTTAATGCGGCATATGCAGCAGCGGTAAGAGGAGGCGCCAGTGCAGTGGTGTAGCGAAACGCTCCCGAGTGTTGAAGGAGTTCGTCATTGAGCTTTTTATCGCATGAAAGAAAGGCCCCTCCGCTCCCAAATGCTTTGCCAAATGTGCCACTGATTATTGCTATTGGGCCATCAATTCCATAGCAAAGACCTCTCCCCTGAGGTCCCATTACTCCTAGAGCATGGGCTTCGTCTACCAATAGCCTTGCTCCATACTTCTCACAGAGTTTGGACATTTGGAGGAGTGGTGGGCTCGTCCCTTCCATGCTGAAAAGACTTTCAGTGATGACGAGAGGGGATTCCCTGGAAAGATTTTTTTGCTGCTTCTTAAGAAGACTCTCTAAATCTAGAAGGTTATTGTGTGCATAACGTTGGAGTTTGGCCCCGCTTGCTCTGACTCCAACTAATAAAGAATGGTGGATAAGTCGGTCTGTGATAACAGTTGTTTTTCTATTGGCGAGCGCCATAACTGCTGCCAAGTTGGCTTGAAAGCCGCTAGGGAAAATCAACGCATGTTCTCTCCCAAGCCAATTTGCCAAAGACTCTTCAAGCTTTAGATGTATTGGCCTGCTCCCAGTTACCAATCTTGAACCGCCTGCCCCCACTCCCTCTGAAGAGATCGCTTGCTGGGCTGCATATGCAAGGTGTGGATGTCTACTAAGACCAAGGTAATCGTTGCTTGAAAGATCTATCAGCGGACTTGATGGTAGAGCATTTCTTAGCTCTTTTAATTGGGTTGGCTCAGAGCCTGGGATCCAGGTTCTAATCCTTCTTCGCCTGGTAGTAGGAATATTTTCCATATACGGTTTACTTTATGCAAGCCAGCTTTTTTGTGAAGAGGACCATTTTGGATTGGCGTTCCAATTGATTGAGGGCTTCTCTAAGATTGAGATTAAGAGTTGAGTGGAAAGCCTTACGGACTTCTCTGAGGAACATAAATTTGACTTGGACCCTTCAGCTGTTTTCCCATTTCCTTTAGATGGCTTTCAGCTCGAGGCAATAGATGCCTTGAACCAAGGACATTCTGTAGTTGTGAGTGCCCCGACTGGGTCAGGTAAGACAGTAATAGGTGAATATGCGATTTATCGAGCAATTGCTCATGGGCACAAAGTTTTTTATACCACGCCTTTAAAGGCTCTCTCTAATCAAAAGTTGCGAGATTTTCGCGATCAGTTTGGCGCTGAGAAGGTAGGCCTGATGACAGGTGATTTGAGTCTGAATAGGGATGCCTCCATAGTTGTAATGACTACTGAGATATTCCGCAACATGCTTTATGCCGCAGTGGATCAGAATGATGATCCACTTGCAGATGTTGAAACAGTTGTCTTAGATGAGTGCCATTACATGAATGATTCTCAGAGGGGAACTGTCTGGGAGGAATCGATCATTCATTGCCCCTTATCTGTTCAATTGGTTGCACTTTCTGCAACGGTTGCTAATGCTGGGCAGCTAACTGATTGGATTGCTAGGGTTCATGGTCCTACCCAGCTTATCTTTAGTGATTTTCGCCCTGTTCCACTGACTTTTAGTTTCTGTAGTGCAAAGGGCTTGCATCCGCTGCTGAATGATCAAGGAACAGGCATTCATCCTAATTGCAAGATCTGGAGAGCACCTAAAGGACATAAGCGGAAGGGGCGTTCTTTCAGACCACCCCAACCAGAAGCTCCTAGTAGCAGCTTTGTGATTAAGCAAATGGCTGAGCGAAAGATGTTGCCGGCTATTTATTTCATTTTTAGTCGCCGTGGCTGTGATAGGGCGGTTAACGATCTTTCCTCTATACGCCTTGTTAATAATGAAGAGAGTGAAATTATTGGTGATCGACTAAATAAATATCGTGAATTAAATCCTGAGGCTGTTCGTGATGGAATTCACGCTGAGGCTCTTTTAAGAGGAATTGCAGCACATCACGCAGGTGTCCTTCCAGCCTGGAAGGAATTGATTGAGGAGCTCTTTCAGCAAGGACTTGTGAAGGTTGTATTTGCGACGGAAACCCTTGCTGCTGGAATAAATATGCCTGCAAGAAGCACTGTTATTTCATCTTTATCAAAGCGAACGGAGGGAGGCCATCGTGCACTAATGGGGAGTGAGTTTTTACAAATGGCAGGGCGTGCAGGTAGGCGAGGTCTTGATTCTCAGGGATATGTAGTAACTGCACAGACACGTTTTGAAGGAGTGCGTGAGGCAAGCCATTTGGCTTTAAGTCCTGCTGACCCATTAGTCAGTCAGTTTTCACCAAGTTATGGAATGGTCTTAAACCTCTTGCAACGTTATGACCTTGATAAGGCTAGAGAGTTAGTTGAGCGTAGTTTCGGTCGTTATCTAGCAAGCCTGGATCTTGTTGAGGAAGAGGAGATCCTAGAACAACTTGGTCTGCAGCTTGGACAGCTTCAGGGATTAGCTGGAGATGTTCCTTGGCAAGATTTTGAGGATTACGAGAAGCGTCGTGGACGATTACGAGAAGAACGTCGATTACTCAGAATTCTTCAACAACAGGCCCAAGAGACACTTGCTAATGAATTGACTCTCGCTTTACAGTTTGCGAGAGAGGGTACGCTTGTGACTTTAAAGGCTCCTCAATTACGGGGTAGGATCTCTCCTGCTGTTTTGGTAGATAAGGTTGAAGGACCAGGTCAGTTCCCACTTCTTTTATGTCTAACTGATGAGAATATTTGGATACTTCTACCTTGTCAGGCAGTTGTAAGTTTGCATGCCGAGTTAACTTGCTTAAAAGTCAGTGAATTGAAAGAACCCACTCTTATTAGGGCTGGTGAGCTTTGTCATGGCGATCAGGCCAGTTTTGGTATTGCTATGGCAGTCACTCAAATTGCGAAACGCCATGACATGCGAACACCACAATATGACCTTGAGGGTGAAGTCCTTAACCAAGCTGAGTTAGTGCGAGGGTTGGAGAAAGACTTGTCAATGCAGCCTGCACATCGTTGGGGTGATCGAAAAAAACTAAAGAAACATCGTAGACGCATGGAGGAACTTGAAATTGAGATTAAAGAACGGAAAAAACATTTGCATCACAGGGCTAATCGTCACTGGGAGACTTTCCTTTCTTTGATCGATATTCTGCAACAGTTTGGTTGTTTAGATAATCTTGACCCTACTGAGATCGGACGGACTGTAGCGGCACTTCGGGGGGATAATGAGCTGTGGCTAGGACTATCTTTGATGAGCGGTCATTTGGATGAGCTAGAACCTTCTGAATTAGCTGCAGTCTTAGAGGCGATTAGCACTGAGGTCAATAGACCTGATATTTGGAGTGGGTATTCTCCGCCTCCTAAAGCAGAAGAAGCTCTTCATGACTTAAGTGGGATACGTCGGGAGCTTTTATATGCTCAGGAAAGTCGTCAAGTTACTCTTCCTCTTTGGTGGGGTAATGAGCTAATGGGTTTAGTCGACTCATGGGCGAGAGGGATTGCTTGGAGTGATTTGATTGCAAATACATCGCTAGATGAAGGCGATGTAGTACGCATTATGAGACGTACGGTTGATTTGCTTGCTCAGGTTCCATATTGCGAGGCAACCAGTCAACAATTGCGCAATAATGCTCGACATGCGCTTAAAGCTATTAATCGTTTTCCAGTTTGTGAAGCTGAGGATCTCGTGAAAGATGCGGAAGTTGATAGAGGAGGGATTAACCCTGCAACAGAAAGAGCTCCAATATGATTTCTCGTTGATGAGCTAAAACATTTGACGTCTATTCATGGGGCTTTGCCATTTGAGTTGGGTTGACGATGGTATTGAACTCAGATTCAGTTATATAGCCAAGTTCTAATGATGCCTGCCGAAGACTAATGTCTTTCTCGTGAGCTCTTTGGGCAATATTGGCTGCTTTTAAGTAGCCAATTTTTGGAACTAAGGCTGTTACAAGCATTAGTGAAGCATCGAGATCTTTTTTGATATTTTTCAAGTTTGGCTCTATCCCTTCAATCATATTTACTCTGCAACTTTGGCAAGCGTTTTGCAGTAATTCAATGCTATGGAGGAGGTTGAAGCCGATAAGCGGTTTGTAGGCATTCATTTGGAGATGACCACTACTACCTCCTATGGCGACTGCTGCATCTAGACCTATTACCTGTGTGCAGACCATGGCCATTGCTTCGCATTGGGTGGGGTTTATTTTCCCAGGCATGATTGAACTTCCTGGCTCGTTTTCTGGGAGCTCAATTTCAGCAAGCCCTGCTCTAGGGCCACAGGCCAGAAGACGAATGTCATTTACGATTTTTAGAAGGGCAACTGCTAGGGATCGCAGTTGGCTCATTGCATTAACCAAGCCATCATGGCTAGCCATGATGGCAAACTTATTGGGAGCATCGGCGAATGGCAGGCCAGTTATCTCTGCTATTTCTTTGGCAATCTCTAGAGAAAAGCCAGGAGGGGTATTTAAGCCTGTGCCGACAGCAGTTCCACCTAAAGGTAAGGGGTAGAGCTCTTTTAGGGAGGCTTCAATTCGGTTATATGCAGTCTTAATTTGGTCCCTCCAGGCGGATGCTTCTTGCCCAAGAGAAAGAGGGACCGCATCTTGAAGATGGGTGCGACCTGTTTTTATGATCCCATTCCAATCATTGCTTTTTTGATTAAACGTTTCTACCAGGGCATTTAATTCAGGTAAAAGTGATTTGGAAATACCTTTTGCGGCTGCTATGTGTATTGCTGCTGGAAATACATCGTTTGTTGATTGTGAGCGATTGACATCATCATTTGGATGTACTGGGGAATGACTCCCTAGCTTTTTACCACTTGCAAGAGACGATAGGTTACTTATTACCTCGTTGATATTCATGTTCGTATGTGTTCCACTTCCTGTTTGCCATACTCTCAGCGGAAATTGATCATCATGAAGACCTGAAATAATTTCAGAACATGCTTTGATTATTAAATCCCGTTTAACTTGATCGAGTTCTCCTAGGCGATAATTTGTAGTTGCGGCAGCTTGTTTTATCTGTGTTAAAGCATGAATTAATTCTATAGGTATTATGTCTTTGCTTATGCAGAAGTTCTGGAGTGATCTTTGAGTTTGAGCACCCCATAGAGCCTCTGACGGGACTTCAATAGAACCAAGGCTATCTTTTTCAATTCGAAACGTTTCACTCATAATTTAGGTTGGAAGGTGAATGGGGTAAAGGAACTAGCTTCTCTTATAGATTTATAGTTAGGACTACTTTTTCTAGCATTATCTTGAGAGCTGATAGTAGTTGCTGATCTCAATCTTGGAAATAGAATCTTGTTTTTTTTAAAGAGCATTTTTAACCTATAAACCCAGTCTCTTCCATATGACGTTTAAATTTGATTTATGAATTTCTGTGCTGAAACAATCGTCTATCTCATTTGGATTTAGGTGTTTGGTTACATCTTGATCAGTTTTAATATTTTGCTTGAAATTTCCTCCTTCTTTATTCCAAGCTGAATGGGCGTTTCTTTGAACAATTTTGTAGGCTTCTTCCCTACTAATTCCAGCCCCAATTAGCGCTAGAAGAACCCTCTGACTGAAAACAACCCCTCCATAGATATTCATGTTTCGAATCATGTTTTGTGGATATATTCCTAGCCCTTGAATTACCTCAGTCATTTCTCTAATCATGAAATGGAGTGTTGCTGAACAATCAGGCAACATCATCCTTTCGATTGAGCTATGACTAATGTCTCTTTCATGCCAGAGGGCAACATTCTCAAGGGCTGCAATTACATAACTCCGTAGGACTCTTGCTAGACCACTAATCCTTTCACTCCTAATAGGATTTCTTTTATGTGGCATGGCAGAACTGCCTTTCTGACCTTTAGCAAAGCTTTCTTCAACTTCCAGGACATCAGTCCTTTGTAAGTTGCGGATCTCTGTGGCGAAGCGATCTAGAGAGGCACCTACTAGGGCTATTGTTTGTACGAATTCAGCATGACGATCTCTTGAGATCACTTGAGTACTAGCTGTGTCAGGACTTAGTCCTAATTTTTCGCAGGTAAGTCTTTCTACTTCTGGGTCTGTATTGGCGTAAGTGCCCATAGCACCACTTACTTGCCCAACTGCTACTGAAATTTCTAATTGCTCTAGACGTTTGATATTTCGTCTTGTTTCAGCCAGCCAGCCAGCCAGTTTGAAACCGAAGGTAATGGGTTCTCCATGTATTGCATGAGACCTGCCAATCATGACTGTGTTCTTGTGCTCTATGGCAAGACTTTTAATTGCCTTTTCTAGTTGTTTTTGTTCCTTCAAAAGCAACTTCACGGAGGATTTGAGTTGAAGTGCCAAGCCGGTATCTAAAACATCACTGCTGGTCATTCCTACATGGATAAAGCGCCCTGAGTCCCCAACATGCTCATTGACATTTGTTAAGAAGGCAATTACGTCATGACGAACTTCAGCTTCTATTTCAAGAATTCTTTTGGGATCAAAGTCCGCCTTTTCCCGAATAGCCTGCATCGCACTCTCCGGAATCCTTCCCAATTGAAAGTTGGCCTCGCAAGCAGATAATTCAACATCAAGCCAGCTTTGATACTTGGCTGTTTCTGTCCAAATTTGGCCCATCTCGGGCAGTGTGTATCTCTCTATCAAGGGAGCGCTGATGATTTAAGACCCTTGAATTTAGGTCCTTTTCTTAAGCAGATTTTAGACGTCTGTGCTCCACTTCCCATTGCACATATTTCCCCCATGCTTGTTGCCTAACTTTGCAAAGTCCTCCTCGGCAATGAATTACCTGAAAAGGGGGGAGGTCATTAGGCTGATTATCTAGTGTTACAAAGCTGCCAGGTCTTAATAGCTCAAGAACCTTGTTTGAGTTCAATGAGCGTATTAAATCCAGCTTTCTTTTTGGATGCAGTGGTTGGCTTTTGCTTTTGTTTGGAGGATTTGATTGAGACACGTCCTTTCGGCCGGCTTTCAATGATCTTTACGGGTGAAATGGCTTTTATGCCCAGTTATTCGGTTTTTGTTCGGTTTTCCTAAACGTTTTATTGATGAAATGCCCCAAAAGAATCGTCTTGACCTTCATTTGCTGATAAAGGGGTTAGCCCAATCGCGTCAGCAGGCTCAGCAGCTGATAAGAGCTGGCAAAGTTAGAGACCTTTTTGGGCAGTTGCTAGATAAGCCTGGGCAGGAAGTCTCAGGGGATTTGGAAGTGGTCGTGAAGCAGTTGCCAAGGTTTGTTTCAAGAGGCGGCGAAAAATTGCTAGAGGCTGTTAATAAGTTTGATTTGCGTATTGAGGGAAGGGTTTGTATTGACTGTGGGATTTCAACAGGTGGATTTACTGATTGTCTTTTGCAGCATGGGGCTTCGCATGTATTTGGGGTTGATGTTGGCTATGGCCAGACAGCCTGGAAGCTTCGTAAAAACCCTTGTGTGACTTTGTTAGAGAGAACCAATATCAGAACGCTTTTGCCTGAAGAAATTTATGAGCCTCAGGATTTAATTCCTGATTTAGCAGTAGCAGACTTGTCATTTATTTCTTTAAGGCTCGTGATTCCGGCGATTACAAACCTAGTTCAACCAAGTAATTCAGAAGCTGTTTTATTGGTTAAACCTCAGTTTGAGGTAGGTAGAGAGCGAGTGGGTAAGAAAGGAGTAGTGAAAGATGTCCCCTCGCATGTTGATGCTTTGAATGGTGTGATTAATTCTGCTAGGGAGTATGGATGGATTCCGATGGGACTTTCTCCTTCTCCAATAACTGGACCAGCTGGTAATCATGAATATTTATTGTGGCTCGGTGGGGAGTCGCCTGATGAATTCCCAGATATAGAGGAGCTAGTCCTAAAGACTTTGCTTTAGAGGGCTGAGTTATCTCTTTCGCCAGTACGAATACGTACAACTGAGTCAACTGGAGAAATGAAGATTTTCCCATCACCAATTTCTCCTGTCTTTGCAGCGTCTCCTATAGCTGAAATGACCTTCTCCACATTCGTATCTTCTACAACAACCTCAATTTTGAGTTTTTGTAGGAATTCAACTGTGAACTCTGAACCTCTATAGCGCTCGACCTGGCCTTTTTGTCTGCCGAATCCGCGAACTTCGCTAACAGTCATTCCGACAATGCCAGAGTTCACCAAGGCAAGTTTTACGTCCTCAAGCTTAAAGGGGCGAATAATGGCCTCAACTTTTTTCATGGTTTTTTCTTGGCTTGTATTGGGTGTGGAGTTTGAGGCTTGCCTTATTAAAGACTGCCTGCAGGTGTGAGCTCAGTAAATTTATGGAAGCTTACGCCGGCCTTTTCTGCGTCTTGGGTAAGGGCCTTAGCATCGTCAAGAGGAAGCTTTACTTGATTGCTGGCGATTGCTTTCCAGTGTTCATTGTCAAAATGAGTTTGGAGCCAGAGCATTCCATGGATTGTGAGAGGACGAATTTGCACATCTCCTTCAGATTTAATTAGCAAAATATCCATGGATAAAAATCTGTCTGCCCCCCTATTAGGGGGGGGCAGACAGATTTTGTTTGTGACTGTTGCTACCGATTCAATTGTTAACGGCTTTATGGGCCATTTCTTTACGATGTTTGTAAACACTTCCGCGGTAGTGAAGTTCAATATTTTCATCTTGATCAGTTGATTCGTGCCTTAATGGCGCTTGATAACGCTTCCCACGGTAGATGTGTTCAACAAAAGCAGAGCTTGCCTTTTCATGCTCTTTTGGGGCATAGGCGACACCTCGGTAGGTGTGTTGCTGATTGATCATTGTGTAAAACCTCGAAGGGATTGGATAAATACCCGTAGATAAGTTCTCTGACAGGCAGGCCTCTTCTAGGGAAGGAGCGTTGCTTCGCCTGGCGGGGGCTACTTCCGGCATATTGAGCCAATTGATTACTGTTGGCTCAGCTCAACGTTTTGTCCTTCAGAGCCTTTCTATAGCAAAAACGATGTTCATGGTGAACATTTTTGCCTTTATCTTGTTAAGACTTCCTTGAGAAAACTCTGCTTAAAGGGCTTTGGTTCCTTTGGCATTAGTTAAGCCCTTTACGTTTGTCATGAAAATGTGTAGAGCTTTAGGGTCTTTTAATTACGGTTTAAGGCAGTGAGATTTGCTGACAAGGAAACTAGGGCGCCTCTTTATGGAGAGAGGGTGATTTCTCAGGCCGAATTAATATGTTTTGAGAATCCAAAGCCTGGTCGTCCATACGAAATTTCGATAGAGCTGCCTGAGTTCACTTGCAAATGTCCTTTCTCTGGCTACCCGGACTTTGCAGTTTTACGTTTGCTTTATCAGCCAGGGTTAAAAGTTATTGAATTAAAGGCATTGAAGCTTTATATAAATAGTTTCCGTGATCAAACCATTTCTCATGAAGAAGTTGCAAATAAGATAATTGATGATTTAGTGGAAGCTTGTAATCCAGAATGGATGCAGCTTGAAGCAGATTTCAATCCAAGGGGTAACGTCCATACATTAATTAAAGTTAGTCATGGGAAGAGAAAGCCTTTTTGAACTAGAGATTCGCCACTTTTTCAAGCAAACTCGGAAGCTCATTGGCTAAACCTGTGAGATTTCTATTACAGAGTCCGCCTATATGCAGAGAAGAACTTTCAGGGTCAGACACTGCCCATAATTGTTTTGTTGCAATCATGCTTAGAGCACCCCCAATGAGTGTGATAGCAAATCCTGTATATACCACTGGGACCCCAGGGTCTCGTTTTAAAAGGAGGCCGCTAGAAGGAATAACTTCTACGACCCTGATAGGAGTTCCATTGAAATCAAATGCTTGCCCGCCTGGTCTAGCCTTCCCTAGCAATGTTCCATTTGAATCGAAGATTTGAGCAGGACCAGTTTCACTGGTAAGACTTATTAGAACAGGATTTGTGCCATCTGGCTTTATTGGAACTACTACCCCCCAGGTTTGAGAACCTAACTCTGGGTAACTTGTTAATGGCACTTGAAGCAAGGGACTTTCTCCTAATTGCAGGGTTATAGCTGCCAAAGCCCAATCTGCTTGGTAGATAGTCATACCCCTATACCTCAAAGGATGATTAACGCTTATTTCTTTAATATTTCCAGACTCTTGATTGCTTTCAAATATCTCAAGAATCGATTTGAATTGTTCAGGTGCTCCTGTTGGCGATCTATCTATTCGAAAGTTTTTTAGGCTGAGGGTGAGTTGGGATATGCCATCTTGATTCAGTAAATCAAAGGATCTACCCGGTGCCAGAAATCTTTCTAAGTGTTGTCCACTCAATCCCCCCCAAACTGCTCCAATCATGAGAACTACCATCCCGATATGAACAAGAGGAGGTCCTATCCTTCCGATTAAACCTTTTCGCGCAGCCAATCTTCCTTGCTTTTTACAGATTTGCCATCCTTGCTTCTCTAAAGTCGTGGCTAATTTTTCTAAGGTTAAATCTTTCGAATGTGTAGAGATTGTCTTAGCTACAGCTAGCTTGCTTAGCTGGCGAGGATCTTTATAGTCGATCCATTTAGCAGCTGCTTTTAATGCTGGTAATTGACGACGCCAGCTACATATTATTAGCGCTAGACCTAGCCATGCCAATAGGAATAGGAACCAGCTGCTGGTGTATACATGGTCTAATTGGAAGGTAAGGATTAGAGATCCATTGAGTAAACCAAGCCAAGGGTTTTCATTAAATGCTTTTATGTAATTGCTCTTGGCCTCCCCTTGAGGAATTACAGTGCCAATAGCACTAAGTAATGCAATTACTAATAAAAGTATGATCGCTACTTTTAAATCAGAGATCCAAAATATGAAGCGGCGTAATATTTTCATGCTTTAAATCAATCTACCTAAAAGGCTTAATGTGCCAGTTGCGATAAATAATGCACCACTGATTTTAGGGATGAAGCTTCCTATTGGTTTTAGTGCAAGAATCCTTGGTATGACCGCAGCAAAACTTCCAGCAATTAATAGAGGAAGAACTTGCCCTATGCCGAAACAAGTAAGCAATAGGAAAGCTTGAATAGGATTAGGAGTCTGTGAAATCCAACCAAGTAGAACGGCTAAGACTGGTGTGGTACAAGGTGATGCGGCTAAGCCAAATGCCATTCCAGCCGCTAAAGGTGCTATAGGAGCAGGTACTTTTTGCTGCCAGATCTTTGGATCTGGCCCTTCAGGTAGGGGTAGCGTAATGATTCCGAGTAAATTGAGCCCCATAAATAACGTGAGCACTGCGACAATTGTTGGTATCAGGTCGGGAACTTGACCATAAATGCGGCCGACAAGACTACTTAGGCTTCCTAGAAGAACAAGTGCGCTAACTATGCCACTGCTGAAAGTGATACTGCGGATGAAAGGGTTTTGGTTGCTTTTAAACCCTGCCAGATAGGCAACTGTTACTGGGAGAAGTGATATTGAACAGGGTCCAAGGCTCGTGAGTAATCCTGCTCCAAACACCAAAAGGAGAGTAAAAGGACTTGGTTGATTGAGACCATGAACTAATAAGTTCTCGCTGTTGCGAGCTAGATCTGAGATGGCTAGTTCTAGTTGTGGGATGGTCTTTTGGGTTGAGCCTATTAAATAATAAATAGTTAAACCATCTGGGCACGAATTTTTCTTAATGGTCGTTCTTCTATCAAACCAGTTGATTCAAGGGAACAACGTATTAATAACCCAGCAATAATTAAGCTAGCAATAAGTGAATTCCCGCCATAGCTAACTAAAGGAAAAGGTAAGCCTGTCGTTGGCATAACTCCTGCTGCAACAGCAATATTCATTATTGCTTGCCCGACCAATAATGTTATAGAGCCTATGGCTATTAATCTTGATTGGTTGCTTTGGCACCTAAGTGCAACTCTTAAACCCATAAAGCCTACAAGCATAAGAAATATAAGAAGCATCATTGAACCAACGAAACCGAATTCTTCTGCAAAAACGGCATAAATGAAATCCGTGCTTTGAATTGGCAAATATTGCAGTTTTTGAGTCGATAGACCATACCCTTCTCCAAACCAGCCACCAGAGCCAATTGCCAGAAGGCTTTGCACGAGCTGATATCCATTGCCTTGAGGGTCTTTCCATGGGTCGATAAAAGAGATCACCCTGAGGCGTTGATATTCATTAAATAATATGCTTGTTGTACCTATTATTCCTCCAGCAAGAGCTGTCGCAAATAGGCCATTGATTCTTACGCCTGAAGCAAAAGCGATTAGCCAAAGTAAAATACCTATCAACGCAGCAGTGCTTAAATTTGGTTGCTTGAGTATCATTCCAATTAAGGCAAGGAAAATAACCAACCAGATAAATTTCTGATCATTTGTTATTCTTTTCCAATGTGCAAATAAGTTTGCTGCTTGAAGTAAAGTAAAGGGCTTTATAAGCTCGGAAGGTTGTATCTGAAGTGGACCAATTATTAGCCAGCGACTTGCTCCATTAACTGTACTTCCAGCAATTAGTGTTAGTCCAATTAACAAACAGCCTATTAAAAGCCCTGGCCCAGCTAGCTTTAGCCATGTTCTAAGTCTAGTTGATATGGTAAGAAAAAATAGGCTCCAACTTGCAGTCATCCATAGTAATTGCCTCTTGATGTAGTAAGCACCATCACCCATCTCTCTGCTTGCTACCCACCAGCTAGAGGAGCCAAGAATTAGTAGGCCCGCAAGGCACCAGAAGCCAACTAATGCAATTAATAATCGCGATTCTGCCGGCCAAAACTCCCATGGCAAAGGCAGAAATCTTTGCCATAAACTATTTTTTAATTTTTTCATCCAACTCTCAACAGACTTATCTCTTTTTTTTATGAGACTGTTTCTGTGAGATGTTGAGTATGTTCTTTTCAATTGTTACTTAGATCTGAGCTCTACCTATTCAGCCGTCTACCAGGCAATTTGCCAAGCCTTTAATTCACTAATTAAATTGAGACAAACCTTGGTGAGCTGAAATTACTTTTGCTAAATAGGGCTTGGATCGAAAGCGGATCTTGTTACTGAGTAGAGGGGAGATACCGGCACATGATAGATTCCGCGGGCCTTTATAAAAGAGCCTCGGGGCTTTGCTGGTATCCCAGTTGATCCAATCTGAAGAGGATCCTCCTAAGGAGGACAACTTTTCATTGGAAAGGCCTAAAGATCTCAGCCCAGCAAACGAGTCTTCTCTGGAAACATATTCGCCAGAGGAAGTAAATATTGCTTCTTCGGACGAATATCTTCATCTTCAGCGGCGCTTAATTCTGACAACTTTGATTCTTGCTGCCTTGGCAGCAATAATCTCAGCAATTGTCTTCGATATTCCTACGACAACAAGCCTTCTGGTTGGTTCGTTATCAGGTGTTCTTTATTTGCGGCTTCTAGCTCGCAGTATTGGAAAACTGGGGAATCTTTCGACAAAGGTGAGCAAATTTCAGCTGTTAGTACCAGTTTTACTAGTACTGGCAACCTCAAGACTGCCCCAGCTTGAGTTGATCCCAGCATTGTTGGGTTTCTTGCTCTATAAGCCTGCGATGATCATTCAAGTCATTCTCGAGTCTTGAACAAGAGGCGACAAATGATCATTTTTTAGCAGGTTTTCCTGCGTCACTTAATCAGTCGTAAACAACGACACCGAAACTTCTAGCAAGATGGGTCTATTGCCTTTTGTTTTTCCTTTTGCCGAACTAGAGGTCGGTCAACACCTTTATTGGCAAATTGGAAATATCAGGCTCCATGGTCAGGTTTTTATGACCTCATGGATCGTGATAGGAGCACTTCTTGCTCTGGTGGTTATTGGCACCAGAAAGATGGAGCGGGACCCAAGAGGTGTTCAGAACCTTTTGGAGTTCCTTTGGGATTACATACGTGATCTGGCCCGTACTCAAATTGGGGAGAAGGTCTATCGCGATTGGATGCCATTCATTGGAACTCTTTTCTTGTTCATTTTTGTAAGCAATTGGGGTGGAGCTTTGGTCCCATGGAGGCTCATTCGCCTTCCAAGTGGAGAGCTTGGTGCCCCAACAGCTGACATCAACACCACTGTGGCTTTGGCCCTTCTCGTCTCTCTTTCTTATTTTTATGCTGGATTAAGTAATAAGGGATTGCGTTACTTCGAGTATTACGTCCATCCGACGCCGATAATGCTCCCTTTCAAAATCGTTGAGGATTTCACAAAGCCCTTATCACTATCCTTCCGTTTGTTTGGAAACATCCTTGCAGATGAATTAGTGGTAGCTGTACTTGTGTTTTTAGTCCCATTGGTTTTACCTGTCCCAGTAATGTTTCTTGGATTGTTTACCAGTGCAATTCAAGCTTTGATCTTCGCCACACTTGCCGCCTATTACATAGGTGAAGCTGTCGAAGAGCATCATTGATCAAATGTGATCAGTCAGTATCGGTCCCACGATCTGGCAAACTCTCTTGCGCGAAGGTCCGTTTTTCGGACCCATCTCAGGAACTTTTCCTAGATGTCCTAGTCGCAGGTATAAACTCCCGGTCTTAATAAGCGCTATTAAAGCGCCCCACTCTTTTAGTTCAATCATGGATTCCATTACCACCGCCGCTTCAGTTGTTGCTGCTGGTCTGGCTGTAGGCCTAGGGGCTATTGGCCCTGGCATCGGCCAAGGCAGCGCTGCGCAAGGCGCAGTAGAGGGCATTGCTCGTCAGCCAGAAGCTGAGGGCAAGATCAGAGGCACCTTGTTGCTTTCATTCGCTTTCATGGAATCTCTCACCATTTATGGCCTTGTAGTTGCTTTGGTGTTGCTTTTCGCCAACCCATTTGCTGGTTAACCATCCTTAAAGAGAAGTGGTGTGGACAGATCAATCTGACTAGGTCATGGATAGAACCCTTGATCTAGTTAGAAATTTGTTCAAATCCAATTTAAGAATGCTTTCTTTTTGCTCTTTAGCCGTTTCACGGCTTGCCTCCATCTCCTCGAACCCTGTCACATGACCAGCTTGCTTCTGTTCGGTGCTACTGAGGGAGGTCTGTTTGACTTCGATGCCACCTTGCCGCTTATGGCGGTTCAGGTAGTTCTCCTCACGTTCATCCTTAATGCTCTTTTCTTCAAGCCTGTAGGACGGGTTGTTGAAGAAAGAGAGGGTTTTGTTACTACTAGTCGAGCTGAAGCCAAGCAAAAGCTTGCTCAGGTTGAGAAGCTTGAGGCGGATTTAAGAGATCAGTTAGCCACAGCTCGCCAGGCAGCTCAAAAGCTTATAAATGAAGCTGAGCAAGATTCTGACAAGCTTTATAGAGAAGCTTTAGCATTAGCAAATGCTGAAGCAAATACCTCTAGAGAGGAGGCTCGTCGTGAGATCGACTCTCAAAGAGATGCGGCCCTAAATCAACTCAAATCGGATGCTGACAAGCTTGGCGATTTGATCGTAGAACGTTTGCTGGCAGCCAAATGAATTATTCATCGATTTTTTTCGCCAGTGGATTTGGTCTCAATTTCAATCTTTTTGAGACAAATATCATTAACTTGGCGGTAGTTATTTTTGGTCTTTATAAGTTCCTTCCTAATTTTTTAGGGAGCATGCTTGAACGGCGACGCTCTGTGATTCTTTCAGATTTAAAAGATGCAGAGGAGCGCTTGGATACTGCCAATTTGGCTTTAATCGAGGCCAAAAAAGAATTAGCAGCAGCTGAAAAGAAAGCTAAACAAATTCGAACAGATTGCAAAGCAAGAGCAGAGGCTATTCGCTTAGAGACCGAGAAGCGCACCGTCGAAGAGATGGCTCGAATTAAGCAGGGTGCTGCTTCTGATCTAAATGCTGAAGCAGCAAGAGTAAGTTCCCAACTACGTCAAGAAGCTGCTCGCCTTGCGATTGAGAAAGCTTTGGGAGCACTTCCAAAAAAGCTAGATCAAAAGGCTCAAGAGAACTTTGTGAGTCAGTCCATTAAAAATCTGGGGGATGTCTGATGCCACTTTTAAACACCATCACAACCCCATATGCTGAAGCTTTTTTGCAAGTTGCTTCCAATAAGAAAGAAGTAGATCAAGTTGTTTCCCAAGCGAAAGAAATCCTTGATTTATGGAATAACTGCCCTGAGTTGGGCCAAGCAATGGCTTCGCCTGTTCTGGAAGTTGAATCTAAGAAGGCAGCCATAGAAAAGCTTTTTTCCAAAAAGGTCACTCCCTCTTTTTTGAATTTGCTGAAACTTTTGGCAGATCGTCAACGTATAGGGCTTTTAAATGCAGTTTTAGAGCGCATGCTCGAGCTTTATCGTGAACAACGGAATATTGCTCTTGCAACTGTAACCTCAGCTTCTGAGCTTTCTGATGATCAAAAGAATGATCTTTTGAAGAAAGTAAAATCAGTTGCTGGTACGGACAATCTAGAAATTGATCTAAAAATTGATCCTTCTTTGATCGGCGGATTTGTCGTCAGCGTGGGTTCAAAGGTTATTGATGCCAGCCTTGCTGGCCAAGTTCGCAGACTTGGACTTGCACTGGCCAAGGTCACTTAGCTAGTCCACACAGCTCTTTCTCTTAGCTTCTTTCAGCCTCCTTTATTCTCCTTTAACGCAAACGCCTCTCATGGTTTCCATCCGTCCCGACGAGATCAGCTCAATTCTTAAACAGCAGATCGCTGACTATGACAAATCTGTTTCTGTTAGCAATGTAGGTACCGTTCTCCAAATTGGCGATGGTATTGCTCGCATATATGGCCTTGAGAAGGTCATGGCTGGCGAGTTGGTTGAGTTTGAGGATGGGACAGAGGGGATCGCTCTCAATCTTGAGGACGATAATGTCGGCGCTGTGTTAATGGGCGAGGGCCTTGGCATTCAGGAAGGTAGTACTGTTAAAGCAACTGGGAAAATTGCATCTGTTCCAGTAGGGGAAGCCACTCTTGGGCGAGTAGTCAATCCACTTGGACAGCCTGTTGACGGTAATGGTGAAATTGCAAGTAGCGACTCTCGTTTAATTGAATCAATAGCTCCTGGCATTATTAAGCGGAAGTCTGTTCATGAACCTATGCAGACTGGGATCACATCTATTGACGCGATGATTCCAATAGGACGTGGGCAGAGAGAATTGATAATTGGTGATAGGCAGACTGGTAAGACAGCAATTGCTCTTGATACCATTATTAATCAAAAGGGCGAGGATGTTGTTTGTGTCTATGTTGCCGTTGGACAAAAGTCTGCATCTGTTGCCAATGTTGTAGAGGTCCTTCGCGAGAAAGGCGCGCTTGACTACACCGTTGTTGTAAATGCAAGTGCCTCGGATCCTGCGGCATTGCAATACTTGGCTCCTTACACAGGTGCTGCCATCGCTGAGTACTTCATGTACAAAGGTAAGGCCACACTTGTTATCTATGACGATTTAACTAAGCAAGCTCAGGCTTATAGGCAGATGTCACTCCTTCTTCGTCGTCCACCAGGACGCGAAGCTTATCCAGGAGATGTTTTTTATCTCCATAGCCGCCTTTTAGAAAGAGCTGCAAAACTTTCAGATTCAATGGGCAGTGGCTCTATGACAGCATTGCCAATTATCGAGACACAGGCTGGAGATGTATCCGCATACATACCTACAAATGTCATCTCAATTACAGATGGCCAAATCTTTTTGAGCTCAGACCTTTTTAACTCTGGTTTGAGACCTGCCATTAATGTTGGTATTTCCGTTAGTAGGGTTGGAGGTGCAGCTCAAACTAAGGCAATTAAGAAAATTGCTGGAACTTTAAAACTTGAGTTGGCTCAGTTTGATGAATTGGCTGCATTCTCACAGTTTGCTTCTGATTTGGATGAAGCTACTCAGAAGCAGCTTGGTCGTGGGAAACGGTTACGTGAACTTCTAAAACAGCCTCAGTTTGCTCCTTTAAACCTTGCGGAGCAGGTGGCGATTGTTTATGCAGGAGTTAAGGGTTTGATAGATGAGGTCCCTGAGGAACAAGTTACTCAATTTGCTCGTGAGTTGAGAGATTATTTGAAGACAAACAAAGCCGACTTTATTTCTAAGGTTAATTCTGAGAAGGTCCTAAGTGAAGATGCTGAGTCCCTTCTTAAGGACGCCATTAATGAAGTTAAGTCTTCGATGCTTCCTGCATCTTGATTCTTAAGGTTATTTCGGAGCAACTTATCAATGGCAAACCTTAAGGACATAAGAGACAGAATTGTTTCTGTCAAAAACACCAGAAAAATCACTGAAGCAATGCGACTTGTCGCAGCGGCCAAGGTGCGTAGGGCCCAAGAACAGGTCCTTCGGAGTAGACCCTTTGCAGATCGCTTAGCAAGAGTATTGGAGAACATTCAATCACGTATTAGCTTTGAGATGGCTGATGCTCCATTGCTTAAGAGTAGAGATGTAGGCACAATCACAATTGTTGCGATTACAGGAGATCGCGGCCTTTGTGGTGGTTATAACTCCAATATCATTAAACGTACCGAGCAGCGTTACTCTGAATTAAAGGCTCAGGGTTATAACTTAGACCTTGTTTTGATTGGTCGTAAAGCTATAGGTTATTTCCAGAATCGAGCAAGTCAGTACACTATTCGAGCAACTTTTGCTGAGTTAGAACAAGTCCCAACTGCTGATGATGCTGAGTCAATTACCACTGAGGTATTAGCTGAGTTCCTTTCTCAGAGCACTGATCGTGTCGAAGTCATCTATACCAAGTTTATAAACCTTGTTAGCTGTAATCCAGTTGTACAAACATTACTCCCTTTAGATCCTCAGGGTATAGCAGAGCCAGAAGATGAGATCTTTAGATTGACTACCAAAGATAGTCGTTTAACTATTGAAAAAGGTGCTGCCCCTGCAAATGAGCAACCTAAGTTGCCTTCTGACATTGTATTTGAACAAAGTCCAGAACAGCTCTTGAATGCTTTATTGCCTCTTTACTTGCAAAATCAATTATTGCGAGCTCTTCAAGAGTCTGCTGCTTCTGAGTTGGCTAGTCGTATGACGGCTATGAACAACGCTAGTGATAATGCTAAGGAGCTTGCTAAGACACTTACACTTGATTACAACAAGGCCCGTCAAGCTGCGATTACACAGGAAATACTTGAAGTTGTTGGCGGTGCTTGCTCTTAAATTTCAGGATTGAGAAAAGTCTTTCTAAAGCTTTGTCTTAAGTTTTTTCTTTAGGTAAATCTAATATGATTTTATGTAGATTTAAGTTTCTCTAGTAAAGAGAATTCTATTTAGAATAAGAAATTAACTAGTGCAGGGAAGATGTTTTGAGGATGCTTCAATTGGAGTTTGATTGGCCTGTTCACGTGAAGTTGCCATATTTGAGGCAATGGGTAATTGAGAAAATCAGAGAATCAGGAGAGCCATTGCGATGGGCTATTACATTTGTAGGCCCCGTTTCATTAGAGACTGGTGTTCGCTTGATAAGGGTTGAGGCAGTCGTAATTAATTCCCCGACATCATTAATGAAATCTTGATGGAGGACTTCTACTTTCCTAGTCCATGCAGTTCTCTTGGCGTCGGTTCTCCACTGCCTACTTTAATGGTTGTTCCATCAGGGATAGGTTGTTCAGTAGGTGGTTTTGCTGGAGATGCAATTCCATCTGCGAGGTTGCTTGCAGCTGCCAGTGGATGTTTAGTTACTCATCCCAATGTGATGAATGGTGCAATGCTTTACTGGAGCGATCCTAGAATTCATTATGTAGAGGGTTATGGTTTGGATCGATTTGCGACTGGAGAAATTGCTTTAAGGCCAGTTCGCCAACAAAAGATTGGATTACTTGTGGATAGTGGTATAGAACTTGAATTAAGGGAAAGACAATTACAGGTAGCCGATGCATGTAAAGCCACACTTGGTTTGAATTTAGGACCAGTTGTCATTACAGAACTCCCTCTATCAATTCAAATTTGTCCAGGAGAGAGCGGGACTAGCTGGGGCGAGGTGGGTCAGTTGAATGAGCTGCTTCGGGCGGGAAAACTATTGCAAGAGTCTGGAGCTACGGCAATAGCAGTTGTAACTCGTTTTCCTGAAACCTCTGAAAGAGATGTCGTTAATGCTTATCGTCATGGGAATGGAGTTGACCCTTTGGCTGGTGCGGAAGCGGTCATAAGTCATCTTTTAGTACGCCATTTAGGTATCCCTTGTGCTCATGCTCCTGCGTTACCTATGCTTTCGTTTGATTCTCAACTCGATCCTAGAGCGGCTGCAGAGGAGTTAGGTCATACATTTTTGCCTTGCGTATTGGTTGGTTTAAGTCGTGCACCCGATCTAGTGAAATTATCTAATTGCGAAAACGAAAAAAACCCCTATGGACTTCTACGAACAGAACAACTCGGAGCTGTGGTAGCCCCGGACGGAGCGTTAGGCAATGAAGCAGTGTTAGCTTGTTTAGAGAGAGGTTTGCCTCTCATTGCTGTTACTAATCAAGGTATTTTAAATGTGAACTTAGAGTCTTTGGGTATTTGTCAAGGTCAGCAAGATCTTTCGAATCTTACTATTTTAAAAGCTTCTAATTATGTAGAAGCTGCTGGTTGGCTTATGCTTATAAGAGAAGGAATTGCTGTCGAATCATTGCAGCGCCCTATTTGTGGAGTAGGTCGTTCTCTAAATGCGCAAAATGAATAATGGATGGATTCTTATTTCTTAGAAAAATATTAGATCTTTGCAATTCTAGATCTCGATCTTCATCTTAAGCAGGCCATAGGGTGGCGTGGTGGAACATCTAAGGATTTTGCGACACCTGGGTGACAAACGTCACCATTAATGGTGTTAAGGCCTGAAAGCAGTTCCGGACGTTCTGTTACGGCTCCTTCTAAGCCGCGTCCAGCGATTGCAATTATATAGGGCAATGTAACACTGACAAGTGCTTCAGTAGAGGTAAAGGGCACTGCACCAGGCATATTGCCTACAGCGTAGTGCTGTACACCATTTATTGTCACAGTAGGGTTGGTGTGTGTTGTTTCTACACTGGTTTCAACACAACCACCTTGGTCAATTGCGACATCAACTATTACTGAATTAGGCTTCATCTGCATTACCATTTCTTTGTCGACCAAGGTAGGAGTACGACTGCCAGGTGTTAGAACAGCACCAATTAAAAGGTCTGCTGTAGGGATTAGTCTTTCCAGTAACCCACGGCTGCTGACTACGCTCATAAGCCTTCCGCGTCTATCTGCTTCTAGATCTCTTAGCCGTTCAGGTGATCGATCTAACAGCATTACTTCAGCATCCATTGCTGCGGCAAGTCTTGCTGCATTCCATCCGACAGTACCAGCTCCTAGTACTACAACCCTTGCTGGTCTGACACCAGTACACCCCCCTATAAGTACTCCGCTGCCACCATGTGGCCGCTCAAGTAAATGAGCACCAACTTGTGCAGCAAGACGCCCTGCTATTTCACTCATTGGAGCGAGGAGAGGAAGGCTGCCATTTTCCAGTTGCACAGTTTCGTAGCCAATTCCTGTTGCTTCTGCGTCTAGAAGTGCTTTGCCTACTTTTGGGTAAGCAGCGAGGTGAAGGTAGGTGAATAGCAGCATGTCACTTCGCAGAAATTTGAACTCCTTCTCTTGAGGTTCTTTCACTTTCACCACAAGATGTGCTGCCCATGCATCTTCACAGGAGACTATTTTGCCCCCCGCCTTTGCAAAAGCTGAGTCTGGGATTCCTGCTCCTGTACCAGCCCCAGATTGAATCCTTACCTCAAGGCCTTGTGTTACAAGTTCTTTGACTCCATCAGGAGTAAGAGCAACTCGTAGTTCATCGACCTTTATTTCTGTTGGGACGCCAATGCTAGCCATCGGGGTCGAAAGAACGGAGTTGACCATGGAGCTAATTATCTTTCATTAGGATGGCTACCTAACAAGACTCTTGCCAGGATTTTTGTTTTGATCATACTGATGCGATTGGAACTCTCCATCCGCTCCCAAAAGCTTGCGAGGTTACTTTTAATAGCGGTGGTGATTGCCGGCGTTTAAATTCTCCTTTTTTTAAGAGGTTTTGGACGAATGTAATTAGTTTTGGGTCATGACCATCTTTTATGAGTTGTTCAGGGCTGACCCGTTCTTCTATGAGAGCCTTGAGAACTGGATCGAGGAATTTGTAGTCAGGCAACGAATCACTGTCTAGCTGATTGGGGCTAAGTTCGGCACTTGGCGGCTTATTACGGATTGACTTACCTATTAACTCTTTATCGCTTGTCAAGCCAAACTCTTCTCGACATTTTTTAGAATAAGGACTATCGAGCCATTCGCACAGTTCAAAGACCATTGTTTTGTATACGTCACCGATTACTCCTAGTCCACCATTCATGTCCCCATATAGGGTGCAGTAACCTACTGCAAGTTCAGACTTGTTCCCTGTAGAGAGGAGAAGGTGGCCATTTTGATTAGCAAAAGCCATTAGCAATGTCCCTCTGATCCTTGACTGTAAGTTTTCAGCTGTGATCCCTTCGGGTGATTTCCCCAGTGGTTTAAAGAGAGCAGATTCAAAACTCTTCATTAGCTCAGTAATTTCAATTATTTTTGTTTTAATTTTTAGACGCTTCGAAAGACTGAGTGCGTCATCTATTGAGCCTGATGAGCTCCAGGGAGATGGCATTAATATTGCAGTTACGTTATTGGATCCCATAGCAGCAGCGGCTATTACGGCTACTAAAGCTGAGTCAATACCACCACTAAGGCCGAGTAAGACTTTGTCGAAGCCGCATTTGGATGCATAATCTTGTGTTCCCAAGGTCAGGGCTTTGAACAGGTCTTCCTGTGAATTTTGGGGTTGCTCAAGGGTTTGAAGATTTGTGGAGCTTGTATCCCAGACTTTTATAATTTCTTTACAGCTTGGTAGTTCTAAAACAAGATCAGCATTGGCATTAAGAACAAAGCTACCTCCATCAAAGATAAGTTCGTCATTTGCTCCTGTTTGGTTAAGGTAGATCAATGGGCAGTGAAGTCGTTTGACTGCTTTGGTTGCTAACTTTTTTCTCAGTGATTGCTTTGAATAGCTGAATGGTGAGGCCGAAAGGTTGATTAATAGATTAATGTTCTGCGATTGTAGGTTCTCAATAGGGTCTGGTCCTTTTAGACGATGACCCTGTATCTCCTCTTCTACCCATAGGTCCTCGCAGATCGTTAGTCCAATGCGCCAAGTGAAATCATTGCGCTTGATAGTCAAGGCACCTGGAGTTTTAGCCGGTCTAAAGTAGCGTTTCTCATCGAATACGTCGTAGGTTGGTAGAAGTTGTTTGCGTGCTATTACATGCCAATTGTTTTTGTCTACTAGTGCAATTGCATTCAATAAATTTGGGAGTTGTTGATCGTCGGCAAGTTCTGCTATTCCAACTAGTAAGGTTAGCTCTGGAAATTTAAGAGCAATGGTTTCGACCAGATCATGTAAAACGTAATTTTGCTGTTCTAGAAGATTTGGTTTGAGCAGTAAATCTCTAGGAGGGTAGCCCCAGAGAGAGAGCTCTGGAGTGATTACAAGATCGGCTGTAAGATTTGCGGCTTCAAGACAGGCTGATTTAATGCGGTCGCCATTCCCTTTGAGGTCTCCTATCAGAGGATTCAGTTGGGCTAGAGCGATTCGCATTATTGATTGCTATTAAGTTCATAGAGGTTTTCCTCTAGTAGTAGAGGAAGTAAAACGGGGGGTATTTGAGCAATGTCTGCATTGGCTCTTACCTTTGAACTTGAACTAGCTGGTATTGCTAGAGGAAGTATTTGGACTTGGGCACCAAGCGATTCAAGTGTTTCTAGATGAGCTTTTTCTATGGGCCAACCTTGGCGAGGGGCTATTCCAATTCGTGCTTTTTTAAATACTGATTTAGCTGCAGTCCATGTTGGGATTTGTCCTGTTAGATCACTACCGATCACAAAAATTAAATTTGCAGTAGGCCATCGAAAAGAGGCTCTTTGAAGGGTTGTAATTGTTCGCGGACTACTTAGTTCTTGAACTAGTTCTAAATGTGGGTGAGCTATTGTGTTCACTAATACCTTTAATAAGGTTTTGCGTTTTCTAAGAGATGCTCCATGAAGTTTCATGGGGTTATCACTAGCCCAAGTTGCTACTTTTGGAAAAAGTTTTAAAAGGCCTTCTAATAGAGCTTGGTGTCCGTAGGTAGGCGGGTCTGCACTAGTGCCAAGAAGAGCAATTTCAGATTGAGTGCTACTCATGGCAGCAGGGCTCGCAGTTGATCTGGTTGATTATTGATTGCGTTTGGCCAATTATTAAGCCAACTTCTTATTTCTGGGTCGCTGGCTGCCAGACGTTTCAACATTGCTTCTGGTCTTGCATTAGTGCAATGTTGATTATTGAGAACCTCTTGGGCTGTAAGTCGGCCTGTGACTTGTGTCGTATGAACCGCTAAGGCTGCCTGTGCTACTGCTATAGGTGCTGCAGGAGCAAGACTTAATCCACCAGTAAAGGGAGCTGCCATTATCAGTAAGTTTTTGATTGTGCTTAGTGTGATTTGGATAGTGACTTGAGCACCTCCAAGCAGCACATTTTGGCCAGAAAGATGAGTTAGAAGTGATCTGGCCGCTGGCCCTTTAATTTGTATTCCATAGAGCTTGCAGAGTTGGAAAACTAGTGTTGCGTCACAAGCTAATCCTCCTGCGATATCAACTAATAAAAGAGGATTCGCAGCAACTACTGAGGCTTTCATTGCAGCAAAGCGGCCTATGAGGCCTTGGGCAGCAACTTTCTTGTGATATAAATTTTTGCGGCTTAGTGATTGACAGAAATTATCAGACCTTCTTAGTGCGTTTAAGGCTAAAAGCAATTCACCTTGACTTGTTAAAAACTTGATCAGAAACAATCGCAGGGTTTCTATCTGAGGCGGGATTGGTTGGCTTCTTGCGAGACCGTTGTGATGCAACTGCACTTCTCGAGGAGCTGCAGAAACAGCTTCTATATGTAGTTTCTGAGCTTCGGGTGGTAGTCGTCTACGGATGCTTCGAATTAGTTTTGTTTGCTCTTCTGATGACCATTGGTCACAGCGATTGAGAACTAAAAGCACTGGCTTTCCACTTTTTAATAATGCTTGCAATGATTTCTGTTCAACCCTGGTCAAGTCACTATCAATAACTAGAAGTATTACATCGGATTGCATCGCTATCCGACTAGATAGACGAGCTCTTCCTGCCTCTCCAATTTCGTCGATTCCAGGAGTGTCTAGGAGTTCAACAGTGTTCAGATTTTTTATCGATTGGTTCCATCTAACTATTTTTGATTTGCGTGTAGATCCATGGGCTACATCTGTTGCGAATATATTTTTTTTGAGAAGAGCATTTAGCAGGCTTGATTTTCCTACTCCTACTCTGCCAAAGACAGCAAGCCTTAAGCGTCGGTTCATAAACCTTTCAAGTTGTTGGTCCAGAGCAATCAGCTCGCCTTGAAGCTGGCTATGTTCTCGATTGCTTAGAACCAGTTCTCTACGCCATTTTTGGAGGAGAATCCGACAGCGATCTTGGGTAGAGGGAAGACTTCTCATGTGTTGGGTTTTCGCCACCAACCTGCCAAAACAGCAAGAACTGCTTCAGCACCTATTAATCCTACGAAGCCACCGAACTCATCTACTACAACTCGAATGCCATTTTTGTCTCCTCTGAAACCTATTAGAAGATGATCTGCACGAATCATTTCTGGAACAAATTCGACCGCTTCACTTAAGTCAGTTGCTGTGAGATGTCCTCTCCCCTGAATCAGTGCGGTTAGAAGCCTTTCCCTGCTAGCTACTCCAAGAACTTTATCCACTCCCTCACCTAGGACTACCCACCAAGGTGCGTTATTTCTTAACAGGACTGAACGAAGTGTCTCGAGGCTAGCTAGGCCATCCAAGGTAGGGGCAGCCACCCTGGGAACCATTAGATCTCTTGCTGTGAGGTCGTTAAGTTGAAAAACCTTCGCAATCATTGCTGCTTCATCGGCTTCAATTTGGCCTTTTTGAGACCCTAGTCTGGCAAGTTGACGGATTTCATTCTCATCAGTGCTTAGTTCGTTCTCTGCAGTGATAGCAGGAAGTAGGCGCTCTAGTAAAAGTACAAGAGGACGCATAGCTATTCCTAGGAAATGCAGTAAAGGTGCACTTGCTAGTGAGACAGATAGTGCCAGTCGACTGCCAAGAGATTTTGGAAGAATTTCTCCCAAAAGAATTACAAGTATGGTTAGACCTATTGAGAAAATCGGTAAGGCAATCCCGCTGATTCCTCGTTGTTCAAATACAAAAGCGGCATATCCTCCAAGCATCAGACTCCCAAAGACATTGAACCCATTATTTGCGATTACTAATACTGATAGTGTTCTCCCAAGTCTCTGACGAAGTTTCGCTAAACGTTTTGCTCCAGCTACCGGAACTGGCCTTGCGGCTAGTTCATGTACTCGCAGGGGATTGACAGCTAGTAATGCTGCTTCTACGCCTGAACACAAGGCAGAACCTGCAACCACGACTGTGACAAGTAGGGCTAGTACAAAAATATCTGAGCTCATGAGTCAGTGAATCTCTAAAAGTTGTTTAGAAGGTTGATGCGTGGGAGTGAATGTCCTATGTGTGGGACACTCAATAGTTATACAGTGTGTTTATAAGGATTTTCTATTGGTTGGATCTTTACGTTGACAGACCATCTATGGAATTAATTAATTCTGGCCATCATGGCGACTTATTGCTTTTCTGTCCTTTTAAGTGATTGATCTAAAAGTTTTCTCTAAACGTCGTGACAGGTTTATGTCGCAACTGGTTAGTAGGGCGGCAATTATCCCTGCGGCAAGTTTGGTTACCCATCACGCTGATTGTGATTTTCCTTTTCGTCAGCATAGTGATTTTTGGTATTTAACTGGCTTAGACGAACCTGATGCGATCGCGCTGCTATTGCCTTATCGGAAACATGGAGAGAGGTTTGTTCTATTTGTTAATCCCAAAGAGCCTAGTGAGGAGGTTTGGCAAGGATCTCGTTGGGGTACAGAAGGAGCAATCTCGCGATTTGGAGCAGATATCGCTCATCCAATTGATCAGTTTTCAAAGCTTTTGCTTGATTACTTAGAAGGAGCTGAAGGTATTGTTTTTAGGGTTGGGCAACATCCAAAGGTTGAGCCATTAGTTCTTCAGGTTTGGTCGGAACATCTTGATAAATCTCCAAGGACTGGAGCGGCTCCACTTTCCTTAGAAGCTCCATGTCCTTTTCTGCATAAATTGAGACTTTATAAAGAGCCAGAAGAATTGGAGAGAATGCGCGTTGCTGCTTCTATCTCTGCAGAGGCACATGAATTGGCTCGTAAAGCTGTGCGTCCAGGATTGAATGAGCGATTTATTCAAGGCTTAATGGAGCAGCATTTTCTTGAGCAGGGCGCTCGTGGTCCAGCATATGGATCAATCGTTGCTGGAGGCGATAACGCTTGTGTTTTGCATTACACAGCAAATAATGCCCCACTAAGAGATGGCGACTTGTTGCTGATAGATGCCGCATGCTCAATGGGCGATTATTACAACGCAGATATAACTCGAACATTTCCAGTAAATGGGACTTTTACTGCTGAACAATTAGCTATATACCAAGTAGTACTTGAAGCACAGCAGGCTGCTATCGCTACTGTTTTACCTGGTAATAATGCTGAAGATGTTCATATTGCAGCAGTGCGAATTCTTGTTGAAGGTTTATTGGACCTCGGCTTGCTTAAAGGCAGCATTGATGGAGTTATTGAGCAAGGTGCGTATCGCCACTTTTATATGCATCGGACAGGCCATTGGCTAGGCCTAGATGTACATGATGTTGGATCTTATCGTTTAGGCGAGCACCCTATAACCCTCGAGCCTGGAATGGTTCTAACCGTTGAGCCTGGGCTCTATTTCAGCGATCGATTGCCAGTGCCTGATGGACAGCCTCTGATAGATGAGAGATGGATGGGAATCGGGATAAGAATTGAAGATGATGTAAGCGTTAGCAAGAGTGGATACGAAGTTTTATCGGCTGCCGCTTGTAAATCAGTAGAAGAGTTAACCTTTACCTGTTGAGAAAATATAAGGAAATGGATGAGTCTCGGGAAATTTATCAATATTATGTTCATGAGATAAATATATTAGTTGGCTGTTTGATTAGATGGAGGACTCTCCCCATAAACTATCATAAAATTATAGCTCAAAATTTAATTCTTGAGGACTTTTCTCATACATTAATTATCAATAAAACTATTGATTCTAGGAGTAGGATTTTTCAATATTTTGTTGAGAGCATAGCTAGCTCACCTGTAAATGTAACCGCGATAAAGGCTTCTATACGATCTTTATTGCGTTCTTCTTCAGATAGAAGAGAGGCTCTTATATGTTTAGTCGAAAATACTTTTATTGGGGAGGAGAATGCTGAAAAGATGATTGCAGTTATAAAGACAGATCTTTCTGCTCTGGGAGGTGAGCTTGGATATCCTATTCCTGTTGTTGATCCGATAGGAAAAAGAGATATCTTAGAAGGAGTTGGAAAGAAAAGTTGGTTGGAGAACCTTTCTTATCAAGAGTCTATAAGGAATTTGGCTATAAGGCTTAACAGAGGTGAAATGACTTTTCTAAAGAGCAAGTTTGAATCTGATATATATAATATTCTGCTAAGTCAATGTCTTGATCATGGTATTCATGAGTTAAAAAGTACTTTCATGAATAGAGTTAAGAGCGGAGTGCATTTGGCCTATGCAAACTTTGCACTTAGAGAGGCTTATGATGGATATTTTTTAGATAATGAAGGTGATGTGATGATTGATCTTAATAATACTTTTTGCTAATCACTTAGATTTCGCGCATGTATTTTTGCACATCTATTATTTCCCTTAAGATTATATCTGCTCCAGCAGCCTTTAGTTGAGCCTCGTATGAGGAGCGAAGAGCTGAGCTCTCACTTTTTTTTAGGTGAGGCGGGGCTATGCCAAAGCTGATAAATTTTTGTTCCGGGATAGTCTCTCTGGCATTTTTGATGGTCAGGATATCTGCCACGGTGTCTCCCAGGTATGCAACAGCAGGACCTTCTCTGCCAAGGCTGTTTTGATTCAGATGACTTGCTAGGTGAATTAAGCCAGTTGGATCTGGTTTGTCAGGGGCTTCGCCCATTGCTATCAAAGGTGGATTTATAAGACCTAGCCGTTTCTCAAGTACAAACTTTGCCGAAGCTCGTTCGGCCCCGCTTACAAATCCCCAGGCAATCTCATGGAGATCTAGTGCTTTAAAGAAGCTTTTTTTGACTAGTAATGGCTCATTTAGTATGAAACCTTTCCAGCTAAAGGGGTCTCCTTCCGGGTCCCCTCCAAAGTAAAAGTTGTTGAAGACGTGTACAAGATCTTTGTGGCTAGGAAGTTCAGATGATTTTTGTTGATTTAAGTAGAACCTTTTAAGGAGCTCCATGCTTGCCTCCCAGTCATTGTTCCAGATGCCTTCTGACTTCAATGAATCAATGTCTTCGGTAGTTGGTTGAAAGTCACTGAAGTAAGCGACAGTTTCTTTTATTGCTTTTCTATAACTCTCTGCCACATCTCGGATTACTCCATCGATGTCAAATAAAAGCAGGCTTTTGGGTTTCAGTGGATTGATGTGAACTAAGGCTGGTAGGTTAGTAGTTTGTTGAAATTCATTGAGCGTTGAACCAATGACTGCTCCCGAAGGTGTTGCCGCCGACCAAGAGGTCGCGACTTCTCCAGCTGGACCAGCTGAGACTGAAGGCTCAGCTCCACAGCCACAGGCAGCCTCTGAAGGGGCGAAGGGCACCCGTCCAGCCCTTGGAGGAACGGCAGCCTTGGCTACAGCAACTATTGATGCAGATGGTGTGCCATCTGGATATACACCAAAGGCAGATGAAGGCCGATTTCTTTTAAAGATTCTATGGCTGCCAGATAATGTTGCTTTAGCTGTCGATCAGATTGTTGGTGGTGGACCAAGTCCTCTTACTGCTTATTTCTTTTGGCCAAGAGAAGATGCTTGGGAGACATTGAAGAGCGAGTTAGAGGGGAAAGGTTGGATTACGGATAATGAAAGGGTAGAGGTGCTGAATAAGGCCACAGAAGTTATCAACTACTGGCAAGAGGAAGGCAAAGGCAAGTCCCTAGAGGAGGCTAAATTGAAGTTCCCAGATGTTACTTTTTGCGGAACGGCTTAATAAAGAAATCTATTTAAATAAAGTTAGTTTCTTTTAGCATTACAGATGCATCTAATTCAAATTTATTTGCTGCTAAATTAGTAGAAGGAACATCGATAAGTGCCTTCGCGATGCTTGGGCTTATAGCAAAGGTAGTTATCCCATGATTAGCGAGGTTAGTTAATTCACTCACTTCCCTAATGCTTGCAACTAGTAATTTGGTTTTGCTGTTTATATTTTCAACAGTCTTTTGCATTTTTAAAAGTTCTTCCATACCGTTTCTTCCTTCATCATTTATTCGGCCTAAGTATGGTGCTATGTAGGTGGCTCCAATTGTCGAAGCTATTAGGATTTGTTGGCTTTTAAAGCAGGCAGTAAATGTAATAGCTTTTCCTGCTCGGGTTAAATTTATTGCTGCTTGACACCCTTCTATTGTTAAAGGGATTTTTACGTAAATGTTTAATGATGAAGAGGATAATTTGCTAAGTGCAAGACCGCATTCGGTTAGATCTATAGCAGATTTACCCCACGCCTGAAGATGGAGCTGTTGGCAATTTAGCTTATTTGCCTTTTTTGCTAATTTTTTTATCCACTGCAAATTACAAGGTCGTTTGCTTTGTCGAATAAGAGTTGGATTCGTTGTAATCCCTTTAAAGATGCCGGTAGGAATCCATTCTTCCCATGCAGTTATATTTGCGCTATCTAACAGAAGCTGCAGGCTCACTTTGTTCTCTATTTTCCTTTCAGGTGTTAATAATAATCAATCCGATGATTTACTTGCTTGAACTCTCGCTCTCGCCCTGTTGAGCTGTTGTTGAGCTTTTAATTTTTCTGGAGAAGTTTCCTGGCCTTCCATTTGACTGAAATTATTTTTAGCTTTTTCAAGTTCGAGCTCAGCTGTTGAGGTGTCAATATTTGTCCCTAACTCTGCTCCATTGACTAGCACTGTTACATCATCGTTTTCTACTTCTGCGAAACCACCCATAAGAGCAATTGAATTCCAATTTCCATTTGCGAGCACACGAAGAACCCCTACATCTAGAGCTGTAACTAAAGAGATGTGACCTGGAAGTATGCCAAGAAGACCTGTAGTGCTTGGAAGGATAACCTCTTGGGCTTCGCCGTCAAACACGTTCTGGTCTGGGGCCAGGACACGGAGAGTGAGGGACATGATGCAGAGTTGAATAGAGTTTATTTAATCGGCATTAACCGAATAGTTAGTTGATAAATGATTATGCAAGGATTTTTTACCCCTTTGCTTCTGAAGCCATTTTCTCGGCCTTTGCTTTTACTTCTTCAATGTTTCCAACAAGATAGAAGGCTTGCTCGGGTAAATGGTCTAGTTCCCCAGAGAGGATCATATTGAATCCAGCAATGGTTTCTTCAAGCTTGACGTATTTGCCAGACATCCCTGTGAAAATTTCAGCTACAAAGAAAGGCTGAGATAGGAATTTTTCTATTTTTCTTGCACGATCGACCGTTCTCCTGTCTTCTTCGGAAAGTTCGTCAAGACCAAGGATTGCAATTATGTCTTGAAGCTCCTTATAGCGTTGCAGTGTGGATTGAACGCTGCGAGCTGTGTTGTAGTGCTCATCACCAACTACAGCGGGCTGGAGCATAGTGCTTGTTGAGTCAAGAGGGTCAACAGCTGGATATATCCCTTTAGCTGCTAATGCACGTGCTAGAACAGTTGTGGCATCTAGGTGGGCAAAAGTTGTTGCAGGGGCTGGATCTGTAAGGTCGTCGGCTGGGACATAGACAGCCTGGATAGAGGTGATAGATCCTTCTAGTGTTGATGTAATCCTTTCTTGAAGTTCTCCAACGTCAGTTCCTAGTGTTGGTTGATAGCCAACAGCAGAAGGCATTCTTCCTAAAAGTGCAGAGACCTCAGAACCTGCCTGAACAAACCTGAAGATGTTATCTATAAACAGCAATACATCTTGCTTGTTTACATCACGGAAGTGCTCCGCCATTGTTAGAGCGGAAAGCCCTACGCGCATACGAGCACCTGGAGGCTCATTCATCTGGCCAAAGCAAAGTGCAACTTTCGATTGGGGTAGATCGTCAGCGTTAATAACTCCAGACTCTTTGAACTCTTCATAAAGATCATTGCCTTCTCTAGTTCTTTCGCCTACTCCGCCAAATACTGATACCCCACCATGCTCTTTAGCGATGTTGTTGATCAGCTCTTGAATAAGAACAGTTTTGCCCACACCGGCTCCACCGAATAGGCCTACTTTCCCGCCTTGGCGGTAGGGCGCAAGGAGATCAATAACCTTGATGCCTGTTTCAAATACCTTCGGTTTAGTTTCAAGCTCAGTGAGTTTGGGAGCTGCTCTATGTATTGGAGCGGTAGTAGAACTGGTGACAGGTCCCTGTTCATCAACTGGTTCTCCAAGGACATTAAAGATGCGTCCAAGTGTTGCCTCTCCAACAGGGACAGATATCGCTGCTCCAGTATCAAGGGCCTCCATGCCCCTAACCAATCCATCAGTGCTGCTCATGGCAACTGCTCTTACCCGATGGTCTCCAAGTAATTGCTGAACTTCCGCTGTGAGAGCAACTTCTTGACCTGCGGGATTGGTTCCTTCTACTCGTAAGGCATTGAGAATTTTAGGCAGCTTCCCTGCAGGAAACTCAACGTCTAAAACAGGACCGATGACCTGACGAACAATGCCCTTGGTGCCTGTGGAGGCTGTAGAAGCAGCGGCCATAAGAAATGAGGTTTCTAAGTGTTTTTGTGACGCCCGACTATTGAAGTGAGCATCAATCTATAGCCGGCAAGATTACCACTGTGCATGGCAATGTGTGGAGTGTTCGGTCACCCGCACAGATTCCCTATGGTCTACATGCAGTGTCAGTAATAAGTTGGCACTCGTCGATCTCGAGTGCTAGCTCGAGTCTTTTTATAGGCGTTAATTGCGTCTTGTAATCGCTCCCACATTCACCCATGGCTGCTGTTTCTCTCAGCGTATCCACAGTAAAACCTCTTGGAGACCGCATTTTTGTGAAAGTCTCTGAATCTGAGGAGAAGACCGCGGGAGGGATCCTCCTCCCTGATACAGCTAAAGAAAAGCCTCAGGTGGGCGAAGTGGCCCAAGTCGGCCCTGGGAAGCGCAATGACGACGGATCTCGCCAAGCTCCTGAGGTTGGTGTAGGTGACAAGGTCCTCTATAGCAAATATGCAGGTACTGACATCAAGCTCGCTGGAGATGAGTACGTGCTTTTGTCTGAAAAGGACATTCTTGCTGTTGTCAACTGAGCTTCTCCTTTAGTTCACCTTTGACTTCTAATTGATTAAAACCTCTCTATTACAGGAAAACGCTTCCAATGGCTAAGCGCATCATTTACAACGAGCAAGCACGTCGCGCTCTTGAGCGCGGTATTGACATCCTTGCTGAATCAGTTGCAGTTACCCTCGGTCCTAAGGGTCGCAATGTGGTTCTTGAGAAGAAGTTTGGTGCTCCTCAGATCATCAACGATGGTGTCACTATCGCCAAGGAGATTGAGCTAGAAGACCACATCGAAAACACTGGTGTTGCATTAATACGTCAGGCTGCATCAAAGACAAATGATGCGGCTGGCGATGGCACCACCACAGCTACTGTTTTGGCTCATGCAATGGTCAAAGCAGGGTTGAGAAACGTCGCTGCAGGCGCTAACGCTATTACCCTTAAAAAAGGAATAGATAAAGCTACAGACTTTCTTGTAAACAAAATTGGCGAGAACGCTAAGCCTATTAGTGATAGCAATGCAATTGCTCAGTGCGGAACCATTGCGGCTGGAAACGATGAAGAAGTAGGCAAAATGATTGCTGATGCAATGGACAAAGTCGGAAAGGAAGGAGTGATTTCGCTTGAAGAAGGTAAGTCCATGACCACTGAATTGGAGGTCACTGAGGGCATGCGTTTTGATAAGGGATATATCTCCCCTTACTTCGCGACTGATACAGAACGGATGGAAGCTGTTCTTGATGAGCCTTACATCTTGCTTACGGATAAAAAAATAGGACTCGTTCAGGACTTAGTTCCAGTTTTGGAACAGATTGCTCGTACAGGTAAGCCTCTTTTGATTATTGCTGAAGATATAGAGAAAGAAGCACTAGCAACCCTTGTTGTAAACCGTCTCCGTGGAGTCTTGAATGTTGCTGCAGTCAAGGCACCAGGTTTTGGGGATCGCAGGAAAGCGATGCTTGAGGACATGGCAGTTCTGACAAACGGTCAGTTAATAACTGAAGATGCAGGATTAAAGTTAGAGAATGCAAAGCTTGAGATGTTAGGGACCTCAAGGAGAGTGACGATAAATAAAGATACAACCACGATTGTTGCTGAAGGGAATGAGGTAGCAGTTAAGGCACGCTGTGAGCAAATTAAGAAGCAGATGGACGAGACCGATTCGACTTATGACAAGGAAAAACTTCAAGAGCGACTTGCCAAATTGGCTGGTGGTGTTGCTGTAGTCAAAGTAGGAGCTGCTACTGAAACTGAGATGAAGGACAAGAAGTTGCGCCTTGAAGATGCCATTAATGCTACGAAGGCTGCTGTTGAGGAGGGAATTGTTCCTGGCGGAGGAACTACACTTGCTCATTTGGCTCCTGAGCTCGAAAAGTGGGCGAATAGTAATCTCAGCGGAGAAGAGCTTATTGGAGCAAATATTGTTGAGGCAGCACTTACTTCTCCATTGATGAGAATTGCTGAAAATGCAGGCACTAATGGAGCGGTAGTAGCTGAGAACGTTAAAAGCAAGCCCATCAGTGATGGCTATAACGCTGCCACTGATGAGTATGTAGACATGCTTGCAGCTGGCATAGTTGATCCTGCAAAGGTCACCCGCTCTGGATTGCAGAATGCTTCTTCAATAGCTGGAATGGTGCTTACAACAGAGTGTATTGTTGCCGATCTCCCAGAGAAGAAGGATGCAGCTCCTGCTGGTGGAGCAGGTGGCATGGGTGGTGATTTCGATTATTGATGAAAAGGCTTTGACTGCTAAATACGTTTAGCAGCAAGTCACAACTTCAATTTGACTGAGGGGCTGGCTCTATAACCAGTCCCTTTTTTATTGGGATTGCGATTAAAAGTGTAGCTAAATACTTGTTATTAGGTTTATTTATTAAAGGAAGATATAGTTATATGTTTTCTGTAATAAGAAACATTTTTTGTTTTCATCGAACTTGATAAGTTAGTTGTTTAAATACTTTGCTGTGACAGCTATTCAGTTAAGTTGTTAATATAAACTTGAAAAATATTGAGATGATTTTTTAGCATAATTGTTCATTAGTTGTTGTTTTTTTATTTGATCCACCCTGCACTTAGAATTATCGCAAGGCTGAGAAATATTGCTAAGAAGGACCAAGTGATTCTATTAAGAGTGGCTTCAGCGCTACTAGCACTAGTGAACATTGAGCTTCCAGATGCGGCAATACCTCCCATGCCATCTCCTTTTGGACTATGAAGCAGGACGAATAATATTAGGAGAAGTCCAGAAGCCGCCCAGACCCAGGAAAGAATAGAAGAAATCATGACTTTTTCTTGTAGAAGATGAAGGTTTTGTTCTAATTAAAGAGCAAGGATTTTTCTTAGACAGGTTGAGCATGAAGGTTATTTACTGTAGGAGACTCGCATGTATTTATCAAGGAGGCACCTGTCATTGCATCTGGTTTTGGTAAGTCTAAAAGTTGAAGAAGAGTAGGGGCGATGTCAGCCAGCCCGCCTCCTTTGCGCAATAGGATTGCATTCCCATGGCCTGCTACTTTCCTTTTCTCTCCTTCTACAATAATTACTGGAACTGGGTTGGTTGTATGTGCAGTCCATGGCTGTCCATCAGATCCTTGCATTAACTCTGCATTGCCATGATCAGCAGTGATGAGAATCGTTCCACTCATACGCCCAGTTGATTCAACAAGTTTTCCGATACACCTGTCGACAGTAGAAATTGCTTCTTTAGCAGCTTCCATCACCCCTGTATGACCAACCATGTCTGGGTTTGCATAGTTGATAACTATTAGTGAATACAAGCCACTTTCAATTGCTTCAACACAGCTTTCAGTAAGAGTATTAGCTGCCATAGCTGGGGCAAGGTCATAAGTTGCCACTCGGGGGGAAGGAACAAGATGTCGAACTTCACCTGGCAAAGGTTTTTCTATGCCCCCATTAAGGAAATAAGTGACATGTGGATACTTTTCAGTCTCTGCAGTTCGGTATTGCCGAAGTCCATGTTCAGAGACAACTTGACCTAATAGATGATCAAGTGACTCTGGAGGGAATGCAATATTTACCGGAAGGTTTGTTTCGTACTGAGTAAAGGTGAGAATATTTATTTTTGGGATGTTTTTTCTAGAGAATTTTTCAAACGTTTCAAGGGTTAAAGCTTGGACTAGCTGGCGTGATCGGTCAGGTCGAAAGTTGAAAACTATTAGACCATCTCCTTCTTTAAGATATGAAGGACTTAGCCGAATAGGTTCAAGGAATTCGTCAGTAATTTCATTTGAATAACTCTCAGTTAAGACTTCTTGTGAGGACTTTTTGCAGATAGGGAAATTAGGATTTGTCAGTAATTCATATGCTTTTGAGATGCGCTCCCATCGGTTATCTCGGTCCATCGCCCAATATCTTCCACAGAGGCTAGCTAGATGACCAACCTCATTTTGCTTCAGTTTCTCATGAATATTTTGTAGGTATTTGTCAGCACTTTTTGCGGGGGTATCGCGCCCATCTGTGATTGCATGAATAGCTACTTTTTTGACCCCAGAGGATGCGGCCCAATCTAAAAGCCCAAATAGATGGTCTATATGGCTATGCACTCCACCATCTGAGCAAAGCCCCATTAAATGCAAAGTCCCATTTGTGTCCTTTAAGTTCTCAGCAAGGTCTAAAAGAGCTGGAATATTATTAAGGCCTCCCTCTTTTACTGTTTGACTTATACGGACAAGTTCTTGTTGGATTATTCGGCCTGCTCCGATAGTCAGATGGCCTACTTCCGAGTTCCCCATTTGATTGTCTGGTAGGCCTACATCTGCCCCACTGGCTTCTATCAGTGTGTGTGGGTAGGCATGCCAAAGAGCATCCATTATTGGAGTATTGGCGTCCAGAATGGCGTTGTTATCGGTTTCTTCTCGGTGGCCCCAGCCATCCAATATTGCAAGGACCACTGGTGCGACCTTGCCGGAAGGCATTGAGTCTCCGGACATGCGGTTAGGCATTATCAATCGTGTGGATTGATTATTAGGAACTCCTTCTTATTCACGCTACTTCCTCAATGGGGTTGATAATCATTTGATCTCAATTCCGTCAGGTTTTCCGAATGGAATGATCTGTAAAACCATATGGAATAGACATAAACTCTTTTTCTCATAATACTTTCCATGGCAAACTCCTTACCTGATGAAAGGGTTGAAATACTTTCTGACAAGGAGCTAAGTAGAACGCTAGCGCGTTTAGCTTCTCAAGTACTTGAATCTGTATCTAATAGTCGTGAGCTTTTTCTTTTAGGTATTCCTACGCGAGGAGTGCATTTGGCAAGAGTTCTTGCATTGGAGCTTGCGGCTTTAGCAGGTCATCAAATCCCACAGGGAAGTCTTGACCCAACTTTCCACCGTGATGATCTTGGCCGTATTGGAACGAGGATGGTACAGCCTACTGAGTTGCCAACGAGTATTGAAGGCCGGCAGGTGGTTTTAATTGATGACGTTATTTTTACTGGACGTACAGTTAGAGCTGCTATGGAGGCCATGCAAGCCTGGGGCCGCCCTGAAAAGATGATGCTTTTAGTGATGGTTGATAGAGGACATAGAGAGTTGCCTATTCAACCTGATTTTTGTGGAAGGAAAGTCCCCACCAGAAGAAAGGAGATAATTGAATTGAGGTTAAGAAATGTTGATGGTGAAGAGGGGGTTTATTTACGAAGAGCTTGAAAGATTTTCTATAGATCTTCTAATTCTAATAGGCAAATCTCGTGCACTATTGATTAAATAATATAGCTAAGATGAGTATTCATTAGGATAGTTTTGCCCGAATAAACCATAGTATTTGTTAGTTGAAATAGTTAATACTTTCAACTTATCATCTTACTTTTCCGAGATTTTTTATTTGTTTGTGTTCGTCAGAACGGAGGTCAAATGCTTCGACGATTAGATTTGCTTGTTCATTGATACTGAATTTGAGTCGCATACAATCTTCTCCGGGTTGGCTAGCTTGACTTAAGAAAATAATGGTTGGCTTCTCATTAAATGGATTAACTTTTGGCTCGAGTGGACCTTCTTGAATAGTTGGGATCCCATTGATGTAAATGACTTGATTCCTTTCAGTTATTTCAGGTTCTCCTAGAACAAGTTCGATCTCTGATTGGTCAACTTTGCTGGCTGAAATTACAACTTCTAGTGGAGCAGTGGTAGGCCATGGTTGCCCAGCTATGAAAAGTGGGTGCCAAAAATGATTACCTGCCTTTTTATCCCAAAAACGTAGTGAAACTCCATATTGGAGGATGTCTTTTATGGTTACACCTGGAGTTAGTTTCAGAGCTCCCACGGCTACAGCTTCAATAGGCGGTGGTGTTAATAAAGCCGCAGGTTGAGTTTGCTTCTCTAGCCAGGTTTTAATTAGTGGGATCCTTGCACCTCCTCCAACAATTACTACTCCTTGCAAGTCCCGCAAGCCGCAATTATTACGTCGTCCTCCAGCCATTGTTTCTGCAAATAACCTGTCCAAGCTATTAAGCAGACCTCGCTCAATAAGCAGCTTTTCTAGTTCATCTCTGCATAGCTCAAGATTAAGGTGTGATTCTTTGCCTCCTACGTTTTCATTTAGCCGATCTATAGGGCTGAGATCATTTTCGCTTAGACGACACTTAAGTTTTTCAGCAGCAATAAGAATTGGTTCTGAAAGGGGTTCATTGGGAAGGAGATGATTTGCGATCCATTTATCCAAATCATTCCCACCAAGGCGGATTCCTGCTTTCCCTAGGACTTTTGCGCAACGAAGTATTTGTTTACTTTTACCTTGAAGATCAACGTTATCGAATCTAAGTAATTCAGCTATTGGTGCTGCATGACCCTCTCCACCTTCAAGTGCGACTAATGACATGTCAATTGTGCTGCCACCTATATCTAAAACCAACAATTTGGCGCCAGGGTCTAAGCCTGCTCCCATTGCAGCAGCAGTCGGTTCGTCAACTAGAGCAATTTCCTTTACTTTGAAAGTACGGCAGACCTTAAGCAGCCATTCTTTGTAAGCGATATAAGTATCAATTGGAGCAGTAAGAACTAGACGCCGTATTTTTAAAGTTTCTGGGATTCTCCTCCAGATTTCTTCCAATAAAAGTTCACCAGCTTTTTCAGGAGAGAGTTCAGGAAATTGTTGATTTTTATCAGATGACTCCTTTGCTCCTATTTGGCGCTTGAAGTTCTTTATAAGGTTTTTACTGCTTACACCTGCTAACCCTTTCTCAATAACAGCCTGTCCCACAATTAAAGTATTACTTTGAGGTGATGAATAAATTAAACTAGGTACTTCACCTTTGAATCTGCTGATAGGAGGAAGTTCTAGTAATTCTGGGGATTTATCATTTTCACCTTGAAAAGCCACAACAGTAGTTGAGTTGCCGAGGTCAATTGCCAATGTTCCAATACGACCTAAACAGGTTTCTTCATCTAGAGGGGAAATTTCCACGAATCAGTTTGGCTTCTAATGAGAAAAGACTAAAGGGAGCTCACAATGGATAGGCTACAGATTTTGGTGTTTTCTTTTTATAGGGAAGAGCCGTTAATAAAAACAGCTCTTGAGCCATTAAGGCAATGTCGCATGACAAGAAGTTGGGGAACAGTTCGAATTGAATGTTTAGACCAACAACATTTAGAAGAGGTTTGCCAATTGATGAAATATCTAAGAGTACCTCTAGCGGAATTGGACTTGGGCAAACAAATTGTTTTACGTGTCCCAGGCTCATTACAAAAGGCTTTCCCAATGCATGCTCCTTTTCACAGTGATCTTTTTGCAGGTTAGTAAGGCTTCTTTCGCTTAAGATGTCACTACATTCAAAAAAATTCTGTGATCCAATCAGGCGTTGATTCCCAGGACCTTGCTAAACGAGGAGAGAGTCTGATTCGTCAGTCGCCTAATCGCTATTTGACTACTGTTCGGATTGCATTTAGAGCTAAGCAGCGTCGCTTCGATGATTTTGATGGCCTTCTTGAAGAGTCAAGTGTTAAGCCTGTCCAGAGAGCAATAGTTGAGTTGAGTGACGAACAAGATCAGCCAGATTTGCTCCCTGGATGAAGGGATGATCCAGCAGGAAGGTCCTGGATGGCGCTTGGCCAAGGACACTTCGAGAGAGTGTTTCCCAGTGATTATTGGAGGAGAAGGATGGGCAGTTGAGCTTACAGATTTTGAATGGCAAGTATTTTTTACTCTTGTTCGTGACCTTACTGATCAGCATAAAAAGTTGGAAGATCAGCTAATGCCTGAAGAAAAGCTTTCGATTGAGCTAGAGAGAGAGCCTTGGTGGGGCTGTTTGGATGGAGACCGAGAAGCATGGTCTTTAATGGTTGTACTTAGAAATCAAAGCGAAGGAAGGCTTAGAGGTTTAGAGGCGTATTGGCCTATTCCTGCTGCTCAAGCAATGGCCTCAGCAGTTAGAACAATGTGGGACTCCTGTCCTTCATAAGGAAAACTTATCCAGAGAGGGGCTATTGATATTTCCCCGATCCATAGGCAGATATTGCACAGGTTCTCCACAGGGCAACTGTTTAAAGCCTTCACTAGGGGGAAAACTGTGGAATTCAATTTCAGAGTTAATAGCCTCCTTGACTTTGAGGATTTATTCATTTTTTTGGAGGATGTTTGCCGTAAGGACACGATTTTTGCTTGATAAGGCTGAAGTCTTACTTCGAGACCCCTAGAGACGCTTAGAAAAATACCCTCTTGACGTCAGCCTCTTCTTGTGAGGAACTAGTGGTCGATCTATTCATGACAGATGCAATTTTCGCGTTTAGAGAGCAAGTCCATCTCTGTTGTAACTGAGGCTTCAAGCGCGGCTAAAGAGATTGTCGATGAAGATAGTGAGCAGATGGTTAGTTTCTATGCAGAGCTGCCTTCTGATCTGCAGATAGCAATGACGGCTTTTATAGAGCGCTATCCGAATTGGGACCAATATCGCTTGATCAAAGCAGCTTTAGCTGGATTTCTTGTTCAAAATGGTGTCCAGTCAAGACCAGTTACGAGACTGTACGTAGGCAATATGTTCTGCTCTGACTCTATTGCGTAATTAATTTTTTGATAGCAACTTCCATATTTATTAAGTCAAGGTCAGTATTTTTCAAGATTTAGCTTTATTTAGTTTCCCTAGTTTAATAGATAAACTGTCTGCAATATCTTTTGTTATAGGAACAATTGAAAGACGGTTCCCCTTTCTTAATAGACTTAGATCTTCAGGGGTATAGGAATTTCTAAGATCTTCTAGGCTTAGTAATTGATTATATTCTCCTAAATATTGAAGTTGAACACAGTCCCACCGAGGTGCATTTTTTGTCGATTTAGGATCAAAATATTTTGACTTAGGGTCAAATTGTGTTGGGTCGATAAGTCTTGTTTTAGTTACTTTCATAAGACCGGCTATTCCAGGAGGCTTGCAATTTGAGTGGTAAAAGAAGGCTTTATCGTTAATCTTCATTTGCCTCATGAAGTTACGTGCCTGGTAATTGCGAATTCCATCCCAAAGGGTTAGCCCTTCTCGTTCTAAATCTTTAATCCCATAGACGTCTGGCTCGCTTTTCATGATCCACCAGTTAATCTCAGTCATAGCAATGGATTTGGGCGAAAATGGGCGGTTTGGGTAAACCTTCGATCTCAGGGGTTCATAGATTTTCTAGTCACCAAAACGATAGTGCTTTCGGACTGCTTTATGTACTTCCCATGTACAAGACATTCCTTTGGGAAAGACAACTAGATCCCCGACCCCAAACCTGACAGGCTGACCTTCGTTAGGCGTCACCGTCACATCTCCTTCCAGAATTAAACAAGTCTCCTTATCGCTATATGTCCAAGGAAATGAACTTGGATCACAAGTCCATATTGGCCATTCCTTTATCCCTAACTCGTTGATAGTGCTTTCAGGGCAGGGCGATGTGATTGAGATTGCCAATTAATTTTTTCGAGCTCAACTTCTTTTTAGCTTATTGAGATCTGTTGAACAGTCTTTAATCTCTCTCTCATGTCTATAAGGTCAAATTCCTTAGATTGAAGATTCAGCATTTGACTGAACAACGCGTCTTTTAAGTTCATGCATGCCTTCAAGCTGGTTGTGAACAGCTAGTAATTGCTGTTTTATATGTTCTGCATGCTTTAGTTTTGCTATCAATTTTATTGCCTCTTCAATATTCTCCTTGGCTTTTAGTAATGCATAACATTCTTGTGTACCTGCTTCTGATGCCATTCGTAAAAATAATTTCTTTCAACTAAACTAATTTAAAGCAATTAATCGTTCAATTATGTAGTTATTTACACTGTCAAAGATGATCTCTATGAAAGCTTTTGAAGCCTGAACACTATTGGCTATAATTTATACTAATTTGAAGCAGTTTGTAGCTATTGATATCATTCCAAACTAGAGGATGAATAAAAACTTGATCAATCGATATGAAATGTATTTTTAATTACAGTGACTAAGTGCTTATTTTGATATCTTTTGATTATCCTTTTTTGGAGATTTCTTATGACTGCTAAAGACCTGATGAGTGAGAAAGCTGAAAAATATAATGGATGGGCAGCAATGCTTGGGTTTCTAGTGGCAATTGGAACATATGCCACTACAGGGCAAATAGTTCCAGGCATATTTTAATTACCTTTATAGGAGCCTTTTGGCTCCTATAAATTCTTCTTTTTCAATCAATAGTCTCTATCAATTATTTATGAATTCTCATGATGAGCAATGTTTTGTAGAATTAGAACCATATGAATCTTGTTTGATAGCCAACGAGCTTGATCCGTATGAAAGTTTGATTGAAGTTCTTCCAAAGAAAGAGACATTAGAAATTGCGAGACCATCAAGATTCAAGGTTGGTCAAGAAATCTTTTAGAAAATAATTGTGATTAAAATATTTATATTTCATATTCTCTATTGTGAAGTCTAATCTCACGGCTCCAATAGTCATCGATTCTATTTTCAAGAGGTCGCATTATCGATGAAGATATATAGCTATATCCTTGTGGAGGAAAATTTTTAAAATGCCTAATGATTGCTTTAACTCTATTTAGCTGTTTTGTGCTGATGGAGTTTTTCATGTGAACCTTATAAAAGTGATTTAAACATATAGATTAATGAAGATACTTATTGTTTCTTTTGGTACATTTTCAACTAAAATAGAGCTTTATCTTGATGTCTTAACTATATTGAGTCTCAATAAATACATAATACTGGATTTAAGTATTCTCTAATACTTGTCGAGTTCCCTAATTCTTAGTGATACTTACTTGTGATTAATCTCTTGGATGCAAGTTTGAATAAAGTTTGAATAGAAATTCTTGATTAGCTGCGATCGGTTGCTATCAAAACCCTGCACTGACAAGGAATGATCAAGAATCAAATTTTCCTAAGTGTTGAATGGCGGCTTTTTTCTACTCTTTAGAAATCAACGAAAAGTGTGTATTTAGTTTGTATGGATTTTTCCAATTCCTTGTAATCGCTTTCCACTACTCAAATGCCGCTTTTCATTAGCCAGTAGTTAATTTCAGTCATACCAAGGGGTTTGGGCGAAAATGGGCGGTTTGAGTAAAGTTTGAGTAAACCCTCGATCTCGGGGTTTTAGTTATTTCCATTGTCTCTCAATCTTCCCAAGGTTTTTGGTTCTTGAATCTTTGTTCCCGATCCTCGGTTGTTTTTTCTGACCAGTCAGTAATTGGTCGATTGTCATAAGGATTTAGTCCTTTGTCCCTGCCATGAGTGTCCTGAGGACCTTGACTAGCAGGATATCGATAGTTGGGGATTGGTAATGATTTCTGTCTTTTCCATCTGACTAGAGCAGTAACAAAATCTCTTTGAGCACTTTTGTTTTGGAAAAGGAAGAGTGCTTCTCTTTGTGTCTTCCCATCTGAGGACATATAAGAGATGTAGTTGTAGTACTCACTGCATTGATCGTATATACAGTTTTTCCCTTCTTGCTCATATCTATATCTAATCAATTGAGAACGTTGAATACCTCCTTGTCCTTCAACCCACATTGCAGGGCCTTGGAATCGAACACGACATTCAGTCTTTATTGATCGACATAGTGCATCGTGATAGCTCTTTGGACCACTTTTGAACATTCCAATTGGGAAATCTGCATCGCCAAAATCTGCCTTTGCTGGGCTTAAAGGTAATGCAAAAATTGCTGCAACCCCTATGAGTATTGGATATATGCTTCGCATTTTATTTCGCCTCTAGACATTCAAACCCTGTATATCCTGCAGGACTAAAACGCTTACTTGCCTTAAAGAAGGCACCTTGTTCCTCGCATTGATCAAAATCTTTCATTTCTAGTTTCTCCATTGAACCCCCAGTGATCGCGCCATACATCATGACCAACCAAACACTCCCTTCTTTAGCTCCAGCTTTGTTTAATGCTTTCAAAGACTCTGCTCTAGCTGCTTTGACCTCAGATAATGCATCTCTTCGCATTGCTTTTACTTCAGTTAGAGCTTCCTTACGAGCTTGAGTTAATTCCCGTTTTGTATTTGCTAAGGATTCTTCTAGGTCATTGTCTTTTTGGCTTGCAATGGGGACAAGGAGACCAGCGACAGCAACTATCCCAACGGTACTGATAGTGGCCAAGATTTTGTAGAAGATGCTAGTTCCCATTTTTATGTGGAGCAGTTTTATATTTCTAGCTGTTCTAGATAAATATTCCCCTTAATTGAAGTAAATAGGAGTTTGGGTAAATCTCGACGATTCGCTGAGAGTGCTTGCGGTCACTCAAATGCCGCTTTTCATTAGCCAATAGGATATGTCAGTCATAGCAAGGGATTTGCGAGAATTGTAGAGTGTGTATTTAGTTGGTATTTGGTGTGTATGGAACCAGTTTAAGTTTGATGGCGAATAAAAGGCATGATTGGTCTACAGAGCAAGCTAGGTTCTTCTTTAGAAAGGAATAAAGGCATTTAAATGACGAAGGCTTTTAGATACGTTGCGATAGCTTTATTTCTTTTGCTTATTCAATTATCGCCTAAACCTGTAATTGCGTGTGTGGAAGGTTTGTCGTGGGGGATGGATCTCTCAAATGTAGAGAAGCATCTTGGGACTTCTTTAAAACCTGTTCAGGAAGGATTGAATAGGGATCTTTTTGAAGTTACAGATTTTCAGATGAGTGGTTTACCTGTGATCAGTCTGCGTGTTCGTGTTGAAGAGGCGTATGGATTGAAACAGCTTGCTTATGAAATGGACTATGAAAATATGACTGAAGTATTGGCAGGGTTAAGACATCGTTTTGGTCCTCCAGTTGGTACAAGTGTGGATGTTGATGGCAGATCTCCTCAGCAACAATGGATTTGGCACACAGGAGAAGATGTGATTACTGCAGTTAAGAGTGAACAAAGACCATTCTTGCTTTCTTACCGACCATCACTTCTAGACCCTTCTTTCCTTTGAATAAGGAAGGTTTTTATGCGAAACCCTTCCTTTTGGGATTTGTTTTGCTGCCGGCGGTAAGGAAGTGCGTTTTATCACTGCCAACGTCATAGAGGGTGTAATTCAAACCAGCTCCAATGCCAATCACGCTTCGCTTGGGAACTTCCTGTTGTTGTTCACGTTTACCGTTCAGATCCTTTACTTGTGAATTGATCCCCCCTCCAGTTAGTTCAAGATGAAATTGTTTAGTACTGCGCGCTGTGAACAGTCTGTTCACATTGAGACGGGTGAGTCGATCAAGGAGGATCAGTGGAGATGTTTCAGATGTGAGGTTGTCACCCACGTCTGAAGAGCTCCCATGGATGAGTGCACAGTCAAGTTCAATGAAGCCAAATTGCAGTGATGCCAGCCATTTCAGGTGAGATGGATTGACCGTATTTAGCAGTGCGCTGACTGCGTCTTCACCTTGGCTGAGCCGCAGAGCATCAGCTTTGCGTTCACCACGAAACCCACGCTCTGCAAGTAGTTGCTCTTCCCACCAGCCATAGATGCAATCTGGTTTTAAATCGCCGCTATGGGGATTTTTTAGTCGATCCAACAATGCGTCACAGTTGCGTTCGGGTCCGACTAGGTCTCCAAGGACAAATAAGGATGTAACTCCACGAGTCTTCTTTAGATCCCGTTGAATTAGGTCATAGGTCTCGAGATCTCCGCGTAGACCACTTACTAGTGCCCATCTTTCAATCATCTTTCACACACATGACTTGCATCTTCGGCCTGTTCGGCGAATTCAAAACCATGACTCAGTCGCCATGCGAATACTTTCGGTAGCCCCGCTTCGACAATCGCTTGACAGGTTCGACCAACGTCATAGGGCACCTCTTTTATCTCAACTTCATCAGTTGCATCGTTGTGAATTACATAGGTGGCATTGGTACTTCCATGACGTGGCTCGCCCACTGATCCAGCATTGACGATTTTGCGCATAGGCAGGGTCAGTTCTTCACCCTGATCGCATTCATGGTCAGCATTTTGTAAACGCACACGAATAGATCCATCTCTCAACTCACGTACATAAGGCTGGTGGGTATGCCCGCAAAACAGAATATCGGCCCCCGCTGTTTCTACTCGCTCGAGAGCCGCAAATGCATCCATGTCTGGCAGAAGATACTCATGCTGACTGTTGGGACTGCCATGCACGAAGAGGAGTCGATCACGACGTAATGATGTCGGGAGGCTGGCCAAAAAACTTTTGTTTTCGTCCGTTAGCTGATCATCTGTCCATTGGTGGGCCAGGTGCCCACGTCTTTCTGCTAGCTGAGAAGGGTAGCTGCACTCGCAGGCATTAAGACCATCGATGATATCTTCATCCCAGCAACCCTGGCAGGTAGCGATGTCACGCTTTCGTATCAGCTCAACTACTTCGTTGGGCTGGGGGCCATAGCCCACTAGATCACCAAGACAGGTAATGGTGTCAATCCCTTGCCTATCAATGTCATTTAAGACAGCTTCCGTTGCAGGGAGATTGGCGTGTAGACAGGAGATAATTGCGTGATTCATGGCGATTAAGTTGAGGGAATAGCTTCTTTGTGTCGATCTCTAAGAGGCATTTGATGCATCTCAAGTACGGCATCGTTTAGTAGGCAGAGGTCGATCGTTGATTGAATACGTAAGCCATCAAGATGTTTTCCTTGCACGACAAGCTCAGACAAGCTGGTAGGCCTGCCATTTGGAGCTGAAATTTCTTCAAGTGGAAGGAACTGAGAGCTTTCTTGACTCACGATCCAGTTGAAGAACATAGAGCGTCCATCTGGCAAGTTCATCAAGGCCTTAGCTCGATAGACGTCGCCATAGGCTCCGTTGACTAGCTCAAACCAAAAAGTATTCAGACTGGGCGGATCCCAGACGCTGGCATTAAGACTGAGGCTGAAAGATTCAAGTTTTTTGAATTCCAATGTGTCTTTGTTTGGTAATTCAGGATCCCGACCAAAGTGGAGATGCCTGTCAGGATGAAGTTGCAAGGCTTCAAGTTGATTTTTGACGCGAGGATCCATACCCGTTAGGCCTGCATGCTGAGGAGCCTGGAACTGAGGAATCTCAACCAATGTGAGCAGGTTGCCTTGTTGCGATCTGGAGGCATGATGGGAATCCGATAGATCTATTAGTTCAGGGAATTGATCCTTGAGAAATGTCTTATCGATTCCTGAGTCAGATACCTGCTCTAGCCCGTTAGAGGAATAGCCATCTAGTCGCAAATATCCGCATTTGCCTTGATGGCTTCGCATTGTTTTGAGAATCCAGCTGGTTTTGCCGCAGCCTGGCGAACCCGAGATCAGCCATGTCTGGCTCATTCTTTGAACAATGGCAATCGCCCTAGGAAAATATCAGAATATGAGAACGATAACCATTTTCATTGTGTAACCCTGATTTTTTGTTTTTTCATTTCTGCCATTTCTCTAGACGACCCTTCGGCCTAGAATCTTAGGCATAAATACTTAGAAGCTGGTTAGAATAAAGGTTAGAATAAATTAACCAGGTTTTCTCCTAGATTCTTGCTGTAACTAGCTTTTAGACAGTTGATTTGCTTTTCATTAACCAATAGGAGATATTCTCAGCCATAGCAAGGGATTTGGGTGAATCTCAGTGTGTGAACTTTGTGTGAACTTTTGGAAAACGAGCAGTTCTTAATCCTTACTTTATTCTGCCTCAGAAAAGCTTTGAAGGGTATGGGACGAGAAAGGGAGTAAAGCATGAGGCTTAGCAAATTAATAGAACCAGCTAAGTGTATCGAAGTAGAAAGTATGATTTATTTTTATTTGTAGGGCTCTAGCTATATATTTGTGGATATTAATATACTCATAGTTCTACAGTACATGAATCGATTAATTGCTGAACAAACGGATTCTCTAAGTGTGGCTTTTTAAACCATTCCATAGAAGACTTAAGTATTTTGTGTATACATATGAATTCATGACCTAATCTACGAGAAGTTACCATTAGCGATGAAGCTTCTCCTATTAATTTAAGGCCTTTAAGATTGTAGAGCATATAATCTATGCATTTAATTGTAGTTAATTCGACATTGTGCCTCTTTAGTATTGACTGATAATCTGCTTGAAAGGATAATAAGGATGGATGTGGGCAGTATACGAGGCTTTTGTTATATGCTTTCGCATATTTAAGTGAAATTTTCAATGTTTCGTTGAGTATAGCTAGGTCGCATTCTTCTTTGCATCCAATGTGAATTAGATTATTCTCGTAATTTGCATTAGCCAAGTTTGGCAACTCTTGAAGCGCATTGAATATTTCCTCATCACTAAGGATAATCTTCTTAATGCCGGATAGGTCTTTATTGTCTAGTGAACCTATAAATGTTAGATCTTCTGGGGAGATTCTATAAGTAAGGTGAAAGGGTATTGAGAAGTATCTAGTTGGATCTTCTGATTTATAAACTATGTCTTTAAACTCTGAACCACATAGTGGACCTGTGTTTTGCTCTCTAGGGAATTGAGAGCCTTCTTCTATAAAATCAACGGATTTACAATTTACACTAAATGCTATGAGCTGCATTAAAGGGTCAATTAGATGTGAAACAAATACTGCATCCCATTCTCCAGGGCACAGCTCTTTAATATATTTAGAGTATTCTCTAATATTGCTCCACTGACTATTGTCGGATAAATACGCATAAGGTGTTGTCCTATATTCATCAAGGTCGCAATGATTTAAATTTAATGTGTTTATAACTTTTCCATAGCCTCTTGTAGAGAGAAAAAGGCATTTTGTCCTGTCAAGTTTAAATCTATTTAAATAGGCAAGAGATATTATTAATGTCCTCCAGCTATGAACATGGAAAATACAGCTTTTAGGATTGTCCATTATTCTTGGCGAACTTTACTTAATTCTTGCTTTATGGAACGGAATAAAACCTTACTTAGGTAAAGAAAGTAACAAATATAGATAATCTAGAACGCTTATTCGATCAGTCTTTAACGGTTTTTAGCGCTACAAAAGAAAGCTCTGCCAAGCAGCTGCTGTGATAATTGCTTACTTTCCTTTTTTATTCCTTTTATATATATGTGTAAGAAAATTAGCTGCTTATAAATGAACATCAACTTAATTATCTCAAGATTTAAGTGAAATAAAATTCGAACCGCAAATCGTTAGCGAAAGAGTTTTTTAGCTTTTGGAACGAGTCAATCTAGCTCTTAGTAAATTGCGAAGGATGTCAACTTGTTCAGGCTTTTTTAATGATGCGCTGGTTTTTAAGAAATCAAGCCTTGATTTAGAACGTTGGAATAGGTCTACGTATTGCGCTTGGCTTGGTTCGCTATCTGAGGCATTGAGAGAACATCAGCAGTCATAAAAAGAGTGGTGTGTATTTAGTTGGTATTTATTTTTGCGTTTCCTCGAGATCCCTGTCCACCACTCAAATGCCGCTTTTCATTAGCCAATAGTTTATCTCAGTCATAGCAATGGATTTGGGCGAATTGCAGTGTGTGAATTTTGTGTGAACTTTTGGGAAACGAGCAGTTCTTCAGCCTGTCTTTATTCTGCCTCAGAAAAGCTTTGAAGGGTTTGGGGATACAAGAAATCGGGGTAAAGGGTTCATAACCAAGGAACAGACGTTCCAGCATGATTTCTGATTTGCCTTAGTGGTACTCCAGAAACAATTCTCCTTCATACCCAAGCAATTTCATATATTCCCTCCATTCGGCTTCATCTTCTAGCTCATATCGATAAGACTTTGCGATGTTCTCTTCACCCCACAAAGGCGCAAGGTTTCTCCAATTAAAACAAATCCTTTTCTGTCTCTCATCATCGAGATCAAAACCTGAGCAAGTAGTAAATATTTCATTTTCAATCCAGCCTATCTGCATAGTCCCTTAAAACCTCTGCCATTTTGTGTGGAGGAATTTCTTGCTGATATTCCCTACATAAATCAAAGAACTTATCTAAAAATTCCTTCATAGGATTTGGTCTTTTTTCTTCTGTCATTTAGGACCTCAAAAGTGTGAACAGAGTGTGAACGGATTTTGCTAATTCCTTGTAATCGCTTTCCCTCACTCAAATGCACTTGTTCATTAGCCAGTAAGAAATGTCAGTGCATGAAGTAAAGAGAATTAAACTTGTCAATTCTTTAACTCAACAATTTCATAGTAAGGGCGGTCTTCGTAGTCAGCATCTGAGCAGCACATATCTCCGTAGATCGCCTCTAGTAAGTCATAGGCATCGTCGTAGTTGTCGAAATCTTGAGAGGTGATGTCGTCCTCTTCTCCATCGTGTCTGGTGATGCGATATATCATGCCTTTGTCCTCTTAGGTTTCCCAGTCGACACCATCGTCATCTTCGTCGTATTCATAATTCAGTAGAGAGTTCTCACCCTTTTCTTTTTTCTCTTCTTTATTTGCAAGAGGCGTTTCTTCTTCCATTCTCACCATTTCTCTCATTGGAACAAAGTTTGGGTAAACACTCTCCCATTAGCTTTACTGATAGGCATTCTGGCCTGTTCCCATATAGAGGTGAATTATATGTTTCACACTACTCCTAATTTCATTGCTCCCTTAACCTTTCTGACTATTGCATCATCAATATCGTTGTCCGTTTGAAGGGCTAACCATTCCAAAGCAGAAACGATCCAAGCCTTCATTTGTTTCTTGAATAGCTTTTTAAGGGTTAAGAACAGCATGGGCTTGAATAATAAAAAAAAGAATCCTGTAATACCTGTCATTCTTTGAACCTCATTGATTAAAAAGCTAGGGGTTTTCCCCGGTAGTGAGCTATTAGTCCTAGGTGATTATTAATGCAAATTTGAGTAAAAAGGTTGTTTTCACTCTTGCTGAGATATTTGTCAACCAGCTTTTCGCTAATCAGGAAAGTTTTTAGACGAGACCTACCCCTTTTGTTGTTGGTTTGACTGTAGGCGGTTAGGAAGTGCGTTTTATCAATATCTAAGTCATAGAGGGGGGAATTCAACCCTGCTCGAAGACATAACGGTTACTTCTTATAAGGAAGAGTTAATTGCTGTCCTTTGATTCCTGCAGAAGCAACAAAAACTAGTGCAGCTTGATCACCAACGCTTTCGCAAAAATGAACACTATCTTGAGGAGTAGCAAAGCTTTCTCCAGGACCTACTTGTAGTGCTTTGCCATTGAGGGTTTGACAGGAAAGGTTCCCTTGCACCACATACGCAATTCCTGGTTGTGAGTGGAAATGAAGAGGAGTTTTAAAGCCTGGTTGGGCAGTTATGCGTTGAAGTGTCATTTGCGCCTGCCCTTTTGGATACTCATAAGAACCTCCACTCCAAGACTCAGTCGCGCTTATAAGAGTTTCGACAACTACAGGTTCAACATTTGCAGATGTTTCTTTCTTTGAAGTACAGGAGACTAGTGGTAAAGCAATCCCAGCAGTTAGCGCGAATAGTAAAAAGCGTCGCATTTTTGAATTAAGGAGAAGTGTTGGTTTTATTGCCGTTTTCATATTAAGTACGGTTGAAAAGCTGATTCAGCAAACATTCCATCTTTAGGAGCTATTGCAAGAGCTTCCCAGCAATTAATGATTTCTTTTTTCTGGGCGCCTTTGGTCTTAGCTTTTCTTTTGGATGCTTGTTGCCTTCAATTTCTCTACCCCCAGGGAATACCTTCTTCAAGCCTAAGAATGTCCTTACGTCACCCTCTCTTTCATCGAACGATTTTGGCTCTTCTTTTAGATATCCAAGAGTCAGGGTATGAACCACCAACCCTTGAGAATAGAAAAGCTTTCCAGGATGAATTAATCCAAGAACTTGAAGAAGGGATTTTGCCGATCATTGAAAAAAGGTGCTATCAAAACCCTTCACTTAAAAGAAATGATCAAGAATCAAATCTTCTTAAGTGTTGAAGGTGATCTTTCGTTGACCGTTTAGAAATGAATAAAGCGTGCAAATACTGTGAGAATAAATTTCCCTGACACTTTGCAATGCCCCTCAACAAACCTATCCCTGATTCGGTTATGCGCCTGTGGCGTAAGATTCGCAGGTTTGAATTAACACGCCCTCTTCGGGCTACTGAGAAGAGGATGGAATCCGTTAAAAAATCATTGAAATATATAGACCGAGCCGAACCCAGAACCTCGAAATGAACAATAAAACAACTTACGGATGGAAAGACTTACTGACTGACACGGCAATTATTGCTGTGGCTTGTGGAATCGTACTTGTAATTATTGGATCATTCCCAGATTTCTTTGGAAGGAACTTGCATCTCTTGAAATAGATCCATATTAAAGCTGATTGCTCTTTAGGAATTACTTAGTGCTTATCTTCACATCAGTCATAGTAAAAAAAGCTTATACAAGATTTTTATCGCGTAGTTTGTAATGCGGGGATCATTTTTCCCCCATCTTGATCATCATCATTATCAAAAATTCTTGAAAGAAACTCAAGGGTAAGAAGAATTACCATTGGATAAAAACACCAAAGGATTGCTTTCCATTCTGAAACCTGATCTACAGATGCTTGAAGTTCTTCTAAAGACATAGTTGTAAATAAAAAATGTTTAAATTTAGATGGCTATCGCAATTTTTATCGGTTGAACATTCCACTAGATATAGATGTTGGCAACAATTGATTAATTCCTACCTTGAAGATGCCTCAATAAGAAAATTAACTTGTTCGCTTAAAGAATTTCGCAAGAAATTGTTTGTAAGGCCTGAAAGGATTTAATTCCATAGGTTTAAAAAACACCAGGAATAATTTGGCCCGTCAAAGAGTAGGCTCCGAGAGCGGCAAAGATGCCGATCATTGCCCACCTTCCATTTTGAAGTTCAGCGTTTTCGTTCATTGTTTTGTAGTAATAGTAGGTTCTGCTTGAGTTAGAAAATCCCTGGAATAATCCAGCCAAAAAGAACATAGTTGTGAATGAGAACGAGAAAACCAATCATTGCAAGGCGACCATTGGTTTGCTCTCCTTCTTTCCAAAAGTTTGGAAGTTCGTTGGTAGATGAAGTCATCAGAAGGCGGCTAGATTGAATACCGAGAGTAGTTAAAGACCAAATTGGCTGATCCATGAAGAACTGTAACACAAAATATTACCAAGTGTGAAGGGCTTTCTCCCCCAGCCAGTTCGATTTCGTATTTAAACATTAAAAAAGCCTTTGATGCTAATGATTTTTTCTGTTAAATTTAATTGCTTTAGGTCAAGAATGAGGAGCTGATAATAAATCTATAATAACATTTTTTGGTTGAAATTATTTAAAATTATTTAAACTAGTAGTTCTCCCCTGATTTAGTCTTGAAAATTATTTCTCATTTGCAGGAACAATTTCTCTTAATCGAAGTCAACAATAGTTTGAGGCAATTTTTTCTGGCTTGTTTAAAACTGTTGGTAAGACTCTAATCAACTATTTTATTGTCGAGTACTTAGTTTTATGTATAACAAGTTATCTCAAGTAATTTCAAGATTTGAACAACTTAGAAAGTTGAATGAGCTAATCTTCCCCTGCAGCAAGTTTCGAGTGCAGATAGGCCTTTAGTCTTCCCTTGTGTGTATTTTGCTAAAGAGAGTTTCTATGCGTAATTGGATTGAGTACAACTTAGTTCGATCTAATAAATAATTTTCACCTTTCTTGTTCTTGACGATTGAAACCAGAACATAAAGCTGTAAGCCCAGAAAGATGAGCCCAATGAGAACCAGCACTGTATATGGATCACCAATCATATAAAACCTGTTTTCCTTTTTCCTTTCTAGTATTTTTCATAAGCATTTTACCTATAGTCTCTAGGTTGATTTTGATAAGCAATGGAAGAACTAACCAAAAGAGTGGAAGAGCTTGAGAAGAGAGTCCAGCATTTAGAAGCAATGCTGCGATACCAAGCAAGAAAAAACAAATGAGTTCGGTTGTCATGCCCCTTTTCTAGCTGAAACAAGCTATGTGAGCATTGTTTAGTTGAATTGCCTCTATGATTTTGCTCTGATTTCTTTTACAAATGGATTTTTCTGGACCAGATGCGATTGATAAAGCTATTGAGGCAGGTTTGGACCTTGATGGCAGTTCAATACCCGTTGAAATGCTAAAGCTTTACCGAGAGGTTATGCAAAAAGAAGGGGCAAGAAAAAGAAGTGGAGTGAAAAAATCTATGCGGAATAGGATCGTACGCTCTGGATCAAAGCATTTTGACCAAGAGACTCTTAATCACCGGCTGATCGATGCTGGTTGGGACGGGTTGAATTCAAAGGAGGTTGATTTTTTCTTCAGTTGATTTTTTCTTCTTCTTTGTTGGTTTGGATAACGTTTGCCTAGAAATTGCTGATTTTCTTAGAATATTTGGTATTCATTAAAGGGAAGCACTCAACCCTATATGGTTTAGTGAAGGCATATCAAGGGTTTTTTGCAAAAATAGGTGGCTTGGTAAATCCTTAATCTTGGGATTGTTACTTTGTCTATTTCTCAGTCAACACGAAAAGGTGGATTATGTTTATAGAAAAGATTTCGATCCAGACCAGCTCATCATTTTCCTGCCACGCAATTACCAATCAAATTGAGAATATTATTGAGTGTGTGGGGCAGCAGGAAGGTGTTGTATGCGTGTCTGGGATGCATTCGACTACTGCCTTAATTGTAAATGAGATGGAAGAGAGGTTGATTCTGGATCTAGAAAAATGGTTGAATGAATTAGCTCCTCCCTTGCAAGGATATAAGCATGATGATTTATATTTAAGAGACAATATCCCGGAAGATGAGCCAAAGAATGCACATTCTCACTTGCAAGCTTTATTACTTGGTAATGATGTGACTGTGCCTTTTAAAGATGGAAAGTTGCAATTAGGTAAATATCAAGATGTAATCCTCGTTGAGCTTGATGGTCCGAGAGAAAGGAGTGTCGTGATCAGTATTCAGTAAAAAGAAATAAATTGAACATTGTGCTTATAGAAGTGGATACTTAGGCAAGGCTTTTTGTAAGCACTGCATCTAGGAATGCTTTGTTTAATTCTTCCAATGGATCATTAGTCCAATCATTTAGAGCAGACCTCATTGCACAAGAGCCATGTCTATAGGCAATTGTCATTTCTAAACCAGTTAAAATATGATTTCCCAGGAGAATCGTAAAGATTAGTTCAGGATTACTATAGGGGTATTTTTTTAAGTGCTCATCAATTTCATGCAAGCCAAGATGAGTATCAATTCCCTTCTTTTTTAAGTGGGTTTCAAACAATTCCTTTGCAATTTCTCCATATCTCTTGGCCCCCTCATCTGTAAAAATAGTGCCTATATTTTTTTCTTGCTTAGGCGAACCTTTATCTAGCATAAGTAACTTTTCTATTCTTAGGAGCCTCTCCTCAAGCGGATCATTTTCTGAGGATTGAGCAGAAGACTTGCTTAGTTGCTCAACGACGAAATCAGTTAATGTTTTTCCATTTTTGATCGCTTCAGATTTTAGTTTTATTAATAGCTCAGGTTGAATATTTATGTTTAACTGGGTTCTTTCTTTTGCCATTGCCTAGGTCCTAGCATTGATGATTATACCTATTAAATGCTGCCAGGAAAGCCAGATGGCGATAAGTAACTGTCTATCTTTTCTAGATTATCTAGTTTCTTGCATTTTTTCTTGTTTTCAATCAGTAAATATTCCATTGACGGATATTTCTCTTCTTGTTTCTGGTGAAGGGTATTGCTCGTAATATAAGACCAGACCACACGCAAAAGCTATTGCTATAAGCAGCCAAGGGATTAACGTTTTTTTATCTGCCTTTGGGGGCATTTGGGGGGGCTTGGTTCGCATTTCAGGTAAACAGCTAGTCACTTGGATTAGGTCCCATATCTCATCTCGGTCATATGAAGACAAGTCTTTCCCTGGTACCCCGCTCCCTTCTTTTAATCCTTGGGCGTTCATTTTCTCCTTAATTAAAATTTTTCTCTCATGGCTAGACATCGCTTCGAAGCGTTTTTTTCTGTCTTCATTAGTCTCTTTAACAGTCATTCCATTGAGGACTAATTGATCTTTAGCCGATAATAAATAAGAGATCGACGATGTCCTCAGCTACAGGACCATGCCTTCCACTACAAGCGCGATTGAATCGCCGACAACAAAAACTTTTGCTGAGTTTTCGCAACTGGCCGACTATTCGTTCATGGATTCGCTCCAAGCGGACCCCCAGGCGAGAGACAATGGCCACGATCATCGCCCTCGCCAAGTTTTCTCTGGTCATTACGTACCGGTTACCCCCACTGCTATTCAAAAGCCCGAATACATTGCGCATAGCAAAACCTTGTTTAGTGAATTGGGTTTGAGCCAAGAGCTTGTCCTTGACGAAGAATTCCGCAGGCTGTTTTCAGGCGATATCACAGTTGCACGTGATCCAATGCGTCCGGTTGGTTGGGCTACCGGTTATGCCCTGTCCATCTACGGCACTGAATACATACAGCAGTGCCCTTTTGGGACTGGTAATGGCTACGGTGATGGCCGTGCAATTTCCGTTTTCGAAGGCCTATTCAAAGGCAAACGCTGGGAGATGCAACTGAAAGGAGGAGGCCCAACGCCCTACTGCCGCGGAGCGGATGGCCGTGCAGTTCTCCGTTCAAGCGTGCGTGAGTTTCTGGCGCAAGAGTATATGCAGGCCCTAGGCGTTCCGACATCACGCTCTTTGACACTTTATGTGTCCAGATCTGAAACAGTGCGCAGGCCCTGGTATGCACAGGACTCAAGGTCCATCGATCCCGATATCTTGGAGGATAATCCTGCGGCGATTACAACCCGAGTCGCATCGTCGTTTTTGCGTGTTGGCCAGCTTGAGTTGTTTGCTCGTCGCGCACGAGGCCATGTCCATCAGGGGGCGCTGAATGAACTACAGATGATAGTTAAACATCTGATTGAGCGTAATTATATTCAGTTAATTGATCCGAGTCTTACCTTTGCCGATAAAGTTGTTGAGCTGGCCGATTTGTTTCGCGGACGGCTCACATCACTGGTAGCTAATTGGATGCGCGTTGGCTACTGCCAGGGAAATTTCAATAGTGACAATTGTGCTGCCGGTGGATTCACCCTCGACTACGGCCCCTTTGGATTCTGTGAACTGTTTGATCCCAGGTTTCAACCTTGGACAGGAGGTGGCGACCATTTCTCATTCTTTAATCAACCGATTGCGGCTGAAGCCAATTATCAGATGTTTTGTGAAGCCATCCGACCTCTGCTTATCGAAAACCCTGATGCATTGGCAAGACTCGATCAAATCAGAGAAGGTTTTGCTGAAATCATGAGTCAGGAGCTAGATGCCATGTGGGCAAAGAAGCTCGGCTTGATCAGTTATGACGCAATTCTGGTGAACGAACTGATGCAGCTCATGGTCCTTTCCAAGGTTGACTACACGATTTTTTTTAGAAAGTTGTCTCAAATCCCCGACGAACTTTCGGTTTTGAAAGAGTCCTTTTATCTGCCAAGCTCAGAGCAGATTGATGCTCAGTGGAGTAATTGGCTCCAACGTTGGCGCGATCGCATCATTAATTGCGGTGACCTCAGCGCAACATCCTCTGCGATGAAACTCATCAACCCGAAGTACACCTGGCGCGAGTGGTTGATAGCACCCGCTTATAAGATGGCGGAGCAAGGTGATTACAGCCTTATTAAGGAACTACAGTCTGTGCTTAGCAATCCCTACGACGAGCAAGCATCTGATGTGGAGAAGAAGTACGACTGCTTAAAGCCCAAAAGTTTTTTCAACGCAGGGGGCGTATCCCACTACAGCTGTTCATCTTGATAGAGAAAAAACCTGCTTTATCTCAATCAATAGGATGAAATTCGTTAGCTAGTTCTCAAGGTAAAAGCTTCAATCGAAAGCAATTTCGCTAGTTAATAAAAGAGTCGATGTATTAGATCAAGAAACTCGAGCAAAGTAGAAGGTCTTTTGAGCAAGAAAATATAGGAAGAATTAGAAGTTCTGATAGTCTAGAAGCAGCTAGAGATCCAGATGATTTCTAGCAATCTTCCTCTCATTCAATTAAGTAAAAGTGTTTTCTTGGATGGTGCAAGCAATAAATATTTGATATTAAAAGGATGAAAAATCTCTTACAATCTCCTCCTTTTCTGTTCAAAAATTAACTGAAATAATATAACCATGGGGAAAGTATTACTTTCTTTCAGGTGTATGTAAGCTTGAAAGGACCCGATTGAATAAGTGGGTTGATCTTTGCCGGAAGAAATACTCAAAAAAGAGCTGGCCAAGAAATAGGCATTAAGACTGATGCCATTTTTGTAGTGGTTGATACATAATCTTGGAACAGTTGCACGGAGGGATTCATGATCGACACTCCGCCAGAGCATTAGCAACAGGTTGTTTGGCTTTTCATCCCTGCTCCAACAGTCTCATTGAAAAGAGGGTTGGCCTTAATCTCTAGAGACAAGGATTGAGAATTTTTTCATTGACATTGGATTGTTCTCACTTGTCTTTTTCGTACAGGCGCTTCTTCGCATCGTTATAGGTGCCCTTATAGGAGTCTTATCAGCCTTTCACCTGGTTCCTTGGCCCCAGGAGATGAAAAGTTAGAAGCTTTTGAGAAATGCTCAGACATAAAATGACTTTTTCTTTGGAGGCAAGGAAAGGGTCATTTTTTATTATTTAATAATGAAACTGAGACCAGTATCTATAGATATTATGCTCGTAAGTATTAAAAAAATATTAACCTAAATCTGTTAGTAGTAATGACTTAGGTAGTTTAGATTTTGTTGCTTAAGATTAAAAATAGGGATTTAGATGCTAGCTTCTTTGTCCAATTTAAGGAGGTGCAAATCATGCCCATAAACGAATATAACTCAATGCATGGAATTGACATTGAGCATGATGCGATTGATGAGTATTTTGAATGCATAATGGCATGCACGATAAGTGAGGATGGAGCTCAATGTATAGCTCAATGTATTGATTCACACCTTAAGCAGGAGGCGCAGTAATGAAAAGTTCAAATCCTGTTTATGTAAGCTCTAAGGGTGGATCAATTACTTGTTTTAGAGGAGATGATGGTCGGATTTTTCGATCATGCTCAAGAACCCATTGTGTTTACTCAAGTGATTTACATTCTGCTAAGGCATATTTGGACAGTTTGGAAGGTAAGAGCAACTTGATTGACGGAGACAATAATAAGGTGCCTCCTCAACGTAAAACCACATTAAAGTGGAATAGTGATGGAGAGCTTTCTGCCGTTGATATGGCAAGGATCCTTGACCGGCTTGCGAACCCACGACTCACCAAGTGCGATCTGTCTTGTGACTTAAAGCATCACGATTCTAATAATCGTCAGCATTCATATTGGATGATCTTGCCTCCAAGTGTTTGGATCCCCTGAATAGCTCAAAAATCTAACTATGAACAAATTGTCCATTTAGTAAGAGGAATGTTGAGGGTAAATACTTTAGTAATAGCACCATAGACATTGCTTTCTTTATCAATTAAAAAGGGAATAGAGAGCCTATATGAGTAAAACAAGTTCAATGCTCTGTGGCTTTAGGGGGCTTTGTTAAAGCCCCTCGTAAATTTTCTTCAGGAGGCTGATGATGAACTATCAAGAAGGCCTAATGCTTTTTGAGGCTATTCTCCCTATCGCTTTAGGTATTAGTCTTGTTGGTTTTGCTTTCATAGGAATCCTGGAGTTTTGGCATGAATTTTCTGTTGCATTTAAAGGAGGTCTCCAATGAAGCTCACTTCACCATTCACCATCCTTAGGGATGTAATAAAGAACGAGGCATCTGAGTTACCTACCTGCTCTATAGATGAAACTGAAGTAGCAATTAAAGAATGTATGGCCCCGATAGAAGAAAAGATGGGAGCCTCAAAATTAGATTTTTGGGATAAAGAATGCGAGGAGCACCCAACTAATTCCCATTGCAAAGTTTTTGATGAATGAATTATGGGTTAATTCTTCTAGAGCAAAAAGCTGCACTGGCAATTAATAGGCATATTGGGATTAGCAGTTATTAGATGTTTTGTTTTAGTAGGCCAACAGGCCCCGCAAGGAGATTTGCTCTGGTTTCGACTTTTCATTGGTTGCTTTCTTCTGATTTTTAATCTTTGAAAATCAATGCGCTACCTTCTTCGAAATCAAGCTTTGATTTGGAATCTAGGCATTGGTTTATTGATTTCCTTCGGGTTGGCTCACTTTCTAATCAATTAACATCTCAAAAATTAGGGACCGTTTGTGCTAACTCTTGGTCAGCCCTGTCCAGCTTAGGATTGGACTTCTCCTAGGGCAGCAGTTGATTTGATTCATATCAACTAATAAAAAAATAGGTGGCGTAAATAAATTTCAAATGCCTGGGGATTCAGGGCTTTTGCTGATAAAAAGAATTATCCAGACAGGAAGTTCCATCAGATAACTGCTATTAGGTAATATTCACTAGAGCCAGGGTTTGGTATCTGTTGCTACCGTTTTAGTACGTTCGTCCCTTGACTGGGATGCATGTTTTGGCAGCAGGGAACGGGGCTGCTATTTCGAAAAAGAAAGCCATGAACACTCTCCCTTTAATTCGTGCGCACATTAAAAGAGCAGACCGCATTCACAATGCACAGGTAATTGCTACTTCCCATGGAAGTAAGTTTCAGGACCAGAAAGCTTTAAATGCTAATTCTGCTTCAAGAAAGGGGAAGGCTAAGCGCCTGCATAATGCTCAGTTAATGGCGATTTAAAAGTTGATATCAGACTTTGAATCGATTTAGCCTTTGCAGGGATAACTGTATTTTTAAATAGGCTTTAAAAGCACATTACTAAGTAATTAATCCATGAATCTATTCATTCATGGTTTTGTATTGTTCCTGGGATTGGAAGAGATATTTTGAGTACGGTTAAATTAGT
>QCKB01000006.1 GCA_003215655.1 Prochlorococcus sp. AG-409-J16
TTTTGAAAATGCTTTGAAGCTACTTGCTCTATGTCTGGTTTATAAAAGGCCCAAGAACGAGTTATCACTTGGATCTGAAGGAATACAAGATCTAAAAGGACTTCTGTACAGTTTTCAAGATGCAACAGAGCCTCCCTAGCAGAAGCCCTTCTCGTTTATAAGTACCGGAATATAAAAACAAGGCTATTTTAAAGCCCCTTTTATTGATGATTGATTTAAACCACATCATTGATTTCGCAACACAACTTCCTCACCCATCTGACATCGGTTTAATCAAGCCCTCAGGAGGTTTCAACCTTGCAGCAGCTCTCTGCGGCTTAGGTGCAGTATTTGGAATGACACAATTCCTTTACTACTCTGATGATTCAAAAAGAATTGATCCCTGGGCAAAACCAGAAAACTATGAATAAGAGCTAACTGAGCAGTTATCTCAATAGGCCAAACAAAAGGCTTTAAAGGGTAGGGCTAAAATCCCTACCTTTTTTATTGGGCTTTTTTCCCTTTAAAAACCCCACTCCCATAGACATGAAAAGGCCTTAATGAGTCTTTGGAATGGCACTTATACCTTATTTTATTTTGCAAGGTGCAACTGAAACGACCAGATCCTTCGCATAATGAGTTATAAAAGCTGGACTTACTCATTCACTTAATGATTGATTTCACGCATATCATTGATTTCGCGACCCAATTACCACATCCATCAGATATTGGATTGGTCAAGCCATCAGGTGGATTCCAATTCCTACCAGCACTATTTGGACTTATCGCGCTTGTTCAAGTAAGTCAGTTCATCTATTACGGTAAAAACGATCCAGGTGATGCCTAATCATCTAAAGAACTAGCTTCTAGCTCTTATTAAGAGAAGAAAGGGGGTAGGAAAGGCTTAAGCCTTTCCTACCCCCTTTCTTCTGAGAGCCCTCCTTTCTTTAAGTGCTCATCTTTATAGGATCAGAAAATCTTTTTAAAGAAGAAACTTCAATTAAAAATCTAAGCATAATTAATTCAGCCAAGAGAGCCCAAAAAAAAAAGCCTCACCATGATGGCGAGGCTTTCCAACTCACAGAGAGTAAATACTATCTCTAGGAACTTTTATCCCTTAAGAGAGACAGTCGCACTATCAAGGTTTCCAATTGCATTTGGAATACGTTTGAAATCAAAGCCCATGGCGCGCAAAGCATGCCAAAGGTGACCCTGAATAAAGAAGAAGCCTAGGTAGTAATGGACATTGGTCAACCATGCACGAGAGGTATGACCGAATGGCGCTCCATCTGTAGGAACAACAGTATCTACCCAATAAGGTGAAATACCAAACTTCAATTGAAGTGTTTCTCCATACCATTCAGTTGGATAAACAGTGGTATTAGTTGCACACCAGAAGGCAGCAATAATTGCCATCCAACCAATCCCTGCTAAGGACCAGGACAAAATAGCCTCTGCTGAGAGAAGATTCTTACCTTTGAATTCGGTGTATTCACCAAGGATTCCAGATCCCATCTTGGTAGCAATGTGATGAGCACCACCAAGGATTTGAGCAAATGCCAAGAAGGCATGTCCGCCCATGACGTCCTCAAGACTATCGATAGCGAGGAAATCAAACTGGTGACTCCAAATAGCAGTCAAATCTAGGTTGTAATTAACCTGACGAACTGCATCAATTGCCGGGTCATAAATGCCATGTACTCTGGCCCATTCAACAAACCAGATGTTGGCAACAGCAAAGAAAATCAGATGATGGCCAAGGATGAAAGTCTGGTTATCAGGGTTGTCCCATTCCAGTTTGTACCTAGCAGCTTGACGATGCTCTGGGCGATCATCTGCGAACAGTCCTGAACTGTTCTGAGTGTCTTCACTAAATATCAGAGAGTGCAAAAGACCAGCTCCTGAATAAACCATGGAGCAGATCAAATGGAAAACTCCTACTAAAACAACTCCCGTTCCAGTCCAGACGACTCCCGCTTCATCGAAGCCAATTCCCATTGCAGCCAAATGAGGAATGCTTACCATTCCTTGATGGCCCATTGGGATGTCAGGGTTGTACCGAGCTAGCTCCCATAGGGTGTTTGCACCAGCTGCAAAGCAAATCAATCCTGTGTGAGCAACGTGTGAGCCAATAAAACGGCTCGACTTGTTGGTCACTACAGAATTACCAACCCACCATCCATAAGAGGGGTTTGGATTTCCATAGGTCTGCATAATTAAGGTATGGAAGGAGAAAATACGCAATGAAGAATACACTCAACTGGAGCTCTCGCGCCTAGGCCGTTCAGCATCCGTAAAGGTCTGCGGCATAAGGGTTTTGCCCTTAGGCCTCTAAGAGGTAGATAAGTAGGACAAATAGAAGCAATCGCTAGAGGCTCTATAGCCTTTATATGACTGGGTTCTTAAAGAACGGCAATCCTAAATTTTTAGGATCATTGAAGGCAAGGGAGCTTTGCAATGCGCTGATAAGGTTGTAATGAAACTAGTCCTATATGACAAGTTTGCTCGAGAGAAAGAATCTCTTTTTCTATTCAAAACACATCAAACTGAATTCTTGTGAGCGTGGTTGTCTAAATAAGGATTCAAATGATTTTGACACCATCATAAAAATGATGGTTGGCAGCCAATCAAAATATGGCTAACCAATTAAGAAGCGACAACGGAGCCAAAGGCATCTAAAAGAGTCCAAAATAAAACCATTAAGAAGAATCCAATCAAAGGCATATCCCTAAAAATACTGTTATTAGAAAAATAGAGAACTACAATATAGATTGATTGTAATTATGGGAACTAATGAAAGCGATATCACCTCTACAATATAAACATCATTGAAAAATTAGAAAAATGAGAAGGGTAGATCTCGGTTGCGGGATAAAACCAAGGAAAGGCTGGTTAAACCTTGACTGGAATATACCAACCTTTATCGTCAATGAAACTTCAGCGACTATCAGCTGGGAAGCCCCCAATGAAATACCTTTTCCAGAAAATTCAATAGATTTTGTCTACACATCACATTTTCTTGAACACTTACACCATCAAGATGCTGTAAGTACATTAAGTGAATGTTTTAGAGTACTTAAGCCAGAGGGAATTCTTAGCATAGTGCTGCCAAATGCAGGGGAGCTAATCAGAGCGTATACGAATAATGATTCCAAAACTCTTGAAAAGTATAACACTAGAGATGTGCAAGTAATGACAACACCTGCATCCTATAAACCAGATTTTAATTATCCTGATAGAAAGAAGGAAATATCTGATCTTCTTGATATATGTGATCTATATAAACCTCTGCATACCCTAGGTAAGAATATTTTAGAAATATCGAATGTAAAGAGAAGGGAAACCAAGCCAATAAATCCATTATTACTTTCCAATATTGATCTTATAACCGACCTTTTGCACTCTAGTGGCCATATGCAATTATATGATCTTGATAAAATTATAAAGCAATGCACATTCACAGGTTTTCAATTCTCAAAAGAAAGAAAGTTTATTGAAGGCCTAGATCATCAGGAAAATGACTCAATAAGTTTCTATGTCGACTTTATCAAACCTTAATCTTCAACTAATTATTTTTAGGAGTAAATAGACTTAATAGTTAAAATTTAAATAACCAACAAATTATCGACTTAAGTGAAGGTCAAGAATGTTTAAACAATGCTTGTAAAAGCATTCTAAATCCTTCATATGAACACTACTGCATCCATAAAAAAAGACGAGACTAAAAACACAAAGTAGCTTTGAAGAGAATCAGTACTAAGATAGGTAAAATCAAACGAAGCAAATGATCCAAAGTTTTTTTGCCGTGGCATTAAATCTAGGACCACTAGAGATTGGAGCGATTTCAATATCAGTTATTGGTTTCGCAATAATGTTTGGACTTTCTTCGGCAAAAGGTGACTATCAAGGGTTAATTAAATCAACGTTAGATCAAGATGAAGCAAAACGAAAAAGCAGGAGATGACTTTAATCTTATAAAAACATTACTTGGCCTTAAACATATACTCATGAGCGGTATAACTTTTCAAGCTTCGTCCTAAATTCATCTGTATCACCATCCTTAAGGACAAACTCTTCTTGGTCTACATTTTTCATGGTCATACCAATCCACCATACCTGAAGCAATAAAAATAATACTCCAACAATGGCTAAGGCTATATAACCAAAATTCAAATCATTCACTACTGAAATTAGATTTATAACAAATAATCATAGTAAAAGAAGGGTCTAGAATATAAGAAAAACAATTAATCTAGAAAATCTTATCATTTTGGTTAAAGAATTAATTTTCTTTGTATGCATATTTCATCAAAATATCAATTCCGATTACCGTTAGAGCTCCTATCTCGGTAGCTTCTAATCGAACCATAGGAGCCATTCCATCATCATATGATTGCTTCCATCTAGGTGCACATAAGCACCATTGGTCTCCCTCCCTCAAACCTGGGAACCCAAAATCCAAGGCTGGAGTTGTAAGGTCATTACCTTGAGCCTTACTATAAGTAAGGAAAGGATCAGTTACGACGCAACAAACGGTGTGCTGTCCTAGATCTAATACGTCAGACCTACAAAAACCATCTCGAAACCATCCAGTAAGAGGTTTACAGCTACAAAGCTCTAAAGGCTGTCCCAGAACATTCAACTGTTCTACAGGAGAAGACTTCTCTGAATCCATTAAGTGCGATTTTTATCTGAGAATTAAAGAATAATATAGTTTAAATTATAATCAGAATTCAACATATAAGGAATTAGTAATATTTTAGAGTAAAAATAAAAACCCGTAATAAAAGTTTTTCGCTAAGTATCATAAATATACTAGTGAAAACTTCAGTTCAGATAGATATCATCCTCGAAGTTATTATGACTTCAAGTTGATATCTTTACCAAGTTTGATATTTATGCCGATCTCAACATCAGATTATCGATAGCTATTTAAATCCACTAGCGTTTAAACAACTAAAAGTTTTCATGCTCAACATTCTTGAACCATTTACTGATTCTCTTGGGAATGAGCCTTTAGAGATTTTCGGCATTTCTTCAGAGGAAGAGTTAGAGATAATTCTTGCTCCTTTAATGGAGGTTGTCACAAAGGATGGAATCAAATCAATGGAATAAAAAAAAATGCCCTAAAGAAATAGGGCATTTTTGAAGTTTATAGTTGTTGTCAGGTTTCAGCGCAGGTACTGATTACCGCGATAAATCAAAACAACCTGTTCCTTATTAGCAGCTGATTTATGCTGCTGATACTTTTGACCACGATAAGTGAGGGTCATTTTCGGTTCTCCGAGTTAGCTCAAGTCCCCGTTCCATGGCCTGAGTCGAACTGCGCCTCAATAGAAATCAAGGTGAACGTATTTGTAGCTGATGCTACAAAAGATATTATCGTTGAAGAAGTGCTCTTTGGCAAGCAGTCCTATTGACGAATTTTGAATCCTCACAAAAGATTTTGACTTCGGGCCTTTCGCTTCTTGAAGGACTTGATATGAATCGTTTTTCTAAAAGTTGGCTGAGATTTTTAGCGAATTAAAAAAGAAAGTATTTCTTGGCGGACTAGCCAAGAAAACTCAAGTTATATCATGATTCTCTAGCTTTTAAGGTTCTCTCTCAATAAAGCCATCTAAAGGTTCAAAGGGAAATATTTGGCTGATTCTCTTCGTCAGGGCCTATAAAAGTGTCCTCCTCCTCTAAGCTTGACTTTCTTTTTGATTCAAGGGCTCTCGAGAAAAGCAACCTGGCCAGTTCCTCATTACCTCGCAATCGGGCATGATGTCCCCGTTCAAGCAATTCTTCGTAACTCATCCCTTGACTCTGCATTGAATTCTCTAGTAAATAGGGATTACAGGTTTAAATTCCTTCTTCTCCTTATTAGCAACAATTCCGGACGTCGCTCATTTCCTTAGGCTTATTGTTGGATTCTTAATCATTGAGGTAACACATTTGTTGACTCCACTAGAAAATTTCGTCCTTGTAAAGTCAATTGAGCCTGGGAGTTATATACCTCTTCGTAAATTTCCTTAGTACTTCTTCCAAGTTCGAGGTCGAGTAAATTAAGGCTAAGCCACTTGAGGTAGCCAATAAATTCTAACTCTAAAAAGATATCTATAACTTTTATCATCCCAATATTCAAGATGATATCGACATCAGAAGGACTTCTAATAATGGCTTTGTCCTTGATAAGGAACAATGCCAAAACATCATTTTCACATTTACTTATCGGTTTTAGCTCAGTCAATTGGATTTAACTGTAGAAAATTAAAAACCTAGTAATCGATTAGAGCTAAACGGCCTGGCGCTGCTCGTCCCATAGTAAAACCTCAAACCACCTGCTTTTCTTTGTAAGACTGATCTTCTCTAACCCCTTGGGCGTGAGAGTGAAAATTGGCGTTCCATCAGCTGAGATATCCTTTATATCCATATTTCCCAATTGCCACATCCGCATCATCGAGATATCAATATTCAATTTCTCCCTGGCCTTACACCTTTTAGAAACATCAGAAAACCAGGCTGATAACTGATCAGCTTTGTGTAGGTTAGACTTGCAAAGCTCCATGATCGCTTCAAATATCACTGCAGAGTCAAGTGACCTTAAGGCTATTCGAGTTCTGGCATTAACAAGACTGACCTGTTCTGGGGACACTATCCTGACCCAACTAATTAGAAGATATAACTGATACAAAAAAAAGCAAGGTTAAATAGTTGGTACAAAGACAAGTTAACAAGAGGGAAAAGGCTTGCTAATGGAAAACAAGTGTCTGAGAAGCTAGTAGTTTTAAAATAGTTTAATATTTATGCGATTATCAAGAGTGTTAAAGGAAGCTATTAGAGCTAAGATAGAAATATGATAGGAAGAAATTAAATGCAAGAAACCTTATCGGTTAACAGGTATAAATGCAAGGACTGTATCTATTTTTATGATCCTTTAAAAGGTGATTCATCCCAAGGCATTGAGCCTGGTACAGCATTTGAAGACCTGCCAGATAATTGGGTTTGTCCAGTCTGCAAGGTAGGGAAAAAGAGATTTAAAAAAGTGAATTAAACGATCCTGTTAGATCATAGTTTAATTTTATTGCATTGAAGATAATTATTTATTATTTTTTTGAAGCCCAGAACTGATACATACCTTTGAATATATCTGGGTTAATTTCTTCAAATTTTGACCAATTTCTTAATTCTAATAATTTCTTATCGTTAGGGTACATAGATTTGTATTTGTTTTTTATTTCATCTGGGATATAAAATCCCAAAAAATGTAAACTATTATTATGGAGAAGTTCGTTTATTTGAGGAAGAGTGTAGGTTTTTTCATGAACATGTAATAAAAGGTCTCTAAAGGAAGAGATCGAAAAGAAATCTAATACTCTATAGATCTTTTTGTAAATATAGTTGTTTTCAGAAATTAGCTCATTTCTTATACTCCGAAGTTGTTCCGAATTAAGATTTGATAGGTTTATTGGTAAAGTAGATCTAATATCTTTAATAAATTGCCTTGCAACAGTACTATAAAGTCCAAGCTTTAAATAGCCAGAGTCTACTAAAGTATTAGTTAAAGTTTCTAATGCTCTTGCAGGATCTTCCATATGATGCAAGACTCCACAACATTCAATTACGTCAAACTTCTTGTTCAATTTAGGAAGATCCAATATATCCATCTGTATCAAGCTAACATTGTTAATACCGTAGTCAGATATCTTTCTCTTCGAGTAACAAAGACTAGAAGCGCTTATATCAATTGCTGTTACTTGAGCATTTGAATATCTTTGGGCTTTAATAATCTGCTTACCAGTACCACAACCCGCGATAAGAACTTGTAAAGGATTTGAATCATAGGAACTATTAACGATATTTGGCTTTATTTCTGAATTAATAACATTAAGGTAATGTATTTTATTTTCTTTTGAGAATTCTGTATAGATCCATCTTGGATAAGGATTTTGCTCATATTGTGCCTTGACATTAATTGATATTCGATTAGAGATATTGCCAACATTAGCTAGAGAACTAATAAATTTTCTTTCCTCTAATGGTTGATGTAATTGGCAATTTAGCAACTCATTAATTTCAATATTATTAGATTTATAATTTAATAGAATAGATCTAAGGGAATCAAGAGAATATAAAGGCATATAACTGGCAAGAATAGAAATAGGTAAATCTTGTACTTTTCCATTCTGAATTTTTCCAATAATCTTATTTATAAGATCATATTCATCTGACTTAAAAGAATAGATATACTCATTTAGGAAGCTTTGATGAGCGATTGCTATCGACACTCTATCTAAATCAATTGAAGGATCAAGTTTATAAATACCTGAAGCATATGCAAGTGTTATATCTCGCCGTAATTTCGTAAGGTAGCTTTCCCATGAAAGACTTGCAAAATTTATACATTTTAATGCTTGAAAAAACATTTTCGCTTCTGATTCCAAATTTGAAATAGTAGAAATATAAATATATTGATTGTTATCTTTGAGTTCATTTAGCAGCATTGGTGTGTAAATAAAGTCTATAAATTTGAATAATGACTGAAGTTCTAGATCTTTCCTAAAGATAAGTAGATTTATAAGATCTCGAATTAGCTGAACGTCAAGTTCTTGAGGGTTAATCTGAGAAATAGCTTTTGAAAGAGAAAGACAGAGTCTATGATTAGAATGATATTTGCCTAATACTTGAGAACATGTAGTGATTGCATCAAAAAAATTTCCTTGTTCTATAAATGTTGTAATCAAAGATAAATAAGGTTCTAATTTAGAGGAATTTAAAGAAATAGCCTTCCTAGCTACTTCTACAGACTTATCTAAATTATTTTGAAGCCTATATATAACGGAAAGATTTAAATGAGCTATCGAATTAAATTGATCCAATTCAATAGCTTTCAAGGTGAATTTCATAGCCTCCTCTAAACGATTCATCTCCAAAAGAATAGAACCCATATTTATATTTGAATTTACTGATTCTGGGTTTAGCAATATTGCTTCTTTAGTGATTTGGTGAGCTTCTCCTAATTGACCTATAATTCGTAAAAGGTTACCTAAATTTGAGTATGCATCAACAAATTTAGGATTATATTTAATGCAAGATTCAAGTAGATTAACAGCCTTGTTCACACGGCTTGTATTTTTATAGATACTAGCCAAGTTTAGAAGTGCCCCAGGATTCTTTTTATCTATATTAAGTATTGAATTGTAAGCCGATTCAGCTTCCTGAAGTTTACCTGATTGATGATATTCGATTGCTTGATTAAAAAAATCAAGCACAGTGTCTCCGTCATTTACTACGGAATTATCATTCTCTTTCTTCCCGAAGCCTTTATTCATACTGTTTCTATAGCTTCATTCTTAGTATTTTATTATATGCTAATACTACGATAGGGTATAGTCAATTAAAAACTATATTCCTGAAGAGTGACACCAATAATTGCAAAAAATAGAAATCAAAAAGCAAGAAATTTTAACAACACTAGAGTGGTTCATGCAAATGTATCAAAAGCCTGAATATCCCTATATAGATTAGGAAACCAAAGCTAGCTTAGGTTGAAGATAGCCGGATTTAACTGTTTTTCTCTTTAGATAACATTATCAAATACCCAATCAGAGCCTGGGAAGAACTTTTACTACCACAGCTCTTCTTTTTAACAACTGTGCATGCGCAGGAATTACGCATTGCTTAATACTTGCAGTAGCCATGGTTGCTAAATAGGAAATCAATTGAACAAAAAGTCTGAAAATGTCAGGCTTTTGGGATTAAATTATTGATTTCCCCTTATTCATATGTGAATATTTGGCAGGTTAATTAATTAAACATTTCATGGCTTCCATTCTGGAGATCCTTCTGGACAAGAAAACAGGGTTTCTTTCAAATTACTGCCTAGATCTAATGAATCAACCATCAAAAAGATCTACTGTCAAAGAATTAGCTCTGGTAGAAGCGGAAGAGAATCCTAGCCTGCCTACCAATGATAGGGTATTTGAGGATTGTGAAGTTACATTGAATAGCGATGAGTTAGATGAAGAGAATTATCAGTATTTAAAAGCCTCTGTAGAAACCTCTGTAGAAATTATCGATTTAAAGCAACGACAGGAATCAGAGGCAGCTTAGTTATAAATTTACACCAATGTAATCATAGGCTAGCTTATTTGAAGCTCTAGTCAAACAAGTAAATCAGTAAATTAATGACTTAAGATAATCTTAGAGATATTATTTATTATGAAGTGATGAAAAGGTTCCATCATGCTTAGAAAGCTTATATTTACTATAGGAATATTTGGAATAATACTATTTTGTTTTGCCTCAATAAAGCATTTACTTCTTGGCAGTTCGGCCTGGGACCTAGGTATATTTGAGCAGTTCACTTGGCTAATTGCTTATAAGAGTATAAATTCAGTAAGTAGCCTTAGAGGAATATCTCCTCTTCAAGATCATTTTTTCTCTCCTCTTAATACCCATTAGTTATGTCTATAAAGTATTTCCATCAACACTAACCTTATTATTTATACAGTCATTTTCACTTGCTTGTACGCCAGCCATAGCAGGATATTACATTTACAAAAAACAGGAGTGGAATAAATTATCCATCGCTTTATTAATATCAATATTCCTGACTCCAATCATATTCCTTGCAAATATTGCTAACTTTCATCCTGAAGTAGTTGCTATACCATTCATGCTTATTGCAATATATGAGTCAAAAAATAGAAAATCATTCGTATATTATTTAACTTTACTCATCTCTTTATCTGCAAAAAAATCTCAAGTTCTCTTCGGGATAGGAGTAAGTATATATTCTCTATTTAATGGAGATTATAAGAAATCTTCAATCACATTCCTAATTTCTATCTTATGGTGGAATGTAGCTCAAAAGTACTCTGCTGTAAGTGGTGATTATATTAATGATAGGTTAGGTTACCTAGGGTCAACAAAATTAGAAATTATAAATACATTGCTTACAAAGCCATGGATTGTATTTTCTGAATCACCTATTGATTCAATTTTCCTATATACACTTGGACTTGTCTTGCCATTTATTCTACTATTTAAACTAAAATCAATACCTGCTTTAATATCATGTCTTCCTATATTTCTTATTAATTTAATTTCCTCTAACGGCTCACAAAGAGAGCTATATTCTCAATATTCAATAAGCATCCTTCCCTTCATAGTAGTAGGATGCTCTGACTCATTAATAATATTCAAGGATCTATCAGTTAGATTGAGAAATATCTATTACTATCTTAGTATATTTTTTGCAATTGCTAGCTTTATTGGATACTCTAGAATTGGTTATTACCATTCAAGATATTTTCCTAAACTAAAAGAATCTATAGCTTTTCATAAGGTTAAAGAGGCCATCCCTGCGAATGCATCTATTCTAACTACTGATAATTTAGCACCACACTTTGCAAATAGAGAAATGGTACAAAATATAGAAGATAATGTCTATTACCCCTTAGATAAATACGAATATATACTCCTTCCAATTCCAAATGATAACAATCATACATATACTACAAGGTTGCAAATAATCTCAACTGCAAAGAAAATTGGAATGACCTGTATTACTCCAAATAGTTATCAAATACTCTGTCATTCTAGAAATAGTTCTATAGAAAAATAGCTTTAGGCAAAGAACATAAATTATAATATATTTACAATTAATATATTAATTTTTCTACATAATAGATTCTACTTTTTATTAGTTGTGAGAAAATAGTTAGATTAAACTTAGGACCCATTAACAAGAATACTTTTAGAAGCGATCTTTCTCCTTGGTCAAATCCTGTAGATCCAAATATTCTTTTTCCTCTTTCGCCATATGAGGATCTACTTTATGTATTAGGGTGGGAAGAACCCTGTGAATGGTTATCACATTGGGAGTCTAATGGTGGAATCAATATTGCATCAAGATCTTGGCCAATAGGAACAAGGTCGGACTGGGTATGGGGCATTGGCCTTCCAATCCTTACACAAATTGAAGGTCTGATCAATTCTAATAAAGATCGCAGCATATTCGGAATCTCAGGTCTTCCAGGTTCTGGTAAAACAACTCTAGGTAAATGGCTGGAAGAGGCTGCTAAGGAATTAAATTATTCTCTAAAAGTAATTTCGATGGATGATTTCTATTGGCCAGCTAATCAACTAGATAAAGCAATGTCTGGGAATCCTTGGAATGTTCCAAGAGCATTACCTGGCAGTCACTGTATTGATCTTTTGGAAAAGACTATGTTTGACTGGCTTAATAATGGAGTATTAACTTCCCCATCATTTGATAAGTCACTAAGAGAAGGGCGAGGAGATAGAAATGGATGGATAGAAGCAAAGCCTAAAGTTGTTATTTTAGAAGGATGGTTTCTTGGTTGCCATTCAAAAAATAAAAAGACTACTAAAAAGGCTTATGAATATAAATTATCTTTTCCTATAACTGAGGAGGAGAAAAAATATCGTAGATTAGTTGAATCTTCATTAGAAGGTTATCAAAAAATATGGAGAATGTTAACGTCTATCTGGCATATCAAAGCTATAGATTTCAATTCATCTTTGAAGTGGAAGATAGAGCAAGAGAATAATCTATTCAGAGAAAAGGGAGGCGCAATCCAAGGGAATGCTTTGAATTCATTTACCCGAATGATACAAACAGCTATCCCTCAAGAGAGGCTTCAAAATATAAAAGCAAATTACGTGACAATAGTTAATCCTGATAGAAGTATATGTTGGACAGGAAAAAATAAATATTAGTTAATAGTAAGTACCAGGTATGAAGGCATAGTATTTAAATACTAATCTTAATTATTCTAATACGTAAAAAGATTATTTTGATTGTAACCATCTCACCAAAGCCTTTTTAGGGCTAGAAATCTCAGAAAGTGACGTATAGAAATAATCCTGCCAGTTTGAGGCAGGTAACCCAGAAAAAATCATGAGATTAAGAGGATATTCTTCTGAATCACTACAGCGACGAAAATCATCTCGAAACAAAAATGTTGGCTTATCTAATGCAATTGCAATACCTAACTCAATCATTACCCCTTCATCTGGAGGCGTTCCATTTACTACTGCAAAAATTGCGTCAGCTTGCTTGACATCATTGAGATCCGAAATAGCTACTTTATGAGCCCATCCAGGTTTAGAAAAATTGACCTGACCATTTCGAGAAAACGGTTCCCAAACCTCAGCACCTAAGCCATTCAAAGTTGAAACAAACTTAGGTAATAACATCTCTTTCCACTGATTGGAAAATCCATAAGGAGAAGCCAAGTAAATAGTCTTGCTGGTCATTGCATACTCACTGGTAGCGGTCATTCTGATAATTGATCTTATCTTTATCTACTGATTCTTGATCTTCCCAAGGGAACACTAGCCACTGTTCAGGATCGCAGAATTCAACTGCTTCCCACCATTCAGGTGAAGACTTACTTAACCAAACAAATATAGTTATATCAGGAATTTGTCTAAACGTGCTAAGGGTTAAACCTGTCTCATAAACATCATCAACAATAAGTGAGCCTGGCTTTGGTTTATCTAGAAATGGAATCTTCAGTGAATGACTTATTGCAACTGCCAAGCAGAGACCTCCTCTAGGGATACCGTAAACACCAGTAAACTTTTTATACTTGCATCTATCTGAAATTTTCTCTACACAAAGATTAAATTCATTCCAGCTAAGAATTCTCATTGAGATTTACCGAAGATCAAATGCTTTGATTCGTTGTAAGCCTATAGGCTAATTCATCTATTCTTTTCTGATTAACACCATTATCACCAATACCTACTCTCGATTCAGACCTCACTTGAACAATTTTCTTATCGGGAATAACTTGTATCTCAAGATCATCAACATAACGCATCCATTTAGTTGTTGCTTCTGCGTGTATATATGAATCACTCACTTCAACAACCTCAGTTCTTGGAGTATTGCGAACTACTTTTAAAACTTTGCTAAATGCTTCTAAAGGATCACTAACCTGCCATTCAACTCGAACACAATGAGTTGTAACTATGCATTCCGGCAGTGATTCTTTCTGAATACTCGCAAAGACAGCCTGTACACTAAAGAAAATTACAACTAAGAAAGTTAGGAAAGAAGTAAATAATTGGCTCTTCATCAAAGGTAATTGGCAATTAGAAAAAAAAGAATGACTAATCATTTAATAACTATATACCAAAATTGCTTGCCAAACAAACATTAAAAATAGACAAACAAAGTAAAATTACTCAGAACAGGAGTAAGCCTCCTATTGAGAGTAATTTTACTGTTCGCTTGTCTTTTTAAAAGTCTTTAAAGAGGTCTGCCAGTTATCAAATTATGAAAAGAAGGATTTAACCAATAAAAAGAGACAAATAACATTAATAAGATGTTCAAGCCAAAAATAGAGGATGACATTAGAAAAAATACTGCCCTATCTTTATTTAGATTTAGATCTATCTCATTTGATTCACTCTGAACCTCTTGTTTTGTATTCATCAAGCTAAATCCTACAACCAAGATTAATTTGCTCATGGTCAAACATTCTACCTAGCCTTAAAGCTGTAGCCTCTTCACATCTAGAGAATGAATATTGATTTGAAGTTATCCAAATCAACTCCTCCTCAGAAATGACTCCTGATGTCACAGCTTTAAGAAATAATTTTCCAATGCTCATTGATAAAGACCAAAAAACTATTTTGAGTAGATCTGTTGTAAATCCTTTTTGAGATTTGCTTTAAAGGCTTAAATGGATTTAATTCCATACCTTTAAAATATGCCAGGAATAATTTGACCTGTGAATGCATAAGTAGAAATAGCAGCAAAGATTCCAATCATTGCCCAACGGCCATTTTGTAGTTCGGCGTTTTCATTCATGATTTTTTAAGTGATTGAATAGTTAAGTTAGTTTGAAAAAATGAGCTTCTCGAATGACTTATTAGATAAGCCCAGGAGAAACAACATCTACTGTTAGATAGACACCAAATGTGAGAACGAAACCCAGCATTGCGGCTCTTCCTAGAAGTACGTCGATGGAAACGTTGTCCATGAGGGATTTACTAGAATTAGAAGAAGATTTCATCAGAATATTCCTGGGATAATTTGACCTGTGGTCAGGTATGCGCCGATAGCTGCAATAAATCCAACCATTGCCCAGCGGCCATTGGCTTTTTCAGCCTCTACCGAATAGCTTGTGTAGTTTTCTACAACTTCAGGGCGGGCTTCAGTCGCGAAAATGTTTTGGCGACCGCCTGCTTCAGATGTAACGAAAGAAGATGATGACATAATTAATTCCTCTTAAACAACTCCAGGAATGATCTGACCTGTAGTTAGGTATGCACCTACAGCAGCAAAAAAACCAAGCATTGCGGCCCATCCATTGATGCGCTCTGCAAGAACCTTTTGAGGCTCAACGCCTTTAACTTGTGTAGCTGGTTTCATATAAAGAAAAGAGTTAAGAAACGGTAGAGGTCAGACTACGTCGACCTGTGAAGAACTGTAACACATAGTGTTGCAGAGTGTGAAGGCCGTTCCTGGTAATCTTCCCTGATTCAAGTAAATTCTTATTCAAATGTCTTTTCATTACAGGATTAGTTAGACTTGCATTTTATTTTTATTTAGGCACAAAAGAAGACTATTTCATAGTTTCTTCAAAAAATATATGATCTTATATATAAATAGGGCCATAATATACGCATATATTCCATTCCTAATAGTTTTTACAACTTGCAGTAAAAATACGCTAGAGGTTCTTAAAATGAAATCTAGTAAAAATAATTCATACAAATATCGATATAATATGACTTTAAAACATCTCAAAATAAGGGCTATTAAACTAGTCTGAGTCTAAATAGGATAAGTCTTCATAAATACTTTTAAGAACATCATGAGCATCATCATAATTATCAAAATATAAAGCCGTGACTTCGGCACTCTCTTCATCTTGTCCTGGAAGTACATATACCTGTCAAAGCAATGGAGTAAAGATCTGAATTGGTCAGGAAGTCCTTATGAGAAGGTCTAAACAATTTTTCACCCAAAACTTTTGCGATGTGTCGTTAGGACTCGAATGGGACAAGAGACAGATTAATCTGTCATTTAAGCGTCTGAATGCTATTAAACACACAGGATTAGTCACGAAAGAGAAACGCTTCTTTTAGAGGAGCACATGACGCACGTTCATAAGAGAAGTGTGAGGGATATGGTTGCGATTAGCAGATATCTCAGCGTTTGCCTTTCCTTATTAAGTGTTAGCGCGAGCTAAGATTTATTATCTATTTAATCGTCTTAGAAAGAAATGAATTCCTCAGCCACTCCTATGATTGCTAAGGTTTTATCAATAATTGAAAGCTTATCTTAAGAAATTAAAGTATTAGTCGCTTGAAATGATTTGATGATTAAAAAATTTGTTTAATCGCATTTTCGCTTGGGATAAACAATATATTTTGCTCAATACTTTGCCTCTCACTAATAACTATACTCCTATAATTTAACTGAGACATTATTGAATTAATAGCGGCATTGTTTGATTTGTTTACTTCAATAAATAATGTTGGCCTAATTTTAATTAAATAATCTGTCGAATCACTTATAAAAGCCAGTTCTGCTCCGTCAATGTCTATCTTTATAAAGTCATAAGCATGGTTATCTGATGCTAGGCTATATTCATTTATAGAGGATTGATCGGATTTAATTACAGATGCATTTGTTACCTTATACTTTTCTTCTGGAATATTATTTAATGATAAATTTGTTCTTGTTGCGAGGCAACAGCGATTATCAATATCTAAAGCATGTAAAAATCTAGATTTACATATTTTAGAGAAAAAGAGCGAATGATTTCCAATACATGAGCCAATGTCAAGAACATTTGATCCATTTGCATGAACTATCATATGTTTTAATTCATCTTCTTCAGAAAACTTCCCCATGAAATGGTCCATGGCTGTATGAATTGAATGATTCGAGAATGTAGACACATGGAACCTAACTACTTCCTCATATTCTGGAAATCTTACTTCTAAGGGTTCACCCGATTTGAGCTGCTTGACTGTAAAGTCAGTAAGGTCCGAGTAATTTGGATGCATCTTTGATATCTCAAGTGCCTTGTCATGTTCTCCCATGACAAAATAAAGAAAGATTATGTTCTTGATTAATCCCTCTTGATTACCATCATATTTTTGAAGTACAACTTGCGCTATAGATTCAGCCCTGTTGTAATTTCCCAGAAGCCAATTTATGAAAATTGCTTTAATAGATAATTCGATTGGATACCCGGATATTCTTAGTGTCCTTTCAAGAGAGTTTGATACTGCAGGGTATTCATTTACATTCAAATGTTCAAGGCGATCTATTATCTTTTGATAGATCCTAGTATTTTCCTTTAATTGGAAATCTAGTATTCCTAACCATGAAGCAAAATCTTTATCATTCAATCTTGATATGAAATGATAATAAAAATCCTCTCGCATTTAATAAAAACTCTTTTGGGTGCGATTCAATCAAAAATTGACCAAATGTTCTACTCTCCTGGCCTAAGGAGGAAATAGAATTAATCTCTATAATACTTTGCTACGTGTGATTTAGTGAACAACGCGTCTAATTAATTACTAAAATGAGAGGACTCCCTCCAATTAGGAACAAAATATCAGTGGTTAGCCTCCAGACTTTCAAGGCTGTGACTAGCTGATTGCGTTTTTACTATGCCTAGAACGTCGTCAATGTGACTTTATTCACAACAGCATAGACATTAAAACGTGAATGAGAGGTCGGAACTAGTAGCCCGTGCTCTGGGGAAGTAAAGAGGTAATTAGTTATTTACTTCGCATTCATGTCAAATTATGATTAGCTTATAGACATTGTAGTCGTCTTTCTTATGTGTTTCGGACTCAAATAAGCTTCCTTGATTAAAGAAGAAATTTAAACCTCTGAACATAAAAATCTTTTAAGGGTAATAGCAGCAGATGAGATTTTCTTAAATATAGACAAACAGACTACTGAAATATGCTCGGTGAAAATAACACATCATTACGTATATCGTGAGCATTTTAGCTTAGAAAGGCATTAATTAATTATGATTTTTTGATACAATTAAAAGCATCATAGAGCAAATTAGCCCCTAAATATACTAGTAATATATTAATAATCATAGATACCAGGTATTCAATTGAAAAATACTAAACCAGATTCAAATGAAGTTACAGAAATATTAATCCCGACTTTGAATGAATCTGAAACAGATGATCAATTAGAGATTGTAAACTCTGAAATTTTATTAACCACTGAGAATCAAAAATATTCTGAAACCAACTCATCAAAGGATCAAGCTGATAAGAATAAAGATCTGGAGGCTATTTTCAATTCAATCGAAGAAGCATTTAACAAAGATAAAATAATAATGAGTTATATCTTCCCCCATCCACGAGGTTGGCTAGGGCCACGCTTTATGGCTATCTGGACTGTCCCAATACTGATAATAAGAAGATTAAGAGATTTGATGCAAAGATCAAATCCAGTAAAGCTATATTCAGAATCCAATTATGCCGTTTTAAAAGCTGAAACCATCTATACATCAACTAAAAATGCATTAGAAGGAGAAGACTCAATAAGATTTTTTGGACCTAGGTTTCTTGTCATATGGGTCCTTCCTTTTGCAATTACAGGGCTTGTTATAGATTATTTATTCATAGCCCCTCTCAATGGGCCAAGCCTATTTGGTTAGTTCCAGAACGTATTTATAAGTTCTCCATAGGAGTACCAAGATTTCTTTTATTCTCTATATCTTCTTTAATCTTTTTATAGCAAGTCAACTCCTCAGAATCAGCAGAGCCAAGTCCATATCCCATGACTACTACTTAATAGATCTTATGCTTTCTATAAGGAGTTATAGGCATTTATCTGGATTGTCTTTGAGATTTCTATTTTCGATTTTTTAGTTCCTCGACAATATCATCCCATTTCTTCCCAGCTTTCTTTTCCTCAAGGCTTCTATTGAGTTTTGACAGCCATTTAACGCAATATGCCTGAAGCAAATAGAGTGCAACTAAAATAACACTTAAAAATATTATTAGATTAACGAAGGATGGCATAAGGATTAGTCTTTAATTTATTTGATAAATATAAATGGATAGAGGTTTTAAAGATCATTTAGTAGTGCCATGAGTTGCACATGGCATCCATAAATTACCCATTTTATGAACTCCTAAACATCCAATCTTTTTAGCTTCTGCCTCTGCCTTAGATCTAGTTGGATAGGCATATATATTCTTAAGTGGTGCAGAGTTGACATTTTCAATTGTTTGTTGAAAAGCCGTTCCTTCAGGGCTCCATACCTTAAGTCCCATAGTTGTTATTCCGACAGAAAACAATCCCATTCCTACAATCGAGGCATTAACAACTCCCATAGCTACAACTCCAAGAGATACCACTCCCATCGGAACTATGCCAATAGTGACTATGCCCATTGGGACTATGCCGATTGATATAAACCCAAGCGGTGCTATCCCTATAGCTATCTTCTTGGGTTTACTTCCACAATGTGAGGGGCCTTCCAATTGATCCTGATTGGGAGCTTTCATGATTTAAGAATGAAAATTATTTAATTATTAATGAGAGTGTTGATGGCTTTTAGTTCCTTTTTTCTGCTGAGCTCCATTCCTGTGATGATTTTTACAAGGCATCCACTTTTCTCCCATTTTATGGGCACCAGTACAATTAAATTGCTTAGCCGCCTTCTCCGCTTCTTCTCTGGAGTCAAATAAAGCAGGTGTGCCCTCATTTTCATAGGATTTGGAACATCCAATAACAGAAAGTCCCAAAACTAAAATTGAAAACGTTTTGAAAAGAGTGGATTTGGTCAAAACTAATTTCTTAAATATTTTAAACTCTATAAAAAAATTCTCCTTAATGCAATATAAGTTGTTAATTCTCAAATCAATTCAAAGAGTTATCAGATACTTCTACCTGGAGGGAACACCTGGTTCCTTCTCAAAAGGCTAAGAACCTTTGCATGTAAGTCCATTCAGCTAGTCCTATCTCGCCAAATAAAAATATAATTTAATATTTAAATTATCAATCAACTGAATGATAAAGCCTGATTTATTCGCATTGAATACTTCTCAAGTAAGGTTTTTTTATACATTGAATAGAAATTCCATAACGTCTCCTTCCTGAACAATATATTCCTTCCCCTCACTTCTTAACCATCCTTTATTTCTTGCCTCTGCAAAAGATCCTGCCTCCAGAAGTTTCTTATAATCAATTGTAAGTGCACGAATAAAACCTCTTTCAAAGTCTGTATGAATAACACCTGCAGCTTCTGGAGCAGTCATTCCTTGTCTTATTGTCCATGCTCGCGTCTCCTTCTCACCACTAGTGAAGTAAGTACGAAGTCCCAAAAGCTTATAAGTAGCCTTGATCAAGCTATATAGCCCACCTTCTTTAACACCCAATCCAGAAAGATAGTCCTTTCTCTCGGAGTCACCCAATTCAATAAGTTCCGACTCAACCTGAGCTGAAACTTTCACGACTTCTGCTCCTTCACGATTAGCTAATTCAACCACTTCAGCCGAATATGTATTGCCCTCTGAAAGATTATTTTCGCTTAAGTTCGTAGCATAAATAATCGGTTTTTGAGTAAGCAGTCCAAGGGGACTGATCAACTTGTCTTCTTCCTTGCTCAATTCAACATTTCTTGCCGCTCCACCCTTTTCAATAAAAGCCTGGATTCTTGCTAAAGCTTCGTCCTCCATACCAGCTTCCTTATTAGCGCGAATTTGTTTCTTAAGCCTTTCACGCCTTTTTTCTATCTGACTCAGGTCAGAAAACCCTAATTCCAAATTAATAATCTCAACATCCCTAGATGGCCCAATGGTCCCAGACACATGAATTACATCGTCGTCATCAAAACAACGAACCAAATGCACAATCGAGTCAACCTCTCGAATATTGGCTAAAAATTTGTTTCCCAAGCCTTCTCCTTGACTAGCACCTTTAACAAGTCCCGCTATATCAACAAACTCCACACGAGCTGGGATAACTTCCTTGCTAGCAGAAAGCTTTGCTAGAGAACCCAATCTCTCGTCTGGGACTGAGACCGTCCCCACATTCGGTTCAATCGTGCAAAAAGGGAAGTTAGCAGCTTGAGCTTGTGCATTGGCTACTAATGCATTAAATAAAGTGGACTTACCTACATTGGGCAATCCGATGATTCCAGCTTTCAGCATGAGAAAATTTCTATAGCCTCTTTAAGTGGTTAAATTGCTTAGGTAAAAGTACAGCAGTGTGTCTTCTCCCTAACAGTTTTCAAACTCGAACTTCATGAGGCCATACTCACAAAAAATCGGCACACAATTCATTAAATTCTCCTATCAGGAAAGCATCTATTGAGGAATGAGCGAAGCTAACTCTCATCGAAAGCGTTGGTTAGGTTTAACAACACTAGTAGTTGTTTTAACTGGTGGTGGTCTTACCTGGAACTTAAAGCCATGGGTAGCCAAAAATAAAGATCTCAGCAGCTACACAGTTTTGGCTGAAAGTGGTACTCTTCCTGGCTTGATTACAGCCAGCGGCGAGTTAAAAGCAAAAAGAACTGTAAATATCAGTCCTGATACACAGGGTTTATTAGAAAAGCTCTATGTCGAAGAAGGTGAACTAGTAAAGAAGGGGCAAGTTATCGCAAGAATGTACTTTGGGGATTATCTATATCGCTTAAACGAACTTAAAGCAGATTACGAAACCCAAAAAGCGGCATATCAGCGTAGAGAAAACCTTTTTTCACAAGGAGCAATAAGTGCAGAAGAAAAAGACGAATATAGAAATCGCTTTCTAAGAACTCAAGCTCGTCTTCAACAAAGAGAAATTGAAGGGAAAGAGCTCCTTATTCGCGCCCCTTTTAGCGGCTTAATTACAGCAAGATATGCTGAACCAGGAGCATTTGTAGCTCCAACTACCATGTCATCTTCCGTTGCAGGGTCAACAAGTACATCAATTGTTGAGCTCTCAGAAGGGCTTGAAGTCGCTGCAAAAGTTCCTGAAAGCGATATTGGCCGGATTCGTATTAATCAAATAGCTCTAATTCGTGTTGATGCCTTCCCAGACAATCGATTCAAAGCAAAAGTAAGTGAAATTTCTCCTCGCGCAGCAAAGAATGACAATGTTACTTCCTTTGAAGTAACACTGTCTTTGATTAATCCCCCAGAGTTCTTACGAATAGGGATGACTTCTGACGTGGACTTTCAAACTGGGGAAACAGCTATCAGTACTCTTATTCCTACCGTCGCAATTGTCACCCAGAATGGCAAGCCTGGTGTATTGCTTGTCGATGAGAAAGACAGTCCAAAGTTCAAAGAGATCGAATTAGGAACTAGTAGTGGAAGTAAAACAGCAATTCTTAAAGGAGTTAATCCAGGTGAAATGATTTTCATTGACCTCCCACCTTGGGCAAAGGAAAAGAGGAAATGACTTAAACTATTTGTCTCCTCTATGAAAGAAATTAACGAGAAGAAAATCTTACTTTTAGTCGATGGGCATTCTCTCGCTTTCCGAAGTTTTTATGCCTTCAGCAAAGGAGGTGAGAATGGACTCTCAACACAAGACGGAAGGCCAACAAGTGTCACATATGGGTTTCTAAAAGCATTACTAGAAAATTGTAAAAACCTATCTCCAAACGCTATAACAATTGCTTTTGACACAGCAGAACCAACATTTCGGCACAAAGCTGACAAAAATTACAAAGCCAATAGAGATGTTGCACCTGATATATTCTTTCAAGATCTTGAACAACTTCAAGGAATTCTCGAACAACAATTAGGGCTGCCTATATGTATCGCTCCTGGATACGAGGCTGATGATATATTAGGAACACTTTCTGAAAAATCTGCAAATAAAGGCTGGGCAGTTCGCATCCTTTCTGGAGATAGGGATCTATTTCAACTTGTTGATGACAAAAGAGATATTGCCGTTCTATATATGGGTGGTGGACCATATGCAAAAAGCAGTTCTCCTGCTCTAATAAATGAAGCTGGTGTAATTACAAAACTTGGTGTTTCTCCAGGAAAAGTTATTGATCTAAAAGCACTAACAGGTGACAGTTCTGATAATATTCCCGGAGTAAAGGGAGTAGGTCCAAAGACTGCAATCAATCTTTTAAATGAGCATAGAGACCTCGATAGTATATATAAATGCTTGAATCAAATAGAAGTTGAGGGTATCCCCAGCAAGGGCTCACTAAAAGGAGCTCTTAAAGACAAATTAAAAAAAGATCGCGAAAATGCATACCTTTCTAGATTTCTTGCAGAGATTCTTATAGACATTCCCCTATCAGAAGATACTTATTTGGAATTAGGTAAGGTTAATAAAGAAGGATTGAAATCTTCCTTAGAAGATCTGGAGTTAAATAGTTTAGTACGTAAGTTACCTGAATTCATATCAGTCTTTTCTTCAGAGAGGCCTAACAATTTTGACGATCAAGAATCTAAAAGAGACGATACTTCTAATTCACTTTTAATAGAGCCAAAGATCATCAGCAGCATTTTAGATCTAAATAATTTGAATAAGTTGTTAATGCAATTAAAAGACTCGCTTTTACCAGTTTCATTTGATACAGAAACCACCGACATAAACCCCTTTAAAGCAGAGCTTGTTGGTCTTGGATTTTGCTGGGGAGAAGGGAAAGAAGAGCTAGCGTATATACCTATTGGTCATAATTTCAACAATGAGAAAGCAGCTAGTCAAATCCCAATTGAGACTGTTCTAAATGTATTAACACCCTGGATTGAGAGCAGCGAACATAAAAAAGTATTACAAAACGCAAAATTTGATCGGCTAATTCTTATGCGCCATGGAATTAGTCTTAATGGAGTAGTAATTGACACCTTACTCGCAGATTATCTAATAGATTCGAATGCAAAACATAGCCTTGAATCATTAGCATTGAGAGAATATAATTTCAAGCCAAAGGCATTTAGTGATCTTGTAAAAAAAGGAGAAAACTTCTCCGAAGTATCAATTATTGATGCTAGTCAGTACTGTTGCATGGATGTTCATCTAACTAGAAAACTCGCATTTAGATTACGAGAGAAACTGGAAAAAATGGGTTCTAAGCTTTTAAATGTTTTAGAGCAAATAGAGCAACCTCTAGAACCTGTTTTAGCTTTAATGGAGGCTACAGGTATAAGGATTGATATTCCTTACCTTAAAGAACTTTCTAAAGAGCTATCACAAAACCTAAACCGCCTTGAGAAAGAAGCCCATGATTTAGCAGGTTTAGATTTCAATCTCGCATCGCCGAAGCAATTAAGTGATCTACTTTTTAATCAATTAGCTCTAGACAAAAAGAAATCTAGGAAAACAAAAACAGGTTGGAGTACAGATGTAAATGTTCTAGAAAAACTAGAAAGTGAACATCCTGTTGTCAAAGTGATAATTGAACACAGGGTACTTAGCAAATTACGCAGTACATATGTAGACGCTCTCCCTCAGCTTATAGAGATAGAAACAGGAAGAGTTCATACAGACTTTAACCAGGCTGTTACTGCGACTGGACGTCTAAGTAGCAGTAATCCAAACCTACAAAATATTCCTATAAGAACTGAATTCAGTAGACGTATAAGGAAAGCATTCTTACCTCAAGAGGAATGGATGCTTCTAAGTGCAGATTATTCACAAATTGAACTCCGAATACTTGCCCACTTATCTGGCGAAGAGGAACTGAAAGTTGCATATAAAAAAGGAGATGACGTTCACTCTTTAACCGCACGAATTCTGCTAGAAAAAGAAGACATCAACGAAGAAGAGCGAAGACTAGGTAAAACAATAAACTTTGGAGTTATTTATGGCATGGGGGCCCAAAGATTTGCAAGGTCAACAGGGCTAAGTCAATCACAAGCCAAAGAATTTCTTGCCCTATATAAAAAACGCTACCCAAAAGTATTTTCATATTTAGAGCTTCAAGAAAGATTAGCTCTGAGCCAAGGCTATGTAGAAACCCTTATGGGGCGCCGTAGAGCGTTTCACTTCAACGAGAATGGACTAGGGAGGCACTTAGGCAAGGACCCCTTCGAAATAGACCTCGACATGGCACGCCGAGGAGGCATGGAGGCCCAACAACTTCGCGCGGCAGCAAATGCACCTATTCAAGGCTCATGTGCAGACATCATCAAAGTTGCAATGGTTAATCTTCAAGAAAAGATCACTGCCAAAAACCTACCTGCACGACTGCTACTACAAGTCCATGACGAACTTGTATTAGAAGTAAAGGCTGATGCAATAGAGGAAGTTAAAACCCATGTAGTTAATACTATGGAAAATGCACTCGCCCTAGATGTTCCATTAGTTGTTGAAACAGGTTATGGCGGCAACTGGATGGAAGCAAAATAGTGAGCAATCAACCGTGGACCTAGGCTCAAAACCAGGACTTACAAAAAAAATGTCCTTACGGCTATATAACACTCTGAACAGACGCACGGAAACTTTCCGCCCATTAATTCCAGGCCAAGTAAGTATTTATTGCTGTGGAGTGACGGTATATGACCTTTGCCATCTTGGGCATGCAAGGAGCTACATCGCTTGGGACGTTCTTCGCAGATATCTGATATGGCTTGGATATCAAGTTACCTTCGTCCAAAATTTCACTGATATTGACGACAAGATTCTCAACCGGGCTTCCAAAGAAGGCTGCACAATGAATGAAGTAAGTGAACGAAATATTCTTTTATTCCATAAAGACATGGACGAACTGCAAATAATGCGCCCCGACAAGATGCCCCGTGCTACAAGTTGTCTGAATCAAATACGTTCACTAATAGAAGAGCTAGAACAAAAGGGTGCTGCATACTCTATTGAAGGAGATGTTTATTTCTCAGTAAAAGCTAAGAAAGATTATGGGAAATTAAGCGGGCGTGATCTGAATGATCAAATTGAAAATGCAGATGGTCGAGTTAGAGAAGAAGAGGGCCTAAGAAAAACAAACCCTTTTGATTTTGCTCTTTGGAAAAGCGCCAAACAAGGGGAAACTAGCTTTCCCTCTCAATGGGGCCAAGGACGACCAGGTTGGCATATTGAATGTTCAGCAATGGTTCGCCAAGAGTTAGGAGAAACAATTGACATTCACCTCGGTGGAGCAGACCTTGTATTTCCGCATCATGAAAATGAAATAGCCCAGTCAGAGACTGTCACTGGAAAGCCTTTAGCTAATTACTGGCTCCATAACGGAATGGTAAATGTAAAAGGTCAAAAAATGAGTAAATCATTAGGCAACTTCACAACAATTAGAGCCTTGCTTGACAGTGGCATAACGCCAATGACTCTAAGGTTTTTTATTCTACAAGCACACTACAGGAAGCCTCTTGACTTTACAGAAGATGCTCTTAAATCTGCAGCCAATGGATGGAAAGGACTTAACACAGCGTTAAGTATTGGCATCACTTATAGTGATCACTTAAAATGGCCAAAAGAAGAAATAACAGCACTAAATTCACATAAAAACTCAGAAATTAGTGAACAAAAAGAAATATCTTTATTAAGGGATAGATTTACAAACGCAATGAATGACGACTTAAATTCTTCTCTTGCATTAGCAGTTCTTTTTGATATTGCCAGACCACTACGTTCATTGGCAAATTCCCTAGAAAGAGATAAAAATGCTATAGGAGGGAAAAATAATCTAGCCTACTTTCACCATTGGAAACTCCTAGTGGAACTGGCTAATACACTTGGTTTGAAATCAGAATTAGAAACAAATAATTCTTTCAATAAATATGATGATGAAACAAAAGAACAAATTACCTATGCAATCGAAACACGAAGAGAAGCCAAGTCAAGACGAGATTTTGCTACAGCAGACAAGATTCGAAATGAGCTTAAAGAGATGGGAGTTGAATTAATTGACAAACCCAATGGAAAAACAGATTGGATAAAAACATAAATGAAAAATATCTTTAGCTCAGTATTTATCTCAAGTCCATTTATGAATCAAGTCAACAAAGCTAACTATTAGTCCAAATGCTATTACAGGTGGAGATATCCAACGAAGCATAAACTTAAGGCAGCTTCTAATCCCAATAGAAGTTCCACATAAAGCAAGATCCTCATCAAATTTTCTAGGAACAACCCAACCAAGCAAAACAGACAAAAGAAAGCCTCCGAAGATCAAAAGAAGTCCTCCAAAAATCGCATCCATCATTCCCAATACCTCAAGATCAAACGCAGCAGGCAGGCCAACTACAAATATCACCCCTACAGAAGTCCAAACCGCCAAACCCCTTCTCCATCCAAGGCGGTCAATCAATGATGAGACAGGCACCTCAAGAAGAGATATTGAAGATGTAATTGCTGCTATATATGCCAATGCAAAAAAGACAACTGCCACTACCCGACCACTAAGGCCTAAAGAAGACAATCCTGTAGGCAAAGAGATAAAAAGAGTCCCAACAGTGGATGAACTGACTAAATCTTTTAGCCCAAAACTCATTACGACAGGAAAGGTGACCATCCCAGCTAAAAGGCCTACAGCAGTATCCATTCCCGCTACAGCAACTGCCTCTTTCGGTAATCGGTTGCGCCGATCTAAATAAGCCGAATAAGCCAAAATACAACCTATTCCTGTTCCAATAGAGAAAAATGCCTGTGTAAAGGCATTACGAACAGTAGTTGGATTCAAAAGTTGATGAATATCCCATCGCAGAAGAAAAGTTCTATACCCTTCAAAGGCGCCTGTAAGTGTTGATGCCCAACAGGCTAAAACAATTAACAAGGTAAAAAGTAAAGGCATACACCAACGAGTCAGCTTCTCAATACCTCCTCCAATACCAGCTGCAACAACAAATCCTGTCAAAACGAGGCTAATCATTTGCCCAAGCAAAACACTATTTCCTCCACTAACTGCCCCAAAAAAGGCTTCTGCTTCATTCATGTCCGCTGGTAAACCAACCAACAATGAGTGCAGAAGCGTGTGCCCAGTCCACCCCATCAAAACCGCGTAGAAGGCAAGAATCCCGCATGAGGCCAAAACAAAAAGCCAACCCATTGGCTGCCATCTATCTCCCGCAATATTTCGTGGAGCAAGAAATGGACTATTCCCTGTACTTCTACCTAAAACCATTTCTGCAACCAATACAGGCAAACAAACCAAAAGGACTATTACTACGTAAAGAAACAAAAAGGCAGCCCCACCTCCCTGAGAGGCCCTATAGGCAAAACCCCAAAGATTTCCAAGACCTACTGCGCTGCCTGCAGCTGCAAGCACAAAACCAGTTCCAGAGTGCCAACGTTCTCTAACTGCCATGGCTTGACCTCGCCTTAAAGGAGAATTAATTAAAAATTAGACCTTTAAAGATTAATCCCTGAAATGGGAGACTGGGCTTACTTGCCTGAACACTTTGAAAGCTATCAGCGTGCTGGGCTCAACCGGATCAATCGGTACGCAGACCCTTCAAATCGCAGAAGAGTTTCCAGAGCAATTCAGAGTAGTTGCTCTAACTGCAGGCAGCAATCTCAATGTGCTGGTTGAGCAAATTCAAAAACATAATCCTGAAGTCGTTGCCATTGCAGACAAAGCCTTAATCCCTGAATTAAAAGATCGCTTAAGAGCCCTATCGACAGATCAATCTATAAATGTCTCCCCTGAAATTCTTGGGGGCCCTGAAGGACTTAATACAGCAGCGTCATGGGACCATGCTGATCTTGTTGTTACAGGCATCGTCGGTTGCGCTGGTCTACTACCGACACTTTCAGCCATCAGAGCAGGCAAAGATCTCGCACTTGCAAACAAAGAAACTCTTATTGCAGCAGGACCAGTTGTTCTTCCAGAACTTAAGCGGAGTGGCAGCCGTCTACTTCCTGCAGATTCTGAACATTCAGCCATTTTCCAATGCCTCCAAGGGACTCCCTGGGCTGAGAATGCCCGTCTTTCGACAGGGATCCCAAACCCAGGCCTTCGTCGCATCCAGCTAACAGCCTCTGGTGGAGCCTTTAGAGATTGGTCAGCAGAAGAAATGGAAACCGCAACTATTGAAAAAGCCACTAGTCATCCCAACTGGAGCATGGGGCAAAAAATAACAGTAGATTCCGCCACGCTTATGAATAAGGGACTTGAAGTAATAGAGGCTCACTACCTTTTCGGCGTGGACTATGAGCACATAGAAATAATTATCCATCCACAAAGCATTATTCATTCAATGGTTGAGCTAGCAGATTCATCTGTGTTGGCTCAACTTGGATGGCCAGACATGAAACTTCCAATTCTTTATTGCATGAGTTGGCCTTCAAGACTAGAAACTCCTTGGCGAAGGCTCAAACTCACAGAAATTGGACAAATAAGCTTTCGCGAACCTGAGAATTCAAAATACCCTTGCATGGGGCTTGCTTATGCAGCTGGTCGAACGGGGGGCACAATGCCTGCAGTATTAAATGCAGCAAACGAAGAAGCTGTTGCTCAATTTCTAAAGAAAAAAATTCACTTTTTAGACATTCCTGTAGTAATAGAGAAAGTTTGTGAAAACCATAAAAAGGACCTAACTCAAACTCCTAATCTCGATGAAGTTCTTGCTGTTGATAGTTGGGCAAGAAATGCTGTTATTGAGCAAGTCAAAATAGGAATGCGTCGTATTCCATAAGCTAAAAATACTTTATGAATATTCTTATAAACCATCACATCCTTTTATGCGCCACTCCAACTAATGCTTCATGCTGCGACTTATCAATTGGTTCAGAATGTTGGAAGCATTTAAAACATCTTTTACGTAAATTTGATCTTGAAAATCCACAAAGACCTAAAGGTATTGTACTAAGGAGCAAAGTTGACTGCCTCCGAATTTGTAACAACGGTCCCATAATGTTGATTTGGCCAGATGGAACTTGGTATGGAAATATTACACCCGAGAAGATAGACGAAATTATAGTTAAACATATTATTAATGGTAATGCCATAGAAGACTGGATTATTAAAAAAACTCCATTTTCATCTACATCTAACTATGTAGAATCAATATCCTAAATAATTAAACCACTTGACAACTAATTGATCCCCCCAACAACCATCTACTCCATGAAAACCATTATGGCCTCCTTTTTTTGTTAACAATACTTTGACCTTTGATTCACTATATTTTGCGAGTTTTAAAGATAGTTTTCTGGCACCATCTACAGGAACCCAAGGATCATCTAAAGACTGTAAGATTAAAGTTGGAGGCATTAAACTATGATTTTCAGATAAATGAACTAATGGAGAAGCTCTTTCATAATAACTATCTACACTTTCGTAACCCCAACGAGGTGCCGTTATTGTCGAATCAAACTCTCGAATTGTTTTAGGAGGCCCATTGCCTTTATAGGTGTTTACTAGAGATTGTTTTTCTGCTGGAGAGATTCCAAATGGATCAGACAATGTTTGCCTAATTAACCTCTTCAAAAGCCAACGTTGATATATAGAGTTCCGAGCCCTTTCAATAGAAAGACTCGACTCTAATAAGTCTAGAGGACTACTTGTACAAACCAATCCATCCAATAAATTTTTACCTCTATCATTTTGATTGCATTTCTCCAGGCAAGCATTTAGCAAAATAGTGCCGCCTAGAGAGATTCCGACTCCAAGCAAAGGTACAGAAGATTTAGGAATAAAAGTATTCATTTCTAAAGACCTACATAAATCCCTAGCTATCACAAAGACTTGTTTTAGATCGCTATTGCACTGCGCTGCATAAGTCCCACCTGCAAGATGCCTTCCTGGGTCTGCACCACGAAGATTTAATCGCAAAACTGCAAAACCTGAACTCTGAAGAAGTATCGCCATACGTCGTAAACCAGCTCTTTTACTTGATCCACCTAAACCATGAATCATTAAGACTAATCCCCGGATACTTTCCTTTTCAGGTGGCAAATCTAATAAGGCTAATAAATAACCACTCCCAAGAGAGCCACCAGGTAATTCCTCAACAGGAATTCGAATAGATTTAGCTGTTTCTACAGGTAATTCCTCAGCCCTAAATGTATCTCTAAGAGTCTGTAAATCGCCCCCTATCCAGGGTAAACGCTGTCGAAAATAATTTAATCCAATATCATTTAGGAATTCATAATTGAATTCATCCTTTCTTCCCAACACCCAACTCCTTTAATTCAACAAGTAGATCTCCGAGTACTTTCTTAGCATCACCAAAGACCATAGAAGTATTTGTCATTTCAAACAAATCATTTTTAATTCCTGAATACCCCGCACTCATTCCTCTTTTGACAACAAATACAGTTTGAGCTTCTTGGACATCAAGTACTGGCATTCCATAAAGAGGAGAAGAAGAATCATTCTTTGCTTGCGGGTTTACTACATCATTAGCGCCGAGAACCAAAACAACATCAACAGCTGGAAACTCCGGGTTAATTACATCCATCTCAAGCAATTGTTCATAAGGAACGTCTGCTTCTGCAAGTAGGACATTCATATGACCTGGCATCCGACCTGCAACAGGGTGAATGGCATAACAAACTTTAATTCCGCTTGTTTCTAATGCTCTTGTGACTTCTCTAAGAGTGTGCTGAGCCTGAGCAACTGCCAACCCATATCCAGGTACTACGACTACACGTTCGGCAGCCTCAAGGGTCAAAGCACATTCCTCAACTGAGCATGAAGTGATATTTATATATTCCCCTCCACTATCAGCAACTGAACCAGCTCCAAGTGCACCTCCAAACAAAACCGAAGTTAAAGACCTGTTCATCCCATTGCACATAACTTGGGTAAGTATTAATCCCGCCGCACCAACCATTGCTCCAGCGACGATTAAAAGCTGACTTCCCACAACGAATCCAGCTGCAGCCGCGGCAACACCCGAATAGCTATTTAGGAGTGAGATAACTACTGGCATATCGGCTCCACCTATAGCCAATGTGACTCCTATACCTAGAAGACTGGAGCTAATAACTAATAGCCAAAGGCCAGCTTCTCCCCCTCTAATAAGTTCAATTGCTGCTACCAAAGAAAGCGCAGCAAAAGCAATATTGAAAACATGACGCAACTTATTCTGCATCCAAGTAGGAGTAGAGAGCCAACCCTGCAGCTTTGCCATTGCAACAAGAGAGCCACTAAAAGTTATTGCTCCTACGAATATCGAAACGACTATCGAAAGGATCCCAATTAGATCATTATTTAAACCACCAAAGCCATCATTTATCGGGAAAAGGGCTACTCCAATTGCTACAAGTAATGAGGACATGCCTCCGCAGCCATTAAACAAAGCAACTGTCTCTGGCATGGCCGTCATTGGAACACGCTGGGCGGTAATCATTCCAAGTGAGCCGCCTAAAACTGTGCCAAAAATGATCCAAGTCCAAGCAGTAATAGGAATACCTTTGTCACCAAGAGAATTAACGAGAACGCCAACCACTGAAAGTGCCATAGCTACTGCCGCAAGACGGTTTGCATATCTCGCAGAGCGAACTTTTGAAAGACCTTTTATTCCTAAAGCAAGTAGAAGTACTGCTAATAGATCAATTAAATATTTGATCAGAGAAGAAATAGTCATTATCGATTCTCCTTATTTCGAGAAGGCTTTCGACTAAACATTGCAAGCATTCGATCGGTAACGAGGAATCCCCCAATAACATTAAAGAGGGCAAATCCCAATGAAATTGAGGCCATGATGAGAAGAGTTGTGTTACTGCCAGCTTTGATAATCAAAGTCAAAGCTGCCAACATCGTTATTCCAGAAATCGCATTAGCTCCACTCATTAGAGGGGTATGCAAAGTTGGGGGAACCTTGCCAATTAGTTCGAGCCCAAGCAAGCTTCCAAGAAGAAGAACCCATAGTGCTTCGCTTAAAAAGTTCATCTATCAACTCCTCCTGGAGTAAGGACATTTGGATAACGAATAGAACCTTCATGACTAATAAGACAACCTGAAATCAAATCATCCTCAATGTCTAAGCAAATTCGACCTTCATTAATCAATGGCTGCATAAGAGCAAATAGATTTCGAGCATAAAGAGAACTTGCATGGTTTGGAATACTGCATGGAAGATCTTCAGCTCCTATAAGCTTCACATTATTCCTATTAACTATTTGAGCTGGTTTAGTACCTGAACAATTTCCACCCTGAGCAACTGCAAGATCGACCACTACTGCTCCAGGCCTCATTCGATCAAGCATCTCGTCAGTAATCAAACGTGGTGCCTTCTTGCCAGGGACCTGAGCTGTACATATAGCCACATCAGCTTCAGACAATTGATCTGAAAGCTTCTGTCGCTGAGCGGCAAGGAAAGCCTCTGAGACTTGTTTGGCATAACCACCCTCCTCAGCAGGCTCCTCATCAAGATCAGGGAGGTCAATAAATCGTCCCCCAAGTGACTCAACCTGTTCCTTAACATCTGGGCGAATATCACTTACATAAACAACAGCCCCAAGCCTTCTTGCCGTTGCAACTGCCTGCAACCCTGCAACACCTGCACCTAATACAACAACCTTTGCTGGCTGAACAGTCCCCGCAGCAGTCATAAGCATCGGGAAATACCTATCCAATGCGCCTGCCGCTATTAGAACAGCTTTATAACCAGCAATATTCGCTTGTGAAGAAAGCGCATCTGCTGACTGTGCTCGACTGATACGTGGAAGTAATTCAAGTGCTATTGCCGAAATCTTCCCATCTTCCAAAGCTGAGGCCAGAACAGAGTTCGAATAAGGCGCCAATAAACCAACTACAAGAGCCCCAGAGCTTAATTTCCCTAAAAGAGTTTTTTCAGGAGCCTGGACACAAAGCAATACCTCTGTTTGTTTCCATACCCCCGAATCACCTGGAGTAACAAGATCCGCTCCTACTAACGCAAATGAATCATCAGAGAAGCCTGCTGTGGTTCCTGCTCCTTTCTCAACGGCGACCTTGCAACCAAGAGAAATAAACTTCTTTACCGTTTCAGGAGTAGCAGAAACACGCGTTTCGCCTGGAACTGATTCAAATGGAATTAAAAGTCTAGGCAAGAAAAGAAAACTTCGTCCATGGCGAGATTAATGGGTCAACGTTCATTTTCCGAGACCTTTTCAGAAAAAAAGGTTTTCAAAACCTATCTTTTAGCTAATAAAGAAGTACTGATTCTTTTTTTAATGGGCCTAACCGCTATCGAATGTCCTGACGGGATTTGCCACAGCCATCACGGAGGGCATGCTGTTGATCGAACAACTATGCAACAAAAGCTAAAAGGGCATGGGAGAGAGTGGTGCGAGAGGCTAGCTGAAAGGATCTACGAAATGTCTGTAGATACCTTTTCCCAAACTGTCATGCCAAGTCTCCATTCCTCAGGCTGGCAGAGACGACATTTAGATTGGGAATTCAAGCTCAAAGAAAATGGTTCTGAGCCTGACGAGGCCTTAGTCGAGGGGATAATCAATGCGACAGAAAGCTTTCTTCGCAGCAGCGAGGTACATAGGCTTTTTATTCAAGAACTAGTTCAGGGAACTTTTGCTGAAGCGACTGAAAATACGCTCCAAGCAAAAGCTGTTAGAAAAATCATCGAAAAAGAGCTCCTTGAAATGCTAAAAAGCCAAAAAGAAGATCTACTTAATCGAATTGCAGAAGAGCTTGCAAGTGAAACTAATGGAAACTTCGAAACAGCAAAAAGAGCTGCAAATGATGGACTAATAGAAATCGAACGACTTCTTCTAAATCACACAGAGGCAATCTAAATAAATATCTAATAAGACGTTAAATTGATACAATTTTAATATTAATTTAAGGCGCCCAGCCTAGGATATGCCAATATTCTGATCATTTTTCTAATAAGGCGATCAATTGGAATTTACATTACATAAAGTAAATCGGGGAATACCACCCTATTTACTCTATAAGGATGCAATTTCTCATAGGAAAAGGTAAAAAGGCCTAACTCCGTTTTTATAGCCATCTCAAATTATTCATTTAACTTTTCCACAAGTCATGCTGGGGTAATCATTCAGCCAAGAGTCTGGCAAAGACAACTGATCAATCTCCTAAGAAGGCGTTTAGAACAAAATCCCAAACAATTAATAGATGTATTGATTCATGCTGGTCCTGGAGCTGGGAAGACTTTAGGAGCTCTTCTAAGTTTCAAGAAGATGAAAGAAGAAGGCCGCTTATCAAGATTCCTAGTCTTTTGCCATAGAACATCAATAATGTCCCAATGGAACAAAACCGCTAAATCAATCGGATTAAATCTAAAAGAATGGGAACTAATTCAAGATCAACCAGAGCTCCTCAAAGAGGCTGATGGATGTCTAATTACCTATCAAGGTGCTGGGCAAAAAATCAGAATTCTTAATCAAGGATTAAGTATCTGGGTTGGAGAAAAAATCTTATCTATAGCAGACGAGGCTCATCATCTAGGAGTTAATCCAGACGAACCAGAAGGTCCTGTTTGGGGGAAAACTTTTCTTGAATTAACCAAAGCTTGTCGTTTAAGGATGGGGCTAACTGGAACACCTTTTAGAGCCGACAATCTTGCTTTTTGTGCTGCAAGGCGTATTCAAATCCAAGCAGAAGGTGAAATTTTTGAACAAATCAGTCCAGACCTTTGTGTCGAACCTCGTCAATTAATTAAAGAAGGAGATGTTCGCCCATTGGAATTTAGATTCCAAGACGGTTGGGTCGAACATAGTCAACCAGGCAAGCCAGATATAGATATCTCACCACTTTCCAAAGAACATAGAGAAGCATGGAGAGCTAGAAACCTTCGCCGAGCAATTCGTCTCTCTGACACAAGTAGCATTGCCTCTCAACTTCTAATTAAATCAAGTCGCCAACTAAAAAAAATCAGGCTGCAGCATTCAAATGCTGCTGGCTTAGTAATCGCCAGAAACATTGAACATGCCAAAGCCATTGCCCATATGCTTAGAGAAGATGGCGATGTTGTTGAACTAATACATTCCCAGGACAAAGATTCAAGAGAACGTTTAGCTGCATTCCAAAGCAGTAAAGCCCATTGGCTAGTAAGTGTTGATATGTGCTCAGAAGGGTTTGACGCTCCAAGAATTCGAGTAGTGGCTTATCTAACAACTGTTGTAACCCGTAGCAGGTTCCTTCAAGGCATCACGAGGGCTGTTCGGATGGCATCAGATAGAACAGATTTAGAGCCTGTCCCAAGACACCCCTCCTATGTATTTGCCCCTGCAGATCCACTCCTTATGAGCTATGCAAAGGGTTGGTCAATCACAAGTCCATATCTAATCAAAGGGAATCAGATAATCACAACATCAGAAAATCCCTCTAAATTCTCTCAAAGTCCACAGCTTCCGATGGAAGCAATAAATGATGCTGCTGGGAAAGTGATAAATGTCAAGACTGCCGAATTACCATTTTTTTTGTAACCAAATTGCCAAGTTTCATGTAGGGATAATTCTTTTTGTAGAGAAAAGTTCGAATTTGGTAAAAATACCCCCCAAGGAAGTACCACCTAGATGCAATCATGTCGCAATTGGGGACAAATTATGGATGCAACTACTGAAAGGCGTATTAGCGTCGCAAGCTGTTGGGCTACATCCCGAATGGCAGTATTAGACTGCCATGAGAGATATGAAGACAGTTACGCCATTACCCAAGAATTCAGGGAATGGATAACTTGTCTTGGGGATCATCCTGAACAATTGGAGGACTCAGTTCTTCTAGTCCCAATTTTTTCTTGCGATCTAAGTATCGACCAAGCAAGCGATACCGACGAACTACTCGAAATCTAAAGAAAACATTAAATAAGCCTCTCTTGTTTTTAAACTTCCATAACTCCAATTTTTTCTTTGTTATCCGCTATTGAGAAACATTCAAAAGATTATTAAGGTTAAACATTAATTCCTCGAAGATGAGGATGAACATCAATTCCACTGGTTCCAAAGAAAAAACAGAAAACCTAGTAATTATTGGCTCTGGGCCTGCTGGCTATACAGCAGCTATCTATGCAGCAAGAGCAAACTTAGAGCCACTTTTAATAACTGGCTTTCAAAAAGGTGGTATCCCTGGTGGTCAACTCATGACTACCACTTTTGTAGAGAACTTCCCAGGCTTCCCCAATGGTGTCATGGGACCTGAACTAATGGATCTGATTAAAGATCAAGCATTGCGCTGGGGGACAAGGTTAATTGAGGAAGATGCAAACTCTATTGAACTAGCTGATAGGCCCTTTCTAATAAAAACCGATTCTTCTTCTATTAAAAGTCACGCATTAATAATCGCCACTGGTGCTAGAGCAAACCGGCTAAATCTTCCAGAGGAAGAGAAGTTCTGGGGGCACGGAATTAGTGCATGCGCAATATGTGATGGAGCCACACCTCAATTTCGCGACGAGACCCTTGGCGTAGTTGGCGGAGGTGACTCTGCATGCGAAGAAGCCGTATTTCTAACAAAATATGGAAGCCATGTAAATCTTTTCATTCGCTCAGAGTCTCTAAAAGCAAGTGCTGCTATGGCAGATCGAGTAAAGGGCAATCCCCAAATCAACTTGCACTGGAATACCGAAGTCATTGGTCTAAAAGGGGATAACTGGTTAACAGGCCTCCAAGTGAAATGCAGAAAAACTGATCAAGAAAAATCTATATCCCTTAAGGGTCTCTTTTATGCCATTGGCCATACACCTAATACCGATTTATTCAAAGGCCAACTAGCTCTAAATCAAAATGGCTATCTCATTACTGAGCCAGGGCGCCCAGAAACTTCAATTGAAGGTGTTTATGGAGCAGGAGACGTTGCAGATCCTGAATGGCGCCAAGGCGTTACTGCAGCAGGAAGCGGCTGCAAAGCTGCCTTAGCGGCTGAACGTTGGCTTAGTAAAAATAATCTATCCAAATTGCATATTCGCTCCTCAAAAGAGCCATCACCTACCCAAACGACTAAAAAAACAGAAGATTCATCTGAATTGAACTACAGCCCAGAAAAGTTTTGGCAAAAGGGAAGCTATGCATTAAGAAAGCTATACCACGAAAGTAAAAAGCCCCTATTAGTTGTCTATACCTCACCTAACTGTGGCCCATGTTATGTTCTCAAGCCTCAACTAAAAAGAGTCCTCGATGAATTAGAAGGCAAAGCATATGGAATCGAAATCGATATCGAAAACGATCAAGAAATAGCAAAACAAGCAGGCATAAATGGGACTCCAACTATTCAATTATTCGCAAATAAATCCCTAAAAAAACAATGGACTGGGGTCAAGCAAAGAAGTGAATTTCTTGAAGCAATCAAAAATCTTCTCGAATTTGGAGAATAAAGCTTTTACCGACGCCTTGGTCCCCCAGGGCGATTACCACCACCAGGCCTCCCTCCTGACCCAGCATTTCTCTCTCTATATGTAATCCGGCCCCTTGTGAGGTCGTATGGACTTATTTCGACAAGGACCTTGTCACCTGCTAGCAACTTGATTCTGAATTTTGTGAGCTTGCCTGCGGCCCTACACAAACACTGATGGCCAGCGGGTTGTTCAAGGGTGACCAAATAAAAACCATTACCTTGCTCCTTTTCTATCACTCCTGAGGTTTCTATCATGCGTAATAAGCATTATTTATTTTTCAATTTTAGTTGTATAGGTGCCACAAAAAACTATCAGGATTAAAAAAGCCAAAAATCATTTATCCCATTTATTCAAATAAACAGGTATTAGAAGCTATTTGTTCTTTACAAAGAAAATAAACCTGCACCTATAGTCTCAACGGATCCATTCATTCTTCTCACTTCCTTTTCGCTTATCCAAGAACCTCTTTAAGCTCTCGAACTGTCTGCCATTGACCGTAGTAATAGTTAGCGGTAGCTCTTCTTTCAGGATCATCTAGGTTGTCGAAGGCATCAAACCCAAGACTTACCCATAGCTCGTGCCCGCAAGTTCGATCTAGCTCATTTTTGGCTTCATTAGACAAATTTTCTAGCCGCCGCTGAAGGCTTTTCAATTGAAAGGCAGACACCTAAGAGAAAGCAAATATCTATCTATAGTACAAATAAACTACGGATGCGCCAGTGCTCTAAAAAGGAAGTTTCTTTTTAGCATCTTTATCTAAATCAGCTTCCATTTCTCTAAGCCGGCTTAAAATCATTGAGTAATACTCTCTTATGTAGCCCTCCAAGGTTGTCGTATCTGATTGATCAAGGCCAAAAAGAGAATAAGTCTTATCCATTGGCGCATCTAAACAATCCCCACCTCCAGTTACTGCAGCAAATGCAAGCCTATCGGCCACATTTACTGTGGGCTCAAAAAAAGAAACTAAGCTTTGAGTAACTCCAATCAAAAAAGGAGAAACCCTTATTACCTTTGCCTCTTTACTGCAAGATCTCTCACACAACTTCACCACTTCACTTGGATTCCAGGCTTTTGGACCAACGACTGGAAAGCTCTGACGAATAGTTTCAGATCGCTCTAAAGCTGCTACAGCAAATCTTGCAACATCTTGAGTATTCATATAAGCAATAGAAGTTGGGCTACCGCTTACCCATACTGTCTGACTCTCAAGAACAGGAATCGCAAACTGCCCTATAACACCCTGCATAAAAGCAACACCTTGCAAAATGGTGTAATCAAGAGAGGAGTCAGCCAATAAACGCTCAGTACAGAATTTGATGTCCATGAGTGGGACATCTTCCCGATACTTCTCAGCTGCAAGAAGCGAAAGAAAAACAACTCGCCTAACACCTACCTCATCACAAGTTCTAAAAAGATTTAGCTTTCCATCCCAATCAGTTGTGTAAACACTCCTTGGATCATCAGGCCTGCTAGTTGCTGCATCAATGACGGCATCAACTCCCTCAAGGGAATACTTCAGTTCATTAGTGTTCAGCAAATCACCTCGGGTGAGCTCACATCCCCACTCTTGAAGAAAAGCTGCTTTGCGTGGATTACGGACCATGCAACGAACTTGATAACCAGCATCTATGGCTCGCTTAGCAATCTGTCGTCCAACAGTTCCGGTCCCACCAATAACTAGAACCTGCATAAGTATCTTCTTCGTTACGACTCTGGAGCCTATATCGGCCTAAACCAGATCGCGTGAAATTAATCTCCTTGAAACTTCAATAGGACTGCTCCACCTATAAGACCTATGGGTATGAGTACCCAAAAGGTAGCAGCGATGCCAAAAATTTCGGAAGCCATTTCTAAGTGTTGAACGAAAAGTCGTTTTAAAGGACCTTAACTAATATTTTTACAGACCAATCGACTGAAACGCTTTTTAAAGCTAGCCCATTAGGAATCCTCATATTTCTTCCTAAGAGCGAGTAGCCATAAAAACAAAGGTTTTATGGCTCAACTAACCCCCCATTGAGGTAAAAGATAAATAGCTCTCTATTCGCCGAATCATGGCAATAGGCCAGATCGCAAAAATCTATCCCTGATTTCAAAATTCTTGATTGAGAATAAACAGCCTTTATTAATTCCTCGTTTTAGCGATAGTGCCTTAAGGGTTTAACAAATCTCTTTTGGATGGAACCAAACTCTCCGAGATCAATGCCCAATGACAACCCAAATCCAGACTGGGGCGAATCAAATTTTTGGCAATGGCAAGGCTTCTCTTGCCATTGGCGAGTCATTGGCACAGAGAACACAAGACCATTGGTATTTCTTCATGGCTTCGGAGCAAGTACTGAACATTGGCGTCACAACGCCTTCCCTTTTGCTAAAGCAGGTTTTAGGGTTTATGGAATAGATTTAATTGGATTCGGAAAGTCTGATCAACCTGGGGTAAAGGAGATCAAACGTCTAGATAATCACCTTTGGGCAAGACAAGTAACTGCATTTCTCCAAGAAATTGTTGAGACTAATAAAAGAGGCAAGGCTGTACTTATAGGTAACTCCTTAGGAAGCTTGACTGCACTAACTACAGCAGTAATAAGACCCGAAATAGTTGCTGCAGTAATAGCTGCTCCTTTACCTGACCCAGCTTTGATGAACCCGATGAGTTTCGATCAAACACATTGGATGAAGAAGCTCAAAACCTTTTTAGTTCATTTATTTTTCTACTTGTTTCCACTTGAATTACTTATACCAATAATTTCCCGAACATCTCTTTTAAAGATTGCTCTTCAATCTGCATACTTCAAATCAATAACCTTCGATAAAGATCTTTTGAGACTTGTTTCGCAACCCGCCAAAAGAGCAACTGCTCCTCAATCTCTTCGTGCAATGTGTATAGGTATGAGCCTAAGACCAAGAGAATTTACCGCTCCTCACCTTTTAGAGGTTCTTAGCAATAGATCGTCCAGACAACCTTTCCTAATGATTTGGGGGTGTAATGACAATTTCGTGCCTCTAATGCTTGGGCAAAAGCTGCAACGACAACATCCTTGGCTTAGCTTGTATGAAATGAAATCAACAGGGCACTGCCCTCACGATGAATCCCCTCAAGAATTCAACAAAAAAGTGCTCAGCTGGCTTGATCTTAATTCAGTGATTAATTAGTGAAAATTATGAAACACACCCTTTCAGTTTTAGTGGAAGATGAATCTGGAGCTCTAAGCCGCATAGCAGGATTATTTGCCCGAAGAGGATTCAATATTGACAGCCTTGCTGTTGGTCCAGCAGAAGCTTCAGGCCAATCACGCTTAACAATGGTGGTCGAAGGAGATGACCACACTCTCGAACAAATGACAAAACACCTAGATAAATTGGTCAATGTTCTCCAGGTTCTTGATCTGTCAAGGCGCCCAGCTGTTGAAAGAGAATTAATGCTTTTGAAAGTATCTGCCCCTGCTTCTCAACGCAGTGCAATTTTTGATCTGGTTCAAGTTTTTCGGGCCAATGTAGTTGATGTAGCAGATGAAGCATTAACCCTTGAAGTGGTTGGCGACCCAGGGAAACTGGTGGCGTTAGAAAAGTTACTCAATCCATATGGAATTCTTGAAATTTCCCGTACTGGGAAAATTGCTTTAGAAAGAGCATCAGGAGTAAATACTGAACTGCTTAAAGCCTCAAATAGTGGCGGCAGATTCCCCGCTTAGAAAATAAATGGCTGTATTGCTCATAGCTTCTTACCTTCAAGGAACCTAATTTTTAAAATTCTGTCTCCCTCTTTAATTAAATCAATAACTTCAAACCCTTTAATTACTTGCCCAAAAACCGCAAATCGGCCGTCTAGTTCTGGTAATGCTCTTAATGCTATATAAAACTGGGCGCTTCCAGAATCAAGACTCTGAGATCTTGCCATTGCTAAAGAGCCCTTTTGATGTCTCAACTGCAATTGTGAAAGCTCATTTGGATCTGTAGTTAATCTTCCATATCTTGGCTGGACTTCAGTTTTTAACTTTATCTCTAAAGGAATAAAGCGAGGTCTTCCTGTTTTTGGATCAATAAAGCTCCCTTTCCCATATTGCCTTTCTGGAGTATTGGGATCATTTGAAAAAGGGTCTCCTCCTTGTAAAACAAAAGGGACAGGTTCCCTAACGACCCTATGGAAAACAGTGCCGTCATATGCACCATTGACAACTAAATCTATGAAATTACCTGCAGTAACAGGAGCAGCGTCACCATCCAATTCAAGGATCATTTCACCCTTATCTGTAATCACACGCAAAGCTGCTTTACCTTGAAGGCATGGACTATCTAAAACTGAACAAATATTGGGAATGACCTTTGTATTAGAGGTTCCACAAGCAGAAAGGAATGAGAGGGAAATTAGAGCCCCAAAAAGAAGCTTATTTCTAATGAAAAAGAAGATAGGTAATTTCTCTAATTTCACATCCCTTCAAGATTCACCCCAATAAAGCGAGCCAACTCGGCCCCTTCTCTTTCCAACTGATCAATAGGAGTTGGAGAACCCACTCCAGACAATGGAACATCTTTTCGCCCATTAACTCTCAAACAAATCCTCCTACGGGGATTAAGCCCTTCTCGTAATTCCATCTTCACTGCTTTGACATCACTTAACTTGATTTCAACTGAGATTTCTTTAAAAAATCCTCTACGAGAAATTGTTACAAGTCCTCTTTTCTTATCAAATAGGTTTTTCCCAGCCCCAAAGTCGATGACTATCAACAGAAATAAGTAAATAGCTAAAAAAGCTGCTGCAATGCCATATAGCCCTAAAACCAGTCCCTGCGGAACAAAAATCATGCTTGAAGGATGACCAAGTGGCAAAAGATCTTTGCCTAAATAGCTTGAGAAAGAGGCAAGGATGAACCCAACTCCTCCGATAGTGACCATTAAACAAACAAAATAATTTGAAAACCGACGCGATCCCAAAACCAATTGTTCAAAAGGCTTTTGAACAGCTGTACTTGGATCAGGTTTTCCCTTAGGATCAGTTGACATAACAGGAATAATGAGGGATCCATTGTCCCTCTAAAACAAGCAAAAACAACATTGCCAAACAGGACACTAAAACGAAGAAGCAATACAAGGGGTTTCAGGTCTAGGTCATATTTCCCCAAATACGCCTCAGAGATTGTTAAGGTCACCGGTATCCCCAGCTATGCGGGGCATCCGCACCACTTTTTCTTCCATGACGATCGCTGTAGGAAGCGCTCCTCAAAGAGGATGGTTTGACATCCTTGATGACTGGCTAAAGCGTGACCGATTCGTTTTTGTTGGTTGGTCCGGTCTTCTCCTATTCCCAACTGCCTATCTGGCAATCGGGGGATGGTTTGTCGGAACAACTTTCGTTACCTCCTGGTACACCCACGGTGTAGCCAGCTCTTACCTGGAAGGCTGCAACTTCCTTACCGCCGCTGTAAGCACCCCTGGTGATGCCATGGGTCACAGCCTTTTATTGCTCTGGGGCCCCGAAGCCCAAGGTGATTTCGTGCGCTGGTGTCAGTTAGGCGGCCTATGGAACTTCGTTGCCCTGCATGGTTCCTTTGCACTGATCGGCTTCATGCTGCGTCAGTTCGAAATTGCTCGTTTGATAGGAATCCGTCCTTACAACGCACTTGCCTTCTCTGGTCCAATCGCTGTATTTGTAAGCGTTTTCTTGATGTACCCACTAGGGCAGCACAGCTGGTTCTTTGCTCCCTCTTTTGGCGTCGCAGCAATTTTCCGCTTCATCCTTTTCATTCAAGGTTTCCATAACTGGACCCTGAACCCATTCCACATGATGGGTGTTGCTGGCATCCTCGGAGGAGCACTTCTATGTGCAATCCACGGTGCGACAGTACAAAACACTCTTTATGAGGATGGCGATCAAAGCAGCACTTTCAGAGCATTTGATCCAACCCAGGAAGAAGAGACCTATTCAATGGTCACTGCCAACCGTTTCTGGAGTCAAATCTTCGGTATTGCCTTCTCAAATAAGCGCTGGCTTCACTTTTTCATGCTTTTCGTGCCTGTAATGGGCATGTGGGCTCCATCTATTGGCATCGTTGGACTCGCAGTCAACCTGCGCGCATACGATTTCGTTAGCCAAGAGATAAGAGCTGCAGAAGATCCTGAGTTCGAAACCTTCTATACCAAGAACATTCTCTTGAATGAAGGAATGCGCGCTTGGATGGCAGCAGCTGACCAGCCACACGAAAACTTTGTATTCCCTGAAGAGGTATTGCCCCGTGGAAACGCCCTCTAATAACGCCCTGTTAAGACGCGAGGGACAAGACCTCGAATCCACAGGGTATGCCTGGTATGTAGGCAACGCACGTTTGATCAATCTTTCTGGGCGCTTACTTGGCGCCCACATAGCCCATGCAGGACTAATGGTCTTCTGGGCAGGAGCAATGATGCTCTATGAGGTGAGTCATTTCACCTTTGACAAGCCAATGTGGGAGCAAGGTCTAATCCTCATGCCTCACGTAGCCACATTTGGTTACGGCATAGGTACTGGTGGAGAAGTTACCGATATCACTCCCTTCTTCAATGTTGGTGTTATTCACCTAATCAGTTCAGCAGTTCTAGGTCTTGGCGGTGTTTATCACTCACTTGCTGGCCCTGAGAAACTAGAAGATATTTCTCCTTTCTTCTCTCAAGACTGGCGTGATAAAGACCAGATGACCAAGATCCTTGGTTATCACCTAATTATCCTAGGTATAGGTTCATTAGCCTTCTCAGCCAACTGGATGTTCATTGGTGGTGCTTATGACACTTGGGCCCCAGGAGGTGGAGAGGTCAGACTGATTAGTCCAACTCTTAACCCAATTCAAATTCACGATTGGCTTTCAAGGACTCCATGGGGTGGTGGTGGTTGGATAGTTGGTGTGAACTCAATGGAAGACATTGTCGGAGGACATATTTACCTCGGCATTGCTCAAATCATTGGTGGTCACTTCCATATCCTTACTAAGCCTTTTGGATGGGCAAGAAGAGCATTTATCTGGAATGGTGAGGCTTACCTTAGTTACGCCTTAGGTGGACTATGTGTAGCCAGTTTTGTTGCATCAACCATGGTTTGGTTCAACAACACTGCTTATCCTTCAGAGTTCTATGGTCCAACAAACGCTGAAGCCTCTCAGGCTCAAAGTTTTACTTTCCTAGTTCGCGACCAAAGGATCGGTAACAATATTGGTACCACCATGGGTCCTACAGGACTAGGTAAATACCTAATGCGCTCTCCTACTGGAGAAATCATTTTTGGTGGAGAGACTATGCGTTTCTGGGATTTCCGTGGTCCTTGGCTTGAGCCATTACGTGGTCCTAATGGACTTAGCTTAGATAAGCTTCAAAACGATATTCAGCCTTGGCAAGTTCGCCGAGCAGCTGAATATATGACTCATGCACCAAACGCTTCTATCAACTCTGTTGGTGGAATCATCACTGAGCCAAATGCGGTTAACTTTGTGAACCTAAGACAGTGGTTGGCATCTGCCCATTTCTTCCTAGGTTGGTTCACCTTTATTGGCCATCTCTGGCATGCTGGCAGAGCTCGTGCTGCTGCTGCTGGTTTCGAAAAAGGTATTGATCGCAAGACCGAGCCCGCTCTAGCGATGCCTGACCTTGATTAAGAGTTAGGTCCAACTATCTTTAATCCTTTAAACCCTCGCCTAAAAACGAGGGTTTTTTTTGCAAAAAAATCTTTTTAGGAATATTTTTCTTAGAGCTCATTAGAGATTAATTTTATAATGGAAGAGATCTCATTGCATTCCTTAACCAAGGCAAACTAAGACCGATCACATTGCTATAGCAACCATTTAAAGAACGAATAAAAACTCCGCCACGCCCTTCCAATGAAAAACATCCTGCACAATTAAGAGGTTCTCCTGTCTCTACATATTTCTTTATTTCCAACTTAGTTATATCCGAAAAATTAACTTCTGTAGTAACTACATCACTCAGCCAAGCCAGGGGCGCCTCTTCATTAGTTTGACTACGCTTATAACGCCTAGATAATAAAAAATGTCCTGTATGTAATAACCCATTGCTATTGGAAATTTTCTCCAAGCGCTCAATTGCATGATTCGCATTTAAAGGCTTGCCATAAACCTCACCATCTAACTCAAAAACCGAATCACAACCCAAAACCAGAGTTATTTCATCAGGCCAAGACCCATCTCCTTGTAATGCAAGTAATTTTGCAGAAACAGCTTTTGCTTTTGCTTCTGCAAGTATCTTGACAAGCTCCCTTGGGTCATCGTGAGCAATCTCTTCTTCATTAACTCCGCTAACCATTACCTTATATGGAATACCTGCTTGATCGAGCAAATTACGACGAGCAGCCGAAGCGGAGGCAAGTATTAGCACAGCTATGCAATGTAAAAGCACTACTACGTAGGCTGCCATTAATAAATCCCTCTGCAAGTCTTAAATTTAAAGAGATGTCTCTTCTTTCCAAAAAAAGCAAAACCAGAGCCATATCAACACTTAGATGCTTTCCCTTTAACTCCAATTTCTACTCAGATGCAAAAACTATAGGAATGAATGCTGAGTGGGTCTTTAACAAAGCCAATATTTACTCTTCCGATATGAGCAACTGGTTCAAAAGAGCTAGTTCAGTTGAATCGGCTTTTCGATGGCTAATAAAAATTGGTGTTCTCCGTCGAGAAGTAGATGGTCAAGGCCTTACTTCTAAGATTCGACTGACTCCTTTAGGTCGTCAAATTTTGGAAGAAAATCCAGATCTAACATCAGAAAAAGCTGGTTTTGCAGAACATCTTGGTCTTTGTCTAAGTAGATATATGCCTTTCCAATGAAAGAATTTCGTACGAAACCAGCCCTAATGATGCTTGGCACATCTAGCGGAGCGGGGAAATCACTAATGACAACTGCTCTTTGTAGAGTTCTAAAACGTCAGGGGGAAATACCATTGCCCTTCAAAGGGCAAAACATGAGCAACAATGCCTGGGTTGATCGACAGGGAGGGGAAATGGCCTACTCCCAAGCTCTGCAGGCATGGGCAGCCGGTATAGAGCCAAGCTGCTCAATGAACCCAATTCTTTTAAAGCCTCAAGGAGATAGCACAAGTGAAGTGATTCACCTCGGCAAAAGTGTAGGCAAGGCAAAAGCTGAAACTTATTACGAAGAATGGTTTAAACCTGGATGGGCCGCGATACAGAAAGGGTTAAGAGATCTTCATTCCCTTAACAGTCATGGGAGACTTGTACTTGAAGGAGCAGGTAGCCCCGTAGAAGTAAACCTTCAACACCGAGATTTAACCAATCTTCGATTAGCAATGTTCCTTCGAGCAAGGTGCTTGTTAATTGCTGATATAGAAAAGGGAGGGGTTTTTGCTCAAATAATTGGCACACTTGCATTACTAAAACCGTTAGAACGCTCACTAATAAAAGGAATAATTATTAATCGCTTTAGGGGCAAGCAAGAACTTTTTAAAAATGGTCGAGAATGGCTTGAAGCCGAAACAGGAATCCCTATTTTAGGTGTAATGCCATATTTGAAAGAATCATTTCCACCAGAAGATTCCCTAGATCTTCTTGATCGAAATACTAGAAATTCAAAAGCAGAAATAGAAATTGCTGTGATTAAGCTTCCTTCTATTAGCAACTTTTCCGATTTCGATGCCCTAGAAGCAGAGCCTACTGTTCAAATAAAGTGGATAGAGCTAAATGACTCTCTAGGGAAACCTGATGCCGTCATTTTGCCAGGCAGCAAACAAACAATTAAAGATCTTTTTCTTATCAATAAAAGTGGAATGAATGTTCAAATAAAAAAATTCGTTAATTCAGGCGGACATCTTTTTGGTATTTGCGGAGGTCTACAAATGCTTGGCAGAACACTTTCAGATCCTAATAAAATAGAAGGAATTAGTAAAGTATCAAATTCAAGTATAGTTTATGGATTAGATTTTTTAGCTATTCATACAGTTTTCGAGTATAATAAATGTGTACGCCAAAGAGAAGTTATTAGCAATTGGCCCTCTCAAGCGACCTTAATTGGTTATGAAATCCATCATGGAGATAGCGAAGAAATTAACGAAGATGGGAAGGATCTTTTACCATTAACGCAAATGACAAATCTTGGCTGGACCAAGAGAGACGGCTCCCCTGAAAACGTTGCAGGAACATACCTACATGCAATTTTTGACAATGGTCCTTGGAGGAGATTATGGCTGAATAAGCTTCGCGAAAAGAAAGGACTTAATCCTCTCACGACCAATCAACCACATCACACTCAGAAAAGAGAGCATCTCCTGAACCTACTTGCAGATGCTTTCGAAGAACACGTTGACATACAACCGCTCCTAGGAACATGAAAGCCTCCTTCGTTGATATCGAATGGCCAAATAGCCTTTATTCCAAGGTTCGTTTAGGTAGTGAATGGTTAGAAGCAGCCGAGGAGGCTGGAATAACAATTCCAACTGGATGCTTAGGAGGAAGCTGTGGCGCTTGCGAGATAGAAGTAAACGGTGAAGTCGTTCGAGCTTGCGTTAGCAAAGTAAAGTCGAATGGAGACAAGAAGATTAAAGTTAAGTTCTTCTCTGATCCATATTGGTAAGAAGTTAATATTTATAGAATAAGCTTTAATCTCACTTCTTTAAATCTATTTACTGTCTAATTAAAATAACTTTCATTTTATTCCTAAACATATGTTACCCCATTTTCTTATTGGACTTGAAGGAGGATCATTAATCTGCATCAGTTATCTTTTAATAGGTTTATCTCAAACCTTTAAGAATGCTTCATATTTAAAACCTTTAAGCAAGAAAAACTCTAATCGAGAAAATACAACATTAACAATTATTGTTCCTACATATAATGAAGAAAATAATATTGAGGGCTGCTTATCTAGCATCCTTTCCAATGAAGAGCCCTGTTCATATTGGAAAGTTGTTCTAGCTGATGATGAATCCACTGATAAAACTATTCAAATTGGACAATCCTTAAAAGAACAACTGCAAATATCAAACAATAGGCTTGAGATATTTAAGGCTGGACCAAGACCAAAGAATGAAGGATGGGTTGGGAAAAACTGGGCCTGCGCAAAGGCAATGGAAAGAATAAATAGTGATTGGGTTTTATTTATTGATGCAGATGTAAAGCTCAAAAAAGACGCATTAAAGCGTGCTCTAAACCATGCAATTGAAGAAGAAGCAGACCTCCTAAGCTTGGCTCCAAAACTTCAATGCGGATGTATTGCTGAGTGGATGGTTCAACCAATAATGGCATGCCTTCTGGGATTGGCCTTTCCTATAAAAAAGATAAACCTATCAACAAGCCAAGCCGCTTTTGCGGCTGGTCCATTCATGCTCTTTAAACGAGCTTCTTATGAGGCAATTGGAGGACATAAGGACGTAGCAGGAGAAGTTATAGAGGATCTTTTACTCGCTCGTAAAATAAAATCATCAGGTTTTACTCTTAGATATCTGCTTGGGCTAGATGCAATAGAAGTAAGAATGTATCCTGACTTTGCCTCTTTATGGGAAGGTTGGAGTAAAAATTGGTTCCTAGGAACAGAAAGAAATATTGCGAAAGCACTTTCAGCATCGTTTATTGCCTTCTTAATCTTCTCGGTACCTTGGTTAGCTTTGCCAACATCTTTTATAAGCATTAAAGCAATATCTAACCATCAGACCTTGTCATTAATTGCATTTGGATTATCTTTAATAAATATAGGCTTACAATTAAGGCTAAGACTTTGGATTAGAAAAGAATTTGATCTGCCTATCAAATTTTGGTGGCTTATGAGTGCAGGAGGAGTGATCCTATTATTCCTTGGCCCTAACTCAATATTCAGAAGCATTACTGGTTATGGATGGACCTGGAAAGGGCGAAAACTTAGGCCAAAAAATACAAGCTCCTAATAATATAAAAACAAAAGTCACATCCAAACAATTCCCATTACCAAGGCAAGTCCCAACCCAACTGACCCAAAAGCCATACTCCAAAAGCAACCTTTAAACCAGTAGCCAGCAAACCCCAACCCAAGAGTTGTTTCTTAGTTAAACCAAAAAGCATTGCTTCCGTAGTCTTTTTCAATAACTAGAAAATATTATAGTTTTTCGAATAAGAAATCGGGAAGTCGACCAGTTAGAGATCGAACAAGGGAAAGCCCCCTGAATAGATCTTCTAGTAGCAATAATAAAAACTCAGTTAACAAAAAAGGCAATCATCAAAAATATTCTTGAAATCTAATCAAAGTAAAGACGTTTTATAGTTAAAAATAAACAAGAAAAACTAGCAAGTTTGATTGAGGAGTCAACCCTATCAAACTTGCTAGTTAAGGAAAAATTCAACCAATCTGTGGCTAAGAACTAAGTCCCTGGATTGAACTTGTTCTCCGATTGTGAAGCAGGAACATAATTTCCAGCGATGCCATCACAATCAAGGCTTTCAAATGTTTTGCCACTTGCTCTCTGGCAAAGAGACTTTTTCTGAGGCAAATCAAGAACTGCCTCAGTGAAGTCAGTTCCCTCAATAACAGCATCATTGAAAACGCTCTTCAAGAGTTCTGCACCACTGAGATCAGCTCCAGACAAGTCAGCATTATCAAATCTTGTGGCATAAGCGATTACGTTCTTTAGGTTCGCTCCGCGGAGATTTGCATTCCGAAGAGTAGATACGCTGAAAAATGATCCGCTTAGGTCGGATTCACTTAGATCAGCTCCCGAAAGATCGTATTTAACAAACTCACTATTGGGCATTTTTTGACCATGAAGGTCCCTATCGATACCAGGGTCTACCGTGTCAGTGGGATAAAGAGCCGCCACTGGCATCGCGCTAATAGTTAGGCCAACTATTACTGGCAACAAGATTAGAAGTCTTGCAAGGGATCGTTGCAGGGAAGAAATTAGAGAGACCATTGAGGACGCCAGCGACTGACAGAAGCACCGTACAAGACCATTCTTTCACGGGGTGGGATTACCTCCTGCGAGGAATCACGAACTGTTGCACCGTTATTTAAAATAATTCAGGATTTTTAGATGAAATCTAGTCAGGGACTGGATTCTCTGGAATTAGGGATATTCGACAAAATTCACGTTTAAAGCGGAATTCATTAGTAAATGAGTTCGCAACGAGCAAATTAAGGAGTTTTTTCTGACCAAATTCAACAAATGGAGCCAAGGAGACTCGAACTCCTGACCCCCTGCATGCCATGCAGGTGCTCTACCAGCTGAGCTATGGCCCCATAAAAAGCGGTAATGTCTCTAGACACTTACCACAACTAAAAATTATCTTACACGTAAGAAAAATTAGATTTGGCGCCAAACTGCAAGAAGCCTTCCCTGAACTTGTATTTGATCAGCTGGAACCTCAATAGGATCATAAGCAGTATTAGCAGCCTCAAGTCTTACCAAAGGTCCACTCCTATAAAAATGCTTAAGAGTAGTTCCGCTTCCTAAAACAAGTGCACTCACAACTGTGCCATCTCTTAATCGCGAGGGCTCTTGAACTGGCTCCATAAGAACAACATCTCCATCTGCAATATGGGCATCGACCATTGAATCCCCATTAACAGTCAAAGCAAAAAGTCCTCTTGTTTCCAATACTGGGCCTAAATCCAACCGCTCCTGCACATCATCAAAAGTTTCAACTAATCCTCCAGCAGCAACAGAACCCAAAACTGGAATGCCACTTAATAGGCCATCAACAAGCTGCAAAGTTCGCGCCTGTCCCTCCTGCCAAGTAATCCAACCTTTTTCCTGAAGATGACGTAAACGACTTTGAATAGGAGCAGGAGACCTTAACCCCATTGCTTTCATCATCTGTCTTATCGAGGGACTGTGATGATGAGTTCCTATGTAACCAGCCAACCATTCATAAAGCTCCTGCTGAGCAGGAGTAAGGGTTTCTTCAGGAAAGGCCACCTTCAGTAATTCATATGTTCTTCAATACAGGTGTACCTATATATATCGGTTTTCGCAAGTTTTAAAGCCCTCCCAGAACTGCTGCTAACAGCGCTTGTTGAACATGCAGTCGATTTTCGGCTTGATCAAAGACCCTACTAGCTTCTCCCTCTATTACATCTGAAGAGATTTCTTCTCCCCTATGTGCAGGGAGGCAATGCAAAACAATCGCTCTGGGATCTGCCTCATTTAAAAGTTTTCTATCAAGGCAAAAGTTCTTAAAAAGCTTCATGCGTTCCGCTCTTTCTGCTTCTTGCCCCATAGAGGCCCAAACATCTGTATATAAAGCCTGAGCACCTTTGGCTGCCTCCAAAGGATCAGAAACGACTTCTATAAGAGCATCATTCGTAGCAATCTCCCTAGCTTTCTGAACAACCTGGATATTGGGTTCAAAACCCTTTGGCGAACTAACCCTTACGTTTACACCCAACAATGCCCCACAAAGCATCAATGAATGGGCGACATTATTTCCATCTCCTACATAAGCCAAAGTTTGTCCAATAAGAGAACCAAATTCTTCTTGAACAGTCATGAAGTCAGCCAATGCCTGACATGGGTGTTCAAGATCAGTTAAAGCATTCAAAACAGGAATAGAAGCCCACTTGGCATAATCCAAAAGTTCCTTCTGCGCAAAGGTTCTAACAGCAATCACATCACAAAATCGACTTAAAACACGCGCCGTATCTTCTAAAGGTTCTCCTCTTCCTAATTGAGTTAGTTGAGGATTTAGATCCACAGTTTGGCCTCCAAGTCTTGCCATTGCGACCTGAAAACTCACTCTTGTCCTGGTAGAAGCCTTGGTAAAAATCAAACCAAGAACGCGATTACCTAAATCGATCCTTCTCTGCCCCCCCTTTAACTGCTTAGCCAACTCAAGCAATGAAAAAGTTTCAGAAGAGCTCAAATCAGCCGATGAAACAAGGTCATTGCCTTTTAAAGCAGAAAGGACTGCAGCGACACCCTTTGATTTATCTGTCATTGGGGAAGCTTCAAAATGCCTCTATCTGAGATAAATACTTATCTCATCAAGCCAAAAATTATATCGAAGAAACAAGATCTTTAGGTAGAACGCTTTCCTCAAGCATCTTCCTAAGATCTTCTCCTTCTATAACTTCCTTTTCCAAGATTCTCTGCGAAATAGTCTCAAGCAGAGAAAGGTTATGGCGAAGAATTTTCAGCGCATTCTCATGAGCATCATCAACCAAGCTTCTAACTTCCTTATCAATCGCCTGGGCAGTGGCATCACTAACTACTCTTCTAGGGTTGTTGTTTCCGCCTAAAAATTGACCGCCTCCTTGTTTGTCATAAGCCAAAGGTCCCAATATCTCACTCATTCCATATGTACCTACCATTTGTTCAGCTAAGTCAGTAGCTCGCTGGAGATCATTAGCTGCACCAGTCGTAATTTTGCCAAAAACTATTTCTTCCGCAGAGCGTCCACCTAAAAGAGTAGCTATCTGTCCCTGGAGATCTTGTTTCGAATTTAAGAAACGTTCCTCTGTAGGAAGTTGCAAGGTATAACCAAGCGCACTCATTCCTCTAGGCACTATTGAGATCTTTGCAACTTTGCTGCCACCTGGCATCAAATGGCCAACAATTGCATGACCTACTTCATGGAAGGCAACTACTTTTTTCTCATCTTCTTGTAAAACACGACTCTTCTTCTCAAGACCGGCAACAACACGCTCTATTGCCTCATTTAAATCTTGCTGCTCAACTTGAGTTCGTTTACCTCGTGCTGCAAGCAAAGCAGCTTCATTAACCATATTTGCAAGATCAGCTCCAGCAAATCCACTTGTAGCCTGAGCAATTTGATCTAGATCTACCTTCTCAGCAAGTTTGACCTTCTTTACGTATATCTGGAGAATAGTCTTACGGCCTGATAAGTCAGGACGATCAACAAGCACTTGTCTGTCAAATCTTCCTGGGCGTAATAAAGCCGCATCTAGAACCTCTGGTTGGTTAGTAGCTGCAAGAACTATTACTGGCTTATCTGTAGAAGAAAAACCATCCATTTCAGTTAAAAGCTGATTAAGAGTCTGCTCACGTTCATCGTTACCCCCAACAACTCCCATTGAACCAGATCTGCTTTTACCAATTGCATCGAGCTCATCAATGAAAATTATGCATGGAGCTTTCTTTTTAGCCTGTTCAAATAAATCCCTAACTCGCGCAGCACCTGCTCCTACAAAAAGTTCTACAAACTCAGAACCAGAAATAATGAAAAACGGTACTCCAGCCTCACCAGCTACTGCTTTAGATAGCAATGTTTTTCCTGTGCCGGGAGGACCCACCAAAAGGACTCCCTTAGGAATCCTTGCACCTATATCTGTATATCTTTGAGGTGTCTTAAGAAAGTCAACTATTTCAGTAAGCTCATCTTTTGCTTCATCAACCCCTGCAACATCATCAAAAGTAACTCTCGACTCTTCATCAGGGACATAAACCTTTGCCTTGCTCTTAGTAAAACTCAATGCACCTTGAGCACCCCCTCCACCCATTGACCTCCTTGCAAAAAACTGCAGAACAAGGATAAAAATCAGAGGAGGAACAACCCAGCTAAGAATAGTAGTGAAAATATTGGGCTTCTTTGGAGGAGCAGCAGCAAATTCAACTCCTTTGGTTTCCAACCTCTGAGGAAGGTCCATATCAAAAATTGGAGTTGTTGCAAGTACTGCCGGGGCTCCTTCTTCAGGCTTGGACAACTCGTATCGAATTTGATCTTGAGTTATATATGCGCGTTTCACATCCCCATCATTGACCTGGTTAATAAAAAGCGAATACGGGACTCTTGGAACCTGCATCCCTTGATTAGGCACAAAGCTACTGATAAGCAGCAATACTCCAAACCCAATTAGCAAAAGATTGATCAGACCAAATCTTCGGTTAGGTTGGTTTTCATCCTGACGTATCGCCATGGGAGCAAAAACTTAATTGGCAACAAGCTAGAGCGCAATATCTCCAAGCGTTTCCAAAAACTGGTGTGAGAACCGAACGTAAAGAAATCTTGAATCAAGAAAAACAAAGAACCACCAGGGCAATTCACTTATTGAAATCAAATAATAAGAAAATAAAAAAACCTACCTAGACCCTTCAAAACAACTATCTCCTTTAATTATTTGAGCGCCTGCTGGAAAAATCTAAGGAGGGGGGGCAAACACATCGCAAGGTAGCGAGCCTATTGCTAGCAAATCCATTCCTATTGTCTTAAAGGAAAGGTCATTGAGCACCAAAGCTGCATCCATAGAGCTAATACCAATTTCTGCCAATGGTGTTCGTGCTGAAATTCCTCCCAATATCTTTGGAGCCATAACAACTGCTAGCTCTTGAACACAACCTTGCTTTATAGCTGCTGTAGCTAGTGAAGGGCCACACTCCCAAAGGATCCGATTACATCCTTTTTTTGCAAGTGCATTCATAAGATCAAGAGGCTCACATGCGTCCAAAGGAAGTCTTTCAACACTTTTTGGTATTTGGGAATTACGTCCTTTATCAAATTCAGGACCATGTGCAATAAGCGTTTGTGCAGCAGCTAAATCCCAAAGCTTTGCCTCCTTTGGCAAATCCATACTCCTAGTAAGGACTACTCTGATTGGCTCGCATTCACTATTCCCGCGACTTGTCAACAAAGGATTATCTGTTCTTAAAGTCCCCCCTCCAATAACCACCGCATCACAGTTCCCACGTAGTTGATGCACCCAATCTCGAGATTGATCACTACTAATCCATTTACTCTCTCCATTCTTTAGTGCTGTTCTTCCATCAAGACTCATTGCCCATTTCAATATTCCCCATGGGCGGCCATAACGAACTCTATGCAAAAATGATCTATTTTGATGCGCCGCTTCCGCGGCTAACACACCTGTAATTACTTCAATCCCAGCTTCTCTTAATTTGGCAACACCAGAACCAGCAACCCGAGGATCTGGATCATTAATAGCAATTACTACTCTAATTATTTCTGCTGCCAAAATCGCCTCAGTACATGGAGGAGTTAGGCCCTTATGACAACAGGGCTCAAGAGTAACTATTAATGTTCCACCTATAGATTTTTCCTTGGCTTGTCTAAGAGCCAAGACTTCTGCATGTGGCTCGCCAGCTCGAGAATGAAAGCCTTCTCCAACCAAAGAGCCTTGCTTATCAAGTACTACAGCACCAACCATTGGATTCGGGCTGGTATTCCCATCTGCAAGAGATGCCAATTGCAATGCTCTTAGCATCCAATACCGATCTGATAAATCAAAGGTTTTCATTAAGTAGAAAAGTTTTCCAGCAAATAGCGCCACTCACCAACCAAATATGGCGGTATAGGCAGCTCAGTAAAGGCTCCTTTCAAATGAAGTCTTAATGGACGATTTTTAGTCAAATCTTCTAGTAAAGGCATTAGATCAAATTCAGCCGCTGCTTGACGAGGATCCATAGCCAATTTTGGATTTAAAAGGGTCAAATCATCAAGCTTCCAGTGCCGACGCCCAGAGTCGACTTGTAATTGAGTGGGATGATCCAACCGAACTCTCCCAGGAAAGCCAACTATTCTCAAAACCAAATCTCTAACTTGATCATCCTTTCTATAAACAACCAACTGCCAACTTTGATAATCCAAATCTCTAACACTCTCCAAACTCCTTTCTAAAGGCTTTGCATCATTGATTTCATTAACTAGTAGTTCTGCATACGTTGGCAATGCGTTCATCAACAATAGAAGAGCTAATGTCAAAAAAACAAAAAGGTTCTTATTACTATTCATAGGATTAATGAAAAACATCGATTTACAAGGAATTTTCTAAAGACAAGATCCCTTTGCGAGTTCTTTACAAGCTTTAGAATGCTTTCTTACAAACCTTTGAAAAGTCATTTTTGTAGGTTTCAATTTTAAAAGCCTTAGCCCTCTGAAGGCTGCTCTGCATCAATCAATGCGTCGATAGTTACAGCAGAACGGACCAATGATTGATATCTCTTCAGTATCCTTCTATTTCTATCAAGCCACCTAGCAGGGTCCTGAGGTTTTTGGAGAGTTGAACTTTGTTCTATTTCTGGTGTTTCTGCATCCAACAAATCCAAGTCACCTTGCTGATTAATAAAGGCCACAACAAGCTGATGAAGTCTATTACGACGATCATCCAAGAAAGAATCTGACTTTTTAGTTTGCATGTTTCATTTTAAAAACAGGTCTATCCAATCAAGTAAATAACCTTCCAGACAAGTCTCAAAAAAATATGGCCTCAGAATCCCCTATAAACCATCCCCCTATCCAGGTAATAGGAACAGATGCTGCTGGCATAGGAAAACTTTCGCCTCACATGCAAAATCTTTTACTTGAGGCAGAAGTAATTGCAGGTCCTAAAAGGCTTTTAGAACAAATCCCAATTTGGTGGGAAAGACATACCCAAAAAAAGGCCTTACCGAAACTTATTTCAAGTGACCAAGTAAATGAGCTCCTCGGATATTTACGGCAAAAAAATAACCACGCAATCATTTTGGCAAGTGGAGACGCCTTATGGTTCGGAATTGGCAGACTGCTATTAGAAAATTTCCCTAGAGACCTTCTTGAGTTTCATCCAGCTCCTTCTTCACTCCAAATTGCATTCGCTCGTCTTGGCCGACCTTGGCAAGATGCAACCTGGATAAGTCTTCATGGCAGAGACCCATCACCTCTCGCAAAAAAATTACAACAACATCCAAGTGCTCTTGCAGTTCTTACAGATCCAGTAGGTGGAAGTGTAGAAGTAGTTCGAAAAATAATTAAAGCCTCTGGATTAGAGGATGCTTATTCAGTTTGGCTATTTGAACAACTAGGTCACCCCGACGAAAGGATTAGTCAAATAAGACCTAACCATCCACTCCCACCAGATATAAATCAACTAAATCTTCTAATCCTGCTAAGGAAAGAACCAGAAACGAATCTAAATCCGAACTCAACTCTCATTGGTTTAGAAGATGGGATTTTTCTTCAAAACAAAGATCGACCAGGACTAATGACAAAAAGAGAAGTTCGGGTTCAACTTCTTGCAGATTTAGAACTTCCAGAAGAAGGCGTTCTTTGGGATATTGGTGCTGGTGTAGGAAGCGTAGGGCTTGAAGCCTTGCGTTTAAGGCCGAAACTGAAATTAATGGCTGTTGAGAAAAGGGGCGGAGGAGAAGCTGTAATCAAGAAAAATGCTGCCCGCCTAAACGTTATTCCTTCAGCAATCTTTGAACAAGATGCTCTTGCTCTTCTCGAGAGCTCTCAGTTACCAAAATCCCTAGTCCAGCCAGATCGAGTATTACTTGGAGGCGGTGGAAGTCAGCGTACTGATCTATTAAAAGCTGTTCTTAAAAGGCTCAAGCCAAATGCAGTTATTGTTATTCCTCTTGCAACCGTAGAAGCTTTAACTGAGCTTAAGCCTCTAATAGAAAATTCTGGATTAATCATTAGTGTTACCCAACACCAATCATGGAGAGGGCTGCCTCTTAGTGATGGAACGCGTTGGTCACCTATGAATCCTGTAATTATCCTAAAAGGAAAATACAAACAGAGAAATTGATTTTTAGAAATTTTGTTTAAAAATTAGAGCCTAAATATCTATATCTATTGCCTCTCTGGCTTTGCTACATGAGGCAAACCCCAACCTAATTTATTTCGAAGTACCTGAAAGAATTCATGATCAACCAACCTCACGAATCTTACAGGGTGCTCACTTCTTCGAATTAACACTCGATCTTCTGGCCATACATAACATCCAGCACATCCATCAACAACCATCATCAACCTTTCAGGAGTAGCAGGGAAAACAGTTACAGGCTCTTGATCACTAAAAACCAAAGCCCTTGAAGCCAAAGAATGAGGAGCAATTGGTGCAAGCTGCAAAACAGGGCAATCAGGAGTTATTACGGGGCCACCTGCACTAAGCGCATAAGCAGTTGACCCAGTAGGAGTTGACAAGATGACACCGTCAGCCGATATATCAACTGGGGCATGACGTCCAATAGCTATTTCAAAATGGCACATGCTTGTAAGTGGCTCACGATGTAATGCCATTTCATTTAGAGAGAGAGCTTCCCATCTACGCTGATCGCCTCGCATAACGCTCACCACAAGGCAAGAGCGTTCCTCAATTGTCCACTTCTTGGTCAAAACCTGCTCAATAACGCGCTCAAGGTCTGCCAGATATGCCTCTGCCAAGAATCCAAGATGACCTGTATTGATAGTGAGAATAGGAACTTCCACAGGGGCTGTTTGTCTTGCCGCTGAAAGAACAGTGCCGTCTCCTCCTAGAACTATCGCCAGTGCCATAGAAGAATCAAATCCATCGGGCACACATGCGTTGTAGCCAAGCATGCGCATGTGCTGATCTGGATTAGCAAATCCAACCATGCCTCCGGAGCTACTTGTTCGAACAACTTCATGACCAGCTTTCTCAAGCTTGTCTTGAATAGTTAAAGCTGTCTGAACTGCTAGCTCCTTACCGTCATTAACTATCAGTCCTACGCGACGAGTCACTATCGCGTTAGACAAAGAACTCATTTACTTTAATAAAGTTTTAGTGAAATCAGCTAAAAACTTATCAAGCTCCCCTCCTAAAAAAACAACCTTTCCCTAAAACTGCTCTAAAAAACGTAAATCGCTTGTATAAAGCCTTCTTATGTCATCAATTCCATGTCGAACCATACAAAAACGTTCTACTCCTAAACCCGCCGCAAAGCCTGACCACCGATCAGGATCAAGATTCAAACCTTCCAAGACTGCTGGATCAACCATTCCACATCCCATAACCTCCAACCAACGACCTCGCCATTGAACATCTACTTCAACAGAAGGTTCTGTAAAAGGGAAATAACTTGCTCTAAAACGCACTGGAAGATCCCCAAAAAATGCTTTTAAAAAAGCCATAACAGTTCCTCTCAAGTGACTAAAATCCAATCCCTCATCAATTGCAAGAACTTCAACCTGATGAAACACAGGTGAATGGGTAGCATCTACTGCATCGCGTCTATAAACCCTCCCAGGAGCAACTATTCTCACAGGAGGAGGATTTTCTTCTAGATAACGTATTTGAACAGGAGATGTATGCGTTCTAAGCAGTAAATTACCTTCTAAATAAAAGGTATCTTGCATATCTCTTGCGGGATGATCTTCGGGAATATTTAGAGCTGAAAAATTATAATGATCAGTCTCAATCTCAGGGCCTTCAGCTACTGCATAACCTAATCCACAAAAAAGATCGACAATATGCTCCTTAGTAGTAATTAAAGGGTGTCTATGACCAGAAGGTATTCCAATCGGAGGTGTAGTTACATCAATGGTCTCAGCTTCTAAAAGATCTGCTAAAGCCTCAGATTTGACTGTTTGCAACCTCTCCTCTAAAAGCTTTTGGAACTGGTCCTTAAGCAAATTCGCACGTTGTCCAACTAAAGGTCTTTCATTACCTGGAAGTTTGCCCATCGCACCAAGTACTGCTGAAAGTCTGCCCTTTTTCCCAAGCAAATTGACTCGCAATTTTTCAAGGGCTTCAGTCTCAGTTGCAGACTCAATTTCACGAGCAACATCAGACTCAAGGAGTTCAAGCTGATCGATCAGCTCTTTTAATGAAATAACTTCTCTCACAGAAATTTGACCTGAAGTAAAGACTTTAGGCAGCGATGGCGACTAAGTTCCTCTGAGTGTTTCTCGTCACAATGCCTCCGCTGCGGATTTTGATCAGCAATGACGATGGGGTTTTTGCTGAGGGCACTAGAAGTCTCGCCGCTGCTGCAGCAAAACATGGACATCAAGTGACAGTGGTGTGTCCTGATCAAGAAAGATCTGCAACTGGCCATGGGTTAACACTACAAGCGCCTATAAGGGTCGAAAGAGCTGACGAGCTATTTGCGGAAGGAGTTACTGCTTGGGGCTGCAGTGGCACCCCTGCAGACTGCATCAAGCTTGCGCTTTTTGAATTGCTCCCGGATAGACCTCATCTGGTTCTATCAGGAATAAACCATGGTCCAAACCTTGGTACAGATGTCTTTTGTTCAGGGACTGTTGCAGCTGCACTGGAAGGAGCATTAGAAGGATTACCTTCACTAGCAGTAAGTATTACTTGTTTCCAATGGCGAGATTTCAAATTCGCGAGTGAACTAGCAATGAACGTCGCTGAAAGCGCTTTGAAGAAAGAATGGCCAGAAAGTCTTCTCTTAAATCTCAACATTCCACCCTGCGAGCCCAAAGAGATGGCTCCATTACGATGGACCAGACTTTCTATAAGACATTACGAAGAGCAATTCAGCAAAAGGAAAGATCCTCGAGGGAACACTTATTTCTGGCTCGCAGGTGAAGCTGTTAAGGACCTTGAATCTGTAGGTGATGGTCCTCTTAACTGGCCTAGTGATGTAGCACAAATAGACAAAAATGGTCCTTCAATAACACCAATCCAACCTGACTTATTTTGGCGAAGAGGGATTTCAAAACTCCCTCAAATAGAAATTGGAGGTCAACTTGTTCTGTAAATACGTTGAAGTAGCCATAGCGAAAAAATCAGCCCTAATAAATGCGCAAAAAGGACTTGAGTATTGCTTAAAACTGAAAGCATCTCTAAAGACGTTATTGGGTAGTTGTCCATAGCGGCTGTCCCTGCACCAATTGATATCCCAGGAGCTTGCATCGATGCCTGCACAAATAAGGCACCTGCTAAAGATTGATATCCCACAGAAGAAAAAACCAAACCTAATAAATCAATAATCAAGCCTCGCTTTATCAGACGGCTAGTCTCACCCCTTCCTGGTCTAGGAGAACTCTTTAGAGCCCTCCCAGTGAGCACTATTTGCCAGCCATGCCAAAGGCTATAGAGCAAAAAGAAAAACGAAAGGGTAGTAAGTGAAAGGCCAGGCCCCAGACCTAAAGCTCTCTCAGAGTTCCTAGCCAAACTGCTCCCTACATTGTTGAAAAGCAACACACCAATAACAACAACACCAAGAGTTGTCTGAATCCAGAAACGAATCCAGCCCATTCTGCGCATTCCTAACGAAAGCAACTGAAAATCAAGTCGATCAACCATCACGTTTAACCGGCGGTCGTTCAAACTTGCCATCTAAGCGCACAATTTGCACGCAATCCTTTGATTCCCCTTTGCTCCCCTCAGGAAGCACTTACTCCAACTTCACTAGCTCTTGGCAGCTTTGATGGCCTTCATGCAGGCCATCGTCAAGTAATTGAAGCAGCAGTAAAAAATGCTCCTGGAATAACAACAGTCGTAAGCTTTTGGCCTCATCCAAGAGAAGTCCTTTATGGAGAAACACGCCTCAGGCTTGATCTTCCCTCTGAAAAGACCTCTCTACTCGCACCACTTGGAATTAAACAACTCGTATTAGTTCCTTTCGATCTGTTACTAGCAAAACTTGATGCAGAAACGTTCGTAGAAAAAATGCTTATAGGAACTCTTAAAGCTCAACGTATTTCAGTAGGGGAAAACTTTCGCTTTGGAAAAAATCGACATGGTGACGCTCAAACACTTAAAACAATCGCTAATCATTCAGGTGTTGAGGTTGAAATTCTCCCCATACTCGAAGATCAAGAAGGAAGAATGAGCAGCAGTCGAATTCGCTCAGCTTTAGAACATGGTGATGTCGATTCAGCAAAAGCCCTTATGGGTAGGCCTTATTGCTTTGTTGGGAAAGTTGTAAGTGGTCGAGGTCTTGGTCGAAAAATTGGTTGGCCAACTGCAAATTTAGAAGTAGATGGAAGAAAGTTCCTTCCAAGACTTGGGGTTTACTCAGCATTTGCATGGATAAACAACAAAAATGTCCCTATACCTGCAGTAATGAACTTAGGGCCACAGCCAACTGTTGATCCAAAGTCACCTTCAGCTGTGGAAGTTCACTTAATTGACCAAGAAATAGACCTGAAAAATAGCGAATTAAAAATAAAGCCTATAAAAAGACTTCGGAGTCAAAAAAGGTTCGAAAATATTGAGGCGCTTATTCTTCAAATTGAAAAGGATGTGGACTTGGCTCGTTCAAGCTTAAAAAGTCTTGAAGAATACGGAGATCAAGCAATTGGATAAGCATTTGCCAAGCCCCAGACTATGAAGACTCCTATCCCCCCTAATAAAACGATTCCCCAAATCAAAATTTTCATAGTGTCCTCAAAACCACTGATCTCCATATATATGGAGGATCCGAATGTGCCAAAACTGACATTCAATCAATGAATATAAAGCCCCAAGAAGAGCCTGTAGTTGCTCAGCTAATAGATGCAAACCTGGATAGAGCACGAGAAGGGCTCAGAGTCGTTGAAGAATGGTGCAGATTCTCATTAACCAATAAAAACCTAGTAATCACTCTTAAAGATTGGCGACAGCAATTAGGTCGGCATCACCATAAAATCTATAAACAAGCTAGAAATACTTCTTCCGACCAAGGACTAGGACTTGCTCATCCTGCTCAAAGAGATCGTCATACCCCCGAACATATAGTCCTAGCCAATTGCGCTCGAGTTCAAGAAGCGCTTCGCGTACTAGAGGAGTTTGCAAGAAAAAACAATCCCGAACTTGCCAAATGTGCAGCAAATATTAGGTACAATCTTTATGATTTAGAGGTAAAAATAATAAAAGGAAATAATACTTTCAAGCGGAAAAAAAGGCTGGCAGAATGCAAGATATGCCTAATAACTTCACCTCAAAAAAATCTTATCAAAAAAGTAACCGAGGCCCTTGAATCTGGCATAAACATGGTTCAATATAGAGATAAAATAAGTACTGATCTTGAGAAATTCAATATCGCGACAAAGCTAGCTAATCTGTGCAAGAAAAATGACTCCTTATTCATAATCAATGACCGCATTGATCTGGTTATAGCAGTAAAAGCTGATGGGGTTCATTTAGGCCAGGATGATATCCCAACATATAAAGCAAGGAGTATTCTTGGAACAGAATATTTAATAGGTCGTAGCACACACTCAATAGAGCAATTGAAAAACGCCGAGGATGAAGGTTGCGACTATATAGGAGTTGGACCAATATATGAAACCAAAACAAAGCCTAACTCAAAATCCTTAGGAAGTAACTTTATACTGGAGGCATCTAAATTAACAAAAATTCCATGGTTTGCGATTGGTGGCATCAATACACTTAATATCAAAGAAGTTCTTAATTCTGGAGCAAGTCGAATTGCAGTAATAAGTGCCATCATGAATTCCGAAAATCCAACCCAATCAACATCAGAACTCCTAAAAGAATTCAAATGAAATTAACAATAAATGGAGAGATAAAAGTATTAGAATCAACTCCGTCCCCTCCCACACTTCTGTCAATAGTGAGACGTCTTGGATACAACCCACAACTAGTAGTAGTTGAATTCAATGGATTAATTCTTCCAAGAACAAAGTGGGAGCATCAATTGGTCAAAGACCTGGACAGCCTTGAAATTGTCACGATCGTTGGCGGAGGTTCCTAAAGTATTCGAATAGCCAATGAATTCGTAAACTTGAAAGGGTTCAAATCAAATTCAACCATCCGCAGATTAATTTCTGCTCTATTAGTCCCTTTTTTGATAGCAGGGCTAATCATTTTCAATCCGGACCCAAGCCATGCCGCCAGGGGAGGAAGAATAGGAGGAGGAAGCTTTAGAGCTCCAGCAATGCCTCGAAGTGGCAGCTATGGAAGCGGCGGATATAGAGGAGGTTACGGAGGAGGTTATGGAGGTAGCTACAGAAGGGGATATGGGGGTGGAATGGGATTTCCCTTCATCATTCCAATATTTGGATTTGGAGGTGGTGGCCTTTTTGGCTTTTTAATCCTTATGACCATCGTTGGAGTGATTGCAAATGCTTTTAGAGGTAATAACACGCCTGCAATCAACTCCTCTGGAGCGCTTACTGATAAACCATCAGGCCCTGTAACTCTGCTACAGATACAAATAGGCCTTTTGGCTAGTGCCAAAGAACTTCAAGAAGATCTTCGCAAACTTGCTGCCTCTGCAGACACCTCTTCGTCTACTGGCTTGCAACGTGTTCTCCAAGACACATCATTAGCACTCTTAAGACATCCAGATCTCTGGGTCTACTCAAATATGGAAAGCGGGGTTGTACCTTTTTATTCTGCAGAAGGAACTTTCAACCGCCTTTCAATAACAGAAAGAAGCAAACTGCAAGAAGAAATCACTTCCAACGTTTCAGGAAAAATTCTTTCCGAAGAAAGCCCAATCAATAGTCCTGGGGGTGCTGATGCAACAAATGAATATATTGTTGTGACCTTATTGATTGCATCTAGAAGCCAGGTAAAAATAAATACTTCAAATTCAAATGAGCAACTAAAAGACAACCTGAGAATTTTGGGTTCAACCTCATCAGCTGATCTAATTGCATTAGAAGTGATATGGCAACCTGAAGGGCAAGGCGATGTCCTAAGCGCTGAAGAACTTATTACTACTTATCCCAACCTCCAACACCTATAACCCGCAAAAAAGCCCATAAAACCAAAAGCTTCACAATTTCTTTCGAAGAAATTGTAAAACTTGAACCAAATGAGGGCTTCAACACAATTATCTTTATGTGACTTAAATTTTTTCTCTCGTGTCTGCCTCCTCTCGCCCAGAACCACGCGCTATGAAGTGGGAGACAAACGGAGAGTTGGCTCATAGAGACCTTTCTGAACTTGTCAACCGCTTGCTAGACGTTGAGTCTTCCAACCACAGCAACGAACTATCAAGGCTTGGTACTAAATACAACGAATCTGAGTGATTTGAGGCTCGAACTCTTGCGTTAAATCCCTAGAGCAGCAAACTTCTAGGTAACAAATAAAGCTTGATGAGAAGGCGAACACTTCATTGGGTAAACACACCGGTACTTATGGAGGCCATAGTGAGATATCAACAAGGGCGCCTTCCAAGATCCATGAAGCTTTGGTTAGAAAATACTCTTGAGATATCTCCTAAAGAAGACTCACCTCTACTGCCTAACAGACATAAGTCTTAGCTGCGAAAATTTTTTTTCACTATCATTCAGATTTGATAATTCTCAAAGCAGCCATTGCAGCTCCATACCCGTTATCAATATTGACTACAACAAGACCAGGCGCACAACTTGCAAGCATCCCTTGCAAAGCTGTCCTTCCTCCTGCGCTAACCCCATATCCAACAGAAACCGGAACACCAATAACAGGCTGAGAAACTAGACCTGCAAGAACTGTAGGCAGAGCACCTTCCATTCCTGCGAAAGCGATCAGAACCTTTGCTTGTTTCAACCGTTCCAATTGATCCAACAGCCTTTGCAAATAAGCAACTCCAACATCTATCAATAATTCCGTGCGAACCCCATGCCACCGCAAGGCTAGATCCGCCTCTGAAGCCACCCAAATATCACTAGTGCCTCCACTTAGCAAAAGAACATCTTTATTTGAATCCTTTAACGGTGGTGCTTCTCCCATAGTCAAGCATCTAGCTAGAGGATGAAAAGAAACGTTATCCAGCGAATCAATAACTTCCTTTGCCTTAAAAGGGTCAACACGAGTAACGAGCCCCAACTGTCCGTGATTCTGAAAAGTTCTCAAAATTTCTACTATCTGATCTGATGATTTGTGTTCTCCCCAGATCGCCTCAACCATTCCCAAGCGGTCTTTGCGAGCAAAATCCAAACGAGCCTCTTGAATACTCACTGGGGTAAAAACTCTCCTTGAAATTGCAAAGGGAAGGGGTTCCCTTTCAAGAGTCCTGTTTCATTGCGGGCAGAGGTTTCAAATCGTTCTTGCAAATCATCTAGCTCAAACTGAGATATTGATTTCCAATCCTTGCGAGAAGCCCACCTAATCATCAACGTGGCTTCCTCATTTTTGCTGTCCCAAAAAAGGTCTCTACCAAGAAAGCCGTTCTGCTTAGACAACCAAGGTCCCCAAGTGGCCTGCTCAGCATTTAGCCATGCCTTTCTATAAGAAGAAGGCACTTTCAAACGAAGTACTTCAATAACTATATTTGGATTATCTGGCAACTGATTAAACGCTGCGGCCCCTTGCATAGGTAGAAAGAAAATAAATATTAGCGTGCAAATAAAAAGAGCGGATGAACTAATCATTAGATAAAAAATTCTTCTCATGACAATATTTTTAGATTTTTTGCAAAAGAACCACTGCATGACAACTTATACCCTCTTCTCTTCCTTCAGGGCCTAGCAACTCATTTGTAGTGGCTTTTACACCTATTACTTCTACAGGAACTCCCATACCATTTGCAATATTTTTTCTCATACTATCTATATGAGGTTTAAGCTTTGGTCTTTCTGCAATAACCACGGAATCTACATTTAAAATATTCCAGCCTTTTGAATTAATTATTTCAACAACATTAGCAAGTAAAACTACACTATCTGCTCCTTTCCATCGATCATCTTCTGGCGGAAAATATTTACCTATATCTCCTAATGCGAGAGCTCCTAAAAGAGCATCCATAACTGCATGAACAAGAACATCAGCATCACTATGACCATCAAGTCCGAGGTTTGAAGGGTGATTAAGTTCAACTCCTCCAACAATCAAAGGCCTACCTGAAACAAGTCTGTGGATATCATATCCGTTGCCTACCCGAAACTGTGGAACAGAGTTAGTCATATCAAGGGTTTTAGAGCAGAGGGGAAATCATTGGACACGTAGTTAGCATTTAAACAACCGAATTTAGTGAAAACCACATATCTGACTATTACGGTAAATTGGTACTCAATTATTTTAGATCGATACAAGGTTAGATATTCTAAACGTGAGACAATTGAATGTGAATCAATATTGCTTAATTATTTTTACAGAGATTTAAATTAATTAATACGAGTCAGAGCAATGCATATTGAAGTATTGAGTAGCTTTATCATCCCCTAGTTCAGAAGCCTTCCGCCAATCAGAACAGGCACAACTGAAATTACCTAAATTCCATCTAGCTAAAGCTCTATCGCTATAAAAATAAGGATGATATGGGTCAAGCTCTATCGCTTTATCAAAATCAATTACAGCTCCACGAAAATTTCTTATTATGCTCTTTACAGACCCTCTATTTTTATATGCCATAGAATAAGATGGGTTTAACTCGATTGCTTTTGTGTAATCATTTATAGCTCCTTTATAGTTACCTACTTCTGTATGAACGATTCCCCGATTGATATAGGACTTGATAAAAGTCGGATCACAGAAAATAGATTTAGTATATAAATCTATAGCTAAATAATAATCACCATGCTGATATTTTGTATTTGCCAACGCATAAAATCCTTTACAATCAAGATTTTTAGCAGTAGTTCCTTCAAGAAATACAAATGCCCCTATCACTATAATTAGCAGAAAAAGTATGCTAACTAGAGTTAATTGATTTAAATAAAATACAATCAATAATGCAAATATGGAAATAAATATAAATACAAAACCCCTCAAACCGAAATCACCTCTTGTCTAAAAAGATTTTTCAACTCTGACTATAACACCTAATAGACGATTCAGATTTGATAATTTAAGGCTAAAACAGAATAAGGCTTCTATTTATTCAATTAAGATGGAAGATAAAATCAGTTAATTATGCACAAGGTGTAAATGCGGTATTTGAGGTAGAATATATTAAACAATCCAAAGAAAAAATTTGCAAAGTATTAATTCAAAATCTACAGAAGAAATTCAACTCAAATCCGAAGCAATAAAACAACATCGAAAAGGCAATATTAAAAAGGCTGAAAAGTTATACAAGGAGATGCTTAGCAATGGCATTATAGATTTAGAAATTGTAGATAATTTAGCAATTATTCTAAAAGATCACAAGAAAAATAAAGAAGCAATCACTATATACAAGAAAGCAATATTGATCTACGCAAAAGAAGCTTCATTATATTCTAATCTTGGAAATATATTAATGGGTATTGGGTATTTAGATAAGGCGAAAAGATCGATAATAAAAGCACTCAGCTATAACGAAAACTTGCCAAATGCTCTACTGAATATGACATTTATACATAAAGCAAAAGGAGATCTTATAGCGGCAGAAAAAATTGCATTAAGTCTCATAAAAATCGATCCTGACAATGCATCAGGGCAGATGAATATGGGATCTATCTTAATGAGTCAAGGAAAAATAGAGGAAGCATTAATATATGCAAAAAAAGCTATTAAGCTAAATCCTCATATGGCCGATGCTTACATGAACCTAGGTGCAATACTTGGTGAACTCGGGGACTATGATAATTCAGAGATAAATTTACGGAAATCTATCTCAATTGGTGGAAATGTCAGCCTTGGATTCCTTAACCTTGGAAGCATCTATAAAAGCAAAGGAGATCTTAGAAAAGCAAAGGCTTACATTGAAAAAGCGATAGAAATAAACCCATTATTTGCAAGGGCTCATTTTAAATATTCTACATTAAATGGTCATAGTAAAAATGATAAATTCAAAAAACTATTATTTAATTTAAATACTTCTACTCTTAATAGTTCACAGGAAAAAATAGACATAGTATTTTCAAAAGCAAATTATTTTCACCAGATTAAAGACTATAAGAACAGCTCAATCATGCTTGCTGAGGCGAATTCAATAAAAAGAAAATTATATGGAACAGATTTAAATGATATAATTAATTTAAGCAATAATTTATTATCAATAACAAAAGAAGTAAAGAAGCTTATCCCAAGTGATGGTTGTAGAAATATGTTTTTATTTATAGTGGGTATGCCTCGGTCTGGGTCCACACTTATAGAAACAATACTTTCTAGGAATGAAAAAGTGATTGATATGGGCGAGACAAGATTTCTTGCAAACTCTGTTTCGGAATGGATCTCGAATTTAGAGGAGAATAATTCCACTTCTCTAGTAGATAAATACAAAAGGTTTATAGGGAAAAAATATGAGCAACATGCAATTTACACTGACAAACAACTCTACAACTATATGTATACAGGTATTATATGTAATCAATTCAAGAATGGAAGAATAATTTATTGCAAAAGGAATCCTTTAGATAATATACTTTCTATTTATAGAGCTCATTTTAGTAATGGGAACTTATTCTCTTCCTCTGTTAGTGAGTGTGCAGACCTAATAATCCATCAAGAGAAAATCATGAACACCTACATTTCAAACTATCCCGAAAAAATATATGATCTCAATTATGAGCAGCTTGTCAAAGAGCCAAGACAGGAACTAAATAGACTCTTTTCTTGGCTAAATTGGAATTGGGATGAGAAGTATCTATCGCCTCACTTAAGTAATAGGTTTGTTATGACTGCTAGCAGTGCAGCGATAAGGGCACCAATAAATACAAAGTCTATTGATGGCTGGAAGAACTACCAAATTATTCTAGAGCCAGCGATTCAAAGACTAAAAGACTCTGGGATGAATATTCCCAATTAAGTTATTAAATATCATTTGGACTGTTTAGCTATATCAAGAGCTGAAATTATCTGGTTAAATTTAAGATCTAAAAAGAATTTAAATGATTGACTAGAATATTTAATACCTGAATCATTGCATTCACTAGAAACAGACCAATCAGACATGGCTTTCCTTAGATCATTTACTAAATAATACAACTTATCCCATTCACATTTAGGAAAGGCAGAATAATTTATACGAGGTGGTTCATTGGTTACTACAATATTTCGTATTACTCTGATCTCATCCAAAGAAATAGTAATAAAGCGATTCCATAATTTGTGCATAACATGATCATGATTGTTTAACTGATCAAACCTTGATTTGGAAGATCTAGAAATCGCGTGTTTTGATAAAATAATATATGTTAAATTCGTCTGATTGTGATATATTGGAGCATTAAAGAAGTTATCTACAAAGAAATTATAATCTACTGCGGATCTTTTACCAGGCTCATAATTATGATGCAAACTTATTGTCCTGTTAAAGTAAGATACTGTAGGATGTAGTATATTTGACTCTATGATTAAACTAACCTTTAAAAAATCTGATTTACTAGGACCATATGAGCTAAGGTTTTGAATACTATCACTCAAGCCATAAAATTTATAATATGAATCAAAATATTTAGCCGAACTGCACCATATTAAACGTTTATCATTAAGCCTTTCTAAATCATAATGAACTAAATTTAATCTACAAGGGTGAAGCAAGTCATCACTTCCAATAACATGTAGAATTTCTCCATTAGCTTTATCGTGTAATTCACTAAATCTTTTTCCTACTCCTAAATTATCTGAGTTTCTAATTACTTTTATTCTAGAGTCTAAATTAATTAGATAATCATAAAATGAATCTACATTATCTTCCTCACTCGCATCATCATTAATGATCAATTCAAAGTCATTCTCTTGAGAGGCTAAGCAGCTATAAATTGTCTTTTTTAAACAATCTAATCTGTTATATGCAGCTATAAGTATTGAGTGCCTTGGCATAGAAAACTAAATTCGAAATAGAAAAATTAAAAATTTAGATCTCGTATTGAAACTAATTGTATTTTAATCGATATTCCATTTTCTACCATTCTAAAAGGAAAGTAACATAAATGAAAACTCTACTCTGTGAATCTATTTAAAAGCTAATTTTATATAAAGCCAGATGGTATGTTGAAAATTAGATGAAGGGGCAATAGTAAGACCCCGTATATTCGAGTTCATGAATAGGTGTAATAAGTGAATATCCAGAAAAAAGACACCAGTCTTGTCCTGATTATTGAATCCATGTTTGGTCGAAAGGACCTACTCAAGAAAAGAGCCTAAAAAGTCACAGTGAATCGAGCTAGTTATAGCAAGGGTTTAGAGCGATGGGAACGTCTAAACTCACAGCTTTAAGTCAATTACAGCTAACAAAAAGGCGGAAAGCCATAGTCTGTGCGATAATCATCGACTGATCTGCTTACACCATTGCTATGGCATCCAACTCAGACAGTAAGAAGAGTATGCAGTCTCGACTTCTGGGCGATCTCCCTATGACCGGAGAGATTGATGAAAAAGAAAAAATTCGCTATATATCCCATGCAATGTTCTTTGTAGGTTGCGCCCTACTCTCATTTGGGGTTTGGGCACTATCTGGCTTTGCCGATTCAAGCGGGACAGCAGGACCATTCCCTTTCTAAATTTGATACAAGCAAGTCTTTATACTAAATTGTAAAAAAAATAACCTGTTAATTTACTATTAACAGGTTATTTTTTTTTTACAATTTAACATCAAAGTAAGGATAATATTATTAAATAATAAGGACTATTTAATAATATTAGAAATCCTATTCTAAAACCTCAATGAGTCCCTCGGTTATATATCTTGCCATACCATTTATATGCTTTTGTATTTGTCCTTTAGGGACAGACCATTTACTAGAAAGACTTGAAGATAGATCATTATCCTTGGCATAGTTAATCATTGAATTAGCGAGATGGTGCGGGAGTGAGGATCCCTTTTCCTCTTTTAAATTAGACCAACCTTCCTTATCGATATCACATATGTTTTTCAAATCACCTTGGTTTGAATACTCAAATATTTGCTCTATACCAATAATGCAAAAGGTTTGACCCAGTTCAAGTAAGGGGCTATCGCAATCACCATGATTCCTATATTCGTCTATCAGCCCTTCTAAACTGTTCTTCTGCTCTTGATCTCCATTTCTTATTTCAAATAAAAGTTTGAAAAATTTGCTAAACTCAACTGGTTTAGACATGAATTTAATAGGTAATTAAATTTAAATAATATTATAGGGATTTGCTATTGTCTATTATTTTGTTTAACTTTTAAGCAATTATATTTCTATATGTCATTAACGTATAAGAAGTCACAACAATAAGTTAATGCCAGGGGATCTAGAAGGTTCGGACTAGAAATTGAATAAGTTAGTGTTTTTAATTAAACCATGAAATAAAATCATAATAAATCTTGCTAATATCAACGTCTAATCTCTCAAAGTAGATATCCATCTGTTGAAAAGAAGAAATCAAATGCAAGATTTAGCCATCACGATATAATTAAATATTGTTTTGCCTATCGGCTAAAATGTCAGCTCCAATAGAATTTAATGAGTTTTACAGACTTCTTACTGCTGTCAGGGATGGGGGAAAAGAGGAAAAGAAAGAATTAGAATGGATACTTGCAGAATATGAGCATGCAAAAGATAGCAAAAGCTCATTCGATGAACTTGGTCAAATCTTTTGCCATATAGGTGTTATGGAGTTGTTTGAATATACAGGATCAGATAATATTAGGTATATAAGCAGTTTAAATCTTTCAGTATGGGAGTATTTGAAGATTAGGATAGGAAAAAACCTTGATGAATATCTTGAACAAAAGATGATTACACATTCAAAAGAGCATGGGTTAACGGAAAAAATTTCAAATAAATGGAAAATAGATGCAACTGAACTAGAAATGAATTTAAATGATCTTGCTAAATATGTTGCCGAAGGCATTGTTAATGTCATATCCTAGAAACTTACAATCTCATTAAATATAAAATTATACTTCTTTCAATTTATACTAAAGAAGTTATCCTATAGGCCTAAATAAATCTTCTATTTTTCCTGTGAATGACATATTGCCAAAATGTGTTATTGGTTGTGTTATATCAGCATATATTTTGCCTCCACATTTTCTCCATAAACTAGAGAAATAATAATCCTCCGAAAGATATCTTTCATCAGTACTATCATTCATCTTTCCTACTGCAAAGAAGTCATAGCAATTTTCGGAAGAGTATGAGGTTTGATTAATAAGTTGATCCGTTTTGTATTTCCTTTCTGGGAAGTTTTCCTTCAACTTATCGAATACAGCTCTTTTTATCAGCATTAAGCCTGTAGCCCCTTCTCTAACTTCACAGAAACCTTCCTCAACTCTAATTTTCTGAGGGTTCTCAAAATTTAAATTGTAACCTAAAGCCTTACTTTGCAATTCCATATGATCTATATCTGGATTTTGCTTTACTGTACTTATAATTTGATCCCAATGAATAACCTTTCTAGGGTAAACTCCACAAGTAATATCTTTATCATACCTAATTAATCTTTCAATATTAACTGGACTAAATCCAATATCTGAATCAATAAACAGTAAATGTGTTCCATTAAACTCTACAGAATCTAAAAACATAGAAACCATTGTATTCCTACACCTACTTACTAGAGATTCATTGGTAGCTGTTTGAATTCCAATACTTATTCCATTTGAATCACACCAACGTTGCAAAGACAATACAGATCTAAATGTAGGCTCAGTAAGCATTCCACCATACATTGGCATCGCTACAAATAGTTTAATTCCTAAATCTTTAATAGGCCCATTAAACATAAAAAATATATATCGGTTTAATAATTATAGTTGATTTGAAGGATTTGACTACTAAGATTGAATGTATTTATTTTTAATTTAAAATTTTCTCTAACTAGGGAAACTTATTTATAATTATTCCTATTTAACATAGTTCATCTTGCAATCTTTAAAGCCATCGCCAGTTAACTCAATAATTTCATTTTTTATTTTCATCCTCTCACGGTTAAGATCTCTAATGATTAATGCTCTTTTCCCAATTTCTGAGTTACCAAGATTTTCATCCTGTCCTTTTCTTATTTCATGTTCAGCATCCCACATTTTACCGTTGATTAGATAAAGGTCTTGAACAAGCTTTGAAAGCCTTGAATCATTCAAATCGAGACCTTCTTCATAATATTTAATCTGCCTATTCATCTCTTCCATATCTATTTCATCGCTATCAAGTCTTTCTGACTTCAATTTAGCAATTGTATACCTATCAGCCACTTCTGGGATAGGGGTAATGATTTTCTTCGCCACTGTAATAATTTTACATCTAATTTATTCCATAATATCACAAGATATCCTTAGAGCTAAGCTCATTCGCAAGAAGGTTTAGCAAAGCTTATATATCACATTCTTAAATTATCATGAGGTCAATTAATAATATAATTTCAATTTTATCGACGCGAGTTGTTTGTAATCTTGCTTCTATTCATTAAAGCTAAAGCTATAGTTTTGTATATATATTTTATTGTTCGATAATTGGTCCTTATTAGATTAGGTTGGTTGAAGGGATCTTATAAATCTTCTAGGTGCATCTCACCTTAACTTTTTAATCATAGAATAAGCTTAGAATACTTGAAATGACTAGTTCTATAAAAATCCATCCCGACTCTCCTTACGAGTTACCCCATCGAATTGCTTTGGTTCATGAGTGGTTCAACTCTCGCTCTACTGGTGGAGCAGAACAAGTGGTCAAAAGTATTGACGAAAGCCTGCAAAGCCTTGATCGTTTACCTGACATCGCAACACTGGTTGATGGTGTAAGTAAAAACCCTAATCATTGGCTTTATGGAAGGTCAGTACAAACAAGTGCAATCCAACATCTTCCTTGGGGCATACGAAATGTACAACAATATTTACCTCTTCTACCAATAGCCATAGAGCAATTAAATGTTGATTCCTACCCTTTAGTAATTAGCAGTAACCATTTGGTTGCTAAAGGGGTTTTGACCTCACCAGACCAACTGCACATCAGTTATATCCATACTCCTGTTAGGTATGCGTGGGATCAGATGAATATTTATTTACAACGGTCATCACTTTCAAGACTAGGACTGGGACCTCTAATCCGTGTTCAATTACATCTTCTTAGGCAATGGGATCAGTTAAGTAGTAAAAGAGTTGATGAATTTTTTGCAAATTCAAGATTTACTGCTCGCAGAATCTATAAGTATTGGGGAAGGCAATCCCAAGTCATACATCCTCCAGTCAAAGTTCAACAATTTCGTTGGAATTTAACTCGTAATGAGCAATATCTTTGTGTATGCCGACTTGTACCAAACAAAAGAGTCGATGTAGTGATTCAAGCTTTTAATCAGCTAAAGCTGCCATTAATTATTGTAGGAGACGGACCAGAAAAGTATTCTCTCAAAAAATTGGCTGGCCCAACTGTACAAATTCTTGGCTATCAGAGTCAAGAAAAAATAGCCAATTTAATGGGGACTTGCAGAGCCTTTGTTTATGCAGGCATTGAGGACTTTGGAATTGCACCAGTAGAAGCAATGGCTTCAGGTGCACCAGTAATTGCTCTAGGGCGTGGGGGCTTGCTAGATACTGTTCGTTGCGCCTCAAGAGGGACTTCATCTCCAACAGGCATATTGTTCAAAGATCAAAATGTTAGTTCATTAGTAAGTGCTATTTCATGGTTTGAAGAACGGCGTCTATGGAAAAAATTATCTCAAGAAGAAATACGTCTTTGGGCCAATAGATTCTGTCCAGAAGCCTTCGAAACACGCTTCAAACAACTTCTTAATAAAGCATGGGAGAAACATCAGAAGGCCTGTGCCGTTGCCTCGAGTGACCCTGAAGAGGCTTTAAATCGCCTCTAGTGATATTGAGTGGGTTTGCATAACTACAGGGGGAGATTTTGGGCTCAACCTCCCGTCAATTGGTAATCGATAAAGCGAAGAGTTATTTTCTCGGAAAAATCCGCAAATATCATGCTGGTGCAAGCAGCGCCATACCTTCACCACTTCCTGCCAAAACTATTATTAGTCAACAAAGCAAAACGGGGAGATCTCTTAAGAGGTTTGGCGATTTTTCTTTTTCATTAATAATGCTCACTTTGGGATCTCCTCTCTTTTTAATAATAGCTTTAATGGTAAAAATCAGTTCCCCTGGGCCCATCTTTTATGTTCAACAAAGAGTAGGCAGGGGATATAAAAGGTTTGGATGCATAAAATTTAGGACCATGAGCGCGAATGCCGAAGAAGTTCTATCTAATGTACTAAATAATTCCCCTTTAATGAAAAAGGAATTTGAGCGTGATTTCAAACTTCGCGAAGATCCCCGCATTACTCCTATAGGTAATTTTCTAAGAAGATCTAGCTTGGACGAACTTCCACAGTTCTTGAATGTATTAAGAGGAGAAATGAGCATTGTAGGACCAAGACCAATTGTTGAGAAAGAGCTTGAACGTTATGGAAAGTATATGGATGAAGTGATTTCTGTAAGACCTGGACTTACAGGTCTTTGGCAAGTAAGTGGGCGAAATAATTTAAGCTACGAGAAACGTGTTCAACTTGATTTATCTTATGCAAGAGGAAGATCTTTTCTATTAGATATGGCCATTATATTGCGTACATTTGGTGTATTGCTACTTCCAATGGATAGAGGGGCTTATTAGATTATTTCTAAATTGTAAAACAGCCTATGGCTCCAAATAGCAACCAGGCAAATTCTAATTTCAAACCAATTAGTAATAATCTCTCAACACCTTCTCTATCTGCTTTAGGTGCATGAATCGCTAATTTCGGTTTAATTATTGTCTTATTAAGATAACGGTTCTCCCCTCCCATTTGAACATCTGCACACGTTGCAAATATTGCTTCAGACAAACCAGAATTGGGTGATTCGTCTCTAGAGCCATCACGCCAAGCCAAGTAAATAATCTGAGGAAATAATTTCAAAGGTTTGCTTACAAGAGGCAATGTGATAAGCACCAAACGACAGGGAAGCCATGTAAGTAGATCATCTAAACGAGCTCCTGCACTTCCAAGCCATCTAAGTCGCCCTCTGCGATAACCCAACATTGAATCAATTGTGCTAGCTGCTTTAAAACTCCAAGCCAGCGCTAATGGTCCAGGCAAAGTATCTGAGAAGTTCCAAAGAATTATTCCTAAGAACATCCAAAAGAGTGGAGCAAAGACTCCATCAACTGCATTTTCAGATGCGGTTTCGGCTGCAGCACGAATTATCTCAGATTCATCAAGATGGTTAACTTGGCGACCAACAATTAAACCCAACTTTTTCCTTGCTAGCTCGAATGTTCTGTAACCACTACTCCTAGGCAAAGCATCCAAAACTCCTAAAACACTTCCTCTCAAGCTTCCAGCAGCAAGGGCGCTTGCTAATGCAATTATCATTACTAAGCATCCAATCCATTGAGGAATTGGAGAGCTTGGGAAAGTTAAACGTTCAATAAGCCACCCAAAAAACCCACTTGTAAAAACTAAAATAAAAGCAATAAAAAAACCACCTAATCTAAGAAAAAATGGTGTATCTCCAGCTAATTTCTCTATGAGGTTACGCAAGATATTGATTAGAAACCCCATTAAAACAACTGGGTGTGGGAGCCATCGTGGGTCTCCAATCAGCAGATCTAAGGCTGCTGCTGCAATTACAAAAGAAAATGCTGTAATCAGTCTGTTTTAAGCCAACTGAACATTGCACGAAGACTTTTGCCAACTTTTTCAATTGGTAATTCTGCATCTCGTGCACGAATTCTCTTCATCTCGGGCTTACCAGCCTCACATTCAGCGACAAAGTTCTTAGCAAAGCTTCCATCCTGAATATCTGAAAGAATTCTCTTCATTTCAGCTTTTGTTTGATCAGTAATCAGCCTTGGCCCACTTACATAGTCTCCATACTCAGCAGTATTTGAAATCGAATCTCGCATTGCTGTAAGCCCACCCTTAACCATCAAATCAACAATCAACTTGACTTCATGAAGACATTCGAAATAAGCAAGTTCTGGTTGATAACCAGCTTCTACCAAGGTTTCAAATCCTGCCTTTACCAACTCTGAAAGCCCTCCGCATAAAACGGCCTGTTCGCCAAAAAGATCTGTTTCAGTCTCTTCCTTAAAATTAGTTTCCAATATTCCTGCCCTAGTTCCACCTATTCCCTTTGCATATGCCATTGCTAACGCCCTTGCATTACCAGTTGCATCTTGTTCAATTGCAAAAAGTGCCGGTACTCCTTGGCCATTTTGGTACTCCCACCTCACAGTATGACCAGGTCCCTTAGGTGCAATCATCACTACATCAACATCAGCAGGTGGCTTAATTAGGCCAAACCTGATATTGAAACCATGAGCAAAGCTAAGGGTTTTACCAGGCCTTAGATGAGGAGCTATCTCCTTGTCATAAACACTCTTTTGAAACTCATCAGGTAAAAGGACCATTATCCAGTCAGCCTTTGAAGCGGCATCTGAGACTTTGCATACCTCTAATCCGTCTCTTATAGCCTTCTCTGCTGAACGACTACCTTCATAAAGACCTACAACGACATTAACTCCACTGTCTTTAAGGTTTAAAGCATGGGCATGGCCCTGTGAGCCATAGCCAATAATTGCAACGGTTTTACCGTTAAGGAGACTGAGATCAGCGTCTGAATCGTAAAAAAGTTTTGCCATTCTGGCTGTATTGCAATGCGGTTAGGGAAAGAGCTTACGCAACTATCCGGAACCATTATTGATTAGAGGTAGTAATCCAATACTTTTAGAGTCGTTAAGGTCGTAGTTTTTACGCATATCAAAGAAATGTGTGGCCATATTCAAGCTTCATTAGGATGAGCTATCACGCGGTCAATCAAGCCATATTCTTTTGCCTCTTGGGCACTAAGGAAATAATCGCGGTCTGTATCCTTCTCGATTTTTGCGAAGTCTTGCCCGGTCATTGCCGCCATTGATTGGTTCAACATCTCTTTAATTCTTAAGATCTCTCTAGCTTCAATTTCGATATCACTGGCTTGTCTTTGATTAGTGCCTCCCAAAGGTTGATGAATCATTATTCTGCTATGAGGCAAAGCAAGACGTTTTTCTTTAGTTCCAGCTGCCAATAAAAAAGCCCCCATAGAGGCTGCAAGCCCTACGCAAATTGTCACTACATCGCTTTTTACATATTTCATTGTGTCGTAAATTGCCAACCCTGCTGTAACTGATCCACCAGGTGAATTGACGTAAAGATAAATAGGCTTTGTACTGTCTTCAGAATCCAAATAAAGCATTTGGGCTACCAAGCTGTTAGCAACACCATCATTAATTTCTTGACCAAGAAACAAAATTCTTTCTTGGCCTAACCGGGTATATATATCAACCCACCTCTCTAACTGACTCCCGGGGAGACGGTATGGAACGCTTGGAGTACCTATTGGCATAGTGAAAAACCTATAAAGGAAAAGTATGAAGAACAAATTTGCCTGAGTAATCAGGAGGAAACTTCAGGGTTACTTTCGTCTTTTCGACTGGTAAGTACCCGATCAATTAGACCATAATCAAGAGCTTGATAAGGCGTTAAATAACTCATCCGATCCGAATCTTTTGTTAGTTGCTTAACACTCCGACCTGTATTTCTTGAAAGAATTTCTAACATAGCTTGCTTATTGTGAAGAACTTCATTGGCACGAATCTGAATGTCAGTCGCTTGTCCTCTAGCTCCACTTCGAGGTTGATGAAGAACTATCGAAGAATGAGGCAAAGCAGCTCTATGCCCCTTAGTCCCTGCGGAAAGAATTACTGCGGCTGTTCCCATAGCCTGACCTATGCAAATTGTATGGACTGGGGGTTTTACGTAGCTAAGAGTGTCACAAATAGCGAATGCCTCAGTTTCAAAACCAATAGCATCACCTGTATGCCAACTAGTACCTGTTGAATTGATGTAGAAATAAATTGGCTTCTCAGGATTATCGAATTCCAAATAAAGAAGTTGAGCAATTATCAATTCAGTTACATCCATACCCAACTGTCTCTTGGCATCGTCATCAGAGAACAAGGGGAGGCCTAGATAAACAATCCTTTCCTTAAGTAGTAGAGAGGGCAAATCTGGAGGCGGTGTTCGCATCACCGTTGAATCGCCATAGTAGGGGGCGGACGCCGTCATAATTGATATGAAGAAAAAGCTTGGGGGGAATGGATTGGAGCCTAGCTGGGCCGGGCAGGAGGTTGCTGGTTTGCTTGAACAGATTTAGTTGCAATTTGACCTTTTTCAGGTCTTCCGAAAATCATTCGTCCTGTAGAAGTCTGCAAAGCTCCTGTTATCTCTATATCAATATTTTGACCAATTACCTTATTTGCTCCTTCAACTACGACCATTGTGCCATCTTCAAGGTAGCCAACTCCCTGGCTCTCTTCCTTCCCTTGACGAATGATTTTTAAATTTAAGCTTTCGCCTGGTTGAACTTGTGGACGAAGCGCAATAACTAAATCACTCAAATTCAACACTTTCAACTCTTGGACTTGCGCAACCTGAGCAAGATTGTAGTCAGCGGTAATCAGTATTCCACCAGTATCAGCAGAAAGCTTCAGCAAACGTTCATCAGTTCCAGACCCCTCATATTTCGTACTATTTACTACAAGCCTTCGCCCATAACTCGAACGTAAATCGGTAAGCAATTTTAGCCCCCTTCGACCTTTTGCTCTTTTTTCGTTATTACTAGAATCAGCTAACTGTTGAAGTTCATCTATAACTGTTTGAGCAACTATCACTTGTCCTTCTAATAACCCACATTCGAGTAATCCTGTAATCCGCCCATCAATAATTACACTTGTATCAAGAATTTTTGCACTGGCGGGAGTAAGTATTCCTTCAGCCACTAATAAAGCTTCTGTACTATTGGGGTTAAAAAGTCTTAAGAGTGTTCTTCCATGAACTTCTCCCAAGTTGTAACCAAGAACTCCAAAAAACAAATTGCTCAAAACAGCTGCTAAAGGTTTAACAAAAACAACTTCAGATAAAGGAACTAACAAAATTGGTGCAAGCAGAAGATTGGCAATAAGCAAACCAAGAATTAATCCCACAGATCGACTTACCAGTAAATCTGTGGGCATAGTTCGCACCTTTTGCATAAGGTTTTGTCGTAGCACTCGAAATATGCCCCCAGCAAATAACCCCAAAAAACCTCCTAAAGCCCCTATTAGTATTCGAGAGTGATCAATTATGGAAGCTTGCTTAATAAGAGTTTCAGGTAACAAATCAAATCCGAACCAAGCTGTTGCGACTCCGCCGACTAAAAACAAAATCAGGATCAAAGGGTCCACCATTTGGTCAACTCAGGGAGTCCGCTCTCATCTTTGATGCAGCATGCACCATCATCAGATGCTTGGCTCGGGAAGATGTCCGCACCTTTGCGAATTAAACAATGAGTGTTGTAAGAAATATCTCGCCACCAAGAAGCGCCTATTTGCATATTCCATTCTGTTATCGACGATGCTTCTATTGTGATTTTGCAATTGTTCCTCTGGGGGACAAAGCCAATCATTCAAATGGGCCAGGGAGTACATCAATAAAAAGTTACCTAGAACTTCTTCATAGGGAAATAGCTTTAACACCTTCAGGTCCTCCTTTGTCAACGATATATATCGGTGGAGGAACTCCATCTTTATTGAGCCCCTGCCAGATCAAGTCTCTTTTAGAACACCTAAAAGAACGATTTGGTATTCAAAGTGGTGCGGAGGTCACTATGGAAATGGATCCAGCAAGCTTCGGTTTTGAAGAGCTCGAAGCATTCTTAAGTTTAGGAATTAATCGTGTAAGTCTAGGAGTACAAAGCTTCAATGATGAAGTACTAGAAAAAATAGGTCGAACTCATCGTGAGAACCATATCTCGCAAACCTGCAAATGGCTCCACCAGGCAATAGAAAATCGCAAACTAAAAACTTGGAACCTAGATCTCATTCAAAATCTTCCAGAACAAAATATCTCTTGCTGGGAAAAAGAACTATTCAAAGCAATAAACACTCACGTCCCACATTTATCTATTTATGACCTTTCCATAGAACCTGGAACTGTTTTCTCATGGAAGGAATCCCGAGGAGAACTTGAATTACCGAATGAAGACTTAGCTGCAAAAATAATGGACTTAACAAATTCAATCCTTTGCAAAGCAGGGTTCGCACGTTATGAAATATCCAATTATTCCAAGCCTGGACATGCCTCCCGCCACAACAGAGTCTATTGGAGTGGAGCCGGTTGGTGGGGGTTTGGACAAGGCGCTACGAGCTCTCCATGGGGGAAGCGATTAGCTCGCCCAAGGACAAGAAATGGTTATCAATGTTGGATTGAAACTCAGGAAACTTCTGGTCCAGATTCCTCACTAAGCCAGAGCAAAGCAGTTCCAATCAATCTTGATGACTTAGTACTAACAGGCTTACGTCGTCGCGAAGGCGTTGATCTTGAAGCTCTTGGAATACATTTTGGCTGGAGTCAAACTCAGTGCAAAGAATTTCTACCCTTACTTGAACGTCGTTGGGAAAGAGCTTTCAAACAAGGTTGTTTAAAGCGGACTGGGAATCGTCTAAAGCTAAGCAATCCAAAAGGAATGAGAATTAGCAATCAGGTTTTTCTGGAATTGATTCTTTGGTGGGACTCTCTTCCTGAAAGCGCTGTCTCTGTATCCAATCCTTAAGTGAATCAACACAAATTGAATGTCCTTCAATCAAAGCTTTACTAAATGGAGGTTGTTCTTTAGTTAAACCAAGCAAATCAGCGGTAACTCTGACCTGACCATCACAGTCATTTCCGGCCCCAATCCCAATTAAAGGTATCGACAATTTATGGCGTAAGTGACTTACTAGATCTCCCATTACGTGTTCAATCACAACAGCAAAACAACCAGCCTTCTCAAGTTGAAATGCATCTTCCTTCAACTTCTCTTGGCTACGTAAATCTTGTGCCTGTCTACGATATCCAATTTGATGCACTGACTGAGGGGTTAAACCTAAATGGCCCATTACTGGAATCCCCATCCTTACTAGACGCTTGATAACTGAAATGGTTTCAAGCTCTGCACCTTCAAGCTTTACTGCAGCAGCACAGGAATCCTTTAACAAACTTCCTGCTGCTGCAACTGCCTTATCTTCTCCACATTGATAACTAAGGAAAGGGAGATCACAAACAATTAGAGGTTGGTCCTTAATAGCAGATGTGAAGCCTCTCCCTACGGCCTGAGCATGATGAAGCATCTGATCAACAGTTACAGGCAAAGTAGTTTCATGACCAAGTGCCACCATTGCTAGCGAGTCCCCAACAAGAACTACATCTGCTCCAGCCTTCTCCACAATTGAGGCAGAAATACTGTCCCATGCAGTTAGAACAATAATTGTTCTTCCCTTCTGCTTAAAACGTATCAAATCTGCTGGACGCATTCTCATCTCCAGGCCCTAGTTAGATCTATTGGTAGCATTTAAGTGACTCGGACCCATGCGGTTTCAACACCCAAACCTGGTCAGGACCGGAAGGTAGCAGCCAAAAGGGATGCTTGAAGCAGGCGTGGACTCCGGGTCACCTAATTACGAATCAATTTTCTCCTTCTTTGCGAAGTTGTCGCATACGCAAGAATTCAGGAATACTTGCTCCAGCTTCCTTATTTATTTTTTGGCTATAGGCCTGCTGAGAATTCATTTTGGCGCGAGTACCACTCCTATAAGGCTGGTTACCTTCAAAGCCTGTAGCAATAACAGTGACCTGGACCTCTCCCTCCAGCTTCTCATCAACAACCGCTCCAACAATTATGTTGGCTTCTTTATCTACTACGTCATATATAACTTCAGAGGCAGAGGTCATATCTTCAAGAGTCATGTCCTTGCCTCCAGTGATATTAATCACACATCCTTTAGCCCCATCAATTCTCGCTGCTTCCAGCAATGGGCTACTTATAGCCGCTTGAGCAGCCTCTAAAGCTCTAGAACGCCCAGAACCCACACCTATCCCCAACAAAGCAGTACCCGCTTCAGTCATAACTGATCTGACATCAGCAAAATCAACATTGACTAAACCAGGACAAGTAATGATGTCACTAATACCTTTTACTCCCATCCGCAAAACATCATCTGCACTGCGAAATGCCTCTTGTAAAGGTGCCCCGGAAATAACGTCCTTCAGTCGATCATTAGGAATAACTATCAAGGTATCAACGTTTTCAGCCAACCTTGCTATCCCTTCATCCGCCTGCCGCATCCTGCGTCGGCCTTCAAACCCAAAAGGCTTTGTAACAATCCCAACAGTTAAAGCTCCACATTCTTTTGCGACTTCTGCAACTACAGGAGCTGCTCCAGTGCCAGTTCCTCCACCCATACCAGCAGCAATAAAGACCAAATCAGCACCCTCAAGAGCTTGCTGAAGATCTGTTCGAGACTCCTCTGCAGCTTTTTGACCAATAGTGGGATTGCCTCCAGCGCCTAAGCCCCTGGTAAGTGCCTGCCCAAGTTGCACTCGATTTTGGGCAGCTGATTCAAGTAATGCTTGAGCATCAGTGTTAAGAACTCTATATGCGACTCCCTCTAATTCTCCAAGAATCATTCTGTTGACAGCATTACTGCCACCGCCCCCCACACCAATGACCTCGATTCGGGCAGCTTGACTGGGATTAATCCCATCAACTCTCATCAACCCAGACCTATTAGATCTGTTCCCACTGATAACCATATTGCAGTTTAAGAGTTGAGGTTTGGTGCATTATGTCTGCAGGAGAGGATTCTGTTGAATATTTGAATCTTCTCACTGGTCTTTAAAGACAAAGAAGCGATTGAGTCGAGGCCGATTCGAGGGAAGTAAAACCTTGAAAAGGCTTACATAAAAAGGCTTTTAACCTATAAAACGTAAATATTCAAAAAAATCAAGGCTGAAATTGAAATTAATATTAAGAGCAATTTTTCTGCGTGGTTAAAGCTAGAGGAAGCATTGCTTACAGGAGATGCATCTACCTGATCTGAAACCTTCGCAATATTCTTTAGAGGAATTTCTCTGATTTGAAAAGCCGGTCGACCTGCAGCCTCCCAAGCCAACCTTCTAGCTGGATCACTTAAGACAGAGTATGCCTCATTAATCCACTTAAAACGCTCCTCAGCTACTGGGTCATTTCGATTTCGATCAGGATGCCACCTCATAGCCTCTCGCCTAAATGCTCTCTTAACTTGCTCAGGGTCACTAGCTGAAGTAACACCCAACAAGGACCAGTAAGTGAAGGTACCTATTGAGGAAGTCATTTAGGATAAGAAAGTTTCTAATCTCACCATTGATATCTAGAAAAGCCTATTAAAGCTAGGCCTAAAAGTTATTTTTTCATATTTCTACTTTCTCTATTTAATACCTTTGATCAGACATTAAAAGTATCCTCATAAACCTAATTAATTCAAGCCCCGGAATTTGGCATTTGCAATTCAGGCTTTGAAGGATCAGTCAAATCTATCATCATCCCAGGCTTACTAAAAAAAGATTTTGGGAGAAGAAGACTTAAATGGTCAATTGCTTTTAACTGTTTATCAAAATGATCTCTTGATGAACCTAGATTTACCAATCCTAGGTCCTTTGTAAGGAGACTTAGGTCTCCATTTGGACTTAAAATAATTTTCTCCAAAGAGCTTTCTAGAAGTACTCTTTGCTCAAATAGCCTAACAATTCTCTTACGTTCATTTTCCATCCAACCTTCTACAATTAATTCACTAGAAGGTTTTGCTCCTTTACTCGCAATTCTTGAAGGTATCCATTGACCAAATTTATCCAACATGCCTTCTTCGATCCCTCTAGGTGTCCTTCTTGTTGCATATGCAATTGGCTTAATCTCTTGAACACTTATCTCCAGCCCTAAGGGAAATATCTTACGCTTGACAACAACTGATTCAACTGGCAATTCAGTTGATAAAATTTTTTCAAGCTCTATAGGATCAAGAGATAGAAGTGGCTTGAAAAATGAATCGCCAGCAACCTTAAGGAAAGACTCAGCCTTTATGTTCTTACTTCCTTGAACAATAATTTGCTTGCTATTTATTTTCTTCCAGCCTTGGTCAACCAATACTCCACTCAAAGATATTGAGATTGTTGTCAAGAGAATCAATCTCCAACAATTAACCAATTGTTCTGCAAGCCCACGGCGCCTCAATTTTCTCCGTCGCTCTGCCCTTGAATTAATAGAGTTTTTCGTCTTTTGAGGACTTAAGGAATTAGTCAAAGATCGCATCGAGATCTACTCATGAGTTGGTTCATCCAACTGCGCGCACGCTCAGCATCTGAAAATTGCACATCAATCTCTTTACCTCCCCCAACAAGTCTCAGGCGACATCTGCCTTGGGACTCATCCGTAAGAGGAGCCTCACCAGAGGTCAATGCCATCAACTCCACCATCTCTAATTTGGTGACTTCAAAACTACCCTGTTCCCTGAAACTCCCTGCTTCAAAGGTGGCCCAGGTCAATACGCCCTCCTTCAAACGAGCAGCACCACTGCCATCTAGTTTTGCCAATTCAGCCCCCTTAGCCCAATCACGAAACAAGTTCTGCCTACGCCGCTCAAGCCAACCCAGCGAGGTAAGAAGCAAGAACGCTAATAGCAGAGGTAACCAAAGAAGACCATGAATCATTGGCCGGCTAGCAAAGTTTCCCGGAAGGTTGATCTATGAACACATTTATTCTCTCGCTGTATCGACAAGATTGGCGACTAACGCCTCAAGGTTTAAACCTGAAACCTCCCAAAGCATCGGATACATACTTTTGTTTGTAAATCCTGGAATGGTATTTATTTCGTTTAACCAAAGATTATCAACAGATTCCTCATAAAAGAAATCAACTCTAGCCATCCCAACTGCTCCCACTGCTCTACAAGCACTTAATGACAATCGTCGAACCTTTGCTGTTAAATCTTCTGATAAAGCTGCAGGAATTATCACCTGACTGCCGCCATTCCCATACTTTGTGTTGTAGTCATACCAATCCGATTCAAAAATAACTTCTCCAACCAAAGATGCTTTTAAGGATTTCTTCCCTAAAACCGCACACTCAAGCTCTCTAACAACTAAAGCCTTCTCAACAACTATCCTTTCGTCAAAACTAGCTGCCATTTTTAATCCAGCTAGCATCTCATTACGATTAAAAGCTTTACTTATACCAACAGAAGAACCAAGGTTTGCCGGCTTTATAAAACATGGATATGACAATTTCGCTTCTAAACGCTCAACAACAACATCTAAAAGCTCAGTATCTTCCAGTTCAAAAGCTTGAACAAATTCATAAGCCACTTGAGGTAAGCCAGCTGAGGCGAATGCTGATTTCATAGCCAACTTATCCATCCCAACGGCAGATCCAAGAACCCCTGAACCAACAAAAGGTTTTCCCATGAGTTTGAATAAACCCTGGACAGTCCCGTCCTCACCATTTGGTCCATGAAGTACAGGGAACCAAACATCTACCTCCTCACTACCTTGAGGAAGCCCTCTAAACCCCTCTGAAGCAATAGATATAGCCCCCTCCTCTAATAAATTAATTGGCTTACCTTTTTTAAGTACTTTTTCGGCAACTTCCAACGAACACCAAACGCCCTTCTGATCTATATATATAGGTAAAACCTTAAAGCGAGTTGCATTAGTTCCTCTTTGCAAAGCCCCAATTAAAGTAATCGCTGATTTTATAGAGACATAATGCTCGCCTGACTCACCTCCAAAAAGAACCCCTACACAAATCCGAGAAGACATATAAACTTAGAAGTTGATTATTTAAAAATAAAGGTATCAGTAGTTTGAATAAATTTCATACCACCGGGATTCCAGATAAGGAGAAAGAACGAGTTTGATCAATTCGAACATCAACAAAATCTCCTGGCTCATATAGATGACCTTTTTCTCCTTCATATGGGAAGAAAGTTAATCTGTTAGTTCTGGTGCGCCCCATAAGTTGTTTTGAATCCTTTGGATTTATAGATTCTGCAAGAACTTGTTCAACCTTTCCTAGGTAACGAGAATTGCGTTGCTTCGCAATTTTTTCAACTAACCTGTTCAATTCTTTTAGCCTTTCTGCCTTTACCTCTTCCTTTAATTGATTAGGCCAACTAGCAGCAGGGGTATTTGGTCGAGGAGAATATGCAGCAGTATTTAATTGATCGAAACCTATCTTTTCGACTACCTTTAAGGTATTTCTAAACTGATCATCTGTTTCTCCAGGGAATCCAACTATAACATCAGCACTAATTGCAGAATCAGGCATCTTAACTCTAATTTTATCTATTATCTTTAAATATTTTTCTATCGAATAGCCCCTTGCCATTGCCTTTAGGATTTCATTATCTCCACTTTGAAAAGGAATATGAAAATGCTCACATAATTTAGGCAGTTTAGCGCATGAGTCTATCAATCTATCCGTAAAATATCTAGGATGACTTGTTGCAAAACGAATCCTTTCAATACCTTTAACATCATGGATGTAATGAAGAAGGTCAGTAAGAGTATTTGTCCTCCTTCCATTAGAATTTATACCAGGCAAATCGCGACCATAAGCATCAATATTTTGACCTAGAAGAGTAATTTCTCTGAAACCAAGTGAAGCGAGGTCCTCTATTTCAAGCCTTATCGCTTCTGGTGTACGAGATTGTTCTTTCCCTCTTACAGATGGAACAACACAATAAGTACATCTCTCATTACAGCCATAAATCACATTTACCCATGCGCAAATTGAACTATCTCGTCGTGCAATAGCAATATCTTCAAAAATATGCTGTTCATCTGTAGCAACAACTTGTTGACCACTCTCTACCTGATTAAGGAGAGTCTCAAGGCGATTGGCATGCTGAGGTCCCATCACAAGATCAAGCTCAGGGACTCTCCTTAAAAGAGCTTCACCTTCTTGTTGGGCAACACAACCTGCTACAACAATCTTCAGATGAGGCAACTCTCTCTTTCGAATAGCCTGTCTGCCTAAATAGCTATAAACCTTTTGCTCAGCGTTATCTCGAATTGTGCAAGTGTTGTAAAGGACTAAATCGGCTTCTAACTCTGCCAATGCTTTTCTATATCCCATCGATTCCAGAATTCCTGCCATTCTCTCTGAATCAGCCTTATTCATTTGACAGCCAAAAGTCGTTATCCAATAACTCCCCAGTTCTTTCCTTTCTGAAGGCTCAGGATCACTGCAAGTAATAGAGGGTGTAGTGGAAGTAACCAAAACGTAAGATAAAAAAAATGTTCGAGATCAATCTCTTTACCGCTTCATGGAAGAAGAGATAGAGCTGTTTCAATACAGGTTTTTGTGTTTAAAAGTCGGGTAATTGAAGTTGTAAGGGCGAGCGAGGGGATTCGAACCCCCGAATAGCGGCGCCACAAGCCGCTGCCTTAACCACTTGGCGACGCCCGCCGCATAAATATGAATTTAACAACTCATCAAAAAATCATCATTCAAAATACTTGTAATTGGATACAAAAAAAGTTGGTTTTTAAACCGATAGCAGTTGGAGGGGCCGTCCTTACTGGATGTGGACTATTTCTGGCCACGAAAAACCCCTCAATGGATGAATACAAAACTTATGTAGGAGAGCGTGTTGTAGAGGTCGCCATTGAAAAACTGTGCCAAAAAGAAAACTTCCCAATATTTCTGAATGATTCCATCAAAAATTGCTCTCACCTAATATCAACCCAAAGACCTTTTCTTGAAAAATTTGCAGAGCACTTCACAACAAAAAGGAATTTGGTAATTTGCAGCCTTTACATAACTAGGTTTGGGGGGCAAGATCTATTGCCGACATTGCAACTACCTGGACTAAATATCACAACCATTGCTATAGCTAGTAAATTTCATACCATAAATTTCAAAGTCGACCGCGGGAAGTTCGAGTGAGCTCTAAGAATGAAAAATCATTAAAAGCCTTAGTTGCCAGAGGTCTTTTAACAAAAGCTCAAAACATCTTAGAAGCGAAGATCTCCAATGAAGGTCTATGCGCAGTGCATATCAAATGGATAGATGGACACATCTCTCAAATAGAAGCCGTTGACCCTAATTCCTTTTCTCCTGATCAAATTCTTCTCCCTAGATTGGTAGATCCTCATACCCATCTCGACAAGGCATTCACATGGGTAAAGGGTCCTAATTTAAAAGGGACATATGAAGAAGCACTCAAAACAAATTTAATCTCACAATCAAAACGCAAACCATTAGATGTATCAGATCAAGCTGAAAAGTGTCTAAATTTAGCTTGTGCAAATGGAATCAGGGCAATTCGAAGTCATATAGATAGTTTTGGTGCTCAGACTCATGAGTGCTGGGAAGTCTTAACTGAATTGAAAAAAAAATGGAAATCGACTATCGACTTGCAATTCGTGGCTCTAGTTCCACCTGAGTTTTGGGCCACCCCCCAAGGGAAAGAGTTCGCAACCTTTGTAGCCGATGCGAATGGATTGCTTGGAGGCGTAGTAGTACCCCCTTTTGATATTCAGACAATGAATAACTCCCTAAGTCAAATGATTATGCTTGCTGAAAAAGTTGGCTGCGGGATTGATCTTCATATAGACGAGTCTCAAATTCAGCCTTCTGCAGGTATAAAACAATTACTCAGTGTGCTGGATCATATGACTGTTGATATTCCTATTACTTGTAGTCACTCAAGCAGTATGGGGCTAATGCAGGCAAAGGCACTTCAACAATTAGCTGGCAGGCTTGCAAAGCATCAAATAAAAATAGTCGCACTTCCACTAACAAATAGTTGGTTACTTGGACGTAAGAATGGATTTACAACTATGCAAAGGCCTTTAGCCCCCATTAAGCAACTTCAACATGCAGGAGTAAATGTGGCAGTTGGAGGCGATAACGTTCAGGATCCCTGGTTTCCTGCAGGCAATCTTGACCCAATTGCATTAATGGGATTTTCCTTGCCTATAGCTCAATTAGCTCCATGGAATCGGCTCGGACTTGCACCTTTCACTACTGCTGCCGCCAGGCTAATGGGCCTGGAATGGGATGGAAGCCTTTATCCAGGCTGTCCTGCAGACTTAATACTTCTAAAAGCAAAAAGCTGGGCAGAAGTACTTTCAACTCCTCCAGAAAGAAGAGTTTTAATTAATGGTGAATGGCTGAAATGAACAATTCCTTTCAAATAAAGTCTCCTCAGAAAAAGTTTCCAACCATTAATACCAACATGTCTTTAAAACAAATAAAAGAAGAGCTAACAGCTTTAAGTGACTTAGATGTAATGGATACTCCTACTGATAGAGAGAGATTTTCTAAAGATGCATATAACTATTCACCATTACTACAAAAACAATTGAAAGGATGCTGCGCTGATCTTGTCGTCCGTCCTAAAGCCATTGATGCTGTAATAGCAACTTCAGCAGCTTGTGCCAGAAATAACATCCCTTTAACTATTAGAGGAGCAGGGACTGGAAACTATGGACAATGTGTTCCACTAAATGGTGGTGTCGTTATGTTAATGAGTGAACTAAATAAAATAAGAAAATTTGATACATATACCGGGGTCGTAACAGTAGAGACAGGTTGTTTACTTCGTGAATTAGATAAGTATCTCTCTAATTATGGAAGACAGTTGAGATTAGTTCCTAGTACCTGGCGTACTGCTTCAGTCGGAGGATTCTTAGCAGGTGGGTCAGGTGGAATTGGCTCTATTCGCTGGGGTTTTCTTAGGGACCCTGGACATCTTCAAGGGCTGGAAGTAGTCACGCTACAAAATCCACCACAAAAACTTCATCTCGATGCAGATGCTTCAGAAGCACTTAATCATGCATACGGAACAAATGGGATTATTACAGCCTTAGATTTAGCTACAGCCCCAGCTATTAATTGGCAAGAAGCAACTATTGATTGCGCTGAATGGGAAACAGCTGTTGAATTAATGCAGAGTTGTGCAAAAGCTGCTATTGACCTCAATCTTTGTAGTCTTCTTGAGAAAGATATTGTCAATCATTTACCTAAATGGTGTGGAGAATCCAGTAACAATCATCGCATCATGTTACTAGTCGCTCCTGACGGAGTAACTACTTTACAAAGGCTTTCAGCATCTTTTGGAGGGAAATTTACATTAATAGGAGCCGAAAAAGGGCTGGGAGGGAAGTACTTAAGAGAACTCACATGGAACCATACAACTATGCATATGCGCTCTGTTGATTCTGATTGGACCTACCTACAAATGCTCTTACCTAAACCAGAGGTTTCTGCAATGGATAAGTTAAAAAAAGACTGGGGTAATGATTTACTTTGGCACTTAGAGGCAGTCCATCAACAAGGAGTAAAACGTTTGGCAGCCTTACCTTTAGTGAAATGGCGAGGCAAAGAGTACCTAGAGAATCTAATCATTCAATGCAAAGAAATCGGTTGTGTAATATTTAACCCTCATGTTATTACTGTTGAAGATGGGGGGCTAGGAGTAATTGATAGCGATCAAGTAAAAACTAAACAAAACTTCGATCCTAAAGGACTACTTAACCCAGGAAAGTTAAAAGGATGGGAACAAATAGTAAAGGGTTGATATTTAGATAAAAATACGAATTTTATTCTTAAATTATATCCCTCTTAATTCCTTACAAATCATCTTACTTAATCTTATAAAATTTTTAGAGAAAAAATTATTTCTTATCCTTTATAAGCCTCTTAGAAATTAATTCACCAATCAAATAAAGAGAGCCAGCAATTACAGGAGAAGGGCATGGCCATTGTTTAATTAAAAGCAATTTATTTAAGACTTCTTCCACGCATCTAGCCTCAAATAGTTGATCATAAAAATTATTACATGCATCTGAAAGCGATTTTTTAGTCCAGCTGTAATGCCCAGGAACAGGAATAATCCATGCTTTATCTATTGGCTTCAACAAATTCTTAAGCATTTCAGGGCCATCCTTATTTGCCTGTATTCCAAGAATCCAAATAACGCCCATTGATTCAAAATCCCAATATTTCCTTTCTTCCGAAAGTCTTTTAGCCGCATTGGGGTTATGTGCTCCATCAATCAATACTGGCAAGCCATTCCAAAAAAAAGTTTGCAAGCGAGCTGGCCAATATGCCTTTGCTAAGCCATCACGAATCTGACCATCAGTCAAGGAAAAGCCTATAGGTGAAAGAGCTTCAATAGCTGCCTTAGCAACAGCCGCGTTCTCTCTTTGAATCAATCCTGAAAGTCCCAATTCCCAAAAACTTGGCAGTGCTTTGACCCATTGAAGAGCAGCCCCATTCCTTTCAGCGACTTTCTTTAAAACAACTTCCACATCAGGATGCTGCTTAGCACTAATAACTATGCTTCCTGGTGTGATTACGGCTGCTTTCTCTATAGCAATCTCACGAACACTGTTTCCCAAATACTCACAATGGTCAAGGCCAATAGAACCTAGAGCAATTACAGGTCTATAACAGTGAGCTGTAGTTGCATCTAATCGACCTCCTAGTCCTACCTCTAAAACCATAATCTCTACTTCTTTAAATTCAAAATATTGAAAAGCAGCTGCTAAAAGTAATTCAAAAGGAGTTAAGTTATGTTTATGTGCTATTTGCTGGAGAGAAGATAATCTTTCCCTTAATTCGAAAGTTGAAATATTTTCACCATTAACACTAATTCGCTCGCACCAACTAACAAGATGTGGAGAAGTAAACAAACCTATTTTAAAACCAGCTTCAGAGAGACTGCTACTAATGAAACTAGAAATAGAGCCCTTCCCATTTGTTCCTGCAATTTGAATTGCTGGTAAAGAGGAGCATGGCTCTCCAATCTCTTTTAATGCTGCCTGAATTCTCTTAAGACCAAGATTAATGCCTCTCGTATCTAAAGAAGGAATTAAATCTGCGAAATCATCAATATTTTCTATTGAGTTGTAGTCCACTCACCTACAACAGATCGACATTGTTGCCTCAATTCTCTTAAGCAATTCACCAATCTCCTTAGCACTAATTATCAGTGGAGGTACCATTCGAACAACTTTTGGACCAGCAGTTACTAAAAGCAGATGTTGATCTAATGCTGATCTAACAAAACAATTCGAATTTAATTCCCATTCCTCTTGAAATACCAAACCCTGCAAAAGCCCCCAACCCCGGACCTCTTTCAGCTGATTTGGATAAGCCTTAACAAGGTCTTCCAATCCATTTACTAACTGGGTTGAACGTTGTTGAACCTTAGACAACAAATTTCTACGTTCTATCTCTTTCGCAACCGTCAAACCAGCCATACAAGCAAACGGATTGCCTCCAAAGGTGCTGGCATGATCCCCAGGTTCAAAAATATCTGCGTGATTCTTGACAAGTAATGCTCCTATTGCATGTCCCCCTCCAAGCCCTTTCGCAAGGGTGAATGCATCTGGCTCTATAGCCAGTTGCTCATAGCCCCACCATCTGCCAGAACGACCCATACCTATCTGAACCTCATCAAAAATCAAAAGAATTTTCTTCTCATTACATAAATCTCTAATTCTTCGGAAAAAGCTCTTTTCTCCTGGATTAACGCCTCCTTCTCCTTGAAGAGGCTCTAAAAGTACTGCAGCTATTCTTGGACCATTTCTCTCTAAATCATCAATCAATCTCTCAAAGTCCTTGATGTCATTGTAATTAAAGAATTCAAACCCCTCAACTAATGGCTCAAAACCTTTTTGGTATTTAGGTTGACCCGTTGCACTTATTGCAGCAAGGGTACGTCCATGGAAACTTCCTTTAGCAGCAAGGATTAAAGGGCGATCTATTCCTCTTGAAAGATTTCCGTATTTACGAGCAAGCTTAATAGCGGACTCATTTGCTTCAGCTCCGCTATTGCAAAAGAAAACGCTATCCGCACAGCTGTGTTCAACCAACCATTTAGCTAAGTGCTCTTGCTCCAAAATCTTATATAGATTGGATACATGCTGGATCTTCCCAAGCTGCCTGGACAAAGCCTTTCTAAGAGCCCTATTACTATGTCCAAGGCTACAAGTAGCAATTCCCGAGACTGCATCTAGAAATCGATGCCCTTGATCATCCCAAACCCAGCATCCTTTCCCCTTGACAATAGATAAAGGGAAACGTCGATAAGTTCCCATTACTCCAGTGGGAGCGGTGGGACTTGAACCCACATGCCCGAAGGCGCTCGATTTTGAATCGAGTCCGTCTACCAATTCCGGCACGCTCCCGCTCTCAGAGTTTATGCGAGCGAATGCTTATCACTATGCCTGAAAATTTGAGCTCCTACAGAATTCAACTTGGCCTCAATACATTCATAACCTCGATCCAAATGATTTAAGCCTTCAACATGACTGATTCCCCTTGCAGAAAGACTTGCTAGAACCATTGCAGCGGCAGCTCTTAAGTCTCCACCGGTGACAGGGGCAGCACTCAACTGAGGCACACCTTCAATAACTGCAGTATTTCCCTGGAGACGAATAGCTGCGCCCATTCTCTGAAGTTCAGCCACGTGTTGCATCCGGTTCTCGTAAATCTTTTCAGTGACAACACTTGTCCCTTTTGCTGTTGCCAAAAAAGCCATAAATGGAGCTTGTAAGTCAGTAGGAAATCCAGGGAATGGCTGAGTTGTTATATCTACACCTTTTATCTCCCCAGGGATAATAGTTATCCCCTCTTTGTCGATCTCGAAGTTACATCCTGCATCCCTAAGTTTTTGCAGAACAGCACTTAAATGCTCTGGGATCACTGGAGCAACACGAAGGGATGATCGTGTTATTGCAGCCGCAAGAAGAAATGTTCCTGCTTCAATCCGATCTGGAATAACCGTGTAATCACAACCATGCAAATGCGGAACACCATCAATAGTGATAGTTGGCCCACCTGCACCACGAACAGATGCTCCCATTAAATTAAGCATATTTGCCAAGTCCTGAACTTCAGGCTCTTGGGCAGCATTCTCAATAATGGTTCTCCCTTCTGCAAGGACTGCAGCCATCAAAACTGTTTCAGTAGCCCCCACACTTGGACAATCCAAAACAACTGACGCACCCTTAAGGCGCCGATCAATACCAGGGACAGAAGCAGTTACAACGCCATGCTCAACACTGACCACTGCACCTAAAGCCTTTAAACCTCTTATATGTTCGGAAACAGGCCTTGCTCCTATTCGGCAACCTCCTGGAAGAGGAATTCTTGCTTTTCCCAACCTTCCAAGAAGCGGTCCTATACAGAAGAAACTTGCTCTCAAACAGTTAACTAATTCATAAGAAGGCTCAAAATAATGAAGATTGTCTGATTGAAGCTCAACAGACCCATTACCAGTCTTTAATTCAACTCCCATTGAGAGAAGAATATTTGCCATCCCTTTTATATCAGTAAGTTCTGGGACATTGTTTAGTCTTACTTTCCCTTCAGTCAGAAGAGAGGCGGTCATCAAAACAAGAGCCGAGTTTTTTGCACCACTAATCTTTACTTCACCTGAGAGTCGAGAGGTTCCTTTAACTTGAAGACGGGGGTTAAGACCCTCGGTAAATAACTGCAGCTCATTTTGCATCACATGTATAAATGAGCTTTTTTTTATTTTGACAAGTCGATGGGACTTCGTCCAGCCCTCCAGAGGCAAAAGGGGATAGGGCCATGAATTATTCAATGATTTAGTAAGGGTTGCGATGTCTTATGTTCTAAACAGTTGCTAACGCGACATTTTTGCGGGTGTGGCGGAATTGGTAGACGCGCTAGTTTCAGGTACTAGTGACAGTAATGTCATGGGAGTTCAAGTCTCCCCATCCGCACTATTTCGTCCCTGTTCAAACTATCTTTAAAACAACCAGAATTTTTTTTACTAATTAAATGATTTTGCTAAAAATCTCTAATCATTCAGAATTAATTGCATCTAAACTAGGTCAATTCATAGAACGTCTCACCCCTGATTCTATTGATCAAAAAACAATAGAAGATTTGGTTATAAGGAAAATGATAGAAAACCTTTCAGAAGAAGGTGTAAAAGGTGAGATCTCAGCGGTCAATGGCATAGAGGTTAATGACAACAAATTAATCCTCAATGAGGAGTTGAAGGTACGAAATCATTCAAAATTCTGAAAAAAGAGAAGCTGGAATTCCATATCCTTTAATAATCACCAGCCTTCGGAATCCTCTGGTCAAACGACTCAAATCTCTTGCTTCACGAGAGGGAAGGCAAGAGCATTCAATGCTCTTGCTTGAAGGGACTCACCTATTGGAAGAAGCTTTACGAATTCATCTTTTTCCCAAAGAGATAATTGCAACAATCCCTTGGCTCGAAGCCCATGCTGATGAAATCAGAGAGCTTCCTCCTCTAACAAAAATCTATAAAGTCGCTCCCCCTGTTCTTGCTGCATCTCTATCAACAGTCAATCCAGATGGAGTAGCAGCACTTTTGCCTTTAAACAACCTTCCTCAAGAGAAAAATCATCCTGAATTCGTTTTGGCCTTAGATCGACTTCAAGACCCTGGGAACCTTGGAAACTTATTTCGCACCGCTTTAGCCGCAGATGTAGATACACTTTGGCTTGCTTCAGGATGTGATCCTCTAAGTCCTAAAGCATTACGAGCCTCATCAGGGGCAATCCTTCATCTACCTTTTATGCGGTTTGGACCAAACGAAGATGCTGCCATTGACCAAATCTCTGAAAGACTTCTTCTTGCGTCCTCTTCGGGCTACCAAGTTGTAGCAAGCCTTATTCCAGAGGATAAAAGCACTACGCGACTAATTCCTTACTGGGAATTAGACTGGCAAAAGCCTACTGTTGTAATGCTTGGTAATGAAGGCAGAGGATTACATTCACGCCTTTTGCCCTGTTGTACCCATTACGTCACCTTGCCTCACAGTTCAAAAATTGAGTCTCTAAATGTGGCAGCAGCAGCAGTTCCTCTCCTCTTGGAGCGACGAAGGGCCAAAATGACATCTGCGCTAAAAATTTCCGAGTGAGCGACGCCAAATTCGACTTCGATTTAATCGTCATAGGCGCAGGGTATGGAGGCTTTGATGCTGCAAAGCATGCAGCCGAACATGGCCTAAACGTTGCGATTATTGAATCGCGCGACATGGGAGGAACATGTGTTAATCGCGGATGCGTTCCTTCAAAAGCATTGTTAGCTGCTAGCGGGAAAGTAAGAGAGCTCGCAGATGCCCAACATCTTAAAAAGTTTGGAATTCATTCCACACCAGTTAGGTTTGAACGAAAAAAGATTGCTGAACATGCAAATAGCCTGGTAGCCACAATTCGAACCAATCTCACCAAAACTCTAGAGAGATCAGGCGTCACAATTCTGAAAGGACTTGGTCGATTAGAAGGTGCTCAGAAAGTTGGGATAAGAGACAAAAACGGGGTAGATAGGGTACTAACTTCAAAGGATGTAATTATTGCAACAGGTTCTGATCCTTTCGTCCCCCCTGGCATTGCAACAGATGGGCGAACTGTTTTCACAAGTGATGAAGCTATAAACCTTGAATGGCTTCCAAGATGGATTGCAATTATTGGTAGTGGTTACATCGGTCTTGAGTTTGCAGATATCTATACAGCTTTAGGTTGTGAAGTAACCATGATCGAAGCACTAGATCGAGTAATGCCTACTTTTGATCCAGATATAACAAAATTGGCGTACCGAAACCTTATTGATGGAAGAGATATCGATGCAAAAGCAGGAGTTCTTGCAAAAAAAGTGGTGCCTGGTTGCCCTGTGAAAATTGAATTAGCAGATGTTGAAAGCCGAGATACTGTTGACGAACTGGAAGTTGATGCTGTTCTTGTTGCTACAGGTAGAGCGCCTACAAGTAAAAACTTGAATTTAGAATCTATGGGAATAGAAACTGTTCGAGGGTTTATCTCGGTTGACGACAGCATGAGGGTCCTGAAAGGGGGACAGCCAGTACCTAATCTTTGGGCAGTAGGAGATATAACTGGAAAATTGATGCTTGCCCATACAGCTGCAGCTCAAGGGACTGTGGCAGTTGACAACATCCTTGGGGACTTAAGAAAGATTGACTATCGAAGTATTCCTGCTGCTACTTTCACTCATCCAGAGATTAGTTCTGTAGGCCTAAGCGAATCAGAAGCAAAAGACCTCGCATCCAAAGAAAACTTTGAGCTTGGTTCAGTTCGCAGCTATTTCAAGGCAAACTCCAAGGCTCTTGCAGAATTAGAGAGTGACGGCTTGATGAAGCTTTTATTCAGAAAAGATAGTGGCGAAGTTTTAGGTGCACATATTTATGGCTTACATGCAGCAGATCTGATTCAAGAAGTTGCCAACGCTATTGCTCGCAGACAATGTGTCACTCAACTAGCGAACGAGGTTCACACCCATCCAACACTTTGTGAAGTAATAGAAGTTGCCTATAAACAAGCTTCCCAACAAGTCAAAAAGTCAATTGGTAAAGGATAAATACCATTAAAATTGTTTCCAAACAAAGTTTCTTTTTATTACTTAAAATTCTTCTATGGATATCCGACGCAGACCTCCGAATCCGAAGGTAAAAGTAGCGAATCTTGAATACTCTATTCCTCATAGTGATGGTGAGCCACGCAATATACTTGAAAAAATCATCTGGCAAAAAGATAAAGAGGTTGAGATTGCTAAAAACAAAGTTCCTTTAGATAAATTGAAGTCACAAATTAAAGATTTACCTTCCACAAAGAATTTTATAGGTGCTTTAAGAAACTCTAAGTTAAAGCCTTCGGTAATTGCCGAAATAAAAAAAGCAAGTCCCAGCAGAGGAGTTATTCGCGAAGATTTTGAACCAGTTTCTATCTCAATTGCATATCAAAAGGGCGGTGCCTCATGCCTATCTGTATTAACTGACAAGACTTTCTTTCAAGGAGGGTTTGAAATTCTTGTTGAAGTAAGGAAAACAGTAGACCTCCCAATACTTTGCAAAGACTTCATCTTAACTCCATATCAGTTATACCAAGCAAGGGCTGCTGGAGCTGATGCTGCTCTATTAATTGCATCAGTACTTTCAGACCAAGATCTAAAATATCTAAACAAAGTAGCTAATCATCTTGGACTAAGTATTCTTGTAGAAGTACATAATAAAGATGAAATGAGACGCGTACTTGGCCTGGAAAATTTCTCTTTAATTGGAATTAATAACAGAGATCTAACTACATTCAATACAGATCTAGCAACCACAGAGATACTTGCAAAAGAATTCACTAGTGAGCTTAAGGGGAAAAATATCCTGCTAGTTAGTGAGTCCGGAATAAGTACCCGTCAAGACCTTGACAGGGTTAATGCTGCAGGCGCGGAAGCAGTTCTAGTGGGAGAATCCTTAATGTCAAAGCCTGACATCATTTCTGGCCTAAAACACCTAATTACTGGTATCAGCTGATTTGAATAGCTTTTATGTTTTTATTATGAAAGAATTGTTTAGAGTGAAAAACAGACTAAGTCACAATTTGAATTCGGCATCCACATCCCAATGATAATAAGCATCTTTACCGGTTTTGTAGCAGGTGTTATTCATGTGATTTCTGGTGCCGATCATCTTGCTGCCATGGCCCCAGGTGCTATGGATAAGCCCAGATCAGCATTAAAAGATGGCCTGGCATGGGGCATTGGCCACTCTATCGGTGTTTTGATACTTGCTGCAATTACAATTTTAATTAAAGATTTAGCAGATCTCGAGCGACTATCTAATTGGGCGGAATTCGCAGTTGGATTAGTACTACTAATTGTTGGCGCTCTAGCAGTTAGGACCTCCCTAGGGCTAAACATTCATTCCCATAATCATAAGCACGCCAATGGGAACTCTCACAGGCATCTTCATCTACATCTTTATGGACAAAAGAAACATAGCCGTCATTCTCATGCAATTACCAGCATAGGTTTATTGCATGGGATGGCTGGAGCGAGTCATCTACTAGCGATAATGCCAACATTAACTCTTCCAACCATTATTGCGATTTTCTATATGACAGCCTATTTATTAGGCTCAGTCTTCGCAATGAGTGCGTTTGTATTAACATTATCCTTTGCAACCTTGCGCACTGGTAAAAACTTATTTAAATCAATCGTAGGTTTTACTGGTGGGCTTTCAATAATAACGGGAGTTTTCTGGCTCCACAAAACTTATCCTCTTATTTTATAAATTAAACTAAAAGTCTCTCAACGCTTAAATTTTATAATCTCTTCGACAAATCCTAATAAATGCTTATGAGTAACAAAACCAAACTGCCTGCTATCTGTACTTGCATCAGGGTTATCTCCGCGTAGATCTATTCCTTTAGAACTAACCCTATATACCCTCTTAAGAATCAAAGTCTTTTCTTTTAATGGATGCCTAACTACAACTATTAAACCATCTGACAAATTTTCAAAATGATTATAAAAAGGGCGATATATAACAAAATCCCCTGAAGAAAGGGTGGGCACCATTGAGTCTCCATCAACACGAAAACATCTACAGCGCCCAACAAGAAGCGACATTAAGGACCTTACTATTGGCCCATTAATCACCCTTAATTCAACTTGCAGTAACCCATGAATCTGAGCGACCCTTGGACTTCCAAAACATATTGTGTACCTTTTCCACAGACTTCATTAAGTCTTCGGCTTTCGATTGATCAATATTGACCTTACAAGCACTGCAAAGCTTTGCTGCCTTCCAAAAAGTCTCATGAAGATCCGGATAAGCAGCTAAATGCTCTGGCTTGAAGTAATCAGTCCAAAGAATCAAAAGTTCTTTTTTGGTTTCCTTGGCTTGTTCCTCCTTAATAGCAACATAACGAGAAAAAGTATTGTTGTACTCAGCCCAAGCACCTGAATCATTGCTTGAAGGAGGAGTCATTGCGAGAAGTTTCTTTGTCATAGACAAAACCGCCTCTGCCGCGACTCGTGCAGAAGCAGGGTCATAAACACCGCAAGGGCCATCGCAATGGGCCTTTACGGTAGGGAAAGGCAAACGATGAAAAATTGCCGAAATTGCCGAGCTCAACATCTGGCGTTAAATAAAAAAGCCTTAATTCACCTTAACTGCCCACATATAAAAGTGGGTGATTTGTCTACCTGAATTGTCGCGATCTCAATTGATTTCAATAAGCTCGACTTCAAAAATCAAAGTTGCATTTGGTGGAATCACATTTCCAGCCCCCCGAGATCCATATGCCAATTGAGGAGGGATAACAAGCCTGCGCTTACCTCCTATTTTCATTCCTTGAACACCTTCATCCCAACCTTTAATAACCCTCCCTGCTCCTAAAGGGAAAGGGAATGGAGCTCTTCCATAACTACTATCGAACTCTGTACCATCCTCGAGAGTTCCGCGATAATTAACCAAAACATTTGAACCAGCTTTAGCTTCTGCACCATCCCCTATTACCAGATCTGTAATCTTCAGACCAGTATCAGAGACTATGGTCTTTGCTGAATCTAAAGGTCCACCTAGCAAAGAAGCATCATCGGAAGGTTTTGAAGGGGCCATAGCAAAAAGAGTTGGATTTGGATCATCAGGATCCAATTCAAAAAGGGAGCCTTTTAATGTTTCTTTTGGAAGGATAGAAGCTTCAAGCTCCACAACTGGATCAACATTTAAGGCTGAAAGTGGTGATGGAGAAATCACTTGACTTATGAAAGCGATAAATACGCAAGCCAAGAAAACGCCTGTGCTTATAAAAATGTCTCTCAAGGTACCAAATTTGATTAAGCATGATTCTTGCAGGAACTTTGCTCAGATAGTGCAATTGTTTTGTCTATTAAATTTCCATAAGCTTGATATCCAGTTTTGAACTGGTATCAGATTTTCTCCTCTAGGCATTTTTGAAAAGTCTCCCCCAAGCCACTCGCAATGAAAGCTTTCTTCCTCTAATTCAAGCTGTAATAGGAGGACTGTTAGCAGGTTCAAGCCTCGAACAAGGCGGGATATTGCTAATGGCACCTGCTTTAGCCATTCTCTGGGCAATAAGCAAAAATTGTCTAGCGGCTGGTTTATGGGGGTTCGCCGCAGTCCTAATAAGTCACAGATGGCTATTAGCTTTACATCCCCTTACCTGGATAGGCATTCCCGCATCATTAAGCCTTTTCATCGCTATATTTATTTGGCTGATCTGCTGCAGCATTGGAAGTATTCTGACTTGGACCTGGGCAAAAATTGGAAAGTTAATTAGAAAGTTTGCTGATGCTGATGAAGAGTTCCAAACCGAACTCTTCTATTCATTAGTAATGGCATGCTTATGGGGTTTTGGAGAAGTTGTTCTATCAAAATCACCCATTTACTGGATTGGAATAGAAACAAGCTTTCTTAAGGGCAATTTTCCATTAGTAGGCTTGGCAAGATGGATTGGATCTGGGGGATTAGCAACCTTAGAAATATTTATGGGCTGGTGGTTATTACAGACAATCCTAATTTTCGGTAAAAAACAACTCTGGAGGAAAACCTTTTCACTTGGTGTTTTAAGCCTTCTCCTAGCAAATGGCCTTGGACTAATACTCTTGCAACCTCCACCTATTTCTTCTTCTGCGCAGGTTGCTCTTTGGCAACCTGCAATAGCAACTCGAACGAAATTCTCTGAAGAACAAAAAAGCCGTCTACCAAAAATCATTCAAACCACTTTGCAGAAAGCAAGTGATTTAAATGCTGATTGGCTGGTGGCGCCTGAAGGGACACTTCCCCCTAATCAAAAGCTCCTGGCTCCTGCTCAAATAACTTTTCTTACCGGTGGTTTTAGGTGGACCAGAGGACAACAGAGAAGCTCCTTATTGGTATTTGATGAAGGGAACCTTGTCTCATCTTCAGCTATCGATAAACACCGTTTAGTCCCTCTTGGGGAGTGGGTACCTTCACTTGGGAACATCAGATTGCCTGGCCTGTCCGCCATAGGGGGACTTGACTCAGGTCCTCCCTCAAGACTCTTGAATTGGTCTGGGCCTCCAGTTGCTGTAGCCATATGTTATGAGCTCAGCAATGGATCATCCATAGCACAAGCCGTTTCAAATGGCGCCGAATGGGTATTAGCTATTGGGAATTTGGATCCTTATCCGCTTCTACTACAGAAACAATTTCTAGACTTAGCAAAACTTCGAAGCATTGAAGTAGCCCGTGACCTTATTAGCGTTGGCAATACAGGTCCTTCATCATTGGTCTCTTCCTCTGGGGAAATAAGCAACTTAATTCCACCTTTTGAATCTAAAATAGGGTCAACAAAGATAAATCTTCACCAAGATTCAACTGGCTATATCCGTTGGCGTGAGAAACCTCTTTTAGCAATTATGTTTGCTAGTTTATATGGTCTTATGAAACTAAAAATTCGTAAAATATTCAATCTATAAAGTATTAAGAATCTTTTTGAATAATTCCTCCTCCGAGCAAAATATCTCCGAAATAAAAAACAGCTGCCTGACCTGGTGTAATAGAGAATTGTTTATCTTGGAAGTTTATGATACAACGAAATGGCCTCTTAATAGAAATATCTTTCTTTGTTGGTTCAATAGGAATTAGTTCTGCCTTTACTGGTTTACTCCGATAACGAACTTGTACCTCTATTGCAATATTTCCTCGTGGTGGAGCAATTGATACCCAATTAATTTCTCCAACAATACATTTTGCTGTACCAGAATCAGATCTTGGGGCAACAACAACACGATTAGCTTTTTCTTCTAACCTAACAACATGTAATGGCTCACTCCATGAAACACCAATACCTTTGCGCTGCCCAATTGTAAAATGATGTATGCCATCATGATTTCCAATTACACTTCCATCATTAAGAACAATTTCTCCTTTATTAGGAGGCAAGTATTCATCTAAAAATGCACGCATTGAACCATAATGTTCCACAAGACACAAGTCCTGGCTCTCAGGCTTTTGTGCTGTCCGCAATCCATATCTGACAGCCTCTTTACGAGTCTCTTCTTTTGTTAATTCTCCTAAAGGAAATACAACTTTTCCTAATACTTCTTGAGAAAGATCATATAAAAAATAACTTTGATCTTTATTTGAATCTAATCCCCGCAAAAGCACATTTCTTCCAGAAGTTTGTCCAGGAATATCAATTAATAAATCCATTTCCTCATAATCTCGAACTCTTGCATAATGACCTGTAGCAAGACGATTAATTCCAAATTTCTTTTCTGCCCATTGAAGCATTTCTGAAAACTTCACCGCACGATTACATTGTGAGCAAGGCAATGGTGTGACACCCGCTTGATAACCATTAACCAGTTTTTCTACTATCTCTTTTTTGAAAAGAGACCTTGAATCAAGGACATTATGAGAAATCCCAAGTTGCTGGCAAATTCCTGCTGCATCTATAAGTCCATCTGAGCAACAAGCCCCTTTACCACTCATAAGCCAAAGGGTTAAACCTTCAACCAACCAACCTGCCTCAACAAGTAGTGCAGCTGTTAAAGAGCTGTCTACCCCTCCAGACAATCCGACCACAACACGGTGCTCTCCTGAAAAGGATTGCAGCCGCTTTAGAGTGTTCCCAACAGCAGAGGTTGCTGAAGGAGTGGAATCCATGATTTTTGATGTTGTGAATTTAGGCGGCATAGGCTTTACCGCAATTACATATTCATAGTGAAGACCAACGAGACATTTTTGGATTGGCCTAAATCAGATGCTGAGCATCTTTTGATAAAAGCTGAGCAAATGATGTCCCTTGAACAACAGATCATCGCAAACGGTCTGCCGGTTGAGTCTTTGATGGAGAAAGTTGGCGGAGCAATGGCCAATTGGTTACTTAAAAGAGATGAACTTCTACAAAAAGGAGTAATTGTTTTAATTGGTCCTGGGCACAACGGAGGGGATGGCCTTGTAGTAGCCAGGGAACTACATCTGGCTGGAGTAAACGTTCAAGTTTGGTGTCCCCTGAAAATCTGCAAACCGCTTACATCCGCACATTGGTCTTACATAAATTGGCTTGGTGTTAAGGAAATTTCAGGTTCCCCAGATCCCAAAGCTTCTTCATTATGGATAGAGGCTTTATTTGGTCTTGGCCAAACAAGAGCTCTTCCTGAGCCAATTGGGGAACTCCTCAAAGAAAGGCAAAAACATCAGCCTGACCGGCTAATCAGCTTAGATGTCCCTGCTGGAATTTGCTCAGATACTGGAAGAGAACTTCCTGGTGGTGCGGCCTTTGCAGAAAGCACTCTTACCGCAGGACTAATAAAACAGGGACTTGTACAGGATCAAGCAATAAAACATGTTGGCAACTTAATAAGAATAGAAATTGGCCTGCCAAAAATTGTTTTAAAGGCTCTTGCTAAAGAGCAGCCAAAGATTATTTACCCTGAAGACCTCTCAAGTATTCCTTGGCCACAAATACCAACAAGCTCGACAAAATATCAACGGGGCAAGGTTTTAGTTATTGCAGGAAGCAGACAATACAGAGGGGCTGCATACCTTGCTATCCAAGGAGTTTTAAGCAGTGGTGCAGGCAATATTCAAGCAGCAATTCCAGAAATCATTTGCAATCCTCTATGCCAAAAAGCCCCAGAAGTTGTAATTGCAGCAGAGCTTGAGAGTTCATCTTCTGGAGGACTCTTAATAAATAATTGGCTGGCAAACTTTGATCTCAATAAATTTGATGCGATTCTGATTGGGCCTGGTTTAGGAAAAAGCAATGAGCCTTGGTCAGAAGGTACAAAACCTCTTCAATCTTTTAGTGGATTGTTAGTTATAGATGCTGATGGATTAAATAGAATGGCAACAACAACTGAAAAATGGAACTGGTTAAAAAATAGAACTGGGCCCACTTGGATTACACCTCATAGAAAGGAATTTGATCGCTTATTTCCGAATCTTCAAGGTCTTCCCGCTCCAGAAGCCGCTATTCAAGCTTCCCGTATAAGCGGGGCAGAAGTTCTTCTCAAAGGTGCTCATAGCGTCGTATCCGATCCATCTGGAGCAACTTGGCAGGTAATTAAAACTGCTCCGTGGTCAGCCCGAAGTGGTCTGGGTGATGTGTTGGCTGGCTATGCCACAGGGCTAGGCGCAATTGGGAAAGCATCCTCAAACAATTCTGAAAAGGGAATTCTGCCGATTTCGATGTTCCTTCATGCTCAAGCCGCTAGAAATTCCAAAACTGGAAGCAAAGCCAGCTCTATCGCATCTGTTTTAGGGGAAATAACGATTGCGTTGCAATCAAGGCATGTGTTTATTGGCACATGAATTTGTATTGAATTAGTAACTTAAGGAGCGAATTGTGTAGTTTTCCACTCGTAAATCTGAAGGGTTCTTGAAAGAAAAACGTTTTTTGCGATTTCTGTACCAAATTCCATCCACATAAATGGGGAGAAGTTATCAGTAATGGTTTCTTCAGCACCAAAAGCTTCAGAATCACAAAGGCGACGTAGCACTGATCCGATCAGCTGGTATCTCGCGACTATTGGCCGTATACCCCTGCTCACTGCAGCAGAAGAAATTGAGCTGGGCAATCAGGTCCAGACAATGATGAAACTCACTGAAGATGGGTCAGTCTCTGACAAGAGCGAAAAACTGACTTCTCATCAGCGGAGATTAATTCGCATCGGGCGAAGAGCCAAAGAGCGAATGATGAAGGCCAACCTACGCTTAGTAGTAAGTGTTGCCAAGAAATATCAAGGTAAAGGCCTTGAACTTCTAGACCTCATCCAAGAAGGCTCTCTTGGTCTAGAAAGAGCTGTTGAAAAGTTTGATCCAACCCGTGGATACAAGTTTTCAACTTATGCCTTTTGGTGGATTCGCCAA
>QCKB01000007.1 GCA_003215655.1 Prochlorococcus sp. AG-409-J16
CTGCCTTCTTCTCTGCTGCTGCCTTAGCTGCTGCTGCCTTAGCTGCTGCTGCTGCTGCCTTCTTCTCTGCCACTGATTTGTCCAAGAGGTTTGACCTTATTCAAGCACCAATAACGTCACAAAAATCATCCAAGCCCATCCCTGAGATTGACTGACTGAATTGGATTATCAGCTAGTGACAGAAATTTAAACTTAATAACAAATTGAGACTGATCTTTTTTTTTACTAAAGCGATAAATAATTCACTGTTTTGAGCAAGTAAGCCAAAAACTGTCTGAATTTTTCAACGGAGAGGGAGGGATTCGAACCCTCGACAGAAGTTGCCTCCTGTAACTCCTTAGCAGGGAGCCGCTTTCAACCACTCAGCCACCTCTCCAGCAGCAAGACCACCTTATCAACTGCTTTGACAGAGTGCCTTCGATTATTCCTACCAAAAGGAATCACTTATATAACTATCCTTGGCAGTCGATGCTTAAAGCTGCAGAGAATCTCCCAAGGAATCAATCCACTGACTTCACTCCAATCCTTTGGACCTATGGATTGATCCCCGTCTTTGCCCAAAATAGTTACCACACTACCTATAGCTAAATCTTGACAATCAGTTGCATCTACTACCATTTGATCCATTGTGATTGCACCAATCTGTGGAAGAAGCTGACCGTTAATCAGAACAAAAATAGATCCTGAAAGAGATCGAACAACTCCATCGGCATATCCAATCCCAACAACTGCTAATCGCGTTTTTCTTTTAGTGATAAATCGATGCCCATAACTAACACCCACCCCCTTTGGGACTTCCCTGATTAAATTAACCCTTGCTTTCAAAGCAAGCGCAGGAGAAAAATCTATTTGTTCAATTAATTGCTTTATTGGGCTATAGCCATAAAGAGCCAAGCCCACACGGACCATGTCGTAATGCAAAGCCTTGTCTCGTAATGTGCCTGCAGAGTTCGCAATATGTCTAAAAAATCCATCACCCTGAGCAGGTAAAACTCTAAGTACTTGGTCAAAACGTTCTTTCTGCTGCTGAGTAACTTCTTTTTCCAATGCCCCATATAAATCCCCATCAGCTAGGGCCAAATGACTATAAACACCTTTTAATTGGACATTTTTGACGCTATTGATTGTTTTGACCAATCCAGGGGCTTCTGAAAGATCGCAACCCAATCTCGTCATACCTGTATCAATTTTTAGCTGTACAGAAAATTTCCTCCCACTATCAATGGCTAATTTTTCGCATAGGTTTACTTCATGAATGGTGCTCAAAGTAGGCATCAGCTGCCAATGAAGACAAGCCCTCAAATCTTCTACATCTACAAGGCTCCCTAATAAAAGTATTGGGACTTCAAACCCTGCCTTGCGTAATTCAATACCTTCTTGAAGGGTTGCTACCCCTAATTGACTGGCCCCTCCCCGAATGGAAGCACTTGCCACCACTAATGCCCCATGGCCATAACCATCCGCCTTCACAACCGCCATTAATTGGCAATCATTTGAAAGCAGGCTTTTAACAATCCGGGTATTTCTCTCAAGGCAATTTGGACTCACCTCAACCCATGCACGCTGACGAGGGTCAGCATCACCTTCTAATCCAAAAGGGTTCGCTAAAGGTTCCGAAATGGTTTTAGGTTCGACTTCCATTAGAGATGAGATATGCAAATGCAATAGGGATGCACAACTCTTGGTATGGAGTTAGCATGCCGCGTAATCTGTTGGCTAACATGGCCCAGGTTCTTGTTTTAAATGCGTCTTATGAGCCGTTAAACATCACTACCTGGCGAAGAGCAATGGTAATGATGTTAAAAGGTAAGGCAGAAAGCCTTGAACAAGATTCGAGTAGAAGAATTCGACCAGACATACTCCTGCCAACAGTCATTCGATTACGTCAATTTGTTCAAGTACCTTTTCGAGAACTACCAAGAACTAGAAAGAATCTGTTCCATCGAGATGGCCATTCATGCCAATACTGTGGATACAAAGGAGATAGTCTTTCAATAGATCATGTAATACCTAGAAGTAGAGGCGGGAATGACTCCTGGGAAAATGTCACTACAGCTTGTTTGCCGTGCAATGTTAAAAAAGGAAATCGAACTCCCCAGGAAGCAAATATGCCATTAAAGAAAAAGCCCAGAAGACCCCTCAGCAATCTGAATTTTGAAGCAAATCAAGAAATCAACTCAGGCAAACACAAAGAATGGAGTAAGTATGTAATTGGATGGGACTGAAAATTCAGAAATCGCTAACTATCAATTTCATTAGTTAATTTCTCCATCTGAAGGCGCTGTTCATCAGCAATACAAGCACCTATTAATTCCTCTAAATCACCTTCAAGAACTGGATCAAGCGAAAAATTCTTACCTAGTCTATGGTCTGTAGCACGACTATCTTTGTAGTTATAAGTGCGAATCTTTTCACTGCGGTCTCCAGTGCCGACTTGAGCTCGCCGTTGCGAACTCTCCTTAGCATTAGCCTCAGCTATTTGGCGTTCTAGCAACTTAGCTCGCAAAATCTCCATAGCTCTTTCACGGTTCTGTAATTGAGAGCGTTGCTGCGTACAAAATACCCTTATCCCAGTTGGCTTATGCAACAAGTCAACAGCTGTCTCAACCTTGTTAACGTTCTGACCACCTGCTCCTCCAGAACGTGCTGTTGATATCACAAGCTCACCAGGATCAATTTGAACCTCTACGGCATCAGCCTCAGGCATCACCGCAACGGTGGCAGTAGATGTATGCACTCTTCCTTGAGACTCAGTTGCAGGAACCCTTTGAACACGATGAACACCTGCCTCAAATTTTAGTTGACTAAATACAGCATTACCTTTTAAGGAAATAATTAACTCCCTAAATCCGCCTAAATCCGCCTCACTAGAACTAACTGGTTGAACTTCCCAACCTAATCTTTGACCATAACGCTCATACATTCGGGCCAAATCACCTGCCCAAATGCAAGCCTCATCTCCACCGGCACCAGCACGAATCTCTAACATGACACTTCGATCATCCCTAGGATCTTTAGGTAGCAAAGCTAAGGTCAAGCGTTTCAATAAGTCTTCTTTCCTAATTTCTAATTGCTGCAATTCCTCCTGCACTAAAGATTCCATATCTTCGTCACCTCTACTACCACGAAGAAGCTGACGAGTCTTCTCAAGCTCTTCCTCTACACATTGGAGTGCTTCATAGTCGAGAACAAGGGGCTCAAGGTGAGCACGTTCTCTAGCAATATTCTGAAGTTTCTTTGGATCTGAAGCAACATCTGGGTCAGCTAATTGTCGTTCGAGATTATTGAAACTTGACTTTGCTGCTTCCAGCCTTGGTTTAAGAGTTGAGGAGTCCATATGAACTTCAACAGCAAATATTTTTTAAATTTGATTTAAGAAAAAATATCTCGAAATTTTCAACCCTCGCTTTTAGGACTTTCCTTAGTTTTCTTTTGTTGTGCTTTTTTCGAATCTCCAGAGGCTGTCTCATCAGAACTTCCCATCCCATATTTACGCATGAAACGATCCACCCGACCTTCTGTATCAAGAATCTTTTGTGTTCCTGTAAAGAAAGGATGATTTCCACTCCAAACATCAACATGTATCTCAGGCTGAGTAGAGCCAGTAGTCATAACTACTTCTCCATTGCAAATCACCTTTGCTTCGGGATACCAAGTGGGGTGAATTTCAGGCTTAGGCATTGAAATGAAAAATGAAATTTTAAAAAAGAAAGCAGTTTGAAACTAGCGTTTAGAGAATTGAGGAGCTTTTCTCGCTTTCTTCAATCCATATTTTCTACGTTCCTTTGCTCGGGGATCACGACTGAGATGACCCTCTGTTTTCAAAGGCTTACGGTTATCAGCAGATAACTCACATAAGGCTCTTGCCGCTCCTTGCTTAATTGCATCGGCTTGGCCTGTCAAACCTCCACCATGAACATTGACCAAAACATCATATTCCCCTTTAAGTCCGAGAGTCTGTAGAGGAGCTTCAACCGCAGCTAAATACGACGGATTGAAATTGAGATAATGATCACCTGGTCTCCCATTAATCGTGATAGTTCCTTTCCCTGGAACTAAACGTACACGGGCAACAGAAGTCTTTCTACGGCCTGTACCCCAATAGACAGCTGTAGTAGTGCTCGAGTTAGTCATTTAGAAGAAAAAGCTGAATCTAGTTTCATTTCCTGAGGCTGTTGAGCTGAATGAGGGTGATCAACACCTCTATAAACCTTTAATTTACGAAACAACTGTCTCCCCAAGGAATTATGGGGAAGCATTCCTTTAATTGCTTTCTCAATAATCCTTTCAGGCAAGCGATCTTGTAAAGACTTAAAAGTTTCAACCTTCATTCCTCCAGGGCGACCTGAATGACGTCGATAAAGCTTTTGATCAGCTTTATTCCCAGTCACTCTAATCTTTTCGGCATTCACCACCACCACAAAATCACCTGTATCTAGATGAGGACTAAAGGTTGGCTTGTTCTTTCCACGAAGTATAGAGGCAACGACAGTAGCCAATCTTCCTAGAGTTTGATTCTCTGCATCCACCAAATACCAATGGCGAGCAATAGAATCTATTGATGGGACAGTAGTCTTGTTCATTTCGGCAGCATGCCGTTACAGTTGTACCCTGTCGCAAGCAACAGAGCTGTGCAGTGAGCCGCAAGCCCATAAATCTAGGCCTGACTTTTTGCTCGAAGTAATACTCTACATGGTTATAGAGCCTAAAAGATATAAGGAGCTAAAGGGGAATAGGGGGTGGATCGATTGGAGGATCACTTCTAGACAACTCATATTTCGGGAAAGAATCAAAGCTAGCTATTTGAGCAAAAATCGGATCTTCGTAACCGGCCCGCAAAAGGCATAGACCTTTTGCGGGTCCAGACTCCTTGACTTCCGTTCTCCTCTTCTCCTTCCAACGCCTTTCAAAGGTTGAAAGACTGAACTTATGCTCACCGAGTGCCACTAATTGACCAATCAACAATCGAACCATTCCATATAAAAAACCAGTTGCTTGAATTTCAATCCCCAGCAAGTCTCCATTCCTCTCAAGATGAATGTCTTGGACTGTAGTAAAAGCATTGGGTCTATTACTACCTGCTCGCTGAAAGGCTGAAAAATCATGATGACCTAAAAGGCCTTCAAGCGCTTGCTTCATTAAAGCTTCATCAAGCCTATAGTTATATTTATGCCAAGTCCAAGGTTCTAAAAATAAGTTAGGTCTGCGAGCGTTGTAAATGGTATATCGATAACGCCTATAAGTAGCTGAATAGCAAGCATGCCAGTTGGCTGGTCTTGAGATCGCATCAAGCACCCGAATTGATTGAGGGAGCCTGCCATTGAGTGCATTAGCCCATCTATAAACAGGTATTGGTCCGCAACAATCAAAGTGAGCCACTTGCCCAGCAGCATGAACACCAGCGTCTGTTCTTCCAGCAGCTACAACATTAATAGGTCTATATGGATCGAGTTCTGCTATGGCATCCTCTAATACACCCTGAACACTTAATCCCTGTAGCTGCCTTTGCCAACCACAAAAAGAAGCTCCTTCATATTGAAGATTAAGAGCTATACGTTGGAATTTTGAATTTTCTTCTCCTTTCGCCTTTTGTTGTTGTGGCATTTAGGGAGAAAGAAGCTATCGAGGCAATCTATCTTCAACTAAACAAGCTCTATTATCGCCATCTCAGCATTATCACCCCGACGAGGGACAGTTCTTATTATCCGGGTATAACCACCCTTACGATCCCCATAACGATCACTAGCTTTTTCAAAAAGGTTATGAACAAGCTGCTTATCATATATATATCCAATAGCACGTCGCCTTGAAGCAAGACTACCTTCCTTTGCAAGGGTAATCATACGTTCGGCCTCATTTCGAAGAGCCTTTGCCCTTGCTTTAGTAGTAGTGACTCTCCCTTCTCTTATCAATTGAGTGGTCAAGCCACGAAGCATTGCTTTACGTTGATCGGCAGGCCTACCTAATTGTGGGGTTCGACATTGGTGACGCATATTTCTTAAAAGGGTTATAAGGATGAAATTTAGGCAGAAGTTCTACTTTGAGGGATAGAAATGCCTATTCTCTCAAGAGCTTCAATTACTTCATCAGCGGACTTGGAGCCAAAGTTCTTGATCTCCAAAAGGTCCTCGTAACTGAAACCCATCAAGTCTGAAACTGAGTTTACTTGGGCGCGTTTTAAGCAATTGTATGCCCGCACAGAAAGATTTAATTCTTCTAGAGGGATCTGCGCTTCAGCAGAAGGTTCTGGTTCCTGAGGAACCTCCTCCACCATTGTTACTGTCGCCAAAGGCTGAAACAGCTCTATCAGTTGATTTGCCGCTTCTGCTAATGCGTCATCAGGAGTGGTAGAGCCATCAGTGACAATCTCCATCCTTAACCTTTCTCTAGTTGATCCACCTTCAGCAACAGCTGTTTCATCAATAGTGAAATTCACCCTAAGAACGGGCATAAAAACTGCGTCTATCTGAAGCAAATCAATTGCATTAACTTCTTCATTGTGGCGATCAACTGGGCGATACCCAACTCCCCTCTCAACATGGAGTTCTAACTCAAGGCTATGGCCCTCATGCACAGTTGCAATTGGTCGATCGCCATCTACAACCTGAACCTGAGATGAAAACTGAAGATCTTTAGCTTTAACTTCTGCAGGACCTGAAACAACAAGTCGCCCTATCTCAAGTTCTGGAGTTCGGCTATTAACAGATAATTGCTTGCAATTCAAAAGGATATCTAAAACATCCTCTCTAACACCAGGAATAGTTGCATATTCATGGTTCACCCCAGCTATACGCACTGCTGTTACCGCACTGCCTTCTAAGCCTCCCATTAGCACCCTTCTAAGGGAATTACCTAAGGTGGTAGCTTGTCCACGTTCAAGAGGTCCTATTAGGAACACTCCTGTCTGCGCACGGTCATTAGCGACTTGATGGTCGATCCGATCGATCTGGTATTGCAACACGGGCTGAAACGGGAGAAGGGATTTGGAGCCTGGAAGATAAAGACGATAATCAGACGCGACGGCGTTTAGGCCGACGACACCCGTTATGTGGTAATGGAGTTACATCTCTAATAAGGGTGATCTCAAGTCCTGCCACCTGTAAAGCACGTATGGCGGTTTCACGACCAGATCCTGGACCTCTGACAAGAACCTCTATTTGACGCATACCTTGATCTAGAGCACGCCTAGCTGCAGCTTCTGCTGCAGTTTGGGCTGCAAAAGGTGTGCCCTTCCGAGCACCTTTAAATCCACTTGCACCAGCTGAGGACCAAGAAATCACCTCACCTGCGGTATCAGTAATTGAAACAATCGTGTTGTTGAATGTGCTCTGAATATGAACAACGCCATTTGGGACGTTGCGTTTGGTCTTTTTAGGACCAGTTTTCTTAGCGGGTGTGGCCATATTGGTTGGGGCCTTTTAGATACGGTTTCGGATAGATGAAATTGTTGAGGCAAGAAGCTGTGAATTATTTCTTCTTGCCTGCGACTGTCTTCCTAGCGCCTCGACGGGTTCGCGCATTTGTTCTCGTCCGCTGGCCTCTAACTGGCAAGCTCATTCGGTGTCTACGGCCGCGCAAGCAACCAATATCCTGAAGTCGCTTAAGGGCCATGCCCTCCTGACGGCGCAAGTCGCCTTCAAGGGTGAAAGACTCAGTAGCTGCTCGAAGCTTCTGAACATCTCCATCCTCTAGATCCTTTACACGAACATCAGGATTAACTCCTGATTTATCCAGGATGGTCTTGGCCCTATTAAGACCAATCCCATAGATGTAAGTAAGGGCAACTTCAACCCGCTTTTCACGGGGTATGTCGATGCCGGCAATCCTTGCCACTGAGGAATTAATTATGAGAGGACAAATACCGCATTAAGCGGTTAAAGCTCAATCGATGAAAGGTTGAAAACCTTTTTGCATCTCTCAAGCTAATGACCAGGAATTAAATTAACCCTGGCGCTGCTTGTGCTTAGGGACAGTGCAGATCACCATCACCCGGCCATGGCGTCGAATCACCCGGCACTTTTCGCACATTTTTTTGACTGAGGCACGCACCTTCATGGGTGTGGCTCTCCAATTTCCCAAACTCCAACTCTACAACATCATTCAACTAATAATTTGCTCAATACGTTCAGCGACCTCGTCAATAGTGCCATCAGCCTTAATAGCCCTCAAAAGTCCCTTATCCTGATAGTGATTTACGAGAGGAGCCGTCTTTTCTTTATAGACCTCTAAGCGATTACGAATGACAGGTTCATTGTCATCATCACGCCCCCTAGAAAGCAACCGCCTAACCAATAATTCATCATCAATCTCCAACAAAATAACAGCTTGAATAGGCTGTTTAATCTTCTCAAGCAAAGGATTTAGTGCCTTTGCTTGTGCAAGATTTCTTGGGAATCCATCCAAAAGCCAGCCCTTACTCTGGTTGATCAGTTTTCTCTGGACAATTCCAAGAACTAATGAATCACTAACCAACTCCCCTCGATTCATTACAGCCGCGGCTTCCAGGCCAAATTCAGTACCTGCAGCCACTTCAGCCCTAAGCAAATCTCCAGTAGAGAGATGCATAAGATCTTTTGAATCACAAAGCCTGATTGCCTGAGTCCCTTTACCTGCACCAGGAGGGCCTAGGAACAAAAGACGATTATTCATTAGTCAGAAAAATAGGAATAGAAAAGTTCTTAGCCTGTTTACTGCCGAACAAGCCCTTCATATCTCTGAGAAATAACATAAGTCTGAACTTGCTTAGCAGTATCTATTGCAACACCAACAAGAATAAGCAATGAAGTTGCTCCTAATCCCTGAAAAGTCTGAACATTTGTAGCTCGTTCTACAGCTGCTGGGATAATTGCTACTGCCCCAAGAAATAGACCTCCTAATAAAGTCAAACGATTCTGGACACCTGATAAATAAGAAGCAGTAGCACTTCCAGGACGAACTCCTGGAATAGCAACTCCTGATCTCTTTAAATTAGTAGCAACATCAATAGGATTAATAGTTAAGGATGCATAAAAATAAGAGAATCCAACTATCAACGTAAAAAACACTAATGCATATGGCCATGGATTAGATGACCCAGGGTTTAAAGAACTGGCTGCTCTAATCAATAACGGGTTATTAGTAAAATTAGCAATAGTAATTGGGAGGAAAATAAGAGCTGAAGCAAAAATGATTGGCATGACACCACCAGCATTGAGCTTTAGAGGCAAATAACTCTGTCTGTTTTGCAATAAGCTTGTTCCACCAATTTGTCTTTTTGCACTTATGATTGGTAAGCGCCTAGCACCTTCTTGAACAAAAATAATACCTACTATTGTTAATAGAAATACTAAAAGGAGAACTACTATTCCTATTACATCATTTCTATCGCCAGTTTGTGCCTTCTCAATAGTTGAGGCCAAGGCCTTAGGTAAAGTTGCGACAATATTCAAAAATATCACTAAGGAAGCACCCTGACCTATACCTTTTTCAGTAATTATTTCACTAAGCCACATAACAATCATTGACCCTGTAACTAATGCCAATGCTGTTTGCAATACAAATACTGATTCACTAAGGCCTGCTACAGCATATTGTCTAAGAATTAAGGCAAAAATAACACTTTGGATCATGCCCCAACCTAAAGCAACATACCGAGTTATTTGCGCAATCTTTCGCCTACCTGCTTCTCCTTCATTCTTCTGAAGATCTTCAAGTTGTGGAAGGGATGCTGTAAGCAACTGCAGAATAATTGATGCGTTTATAAATGGAAGAATTCCAAGTGCAAAGACTCCAAGTGTAGATATTCCGCCACCAGTAAAGATGTCTAAAAATCCTATTAATTGGCCTCCTTGTTGAAGAAAACTTTGAAATGATTCCCTATCAATTCCAGGAATAGGTATATATATCCCAAGTCGAATAAGTAATAACAAACCAAGAGTGGTAAGAACCCTGCCTCTCAACTCAGGGTTAGTGGCTAACTGAGATACAACTTCAGCTGCACTAGGATTACGACCCCTACTAACTAACATTTAAAAAGAGATTTGATGAAATTAAAGAGCAGAGACTCTCAAAAGTAAAGCTATAAGAAGACCAAAAACTTTAAAATTGAGAAGCTGACAAAGTCAAAACCTTAATCAAGAATCTCACAAGTGCCTCCAGCTTCTTCGATTTTAGTTCTTGCCTTAGCAGTAAAAGCAGCAGCTTGAATAGTGAGCTTAACCTTAAGGTCTCCTTTACCTAATACCTTTAAAGGATGCTTGGGACTTGTAACCAAACCTTTCTTCACCAATGAGTCCAAATTCACTTTGCTACCAGCCTTTAAATCATTTAAGGCCGCAACATTTATAAGAGTAAAAGCCTTGGGATTAACAAGAGGAAAATGCTTGAGTTTTGGGACTCTTCTATAAAGAGGCATCTGACCGCCTTCAAAGCCTGGACGAGTAGGGCGACCGGAGCGAGATTTCTGGCCTCGCATCCCGAAACCACAGCTTGCTCCCTGGCCTGCTGCAATACCACGGCCTTTGCGTAATTTTTTACGCCTAGAGCCAGTATTTGCTTTTAATGATTCAAGTCGAAATGTCATAACTAATCAGGAATAAATCTGTTCGAGGGAGATTCCCCGTTCCTTGGCAGTTTGTTTATGAGTCCGGAGACCCGCCAGGGCAACCATGGCAGCCCTGGCATTATTCAGTGGTGTTTTACTACCCAGCCTCTTTGCTAAAACATTTTTAATTCCCGCGAGTTCCAAAACTGTGCGAATTGAACCTCCAGCAATTACTCCTGTTCCAGGAGCTGCAGGGCGTATTAACACATTAGCCGCTCCATCCCTTCCATTAGAAAGAGTTGGTATAGAACTATGGCGTGTTAGAGGGACCTTAACAAGATGCTTCTTTCCATCCGCAACTCCCTTACGAACCGCTCCTATCACATCTCCAGCTTTGCCTACACCAACACCAACTTGGCCACGTTCATTACCTACAACAACAATTGCCCTAAAACTCATCTTCTTGCCCCCTTTGACAGTTTTAGAAACCCTTCTGATCTGAACAACCCTCTCTTGCCATTCTGAATCTCTTTCCTGCCCACGACGGTCACCTCTTCGGTCACCTCTACGTCCTCCACGCTCGCCTCGACCGCCGCGCCTTTGCTGCTGCTGCTGCTCCTGTTGTTGACCTTCTGCTGCCGCAGGCACATCCGCAGCCGAGGTTGTTGTCTCTTTAGTTGATTTCTTTGAAGAATTAGGTTCTGTCATTGTGATAGCAAGAAGTCAGAATTGAAGGCCAGCTTTACGGGCAGCATCGGCAAGGGCTTTGACCCTACCGTGATAAAGGTTTCCTCCACGGTCGAAGACCACTTGTTCGATTCCCTTTACGAGAGCACGCTTTGCTAATAATTCTCCGACGGCAGTAGATGCATCACAACTACCTCCTCCAGCTTTAAGGCTGGGGCGAAGATCCTTATCAAGAGTAGAGGCAGAACAAAGTGTATTCTGAGCCTCATCATCAATGACTTGGGCATAAATGTGATTATTAGAGCGGAAAACAGCCAGACGAGGTTTCTGAGCTGTACCACTTAAATATCTCCGTAAGCGCTTATGGCGCTTCTGGGTCTGTAGTTTTCTGGAGATAGTAGACATAGTTAATTAATAGTAGAGAAGTTTGGCATGGCTTTATTTCTTGCCAGACTTACCGGCTTTACGAAGGATTCTCTCACCTTCATATTTAATACCCTTACCTTTGTAAGGTTCAGGTGGCCGAATTGCCCTTATTTTGGCAGCTTCATTTCCTACAAGTTCCTTATCAGCTCCAGAGACAGTGACATTAGTATTGTTTTCAACTGAAAAAGTTATCCCGTCAGGCGGAACAATTTCTACTGGATGACTGTACCCAGCACTAACTACAAGAGTTTTTCCTTTCACTTGAGCTCGAGAACCAACACCAATGATTTCTAACTTTCTTGAATATCCCTTACTAACCCCTTCAACCATATTGGCAACCAAAGTACGACAGAGCCCATGACGCTCTCTTGAAGTTCTCTTCTCACTTGTTGGAGAAACAACAATGGAATTCTCAACCTGATTGATACTTACTCCTTCAGGAAGAGTCCGACTTAATTCCCCCTTAGGGCCTTTAACAGTAACGGAAAGACCATTAAGTGTTACTGCCACCTTTTCAGGTAAAGGAATTGGATTTTTACCGATACGAGACATAGCTTGGCTCCTTAATTAATACACGTAGCAGAGAACTTCTCCGCCAACGCCCTGTTTACGGGCATCACGGTCGCTCATAACACCTTTAGAAGTCGAAATTATCGCAACTCCAAGCCCCCCTAGAACCTTAGGGATACCTCTTGTGTTCTTATAAATACGAAGCCCAGGCTTACTCACCCTCTGCATAGAACGAATAGTGGGTTGCCGGTGTTTCCCGCTGTACTTCAATTCGAGAATCAGGTTGGTTCGCACCCCCTCACCCTCTTCACTGATCTGAGCAATGAAACCTTCCTGTTGCAACACTTTGGCAATGCTGCGAGACATCCTGGATGCAGGAACTTTGGTTGTCTGATGACGTTTTTCACTCGCATTACGAATGCGAGTGAGCATGTCAGAAATTGGATCGTGATTAGCCATAGTGATCTTCAGAGGGCGACTCAGTTATTTCGGAAAGGCATTCCCATCTCGCGGAGGAGAGCCCTGCCCTCTTCATCCGTGCGGGCAGTAGTAACAATGGTTATATCCATTCCTCTAATGGCCTCGATTTTGTCGTAGGAGATTTCGGGAAAAATTATCTGTTCTCTAACTCCTAGGGTGTAATTCCCTCGCCCATCAAAGCTTTTAGCACTAACACCTCTAAAGTCCCTAATTCGTGGAAGCGCAAGATTTATCAAACGCTCTAAAAAGGCATACATGCGATCACCTCGAAGAGTGACCACACAGCCAATTGGCATGCCCTGTCGAATTTTGAAACCCGCAATTGCCTTTTTAGCCCTTGTAACTACTACTTTCTGGCCAGTAATAGTGGCCAATTCAGCAATTGATGCTTCTAGAGACTTTGCATTTGTTGCAGCTTCACCCAAGCCCCTATTAACAGTGACTTTAAGCACTTTGGGAACTTGATGAATATTGGAGAGACTTAGGTCTTTCAGCAACTTTGGCTGGATAGTCTCTCGATAGCGTTGTTTCAGTGACATGGCTTAGGGAGGAATTGCTTCTGGGCGTTGTCAGAAGACTTAGTGATAGTGGTGGAGAAAGTTTTTACCGATAAAGAAAAGTAGGAGAGCAGATGAGGATTTAATCAATCACTTCTCCTGTTTTCTTTAGACGTCGTCTTTTTATGCCATCTTTATCCACAACAAGCTCCACTCGACTTGCAACTTCCTTTTCTTTTGAATAAAGCATCACATTCGAAGCATGTAATGAGGCTTCTTCAGTAACGATGCGACCACCCTCTCCTTCTTGAGTAGGTTTTACATGGCGTGTACGAAGGTTGACACCTTCAACGACAACACGATTTTCAATCGGCAAAGTGCGAAGTACTTCTCCTGTTTTTCCTTTATCTTTACCGTTAATAACTTGAACAGTGTCCCCTTTACGTATTCGCATCTTTATTCGTTTAGAAGATTTAGTTTTGATAATTGCTGTTGCCATGTCAGATCACCTCAGGAGCTAAAGAAACGATTTTGGTGAAGTTGCGTTCACGTAACTCACGTGCAACCGGACCAAAAACCCTTGTCCCCCTAGGGTTTTTATCATCATTAATCAAAACTGCAGCGTTATCGTCAAAACGAATTGAATTCCCTGTCTCACGACGCATTGTTGCCTTAGTCCGCACTACAACTGCCTTAACAACATCAGATTTTTTAACTCCCATATTGGGCATTGCATCTTTAACAGCTGCGACAATGACATCTCCAACATGGGCATATCGCCTATTAGAACCCAATACACGGATGCATTGAATTCGCTTGGCTCCACTGTTGTCAGCGACAGTAAGAAAAGTTTCTTGTTGAATCATTGGGATGCCTCCTTTGCAACCGCTTTGTTGTGACTCAAAACCTCAGACACCGTCCACCGCTTTGAAGCGCTAAGTGGGCGAGTTTCAGTTATTCGAACTCGATCACCTACCTTGCAAGTGTTATTTGCATCATGAGCTTTGTAACGAGTGGTTCGGCTAACAATCTTTTGATAGATGGAATGTGGGAAGCGATTCTCTACCGCAACAACCACTGTCTTTTCCATCTTGTCACTAACAACTGTTCCAACCCTTTCCTTAAGTGCCATTGTTTCTAAGTAGATAATCAAGAGGTTGTTGATGAAGCGCGACTTCGCTCCTTCTGGACCGTTAAAAGCTGAGCAAGCTTTATGCGAGCCTCTTTGAAACGGTGGGTATTAGTCAGCTGCCTTGTGGCTTGCTGAAAGCGAAGATCAAAAAGCTCACGACGAATACCATTTATCTGTTCAATAATGTCATCGTCAGTAAGCTTTCTGAGCTCCGCGGTATCTGAATTGGTCATCTTTTAAGACTCCACTTTTACAGATGATTTTTTAGAAGGTTCTGATGCACCAGAAACTTCTGCCTGATCACTCAAGGCAATGAACTTTGTTTTTACAGGCAGCTTGTACTGAGCGAGCCTCATAGCTTCCTTCGCAATCTCCTCAGTAATCTCTTCACCTCCCATTTCAAAAAGAATGCGGCCTGGTTTAACAACAGCAACCCAAAATTCTGGGTTGCCCTTACCAGAACCCATCCTTGTTTCAGCGGGCCTCATAGTTACAGGCTTATCAGGAAAGATCCGAATCCAAATTTGCCCTCCTCTTTTGACATAACGTGTCATTGCTCTACGACTAGCCTCTATTTGTCGAGAGGTAATCCATCCACATTCTTGAGCCTGCAAAGCAAATTGACCAAAGGCAATCGTGTTGCCTCTAGTCGCAACACCACGCATCCGACCTCTTTGCTGCTTCCGAAATTTGACTCGTTTTGGACTTAACATGGTTTAGGTCTCCTATCAGCTCTCATTAGAGCGATCTTCAAACTGTTGGGGTCTACGGTTACCCCTGCGCCTTGGGCTTGCACCCACAGGCAGAGGTTGATCTTCTTTAGCTAGTACTTCACCTTTAAAGACCCAAACCTTAATACCCAAGACGCCATAAGTAGTGCTTGCGACTTTGGTTGCATAATCGATCTCAGCCCGAAGAGTATGTAGAGGTACACGGCCCTCGCGAGTCCATTCAGTCCGAGCGATTTCTGCACCATTAAGTCGTCCACCAACTTGAATTTTTAATCCCAAAACTCCCGCTCTCTGAGCACGCTGAACAGCCATACGGATAGTGCGTCTAAAGGCAACTCTCTTTTCCAACTGTTGAGCGATGTATTCAGCAAGCAAAAATGCATCCGCATCAACTCTATCAACCTCAACAACGTTTATCCTGACCTGACGGTTGCGATCACCAATAGTCTTCTGAATACCTGTTCGAAGTTCTTCAATTCCACTACCCTGACGTCCCACAAGAACCCCAGGTCGAGCTGTTTTTAGCTCTACTTCTAGCTGATCTGCCTTGCGAGCTATCAATACATCACTAATTCCGGCTGCTCCATACTTCTTGTGGATGAATCTACGAATCTTGTCATCTTCTTGGAGGAGAAGTGGATAGGTCTTACTGGTTGCGTACCAACGAGAACGATGTTCCTGGGTAATTCCCAATCGGAGTCCTGTTGGATGGATTTTGTGTCCCATCAGTTCGTTAATTCAGAGGTTTTGGAATCATTTGGAGCCGTAACAGCAATGCTGATATGGCAGGTCTGCTTCTTAATCGCAAATGCGCGACCTTGCGCACGAGGCCTATAGCGCTTCATTGATGGACCCATATCAGCACTAGCCTTAGAAATAACTAATGCAGCAGGATCTAATCCAAGGTTATGCTCTGCATTCGCTACCGCTGATCTAAGGACTTTAGTGATTGGGCCAGTAGATCTATAAGGCATGAACTCAAGCATGATCAAGGCTTCCCTATAGGTTCGCCCTCGTATTTGATCAAGTACCCGCCGCACTTTTGAGACGGATCCTCTAATAAAACGCCCATGAGCCTGAGCAACTGTTGTAGGTGAAGCTGACATTGTCATGAAATCAACGACCTCCCTTTTTATCTTTTATATGGCCTTTATAAGTTCGAGTAGGAGCAAACTCTCCCAACTTATGACCAACCATCTGCTCAGTAATGAAAACCGGCACATGACTTTTGCCGTTATGCACAGCAATTGTGTGGCCAATCATCATCGGCAAAATAGTAGAAGCCCTAGACCAAGTTTTTATTACTGACTTGTCATCATCAGCATTTTGCTTTTCAACCTTACTAAGGAGGCTGTCAGCTATAAATGGTCCTTTTTTGAGTGATCTGCCCATGACTAATTAAGAGAAATGTAAAGAGTGAATTTCATTAAGAGTCTCTTCCTCCTCTACTTCGCTTGGAAGTACGACGACGCTTCCTAAGGACTAGCCGGTTACTAGGCTTATTTCGCTTGCGGGTCTTAAGACCTAAAGCAGGCTTACCCCAAGGGGTAACAGGACCTGCTCTACCAATTGGAGCACGACCCTCTCCTCCACCATGAGGATGATCACAAGGGTTCATCACACTCCCTCGAACCTGCGGACGCCGCCCAAGCCAACGACGCCGACCCGCTTTGCCAAGACTGGTATTACGTATTTCAGAGTTGCCAACTTCTCCAAGAGTTGCGTAACACTCCTTACGAACTAAACGAACTTCAGTCGAAGGAAGCTTGAGTGCTACATAGTCACCCTCTTTAGCCATTACCTGAGCACTAGCACCTGCTGTCCTAGCTAGCTGTCCTCCTCTCCCTGCATAAAGCTCGACATTATGAACATTTGAACCCAAAGGGATTGAAGAAAGAGGCAATGCATTACCAACCTCAATTGGCGAATCAGGTCCAGACAAAACCTCCTGACCTATAGCAATTCCTGCAGGAGCAAGAATGTATCTTTTCTCTCCGTCTTTATAGAAAAGCAATGCTAAATGGGCATTCCTATGAGGGTCGTAATGAATCGCTGAAATCTTTGCAGGAATTCCATGCTTATTCCTCCGGAAATCAACAACTCTGTACCTCCGTTTATGGCCTCCACCTCTATGGCGGCATGTAATTAAACCCCTATTGTTTCTACCCTTACGGCGATGCTTAGCTACAACTAAAGACTTCTCAGGTTTACGACTAGTAACCTCACTAAAGTCAGTCACAACCCTTGTTCGGGTGCCAGGGGTATAAGGACGGAATGTACGAATTGCCATAACTAATTAATTCCTCAAGATTCAGGGAAAAGCTGAATTGAATTGCCCTCGGCCAGTCTCACGACAGCTTTCTTGATTTGGGCACGCTTACCAGCAAATCGACCGACCCTACGACTTCGCCTAGGCGGATTCATAGTGCTGACTCCAACTACTCGAACATCGAAGAGATGTTCGACAGCTGCTTTGATATCTGGCTTAGAAGCACGATGGTCAACTTCAAACGTGTACTGATTAAGTTCCAAAGCAGAAGTGGCTTTTTCTGTAATTAATGGACGACGTATCACGTCCTCAAGCCGATTGGTAAAACGTTCAGTCATTTCCATAAACCTCCTGAATCCTCACAAGGGCGTTTTGACCTAAAACCAAAGAATTAGCATTAAGTAGATCAAAAACATTTAGCTGATCTGCAGCAATCAGCTTGACCTTTTCAAGGTTGCGAACCGATAAACGCAAAGCCTCAGATGGTGAAGACAAAATCAGCAGAACCTTTTTGTCTGAAGAAATGCCTAATCTTTGCAATGCATCTGTTATCTCCTTTGTCTTTGGTGCTTTAAGACTTTTCCCAAAATCCTTTACAACAACCAAATCATCTACCCGAGACATTAATGCTGTTCGGAGTGCTAATCGGCGCTCCTTTCGATTCATCCCATTGGTATATTTACGAGGCTTAGGGCCAAAGATAATTCCACCCCCTGGGCGCAAAGGAGTCCGTATTGAGCCCTGTCTGGCTCTGCCTGTCCCCTTCTGCTTATAAGGCTTACGCCCACCTCCACGAACCTCTGATCGTGTGAGAGTACTTGCTGTACCTTGGCGCAAATGAGCTTGCTGACGAATAACAGCTCTATGCATTAAATCAAGTGCACTGGTCTCTTTGGCGACCTTGAGATCAAGACTCGCCTCGTCGCCAGTCTCTTTACCCTGCCAATCGCGAACAACACAACTAGTCATCATTTACTCCCTCCAACAGATTTATCACCTACCCGCTTGGCAGGACAAATATTTAAAAGGCCTCCTGGCTTCCCTGGAACAGAACCCTTAACAACTAACAAATTCCGATCACTATCCACTTTTAAAACGACTAGACCTCGAGTAGTGATCTTCTTACCTCCATATCGTCCAGCCATTCTTTTACCGGGATAGATACGACCAGGGGTAGTACCAGCACCAGTAGAGCCTGGTTCTCGATGGTTCTTAGAGCCATGACTCATAGGTCCACGACTAAATCCATGACGTTTTTGATAACCAGAGAAACCCCTACCCATCGAGTCTCCACTTACATCTACCTTTTGGCCAGCCTCAAAACTCCCAACGGTAATTGAGGCTCCAAGTTCTAAATCCCCAAGACTCTCTACTCGGTATTCACGAAGATGGCGGAGAAAATCCTGGCCAGATTTAGATAGGTGACCTTTTGAGGGCTTATTTATAAGCTTTTCACGCATTTCACCAAAACCTATTTGCACAGCGGTATAACCATCTGTGTCTGAATTCTTCAATTGAGTGATCCTGCAAGGGCCTGCCTCGATAAGAGTTACCGGAACAGCTCTTCCTTGATCATCAAAAAACTGGGACATGCCCAATTTTCTGCCAAGTATGCCGATTGACATGGAAGTAAAAAGCGCCAGCGGGAATAACCTCTATAAAGAGGTTTTGGAAAGAGCTGATACTTGGAACGCTGTCTTTACCGAAAATCTTTTTAACCGTCAATATAAAGACGAATAAAAATTTTCCAGATAGGGCTAGCGAGCTAATCAGCTGGGCTGGGACTTATCCGACCTTTTTGAATCGGTAAGTTTCCCGACAGATAGGGATTAGTTCCTTATCTGTTCTGGCCTTAAGATTCAACGCAATCGTCGAATCTGCCTCAAACTCTGGAGGCCCGGCTAGCGGACGGGCGCAGAAAATTGAAGCAAACTAAAACCCTACACCACCATGAGCCATATTCGAAAGCATATTTTCAAAGAAACTGCCAGACTCAGAACTATCTTTAGTCCTATCTTTAATCCTAAAAATGCCACTGTTGCTCTCTGGTAAGGAGTTTCAAAGGGATCTTGAAGCCCATGGTTGTATAGCAATTCGAGTACCTCTTGAAGGTGGCTCTGAAACAAGATTGCTTAGACGACTTAGAGCAGCAGGTTATAAAACTCAAATAACTACAGCTAGAGGCCTTGGAGATCCAGAAGTTTTTCTTCTTAGCATTCATGGAATCAGGCCTCCACATCTGGGCCATCAAAACGTAGGGAAACAAGCTGCTATAGGTGAAGTTCAACAGGTCATTCCACAAATATCTGAGTTTCTAAAAGGAGATTCACCTGTAGCTCTATGGGTACTTGAAGGACAAGTTTTATCTCCTTCCGAGCTACGTGCATTATGTGATATTTGCAATAAAGAAAAAAGGTTAAAAATAATAATAGAAATAGGCGGGGCTAGAAGCCTTCAATGGCAGTCTATGAGTGAGTTCATAGGAGGCTAATACTTATCTCACTGCAAGTAGAGCATCGTAACTATTACCTTGGAGAAAAAGCTTTAGCTAAAGGAACCTGGGTAAAGCTGATATGTGGAGCAAGTAATGAAGACCTCCCATTAATAACTGATTTATGTGCTCTTTATGGGGCTGCAGGAGTGCACTGTATAGATGTAGCTGCAGACATCGCAGTAGTAAGAGCAGCAAGACAAGGACTTGACTGGGTCAAATCAAACTATGGAAACAGCCCTTGGCTAATGGTGAGTATTAGCGATGGAAAAGATCCTCATTTCCGCAAGGCTTGGTTTGACAGAAACAAATGTCCAACCGACTGTCCTCGCCCATGTGAAGCTATCTGCCCTGCTGATGCAATCCAAGAATTAACCGGTGTTAATTCAAATCGATGTTACGGGTGTGGCCGTTGCTTACCAACCTGTCCACTTGGTCTAATAAATGAGATAGATCATCACCTTGGACTAAAAGAACTTGGGCCGCTAATAAAGAAATTAAGTCCTGACGCAGTAGAAATTCATACCGCCCCTGGCCGATTAGAAGCATTCAAATCAATAGTCAAAGTTCTAACTACCAGTCAAATCCCTTTAAATCGAATTGCAGTTAGCTGCGGTTCAGAAGGTCATGGCCTTACGCATGAAGCACTTGCAAAGGAACTTTGGCAAAGATATTCATGCTTAAAGGAATATGGTCAAAGGCCTTTATGGCAACTAGATGGCCGCCCAATGAGTGGCGATATTGGTAAAGGGACAGCAAGAGTAGCTGTTGCACTTTGGAGGAAAACACTTCCTATAGCTCCCCCAGGCCCACTTCAATTAGCAGGAGGTACCAATGCTCAAACGATTACTCACCTAAACAACGAAAATGGCCCTGCAGGTATTGCTTTCGGCAGCATGGCAAGAAAGGCTGTGCAGCCTTGGCTAATAGAAGCCCAAGCTCGTCAAAAATCTCTAACAGAGTGGCCAGAAGGTTGGGAAAATGCAATGAGCCAAGCAAAACAACTCATCAAGCCTTGGTTAGCACGCAAAGAAATTTTAGGAAGAGGATAGAACCTAGATGCATTCCACCTCAAAATATTGTAATTAGTGATTCAAGGCAATGAAGCCACTTCATATCACTGACGACTTAAATCGACTACTGGAGCTATTACCTCCAACAGTCCAAAGAGCCTTAGCTCCAAAAGAAAAACAAGAACAATTAATTGAAGTAGTACTGGACTTAGGCCGAATCCCTGAGGCGCGTTATCCAGGGCGAGTAGATACTATTGGCAGCGACTGCTTATCAAGAGAGGAGCTTCAAGCAACTGTTGAAAGACTAGGGGAATTTGGATCAGATAATCGTGCAGGAATTGAAAGAACACTCCATCGAATTAGCGCTATAAGGAATCGTCAAGGTCTTGTCGTAGGGCTGACTTGTCGGGTAGGCAGAGCAGTCTTTGGCACAGTCGCAATGGTAAGAGACCTTCTTGATAGCGGCGAATCACTTTTATTAATGGGACGACCAGGCGTAGGGAAAACAACTGTCCTTAGAGAAATCGCAAGAGTCTTGGCAGACGATCTACAGCGAAGAGTCGTAATTATTGACACCAGCAACGAAATTGCTGGTGATGGAGATATACCTCATCCATCAATCGGTGGAGCCAGAAGGATGCAAGTCGCTCAACCTGAACACCAACATCAAGTAATGATTGAAGCCGTGGAAAACCACATGCCTGAAGTAATAGTTATCGATGAAATAGGGACAGAATTAGAAGCCCACGCTGCTCGCACAATCGCAGAAAGAGGTGTGCAGCTCGTTGCCACTGCCCATGGCAACGCCCTATCCAACTTAATTAAGAATCCTACGCTTAGTGATCTAGTCGGCGGAATCCAATCAGTAACCCTTGGGGATGAAGAAGCTCGAAGAAGACGTACTCAAAAAACTGTTTTAGAAAGAGCTGCCGAACCAACATTCCCTATTGCAGTAGAAATCAATAGTAGGAATCATTGGTCGATTCATACCAACGTTGCATCCACAGTCGATTTACTCTTGCGTGGATCACCTCCCAGGCCTCAAGAGCGGGAACTCACTATCGAGGGATCTGTCCAACTAATTAATTCCACTGCAATCAATTCACCACCTAGCAAGAACCCCCTAAAGAAGCAAGAATTACCTCAGCAGGGAAAAAAATCTACCAAGGACTTGGTTAAAGAAAAAGAAGAAGAAGAAGAAGAAGCAACTCTTGGAAGCTCTCAAAACCAACTTGCTTGCAAAGAAAATCTCAAGGTCTTCTGTTGTGGAATTTCCCCACAGCTTTTTGGAGAAGCAGTTCGCAGTCAAAATCTTCCGGCCCAATTTGTTCATGAAATAAATGAGGCGGAAGTTATCCTCAGCATTCGCCATGAAATGAATAAAAATCCTGCCATCAGAAAAAAAGCTCGTGAATCCCACTTACCGGTCCTAGTAATCAAATCAAACTCACTTCATCAAGTGGAAAGGGCCCTAGAAAGGCTTATAGCAAAAAGAGGAGCATCACAAAACCATGCTCTTCTATCAAAATCAGAATTGATTAGCCAAGACAATGCACTTGCAGCACTTGAGGAATGCAGACTGGCTCTAGAGAAAATCGTTATGCCGCTTGGGAAACCAGTAGAACTTTTACCTCGCTCAGCACGAGTTCTAAAAATGCAAACTGACCTTGTATCCCGTTATCAACTTCGTAGTGATGTGTTCGGACACACAGATCAACAGCGTCTTCGGATATATCCTCCCTAGAAATGGTCCAACTAGTTAAGTATGGATTGACGAAGGTCACTCCACTATGTGTAACTATTTGGAAGCCAGTGGCACCAAATCAACCCTGGTTCCTATCTGGATTAATGGGCCGTCGCCAAGTGGTAAGGCATCGGGTTTTGGTCCCGACATTCCTAGGTTCGAATCCTAGCGGCCCAGTTTCACTGAACTTTTAGTCATCACTCGCCCACTATTGGTAGTTGATTTCGATGGTGTCATCATTGATGGAATGGCCGAATACTGGTGGAGTTCACGCAAGGCCTGTATCGACCTGATACAAAAACACTCCGCTGCTGAAGCTTTACCCAAAGTCATGCCGGAATACTTCCGTTTTCTTAGACCATGGGTTAATCAAGGATGGGAAATGGTTTTACTTGCTGCTGAGTCAGTTCGCCATGACTGTCCATTAGGCCTAGAAGAAGCTAAGGCTTTTGCCACGAATTATTCTTTAAACTGCAATGAAGCTCTTAAATTCTGGGGCTGGAGCCAAGTAGAACTCCAAACAGCAATTGAAAATGTACGACATCAAGCAATAGCAACTAATCAAGACAGTTGGCTTGGCATGCACAGCCCCTTCCCTGAAGTCATAAGCCGACTAAAGAGACTCGATACAGAAGGAATCAACTTCATGGTTTTAACCACTAAGGGAGAGATCTTTACGGCTGCTCTACTGAAGTTTCTTGACCTTCGGCCAAACATACTGAACGGCCATGAAGCGGGCAGCAAAATTGAAATATTGATGAGCTTAACTACAGAGCACACAATCCTGGGATTCGTAGAAGATCGTCTTGCGACCCTCCAAAACGTTCTTGCAAGAACAGAATTAGCTGCAATACCTTGCTACTTGGCCAGCTGGGGCTATCTAAAGCCTGAAGACAAATCCTCCCTCCCAAAAAAGATTCATCTCTTAGAAACAAAAAATCTTGACCTCCCCTTGGCGAGCTGGTCTTAGTTCGCTAGCGTACGCCTGTACTACTGCGAAAGGAGGCTTTGCGATAGTGCTGAGCAGTCCATCAAATTTATTTGAGCTACAGCAAAACAATCGCAATCCGTTCCAACACAGACACCTGACACACAGTCCGACCCTTTAAACCAACATCACCATGCCGATTGACGCGAGACTATCAACTTCTTCTAAGCAAGATTCCCGTAACACCGAAGGAAACTCTGGAGAGAGAGATCGTGCCCTTAGTTCAGTATTAGGGCAGATAGAAAGAAACTTTGGGAAAGGATCAATCATGCGTCTCGGAGACGCCTCAAGGATGCGGGTTGAAACAATATCCACCGGAGCCCTAACTCTTGATCTTGCCCTTGGTGGCGGATACCCCAAAGGACGAGTTGTGGAAGTATATGGGCCCGAAAGCTCAGGCAAAACAACTCTTACCTTGCACGCAATCGCAGAAGTCCAGAAACGTGGTGGAGTCGCAGCATTCGTGGATGCCGAACATGCTCTCGATCCAGTTTACGCAGCCTCTCTTGGAGTAGACATCGAGAACCTACTGGTATCCCAACCAGACACAGGTGAAATGGCCCTCGAAATTGTTGATCAATTAGTGCGATCAGCCGCAGTTGACATCGTCGTAGTTGATTCAGTAGCAGCATTAACCCCTCGATCAGAAATCGAAGGTGAAATGGGAGATCTTGCAGTAGGCAGTCAAGCACGACTAATGAGTCAAGCCATGAGAAAGATCACGGGCAACATTGGCAAATCAGGGTGCACAGTAATTTTCCTAAACCAACTACGCTTAAAAATCGGAGTCACCTACGGAAATCCAGAAACCACAACAGGAGGCAATGCTCTTAAGTTCTATGCCTCTGTAAGGCTCGACATTCGTCGTATTCAGACTCTTAAACGCGGAACTGAAGAGTATGGAATCCGCGCGAAAGTCAAAGTAGCCAAGAATAAAGTAGCTCCACCATTCCGCATCGCCGAATTTGACATCCTTTTTGGACGCGGAATCAGCACGATGGGCTGTTTATTAGACCTTGCAGAAGAAACTGGTGTGGTTACACGCAAGGGTGCTTGGTATAGCTACGAAGGGGACAATATCGGCCAAGGGCGTGATAACACCATTACCTGGTTAGAAGAAAATCCAGACAAACGTGAGAAAATTGAAGTCTTAGTACGACAAAAACTTACTGAAGGGTCAGAAGTGACCGCAAATTCAATGCGACCTCTTGCAGAAGCAGCACGAAACAAGAATGTCAAGCCAACAGCTAGCAAATTAGCCGAAGCAGCATAAAAAGCGAGGCCTATTCGGCTAAAGCTAGCTATCAAGCGATTATTTAATTATACAATTTAACTGATAAAAAGGGTTATACTCAATACATCAATATCGATATTATCAAGCTAAATATTTACATTCTAACTAATAAATATGTTATTTAATATCTGCTGGAATCCACCATCCAGCAGCGGGACCAACGAAACGAACCACAATCCATAGGAGGAGCAACATTCCAATTCCTATCCATCCACCACGAATTGTGATGGCATAAAACTGCTCCTTTTGTTTTTGAGTAATAGGAAGCCAAGAAACAATCCTGGGGGATTGATCGCTTTTGCTATTTAACGATCGAGGTGGCAAACCTTTAGTAGCTCGACGACGGGCTTCTCCCATGACCTCACTAGATGAAGACTCTTAAATCTTATGAGACTTAGTCAGGTAATAAACGATGTAATGGCGTCCAAGGTTCAAGAGCTCTAAGAATTTGTGGGCCCCAACTCCTTCCTCGCAATCTGCCATCCAATATTGCGACACGGCCCTTATTTAATCGTAATGGGGCTACTGCAGAGGGAAATAAGCTAAGTGCTTCAGGCAAAAGGAAATCACGAAACCAGTCACGACCATGTCGCTTCATCAAGGCAACACGAGCTGCTACAAGAGGAGATTCAAGGCTGCCCAAAGGGAAAAGAGCAATTATGAGTTGCTCAGGCAAAGGTACCTGGGGATGATGACTCAACCACCAACTCCAACTACAACAAACAACCCCATTGGAATCAAGATCTGTCGATTCATGCACCACCCGGGTCCCAAATTCACCCGCCAACTCACTTGTCAATTGGCGTCGAAGTTGGGAATCATCTAAGAGCAAAACTGTGATACCGGAGCGTCCTAAAATTAATCTTCTAGATTGCTCTAAAAGATGGCCTTTAAAGATTTCAGTATTTGGCATAGGTTGTCGAAATGGAGCGAATAAAGAAATCGGCTCCTGAGAGGAAGGTTGATTTAAACTTGCAATAACATTTAGTGATATGTTCGCCGAAGAAAGTTCATTTTGAAAAAATCGATTCTCTCCAGAACAAGTTATTAAAAGGAAAGGCTGATAGTTAAAAAGATCGAATAAGAGATTAAAAGGTTCTAAAGGATGAAAGGTTAAATTCCAATTAAGGCATTTATGATTCAACTCTGCTGAAGCAACCCAATCATAATTTTTCAGCTTTAAAAATGAAGTCCATGGTTCAAAAATAGGATTTAAAGGTTGAATCAAATCTTTTAACTCAAGTAATTCAGATTCTTCCACCTGAATCTTCTCACCAAGTCGTAATGACTTAGCAAAAAGTGACTGAGTCAAATTCTCATATATATCTAATAGATCACTTTGAGACTGAGGATGAGCCCTTAACAGTCTCTCCCAATCTTCGTGAGTAATAGATAGATTCATTGCTTCTCTAAAACGTCGACTTAAGAGATCTGCTTCAGGAAAAATTAACTGCCTGGACTTAACAAAACCGCACCTAAAAGCCTCAATCAACTCATAGTGACTAAGTATCCAAAGTTGATCCTCTAATGGTGGTGACACTCCCTCCCAACAAGCCAAAGGGAATCCTTCATCACTCAAGCGAGGTATCTCAAAATTCAAAAGTCTTCGCCTCTGTTGATCAGAAACAACCAAGACAGCCTTATTTTTTCCTAAGCAAAGTGGGAATAAAAGGCCTAGCCACCACGAATTTTGACTAAAAGGATCCAACTGAATCAAAGTCTTGTCCTTCCGCCTAATACTGCGAGCAACCAATCTGCCCAAAGTAAGATGATTAGGCCAAGAGGATGGGTTCCTTTGAAGAATTTGCTTTAGCTTCTTGTGTGAATGAGCTTCCAGCATTCAACGAGCATAGTGATTAACTAGAAAACTCTGCAGATCTTTATCAACATAGGCAGAGGATTTAAGAGCATTACGCATGAAGCCAAACAATCAGTCTGACGCTTGTATAGGCATAGTTGGCCTAGGCCTTATAGGCGGCTCCCTAGGCCTAGACCTGCAAAAACTAGGATGTCATGTGAAAGGCCTAACCAATAAAGGGATAACTGCACAAAAAGCTAGAGACAGGAAATTAGCAACCGAAATTAGTACTGATAGCAGAATTCTTGTTGACTGCGACCTAGTGATACTTGCTCTGCCATTAGATCAACTGATTCATCCAGAACAAAGCCTAATAGCCGCATTACCTGAATCAGCTGTTATTACAGATGTAGGTTCCGTCAAAGGTCCTGTTTTAAAAATATGGCGGGAGCTGCATCCCAGATTTGTGGGAAGTCATCCCATGGCTGGGAATGCCAAAGCAGGAGTGGAGGCAGGGCAAATCGGTTTATTCCAGAATCGACCATGGATTGCCACACCTGAAGAAAGAACTGACCCTTATGCTCTATCAATGGTTAAGGAGTTAGCTCTTTCTTTAAATTGCGACTGGGTAACAGCCCATGCAGATCTACATGATGAAGCTGTGGCATTGATTTCTCATTTGCCAATAATTATCAGTGCAGCTTTACTTCGCACAGTTGGGAAAGAGCCTAATCAACAAATTAAGGAATTAGCTCAGAAGCTTGCTTCAAGCGGATTTGCAGATACGACACGAATAGGAGGAGGGAATCCTCAACTGGGAGCATCAATGGCCTCATCTAATAGCGCAGCAATTCTGCATGGTCTTTCCTCTTATCGTTATTCTTTAGAGCTACTTGAAAAAGCAATTCTCCAAGGGAATTGGCCTGAGTTAAAAAAAGAACTAGAACTGACTAAAGCCTTAAGGCCTAATTTCTTAAATTCTCAAAACCAAACTTAAAGAGCTAGCGACAAATCACAACCTCGCTGTGCAATTAACTGACGAGATGCCATAAGAGCTGATTGGCTAACTCCTGCTGTACCTTCTCCAGGATGAATAGAATCTCCACACAGCCATAAGCCTTTCATAGGAGTTCTACTAGGCAAACCAAAAGGGCCAAAGTATGAAGGCTGCTGACCCAATCCTCCAACAATTCCATCTGGCCTACCAGTCCATCTCAAGAAACTACTTGGTGTAGCTAATTCCTGGTGCAACCAGGAATCCTCAGATAAATGAAAATAATCATCTAAATGGCTTCTTATGACTTTTAGGAAAGTTCCCTTTTTTTGACGATAAATATGCTCAGGCAAACAAGACCAATCAGCTGTTGGAGTGAACATACTTGCTATCACAGTAGCCTGACCAGAAGGAGCCCGGCCATCAGAATCTCGACTAATAGAAATAAACAGGGATCCAGGATCATTTATTCCTAGTTGAAAGTGTCCAGGACAATTTCTTGGGAGTTCACGTCTGTTAAGTGCTCCATAAAAAACAATCGCTCCACTGGGTTGGGGTAGTTGCTTCAATCTTTCTAGATAGTCCTTAGGCATACCTGAGCCCATTGGGATGAGTTTTACCAAACACTGTGGAGGCAAGCTGCAAATGACATCCTGTGAATACATAGTTAGTTCCCTTCCCCCTGTTAATTGCACCAAGACTTTCCAACTCTTAGTTAATTCATCTAGTGCTAGCTGAGAGACACGATGCCTCAACAAAATCTTTCCACCGAACCTATTTATCGCTTCCAATAAAAGATTACTCAGTGCTTGCATCGAACCGTTCAGATGCCAAAGTCCTAAAGGAGATTGAGCCATATGAAGCACAGTGGCCCCATATAAAGCTGCTGTTCGGCTGGCAGGTTCTTGAGAGTAAAGCCTTAACTGCAAATCCAAAAACCTTCTTAGTCGCAAATCCTTTTCACAACCACATAATTTCAATAGATCTAAAATTGAACTTGTGCTAAAAAAACCCGAGATCAAATTTTCTGGTCTTATAGCCTTCAAAAGCTGATAAACGTCCCACATATTTTGCGAAGGCACAATTGGATCTCGAGCTGAAAACGACCAATTACTTTGATGAATCGCCTGACAAAGTCTCCAAAAAGGTTCGCTTCCTGGAAACTGTCGTTGGCGTTCCTCTTTCCATTGCTGCGGATCATTCCATAAACAAATTGGGGCTATGCCATCAATTAAATCAACTACACAGGCAGGATCTAATAATTGAGCACTAGGTAGTGGAGTCAGTAGATGCCTAAATATCCGTTCATGGATCCCTCCAGGCTCAATACCTGCAATTTGCGTAGCACCAACATCAAAGACATATGGCCCCCTACGAAAAGTCCCAGCACACCCTCCAACTTGAGAATGAGCCTCTAACAAAGTAACTGGAATGCCTTCCTTGGCCAGAAGAGCTGCTGCGGTCAACCCAGAGATACCAGCTCCAACAACTATTACCCTATTTTCAGTCATACAAAAATGTAGACAGGTTCATAAGAGGTACCTATGGATAGTTTGTTGAGAGAAGTTTTATCAGGAAAGGAGGGACCCCTTGCTGGAGAAACAATTACCAAAATTTCTAGCGTTGCTGGTGGTTGTATACATCAAGCTTGGCGGCTTGAACTCAAAAATGGAACAGATTTCTTTTGCAAAACAGCTTCATTAGAAGCTTTTCCAATGCTTGAGTTTGAGAAAGAAGGGCTCAAAGGTCTTAAGAAGTTTGCTGATCCCACTTGGCTAGAAGTCCCACATCCAATAGCTCTTGAAAAAACAAACAACACGGCTTTCTTGCTAATGCCTTGGCTGAATTTAAGTTCTGGGGATCAAGGCTCATTAGGGACTGGTCTTGCATTACTTCACAAAAAATCTTCTGAAAACAATTTGGGAAAATTTGGCTGGGGTAGCGATGGATTCATTGGCTCAGGCCCTCAACCGAAAGGTTGGGGAACTCAATGGGGAAATTTTTTCGTCAATCTCCGATTAATTCCTCAAATACAAATAGCTAATCAATGGGGTTTAGAAATAGAACCAATAAGACCACTGCTACAATTTCTAATCTCCTTTTTAGAATCCCATCATCCACTCCCTAGCTTGGTTCATGGAGACCTATGGAGCGGAAATTCAGCTATTAATTCTGATGGTCGAGGAATCCTATTTGATCCAGCAATTTGGTGGGCTGATCGTGAAGTAGATCTTGCTATGACAAGATTATTTGGTGGCTATTCAAGAGAATTTTATGAATCTTACTCAAAAATTTGGCCTTTAGGAGCTTTGGCAGAGAAAAGAATTGAGGTATACAACCTTTATCACTTGCTAAATCATGCAAATTTATTTGGAGGATCGTACAAAAATCAATGTATTTCTACTATCAAACGACTTAATGACTTATTACTTTCCTGATTCTTAATTTAATTTGGTGATTTCAACCCAAATATTCCTTACGAAGATTCTGAACCCTTTCAAAAACTGCATTCCGTTTTTCGCTTGTAGTGAGATTCTGCCAACTCCATTGCCCTAAAACCACTACCCCAAGTAGCTCAAGCAAGCCAGGAACAATAGGCAACAAGTTAATGGTATCGATAACGCCTTTGATGATCACCTGAGCGACAATCACAACAGCGACAATTCCTACAGCCTTGCCGTACTTACCCATTTGACTCCAATCGACTTCGGTAAGCGACTGGTTCACCTTCCCCATTACTTCGCCATAACGATCAGAAAGATTGTTTCCATCAGCTTGGCCTGCAGAATTTCCCATGGGAGTCGTCTCTTTGGTGGAATTTGTGTCAGCATTAATGTCATTCATAAACCCAACGCTGAATGTAATTATGTGGTGAGATTATCGAATGGAAGTATTTCATGCCAGGGTTACTTAACTTCGATGGCGATAGCCTCATAGTTCTCCGTCACAACCTTCTTGCAGTTTCTCCTGAAGAAGGTTGTGCATTATTACTTGGAGAACAAAAGGATTCTCAAGAATTTCAAGGGGAAAGCCTGTGGAATATTCGAATGGTCTGGCCTTGCTGCAATATTTGGGAACCTGAAATATTTGGCCTAAGAGAATTGCCTAAAGAGCAATCAAAAGACCCTTTAGAAGATCTTTCTAGAAAAAAACGTTTTGCTATAGATCCGCTTGAACAAATTCATGCTCAACGTTGGGCTAGAAAAAAGAATATAAAAGTTTTAGGTACGGCCCATTCTCACCCTTTTGGGAATGCAGAACCTTCATTAATCGATCTAAAATGGTCTTTTTGTGAAAGCATCATGGTGATAATCACCGGATCAGGAGATGTTAGCGGTTGGTGGTTACCCAAAAATCAACCGAGTCAAAGATTAAAAATGGCAGCTTTGAAAAGTTAGTCCGCCGTTATCTAGACCTAAATTCGATCCAATGAAAAGCATCGAAAACGAAGATACTGAATTAAGTCCTGATGAGCTGAACCGTTTCGCAAGGCATCTCAGTCTTCCAGAGATAGGTTTAAACGGCCAAAAGCTTCTGAAAAATTCCTCAGTTATATGTGTAGGAAGTGGTGGGCTTGGTTCACCTCTCCTCTTGTATCTAGCAGCTGCTGGGGTTGGGAGAATAGGAATAGCAGACTTCGATTTGGTTGATGAATCAAATCTACAAAGACAAATTATTCATGGGGTTAACTGGTTAGGGAAACCAAAAACTGCTTCTGCACGTTCAAGAATCCTTGAAATCAATCCAAATTGCCAGGTAGATATTTTCAACGTAAAGATTACAAGGGAAAACGTTTTCGAGATAATTAAACCCTACGATATTATTTGTGATTGCACAGACAATTTCCCAAGTAGATATCTTCTAAATGATGCTTCTGTACTTCTAGGAAAGCCAAACATTTATGGTTCAGTGCAAAGTTTTGAAGGGCATGCAACTGTTTTTAATCTTGAAAAAACAGCTCCAAACTTTCGCGATCTGATACCAACCCCACCTCCACCTGAACTAATCCCTACTTGCGAAATGGGAGGGATTATTGGAGTTCTACCTGGTTTAATCGGAATCATTCAAGCAACAGAAGCTATAAAAATAATCACCAAAATAGGAACACCACTAAGCGGCAGGCTTTTAATTTTTGACGCCCTATCTATGAGCTTCAAAGAACTAAGACTAGAACCAGATAAAGACAGAGAGGAAATTAAACAATTAATTGATTACGAAAAATTCTGTGCTGCCAAAGACACTAAGGACAAAACAAAAAAAGACTCATACGAAAAAAGCATTTCAGTGAGAGAATTAAAGAAGCTAATAGATACTAAAAAAGAGGAAATTTTACTCTTAGATGTAAGATTCCCTCATGAGACAAATATGAACTCTATTGCAGAATCTGAATTAATTCCACTTAATGAAATTGAGAGCGGTGAAACTATCAAGCGCCTAAAAAAACTTGCATCAAAGAGAAGTCTTTTTATCATTTGCAGAAAAGGAAATCGATCTTTAAGAGCAATTAAAATTCTAAACAAACATGGTATAGGTGGAACTAATGTCAATGGTGGTATGGAGGCATGGGAATCAGAAATTCTTCAAAAATAAATAAGTTTTAGCTTGGGAATCAATAGTCCACACCTCTTTTTAGGTCGACTCCATGTTCTGCGTAATGCTTATGGCAAACCATCTCTGAATGCACACTAGCAAGATCGAAATAAGCAGGCTGGTTCTTACAACGTCCAGTAATTATGACTTCTGTCTCGGAGGGTTTTCTCAAAAGAGTCTGAACAATTGGCTCTACAGGTAATAACTCCAAATCAACGCTTGGGTTAAGCTCATCAAGAATCACAGTTTTATAAAGACCACTGCTAATAGCAGCTCTAGCAATCTCCCAAGCTCGTTCAGCTTCTACATAATCAATTGGTTGCTGTTGCCCTCGCCAAACGATTGCATCACGTCCTGAGCGAAGATGATCGACCAAATGAGGGTAGCTTTCTCTTAAAGCCTCAATTGCTGCATCTTCCGTATAACCATTACCGCCTTTCAACCACTGCAAAATTAAAACTCTATGACTTTTATCTTGGCTAATTCCCCTACCAATAGCCTGCAAAGCCTTCCCTAATGCACTTGTAGATTTCCCTTTACCCTCGCCTGTATATATCTCTATACCACCATTGGTCCTGAAAGGGACCAAATTGCCTTGATGTTCCTCAGGTCTACGATGAGCCCGCATTTCAGAGTGCAAGTCAGCCACTTGAACCAATGCACGTGGAGCAGCCCTTCCGGTAACAATAATCTCCATACCTGAAGGTCGACCAATCAAGGTCTCAACCACATCCTCAATCGGTAACAAACCTAATTCCAATACTGGATTCAACTCATCAAGTACAACAACTGAATAGAGAGCACTAGCTATTGCTCCTTTTGCTATATCCCATCCACGTTTTGCCTCCTGAAAATCGAAGCGAATTGATTCTTCGGCAGAAAAGAAATCAGCCCTGCCAGTTCGAACTTGGTCTATTAAATGGGGGAACCCCTGCTGAAGGGCCTCAATGGCAGCATCTTCGTCATAAGACCGACCTGGACCCTTAAGAAAGCGTAAAAGCAGGACTCTTGTTCGCCGTTGCTCACAAATGCCTAGCCCAATAGTTCGCAAAACGACCCCAAGGGCAGCTTGACTTTTCCCTTTACCTTCTCCGTCGTAAACATGTAGCTGGCCTTCACTGCGTTCTTGACTATCTGCAGCAGTAACAATGCCAACCCCTCGTCCCTGGCCTCTAGACGATGACTTCCTCATCTCAATCGCCTTACCTTCTTTCGACTTTGAAACCATGCAGTTGTCCGTCTACGGTTGGAGCTTAACTAGATCAGCTAACTGACATGGCGTTAGCAAGTAATTCTGATACTGGGATCGTTAAAAACGTTGGAGGCCTTCCCGAAACAGAACAAAACAAACTCGAATTATTACGAGATTTTCTGAAAAGTATGGGGAAAGTATGCGTAGCCTATTCAGGTGGGGTTGATAGTGCGCTAGTCGCAACAATTGCTCAAGAACAACTTGGATCTAAGGCTTTTGCTGTCACAGGCGTTTCGCCTGCCCTAGCACCAGATCTTCTCCAAGAAGCTCGAACACAAGCTGCTTGGATTGGTATTCAACATAAAGAATGTAAGACACAAGAACTTGAGAATCCTGAATACAATTTAAATCCAAAAAATCGTTGTTTCGCCTGCAAATCAGAGCTTCATAAACACTTAGCCGAAATCGCTTCAGAAGCAAATGGCGCAAAAGTAGTAGATGGATTAAACCTAGATGATTTAAGTGATCACAGACCTGGAATTAAAGCCGGTCAATTAGCAGGAGTAATTTCTCCTTTGGCTGAGCTAAAAATAGGAAAATTGGCCATTCGACAAATCTCCCGATCCCTAGGGCTTCCATGGTGGGACAAGCCAGCACAACCATGCCTTGCTTCACGCTTTCCATATGGCCAACAAATCAATGCCAGAAAACTACAACAAGTAGGGGAAGCAGAAGCCTTTTTGAAAACTCTTGGGATTAAAGAACTGAGAGTCAGAGCATATAACAAAAAAGCAATAATAGAAATCCCAAAAAATAAAATCAATGATTTCTTGGAAACCTTGAACTTAAAAGAACTCAAATCTTATTATTTATCACTTGGATTTGACTCAGTTAGTATAAATATGGATGGGCTTAAAAGTGGAAGCCTCAATAAAGATAAGGGTAACAGCCCAAGACTATTAAGTATAGATTAAACAACACTAAAGCTACCTGAATAAGCTTAATATTTATTACATTAGTTCTGCGCCAAATGATCTATAGGAATTCTTTTATCCGCACTAATAGACAATGGAGTTTCCCTACAAAAACTTGTTAACGAGTGCTTCTCAGATTCCAACTCATTCCGCAAAAACTCACACGCATTTTCAGGCATTGTCTGATCTCCACATGTGAAGACATCAACTGCTGCGTAACCCTTCTCAGGCCATGTATGAATAGATATATGCGATTCAGCAAGCAATGCTAATCCTGTAACACCTTGAGGCTGAAAACGATGAGTTATTAGATTGAGCAAGGTTGCCCCTGCATGCTTGGCTGCTGAAGTAATAGTTGTGCGCAGAAAAGCTTCATCATTGAGCTTCGCGTTATTACAGTCGTAAAGCTCAAGAATGCAATGTTTGCCTACAACGCTAGGGGGATTCGAGCAATTCGCTGATGGCAATTGTTGAGGGTCAATCTCATCCCATCCCGGGTTGGGATGGAGACAAGGAATTATCTGCTCCATAAAATCAAGAAAAATAGCTGCCCACCTTACCTGAAATCCGCTATTGCTCTCAATGATTTCTCTTCCAAAATCTGAGAGCGTTTTTGCCAAGTCTTCTCAAATGCATCCAAATGTGTTGCACTGACAACGCATTGGTGCTTCTCACCCACAGCTTCCAAGAGAATCAACTGCCTTGTCAGGTCAAGTTCAGCAAGAACATCATCTAAAAGCAAAATTGGTGGCTCTCCATAAATTGCTTCAACTAACTCAAGCTCTGCAAGCTTGAGAGCTAAAACCAAAGTCCTTTGCTGGCCAGCTGAACCAAATCTTCGTGCAAAAGTACCATTAATCAGAAAGCCGACCTCATCTCGATGAGGTCCTACAAGACAACTCCCAGTCCTCTCTTCATCTATACGTTGACTTAACAACTGTTTTTCAATAGCCAACCTCCAAGTTGCTTCAACCTCTTCCTCTTCTAATGTGCTCCCTGGGGCATAAGACAATTCCAAGTCTTCTTGGCCATTACTTAGTTTTGCCTGCCATCGAGCAGCCAGAGGCTGCAAGCGGTCTAAAGCTCTTCGTCGACGTCGATGGATTCTTGTACTAACAAGTGCCATCTGTGCATCAAAAGCATCCATTAAGGACTCTCTTTCTTCCAAAGATCTAGAAGCCCAATCTTTCCAGCAATGCCGCCTTTGTCTAAGCAATCGGCTATACCGAGAAATTAAATCGGAATAAACCGGTTCCAACTGCTGAACAACCCTGTCAAGCCAACTTCTTCTTAAAGCTGGTTCTCCACGCACAAGATCAAGATCTAATGCGCTAAAGCCAACACAACGTAATGGTCCTATTAAATCAAGATGGCGGGATAGTGGCTTGTCATTGCGACGAACTTGCCTACCACCTCGTCGTCGCAGTACCAATTCCAAACTTTCATTTTCATTAGCTATCGCTCTAACCAAGGCCCGATCTTCTTGCCAATGAATTAGGTCTTGGTCACGACTACACCGATGTGAGCGCAGACTACCCAAAAGCTCGACAGCTTCTAAGAAGTTAGATTTGCCCATGCCATTTGATCCGATTATTAGCAATCGCTTTTCAGACAATTCCAGGCGCAGTTGCCTGTAATTGCGAAAGTTCTCCAATTCAAGCTGATTAAGACGAATCGTTTTTCTGAAGTCTTTGGATAAGGTAACTTGAATGTGTCAAGTAAACGGCCTTTCAAAAATGGCTCTTGGCATATGTATGGGCATGTAGCTCAGTTGGATAGAGCATCAGATTCCGGTTCTGAGGGTCGGGGGTTCGAGTCCCTCCATGCTCGCTTCAAAAAGTACTAAAGACGAAAGCCCATTGCTCTTATTCCACCAGGATCAAGTAAAAATCCCTGTTCTTGTAATGCCTTGATGGTATCAACTGGTGCTGAGACTGAGATACTACAGCCAGGGACATCTCTTCTTAAAATCGCTAATGCTGTATGTACGAGAACTGCAAGAAATTGCTGTTGATTTTGTCCAGGTATAGCTAACAAATTCCAAAGATTGACATTCAACCCATAATCAGTTGTTGCTCTCACAAAACCAACAAGATTGCCATTTGCCTCATCAAAAATGCTGAGATGGCAGAGGCTTCGTTCTAATGCCAAATGCAACTTCTTTGGTGAATGCTTAGCCTCCTTGCAATAAGCCAGCAATCGATTTAACGCATGAGGAGTTGGAGGTTTTTTACTCTCCAGTACGAATCCGGATGGCAAGCGCGGCACTGTTGAACTCTGACGGAAAGTGAACAAGGTCTAGCTCAACCCGTATTCCGCATACCTGCGGCAATTCCATTAATAGTTAGTAGTGCACCTCTAAGCAATTCACTTCTGCTATATGTACGACCTTCAACGCCTTTTTTTATTGATTCACTCATTGGAGGCTGTCTATTTTGATCACGCAGTCTTTTAAGAAGAGCAACTTGTAAAAAACCCAGAGGAACAATAGTGCGATTCCTCAAATCTACAGATAGTTGCAATGCAGGGTCAGCACCGAGCAATCTTGACTGGCCAGTGATGTTCATCACCAACTCACGAGTCCTGACATACTCCGTGGCAATAGTTTCGAAAATCTTATTAAAAGCCTCTTTATTCGCCTGACTCCCAAGACTGGAAACATAGTGATGAGCCAAGTCAAGGTCAACTTTTGACAAAGTCATCTCTACTTTAGAAATCAACATCCTGAAAAAAGGCCATCTCTGATGCAACATCCTTAAAAGATCAAGCTGTCCAGGGTCTGCCTCAAGTTCAGCAGCGAGAGCTGTCCCCACACCAAACCAACTGGGTAAAAGGAAACGACTTTGTGTCCAACCAAAAACCCATGGAATAGCTCTAAGACTAGAAAGATCCTTTGCTCCACTTTTTCGTCGAGCAGGGCGACTTGAAATCTGCAACTTACTTATCTCTTCAATTGGGGTGACCTGTTGAAAAAAAGCAACCAAATCAGGGTTATCGTGAACCAATTCCCTGTAATGATCTCGTGAGCGAGCAGCAAGCCTTGTCATTAATTCATTCCAACTTGGTGTCGCATCGAGCTGATTAGTCACAAGGCTGTTCTGGAGAACCGCAGTCGTTACTGTTTCTAAGTTGTAAAGAGCTAATTCTGGAAGGCTGTACTTTGATGCAAGTACTTCACCCTGTTCAGTAATTTTTATGCGCCCTTGAAGAGTTCCACTAGGCTGCGCCAAAATTGCTTGATAAGCAGGTCCCCCACCCCTACCAACGGAGCCACCTCTGCCATGAAAAAGTCGCAAGGCAATACCTTGTCGACTTGCAAGATTTTGCAAAGCAATTTGAGCTTGATGAATTTCCCAATTACTAGATAAAAATCCAGAATCCTTATTGCTATCTGAATAACCCAACATCAACTCTTGAAGAGGAAGATTCTGCCCTCCAACCCTTGGCAGCAAATTGCGGTACAAAGGCATCGTAAAAAGCTCTTCCATTACTGAGGGAGCTCGCTGAAGATCCTCAACAGTCTCAAATAATGGAACAACCAAAAGCTCAGAATTACCGTCAATTGAATCAACCAAACCAGCTTCCTTAGACAGTAATAAAACCTCCAATAAGTCAGAAACTGTATGGCTCATAGAAATTACATAAGTACCACAAATACGACTGCTAAACTCTTCCTGAAGTCGACGAAGCATTAAGAAAACAGCAATAGTTTCCTCAGTATTTTTTGACCATTTCACGGATGAAGGAATTAATGGTCTTCGTGTATCTAATTCAGATGTCAACCACGAAACTCGCTCTTGCTCTTCCATATCTCCGTACGACCTGGGAAGATTTAAATGCTTAGTTATTTCATCTAATGCATCGCTATGGCGGGTACTCTCCTGACGTATATCAAGACTAGCCAAAGAGAAACCAAAAATATGAACCTGAGTAAGCAACTTATCTAGAGCTTCACAGCTCAAACCTGTACTAACCAAACTATTTCTAACAAGTTCTAATTCACTTTTAAATTCCTCCACAGATCCGTAATGAAGAGATTGAACAACATTTGCTGTTATTGAATTAGTAGCAAAACCTTCGGGGGGAGTTTTCCAACCAGCTTCCGCAAGTTGCTGGTTGCGCTGCTGAGTCAGGCTTAATCTCTCAAGGGTATAACTCAGTTTCAAACGATATGGTTCCAACCGATATCTAGCAGCTCGTTCCTCATATACCTCAGGAAAACGCAATCTATCCATTTCTAGAGATTCCAAAAGTGGAGCACTAACCTGGCTCCATTGCATTGAGATACTCAATTGATCTCGTAGATCTTTAACGGCCGTGATATATCTATCCAACATCAACTTGCGCTGATAACAAGCCGTTCTCCAAGTTATTTCAGGCGTTACAGAAGGATTACCATCTCTATCTGATCCAACCCAAGATCCAAATGTACAAAAGGCTGTTTTGGGAATATTTACATCTGGATAGCTTGATGCTAATGAAGAAGCTATTCGTCTTCGTAGCTGAGGCATAGCATCAAATAAAACCTGTTGAAAATAATGCAGTGCATAATCAACCTCATCTAAAACTGAAGGCTTGAACTGATGCAGTTCATCTGTTCTCCACCACAAGCGAATTTCCTCCTCTAATTGCAATCTCAGGCTGTCTTTTTCAGCTGAAGAAACAAGTTGATCTGATTGCAATTGCTGCAGAAGGCTCGCGACTTTACGTTGCTTATGCCGTACGGTATGACGAACAATCTCAGTTGGATGAGCTGTGAAAACAAGCCGAATATCTAATTCCTGAAGCAATGATTCGAGTTGCGCAGGAGGGACATTAAGACTTCTCAATCGATCAAATAACTCTCTAAAAGTCGCCGGATCAGTCTGACTTGCCAATGGCGGAGCAAAGGGATTAAAGGGTTCTTCTTGTTTATTTATATTGCTTCCACTAATACTCTCCAAATAACTATCTTCCTCAATACGCTGCTCAAGGATATTTACAAGTTGAAAATACAAAGAAAATGCTCTTGCTGCGGCAATAGCTTCAGAAAGATCCATTTCACGAATCAACAAAACGATTGACTCACTAGTCCCTTTGACGTCAACAATATCTAGAGAAGTTGGATCACTTAATTGCTTCAACCTAAGCAGTCTTTCAGTCTGCTCGGGGGGGCATTCACTTCGAAGAACTGTCTTCCAAAGGTCTTCAACCAACTCAAGCCTTTGTTGCAGCAATCGTGAAGTGTCTTCAGCTCCAGCCTTCCCTCTGGATTGATCCAATCTCATAGCTTGAGCAGTGGGTCTAGGCATGGAGCCTTGAGCGAAATCAAACTTGGGCATGATCAATCATCCCAAAAAGGCCTCAGAAACTTCTGAAGGAATTTCTTCTGAAGTCATTGAATGAATTCCTTCCTTCAATAAACTATTAACTGAAACGCCTAAGTCATAAGACTTAAGCCATTGCATAGCTTGATTACCTTCATCAAGGATCAAACGGAGTGGTGAAAGAGTGTCCAGTAAATCCATTTCCCTAGCTAAGGGAAGAACTTCGTCTAGCAATTCTTCAATCCAATCCCGAGCAGTGATTAGATGACCATCCCGCCAATGATGCAATTTTGCATCAAGACTTTGAAGGGCAGCTTCTTCATCATTTTTATCGCTAAGAGAAGCTAATTCCTTTGCTGAGATTTGACTTACTTGCAAAGGGTCAAACTCCTTGGGACGTTGTAATAGAGAAAGTACCCTAAGTTCTAGCAAAGCAGTAACAGCTAGAAGAGACTGAGGGTCTGTAATAAGGTCACAAATGCGTAGCTCAATACGGTTTATATCGTATGGACGTCCAGGTCCATTAGGGCGAACAGAAGTCCATAGGTGACGCTCGTTTTTCATAACTCCATCAGCAAGTTGCTGCTCTACCCATTTGACGTAATGAGAATGGTCTAAAAAAAGAGGTACACATTTTGGAGTTAGAGGAAATTGCCTCCATCTCTGTGAATGAAACCCAGTTGTAGTTCCGTCTAGAAAAGGAGAGCTAGCACTTAGGGCGAGAAATAAGGCTGCCTCACATCGCACAAGCCTCAACGCTGCAAAAAGCAATTCAATATCATCAAGGCCTAAATTGATATGAATACTTGCCGTTACAACTCTTGTCCCATAAGCGGTTTCAATAAATTCATGATAAGGATTTGATGGATCTGAACGTTCAAATCGTTCGCTTCCTCCTAGGCTAAGTGTGCTGCCAGGAAGGAGAGTTAGCTTTCGGGGGGCCAGCCAGTTTCGTAATCTTCTTCTTGGAGCAATTAGAGCTTCTCTTAAACAAGAGTAATTGTATTCAGGAATTGTAATGAACTCCAGGTTCCGGTGATCCGGTTCAATTACAAATTCAGGAAGATCCTTTTTTACAGCAACTGCAACACCAACATTTTCACCATTAGTGCTTCCTGTAAAAAGCTCCACCTCAAATCCCTTTAAAAGAAATCTTTTGCTCATAGTTCAGGAGACTCGAGGCAGGCAAGGGCCGTAAGCATTCCTCTTGCCTTGTTAAGTGTTTCTTCATATTCATTTCTAGGGATTGAGTCAGCCACAACTCCAGCCCCAGCTTGAACTTGAACCCTTAAACCACCATCCGGATGCGGTCTAACGACCATGCTCCTAATAGTAATTGCCGTATTTAATGCACCTGCCAGATCCATTGATCCATAAACCCCAGCATAAGGCCCCCTTGACTGAGGCTCTAATTCATTAATAAGTTGCATGGCCCTAATTTTTGGAGCACCACTAACTGTTCCTGCGGGGAAAGAGGCCATCAACAAATCCCATACATCCTTTCCATCAGCGAGCAATCCCTCAACTTCACTAACAATGTGCATTACGTGTGAATATTTCTCGATAACCATTAACTCCTTCACTTCAACTGTTCCAGGCCTACATACTCGGCCAAGATCATTTCTTCCTAAGTCCACAAGCATGACATGCTCAGCCCGTTCCTTTGGATCTGCTAACAGTTCCTTTTCTAGCTTGTAATCGGCCTCCTCATCTCTTCCCCTAGGGCGAGTTCCAGCAATTGGCCTAAGACTCGCGCGAATACCTTCGGAAGCAGGTTCAGCCTTAACCATCACCTCTGGGCTTGAACCAATTAATTGCCACTCTCCAAAATCAAAGAACGCCATATATGGAGATGGATTAACCATTCGTAAACTTCTATACAGATCAAGAGGGTCATGATGAACCTGAGTTTCCAAGCGTTGACTAAGAACTAACTGAAAGACATCTCCTGCCGCTATATGTTCCCTTGCCTTTAGAACTGCATCCTCAAATGCCTGCTGAGTGCAATTACTAACTGGCCGTGATGAAATCTCTTGTTTTAACTGCCAGCGAAGAGGCTCAGTTGCTGGCAATGTAGTCATCATTTTCTCAGAAATATTGTGAATTTGTTTTAATGCATTTTCAAACGCAATTTCCTCTGATTCCTTACCGCTGATATCTCCATAAGCCACTGCTGTGATCAAACGTTTGACCTGATCAATTATCAAGACACTATCCATAAACATCCATACCCCGTCAGGTGGGTCACTTTCTTGGAGTTTATGAATAGGAACTGATGCCTCTATCCAATGAATCAATTCAAAACCCCATACACCAAAAAGTTGCCCTAATGCAGGCAGACCAGGTAGGGCCTTAGTTCGATATTGAGACAACCATTTTCTAAGGCCATCCAACGGGTTGCCAACAAACTCATCAACATGGCCATCTCGCCATTTACGAAGTAATCGGTCTCCACGCGCTGTAGCTGTCCACAAAGGATCACTAGCCACAACACTCCATCTGCCAAGCCTTTCTCCTCCTTCAATAGATTCCAGCAAAACCCCTTGAGTCTTACCTTGACCCACCTTTAACCACGTGGTCAAAGGTGTCTCTAGGTCTGCTGGCCAACTTTGAGCGAGAGGAATAAAGTTTGCACCAGAATTTGCGGCCTCAAAAAATAAGGCTTTATCAGGAGTAAACATTCTGTGATCCTCGCAGCCTGTACCGCGAAGTCAAAGATACCTGAGTAATTAAAGCGTTATTCAGGTGTCGAATGTATTGCGACCAGTAAACTTTAGGCTTGAAGGATCAGGATTTTGCCCTACTCGACGAGGGTTATGTCCGACCATTTTTCTACCTTCATTAACTTTCTCAGGGAAAACACCATCCTTAGGATGGAGGAATTCTGTGTCTCCACCTGGGAAAATTCGATAAACCTTGTAATCATCAATTCTTGGTTTAAAGGAGCGCAATTGCGTTCCCAAAGCCAAACATTGTTCTTTGCGAGCAAAATACATGAGGTTTTGACCCTCATTCATAATTGCCGCCCCTCCTGTAGGAAGCTCAAAAGCCTGGGCCTTAGTACTGGACCAGGTTATTGCGTACTTTTCCTCTGTTTCTGCGGAGTTTAATAGTCCACCGGTACTTCCGATGCACTGTGGAAAACTACCTGTAAGCGCCTGTTCAGCCATAGGTACCCTCGAAAAGCGGCAATCCGTTACTAGTGAAAAGTAGCACTGTATTTTGTGCTCTATGACACTTAATGGTATCAACCTTCACACCCGTCAACATTGAGCAATGTTTTTTTTAGTGATTAAGCCACATCAGCTATAGGGAAAAAGACAGTTAAACCACCATCTCGTCTAGTAAGCCGACCTCCTAAACTTGCCAAAAGTCTTTGAGTAGCATTTTGGCTTAATTGAAGGCTTCCAGTAGCTGGATCCCAACTGAGTACGGGTCCCAATTCAGATCTACTATCAGATTTTGCAGACCGATTATCAACAGAGTTGGGGCTTTGAGAAAGAATCTGAAGCTTCAGACGCTGTCCTGCTGGCCTCAGTAACAGTGACAAAGTTCCTCCTGGACTGAGCCCTCGGCTACTTCGTTCAATCAAACCACCCAACATCAGCTCTAAGCGTTCAGGATCACTAAGGACCTTAGGCAAGTCCGGAGTTATATCTAACAAAAATCTTATATCTCTTCTCTCCAACTGAAGTCTCCACCCCGGATACAAAATTTGAAGCATTTCTCCTAAATCTGTTCGAGCAAGCATTGAATTCTCAACCGGCTGACGCTGCAATTCAGCCGCATTAAAAATGAGCCCAAAACGGTCAATCTGCTCTGTACATTCTGCGTCTATTTGCTTGAGCCTTGCAAGAACAACTTTTGGTAAACCCTTTTGTCTAAGAAGAGATCTAATTAAAGTCCTTATCGTTGCAAGAGGAGTCCTGATTTCATGAGTCAAAGCCTCTAATAAAGATATTTCCGAACTGGATTCATTATCTTTTTGTTCATTTAAAGAATTTGTCTGGACAGTTTGGAGGGTCAGGCTCGGAGCCATACCAGCAAGTCTTTCAGAAAGCCTTGGCCAAAAAATCTTTTCAACTTGAGAGTTACTTTCTAATTGTCCAAGATCTGCTAATGCCTGGCGAAGTTCTCTGGCCTGGAAGGGTTCTTCTTGATTCAGCCTTAAATCCAACATATGCAAAAGGTCACTAAGAGTGTCAGGGTCACTGCGCATTAACAAATTCCGTTTTCCCTGTTCTCCTTGTAAAGCCAATGCAATCTGAACTTCAGGAGTAAGAATCAAAAGCAAAGGGTCATCCCCGTCATCTTCCCTTAATGGCAAACGGGTATAACAACCAGCCATCGAATCATTATTTGTGCCTTGAATAGGCCAAGCCCGACTAGGAGGCAAAAGCGAGCTTTGACGAGAATGAAGATTCTCTATCTCGTCTGGTGCCCAAACCCATCCCTTCAAATATTTGAGGAGCCTTGGTTCATAAAGTGCAGGTAAAGGAGCAGCCAACCAAAGGCCTCGACTTGGCTCTATAGGCAACAAAATATCTTCCTGCAAAGTTTCCAAGGCAGCCCACCAAAGCCTCCTAACAATTGACTCATCAACCTTTCCAGGAGGGACACCTTGTGCCATTCGTTCTTGAATAGCGATATGAGTAACTAAATCAGTCACAAGTTTTTGATTGAGATCTTGCCTCGACGGGCAACCGATTCACAAAGACCAAGGGCGATGAAATTGACTAACAATGCTGAACGCCCATAACTCATAAATGGCAGCGGAATTCCTGTAACTGGGCCAAGGCCAATTGTCATAAAGATGTTCACAACAACCTGGAACATCAACATCGTGCCAATACCAACTACAACCAAAGACTCAAAATCTGTTCTCGCATTCCTAGCAATTATTAGTAAGCGAGCTATTAACAATGCGAATCCCATCACTAAAAGAATGGTCCCAAGGAAACCCATCTCTTCCCCTAAAGCACTGAAAATAAAATCAGTATGCTGCTCGGGAATAAAGCGCAATTTAGTTAATTGTCCCTGAAGTAATCCAGTTCCCCAAAACCCGCCAGAACCGATTCCTACTGTGCTCTGTAACAAGTGATAGCCGCCTCCAAGAGGATCCTTAGCAGGGTCTAAGAACAAAACCAGTCGATCTCGTTGATAATCCTTAAGCCCATGCACCCAAAGCCAAGGAGTAACTAAAGCAATACTTCCATGCAAGCCAATAGTGATCAATGAGGCAACTCTCTTCATTGGCAATGATTTATATGCAACAAAACCCATAAGAGGTATCCAAATTCCTAAAACCAAAGGGACAAGGCCCGCAATAATTGCTGTAGCAAGTGCAGAAATAACTAAAAAGGCCCATTCAAATGGCATCCCTGACCAATAAAGCATTGTGATTAACAAAGCTCCAAAAACAAGAGATGTCCCTAAGTCAGGCTGAATAAAAACCAATATCCATGGGAAAGAAATTACGGCAATTGGCCTACTCAAATCTTTTAATCGTTGAACAGGGTAAACATCAAGAACTGCTGCCAGGAGCAAAATCGCAACCAATTTTGCAAACTCAGAAGGTTGGACATTAATTCCTGCGATAGATAGCCATCGCTGAGCACCTAAAGCTGTGGTTCCAACTAAACGGACAGCTATCAAGCTAGCAATGGTCAATCCATATAGAGGTAAAAGAAAAGGGCGCAATCTTTCAAGAGGAACCTGAGCTAAAAAAATAGCAATTAAAAGTCCACATATCCCTGTAATCCAATGGTTATACCAATCTGCATAATCAGCCTGACGTTGTGTGCTTGCTATCAAAAAGCCAGACAAAAAAACCATAATTATTGGGATACCCCAAAGCAAAAGATCAAAATTCTTCCATGTTTTAAGCCGCCAAAGAGGTATGAGAACCTTTCTATTACGCCGCCAATTAAAGGCCCGCATAATTAACTTTTTAAATTAAGTAATTTAAGAACTCTGCTAGATAATTCATTAAAAGCAATTGCACTAATTGAATCAGGATTTTGGATCACTATTGGATGTCCTTGATTACCTCCTTCCTGAACCGGCATCTCCAAAGGAATTTTGGCCAGTAATGGAACCGAAGTCTCTTTAGACAACTGCTCTCCGCCTCCTTCTCCAAAAAGAGCGTATCTTCTTTCTGATTGGTCAGGAGGAACAAAGAAAGACATATTTTCTACAACCCCAAGAACGTTTACCCCAATCTGCTTGAACATTGCCAAGCCACGTCTCGCATCTTGCAATGAAACAGTCTGAGGAGTTGTAACGATGACAACCCCAGCCATTGGAACAGACTGCGCCAAGGACAATTGCGCATCACCAGTCCCAGGAGGAAGATCAACAACAACTACATCCCTTTTACCCCAAGAAACCTGATAGAGAAACTGACGAATAATTCCATTAAGCATTGGTCCTCGCCAAATAACTGGCTGGTTGTCATCAATCAAAAGTCCCATTGAGACCATTGCCAATCCATGACTCTGAATAGGCTCGATTCTTTGTTCTGGGCCTGCTCCAGTGACTTCTGGGGTGCAATCTCCAACACCCAACATTGTTGGAGTATTAGGCCCATAAATATCGGCATCTAAAAGGCCAACCTTGAGACCTTGTTTTGCAAAAGAACAGGCCATATTTACTGCCACAGTGCTCTTCCCAACCCCTCCTTTGCCACTACTAACTGCAATTATGTGATTAACTCCAGGAATAGGTTGTAACTGAGCCTGCTGTGCACCATGACCAGCCTGGCCTATCGGAGCTTGACTAGGCGAGGAGCCAATTTCAATCTGAACATCGCTTATATCATCAAAAGCTTTGCAAGAGTCTTGGATTTGCTGAGCAATTCGCTCGCGTTGAGCATTTGCATAATTGGGCAAATTCAAACGAACTAACGCCCTAGGTGGATTAACACGGATCTGATCAATCCATCCAAGCTCTAGTACTGATTTGCCGGTCCCAGAATCTTCAATGAGCCTCAAGGCTTGGGTAACTTGTTCCACATTCGTCATAACAACCTTACAAATAGCAAGAGCCCCTGAGGCAAAATCTTATGACGTTCCAAGAATGAAACTTGTAATTTGACCCCGAAAACTGAAAAGGTGTAAAAAACTTTTCTCAGTACTCATAAATATGATCAGATCGTTTCTACAAAGAGCAACTAGTAAATCAGTATCTAAGAAGAATGTTATAAACGAACCAAGAGACTATTCCCCTGCACCCTCAGATTCACGTGAAAGAGCACGCGAAATGGTGCTTGGTTTACAAAATTCGATCTGTCAAGGATTAGAGGCTATTGATCAAGTTGGTCTCTTTAAAGAAGAGTCATGGGAAAGACCAGAAGGAGGGGGAGGCAGGTCAAGAGTGATGCGCGATGGAAGAATTTTTGAACAAGGAGGTGTCAATTTTTCCGAAGTCCACGGTAAAGAGCTTCCGCCTTCAATCCTTAATCAAAGGCCTGAAGCTAAAGGTCATCCTTGGTTCGCTACAGGGACCTCAATGGTTCTCCATCCCCGAAATCCATATATTCCTACTGTTCATCTGAATTATCGATATTTCGAAGCCGGGCCTGTTTGGTGGTTTGGTGGTGGAGCAGATTTAACGCCTTACTATCCATATCTAGAAGATGCACGTCATTTCCACAGAATCCATAAAAAAGCTTGTGATTCCATAAGTCCAGAATTTCATCAAGTTTTCAAACCGTGGTGTGATGAATACTTCTTCCTAAAGCATCGAGGAGAAACCCGTGGAATCGGAGGGATCTTTTATGACTATCAGGATGGCTCAGGCAGTCTCTATAAAGGTCAAAATAAGAATGGAAAAGCTGCAATCATCTCTAATGAACTAGGAATACAACCAAAGTCCTGGGAGCAGCTATTTAATCTCGGAAAATCATGTGGAGAAGCTTTCTTACCTTCTTATCAACCAATTATTGAAAAAAGACACTCTCACGATTATGGAGATAGAGAGCGGCAATTCCAGCTTTATCGACGTGGAAGATATGTTGAATTTAATCTGGTTTGGGATAGAGGAACAATTTTCGGACTACAAACAAATGGTCGAACTGAATCAATCCTGATGTCATTACCACCATTAGCAAGATGGGAGTATGGGTACGTTGCTGATAAAAACTCTAGAGAAGAACTTTTAACAACCCTTTTTACCAAACCTCAAAATTGGCTAGAAGATAAAGCCTTAGAAGAGCGCTGCTTGCCTCTTAAAGCAGTCGATTGAAATTTCTCTCATTTATATAAACCTACCCAGAAAGCATCTACAACCTTTTTAGCAATAGAGTTTATCGTCGTTTTTTGAGAAAGAGGGTCACGAAGACTTCTTTCTAAATTCCCCTCTAATTTTCCTATTTCAAGAATACGAATCTGGCGCTTAGATGCACCAAGACCACCACGAAATAATTTTGGATATCTACCAAAACTCTTAGCAAGACTTTCATCAAGTGTATTTAGACTTTGACTAATTGGTGGTATTAAACCTGATCCATATCCATCTTTGCCATAAGCATCAAAATGAATTTCCAGTGCATATCCGCCCCGTTGAGCATGTTTATAACCAACTGACCAATTAGTTCTTGGGTCATTTTCATCTAATATCTTCCTAACTACGGGATCATAAGAACTAATATTAAGGCCTCTTTCTCTACCTAATTTCACAACAGCATCACGCACTTGAATGTTCCAAAAAAGCTCATCTCGCATCTTGGGACTCATTGGAACTGCACCTCTAAGACCCACAGCTTCGCCAGAAGTTCCTGCACCTTCCATATTTTGTGAGTCTGCATGTCCTGCAAGAACTAATATTGATATAGACGGTGAAACATTTTTTGTACCAGTCCATTTAGCAGATGCTGAAACACGTTCACCTATTAAAGAGTCAATAGCAAGTTGTCCTGATTGTCCTGAGCGAACTGAACTAGAAAAGTAAACAAAAAAGATTAAAAAATAAAACAAGAAAGTAACTCTTGGAAGCTTAAATTCGAATTTTTTATTCATAACTTTGATTATCTAAATTGGCGATGAAAGGAGTGCACCATCACTTGCTAACTCCAATCGATTAGCAAGCTCTAACTCCATAGCAATCAATTCATCCCTATGAGCCCTTACTCGCAAAGTACTTCCTTGGCTCCCTTCAGAACTTGTTAGACGCAATTCAACAACTTCAATGCGATTAGCTTTCTTGTTATAGAAGAAACCTGCAATCGGACCAATACCAGCAAGCAATAAAGGCCACCATCCCAACAATGGATATAGCTCCACTAACACCAACCCAAGACAACCAGCTCCTATTACTCCAAATATTGACAACAAAACCATGAGAATTGGACTAGAAGCAACGGTCCCTTGAAAACGGAGCACTTGTCTATCTGGATCGCTACCAACAGGCTTCCATCCACGATTTAGAAGCCATTCACTTAAACCATTAAGGACTTCAAGTGGTGGCTTAGGAGAATGGATATCGACAACAGTAGTTCGATCCTTACTCGCTGCTCGAAGGAAAAACACCAACCCAATGGCTAGCAATAAAGTCAACAACAGAATAGAAGGCAAGACAGGTTGCATGTAGAAAATTTGCCTCGAATAAACAGTGCTTTACTTGGGTCTTCATAGCAAATGAAGCTATTTAAAGCGAAGACTTTCTCTTTAACCTTTTATAGTTCACCTAAGGGAAAGAAACATTCTCAAGAATCTAGTTTTTGCACTTTGAGATCCAGTCCTACAAATAAGAAGGAAAAATCTAAGAAATGATTAAAAATTATCTTGAAAAACAAACACAGTATGGCGCTCCCCAATAGAAATTGATTCAAAGTTTTGAACAATCTATATTGAAGCTGATCATTAATTGTTTGTTCCAACTTCAGCCAAGTTTGACTTACTAGTTACCTAAAACTTTCCTATGAAAGAAATCTCCTCCAATCCAAAAAACTTTGCTGTTTTCGATGGTGATCTCGACAGCGACTGGGAGGAGCGACTTAGTCAAGCATCTGCCCTTGGTGTGGATACAGAGGCTATGGGTCTAATCCATGGCAGAGACCGCCTTTGCCTAGTCCAAATTTGTGACCAATCTGACAATGTTGTCTGTATCAGGATCCAACAGGGACAAACTCATGCACCAAAATTAAAAGCTTTGATGGAGAATCCTTCAATTGAAAAAGTTTTTCACTTCGCCAGGTTTGACGTAGCAGCACTTGCTAGTGGTCTCAAAATTGAAGTTCAACCAATTTTCTGCACAAAACTAGCGAGCCGACTTGCACGCACCTATAGCCCCCGCCACGGACTGAAAGAACTGATGATAGACCTATTAGGAATTGAACTTGATAAAAGGTCCCAAAGTAGCGACTGGGGAAAAGTAGAAGAACTTACGGACGTACAACTTGCCTATGCAGCAAATGATGCCAGATACCTTTTGCCTGCTCGTGAAATTCTAGAAAAAATGCTTCGGAGAGAAGAGAGATGGTCCTTAGCTAAACGCTGCTTCCAATGCATTCCTGTTTTCGCCGAACTTGACCAAAAACGATTTACTCAAATTTTTGAGCACTAATAACCAGGGAATTTATTAGTCTTCAACCATAAAATTCTCTTCTTCTGCTAATGCGACAAGCAATTCATCAAGCTGCTGAGCAGAAGGATCCTTATCTTTCTTAAGACTCATCCTTGCCTTATCTAAAAGTTCCTTTGCTATACCTTTGCGGGATTCCAAGTCTTTGACACCCTGCTGAGCTGCAGATAATTCAACCTTCCTACGAGCTGCAGCAAGACTGATACTTAGACATTTCGCCAAGTCAGCGCATATCCTCAAAAAATCCTTGTCTTCTATCACCGCCATAAAAATTCCTACCTCAGGTCATTTAACAATCTCAAAGGATGTGATCAATAGAAAATCATGCAATAGTTCTTAAAGCATTTTCAAAACCTTAGCTGCCACAGCGCTACTGCCACCTGATAAACCCATTCTTCGCAAGCCCATCTTCCCCAAAAATTTGCAAACCTGACTGTTAACAAGAAGAAAGCTCAACTTTTCAGCCAATATTTCTTTAGACCTACATGGAGTTACAGCTCCTCCCAAAAGACGACTTTGCCTAATAGCAAACCCTTTAGTGAATTGTGGTCCTTTCCCTGGCAATGAAAGTGCAGGAATACCAAGTCCAACTAACTGTTCAGTAGCAGTACCAGCATTAGCGATACCAATTTCCACCCATGAGGCCCATCGAGAAAATTGTCCTACCCCAATGATTATGAATGCCTCTCCTTTCTCCCAATAATGATCTACACAAAAGGGATTTTCAGAAAATGTACGTTGAGAATATCCACGCAAAAGTAATTCTGATTGCAATTCTTTGAGTGAAGGGTTTGACCCAATAGGAACCAAAATTGCTAGTGGATATTGAAAGTTTAATAATTCCAAGGAATCAAGAAGTCTTTTGAAGTTGGTTAAGGCTTCAGGGACGCGACTTCCACATAGCAATAACAAGCGTCGAAAGTTTTTTAAAGATGTTGGAATGGGCTCTGCTTTTAGACCGTCCATCATTGGATTCCCTAGGGCTAAAGCAATCACACCATGTCGCTTTAAGCCCCTTGCAGTTAAACGGTCTCTAACTGCCACAAACTCGCAACGAGAAGACCTCATTAAGTGCCATTCCCAAGGGTCCCATTCAGTTCCTTTTAAGGAATGGTAATAATCACTGAAGGCTTTCCCTGGTCCACTCCTCCATGTGTAATCACTCTTTGGCGTACCGATAAATCCATAGCACCCTCCACTGCTCCAAGCAAAGAGCAACGGCAGGAAATCGCCCACAGCAAGTATTTTTCGCCCTGTTACAGCAGCATGACGAACAATTTTCCATTGATTAAAGCTCAAGCCAATTAAACCAGAAGCGATATCTGCACACAGTCCAACAAAACTTTGGTTACTAAAGCCACCACTTGGCAATCGGGCTAATGGGCCAATCCGCCGCAGCCATCCTGAGGCAATTGCTTGATCAAAAGCTTTACCTTCTCCGACTAGTGGAATAACTTCAAAGCAAATATCTGGCTTTAGGGCATGCAAGGCTTCGAGAACTCGAAGAGCGATGAGGTCCTCACCATGCCCATTCGAAACCACCAATAAAGGAGAGGTCCAGTCGCTGATACGATCCGCAGAAGGGAATAACGAATCCCTGACGGCGGCATGGCCAAGTGGTAAGGCAGAGGATTGCAAATCCTTTATCCCCAGTTCGAATCTGGGTGCCGCCTTCTTACCTTTCTTGAGACCGATTCCTGTAATCAGTTGCAAGAACTCAATTATTAGGTCTCTTTTTCTCATAAAACGGATCTTTTCAGCCCTAAGAACTGGTCGGTAAGTGGTCGGTAAGTACCCTGCTATCGACCATCAGCAGGCTTACCTCCCTTTTAGTGTGCCATTTACAAAACAACTAGCCACCTGAAGAGAATTACCTCTAATTATTCTTTTCCCAAAGGGTATTATTTCTAGATAATAATGAATCAAGTTCAGACAACTTTATACTTGTATTACCATCTGAAAGTGCATTATTAGGATTGTCATGAACCTCCATAAATATGCCATTTACTCCAACTGCAAGCGATGCCCTAAGTAAGGGTTCTACAAATTCCATATTAGATCCGGAACTTCCCCCAATACAACCTTTTTGAAGGCAATGCCCTACATCAAAGATAGACAGATTCAGCAGCCAACCTTATGCCCCCCAAAACTTTGACCTCTTAAGAGTAGTGCTGGTTTTTTCTTTTTCACAAAGACTCTGTGCAAGAAGTGCTTCAATTGTTGTCTTTTACTAGGCAAAGCTAATAGGCGAGGGATCGTTGAAATATTGATTTAAACCAACCTGCTTCTCATTGTTCCAAATCTCACTAAGCTATCCAGCTCTCACAGTGATGGAGTATCTAGAACAGTCCTATACTTCCAAAATAAAAGAAGAAGGGTCACTTTGGTCAATTGAACTAGATCATAAATACTTAGAACGACCTTATAAAAAGCTTATATCTTCTGAAAACGAAAGAAGAGATCAACTGTATTCAATAGAGAAAAATAAAAGGTTTTTTCTAAGCGAAATCTACTACAGAATAACTAAAACAACCTAGTTCAAAATTTTCATATTTCTAATAATGCAGATAATTAAATCTCTATCAATTAGCATATTCGATCTAAGTCAAAATAGCTTACTAATATTGAGCAAATTGATGCTAAGTTTTAATGAAATATCAATCTATCAAGAAGAATAGCAATAATTAATCCTCTAAAAAAAGAGATCCAAATCAAGCCATAATCACTAATTCCAAGCTTTCTCTTCTCTCTATCAATAGATCTCTTATGAATATCAATCAAATTTTTAAAGCTCAAAGCAGGTTTTAATGGAAGGGATTCTCTCTTCAAAGGAATAGGAATACGGACATATTTTTTTTTGCCTGCGGATAGTGGACTCATGCTGCTAAAGCTTCATTTTCCATGATAATCCTACGAATAGTAGAAAGTGCAAGACCTGTTTGAGCACGTATTGATCTATAAGAGCAACCTTCACGTCTTAAACGCAAAACAAGATTTTCTTTAATTGGATTTGTTTTGGGCCTACCTCCAATATTTACACCATCTTTGTTCCTTTCTTGAAATCTTTCATATTTCCTTTCTTGAATAAGAGACCTTTCAGCTTCAAGAAGAGAGCTCAAAATCCCAATCAAAGCTAATCCCTCATCTTGCAATAACCTTGTATTTACAGCGCCATCAATAGTCCTTAGAGATATCCCCTTCTCATACAAGTTCTTAATGAGTCCCAAGATCTCTTCAACGGAACCGGCAAGACAAAAAACATTTAAAACTACTAATTCATCCCCACATCCCAACGCCTTCAAAGCAGCCTGAAACTGTGGCCTTTGTATCTGCAAAGTTCTAACGCTAATTGCCTCTTGAAAAATCTGAGAACAGCCACAATTTTTCAAAGCCAAAAGCTGCTCATGCTCAGAGTGATCTTTTAACCCCGTAAGAGCATATCCAACCGACTTCGTTTTTGTCCTCCCAAGAAAAGGTTCTCGATTCCTCAAGAAAAGCGGAGGGACGCGCCTAAACTTCCTCATCCTATGTACTGAAAACTTATAGTTTTTATAACTATAGAAGAATAAAACAAAAAATCAATTTTTTATTGAAAATAGAAGATATTAACTAATTAAATAAATACCTTTTAAATTTGTACTTAAAACTGTATTGAAAACATAAGAACGACGAAGTGTTCGTTTTCCTTTTAAAACGTTCGTTATTTTTAGAATAAAGAACATAAACCATTTATAAATAAGCGTTTTAAAGCTAGCCTAGTGTTTCAATATCCTACTTAAAAGAACGCTCGGGAAACACAAGGCACATGAATTCATAACCAAAACAAAGGCTTATCCTCAAAAAAATAAAAACTAAGGCTATTTCAGTAAAAAACTTGAAAAGTCAATCAGGGCAAAGTAAAAATATATCAGCTAGAAAAAATGCTATTGAACAGAAGTCTTTTATTAGTGGCAATTGCTTTAATCACTTCACAGGCTATGGCATTGGGGCAAGAAATGCTTTGTCAAATAAAGTATGGTGAGAAAGATCTTGATAAAAAATACATGACATTTCCTTTTTTACTTCTTAAAACTCGCTGCCATCAAATTGGTGTTGAATTCAATGAGCTTGGTGACTCGATGCCTGAAAAGCCTATTTACGCTTGCTGCAGAACTAAAGAGATATAGGCAAATATTATATTTATAGGCATATTTTTGACAAAAAAGAATTAAAATTATATACAAAAATAGTTCGTATTAGTTTGCTAATAGCCACTTTCTTCAACACACATTCCCATACATTTAATTCCATTTTCACTAGTCCTTAGACAATGTCTGCAAAGTACCTTTTTACCACCTAGATCTAAAGTGGATTTCTCTCGACTATTTAACTTTCCCGTAACATTATCTAAATTATCAAATGTCGGATTTGTTTTAGACATTTACTCTAAAGAAGAAACCCCTCTAAAAATAGGATCAAAAAATATTAGTCACCCAATTGATAGAACATATAAAAATGGCCATGAAGATCCCTCAAGAACCTGCAGACTTAGTAAGGCTTGAAGCATCTGGGGTTACCACTACTGGCATACTGCTTTTTGCATTGCCAGTACGAATAGGAACTACCTTTACAGGTGGAATTGGAGTAGGGGTTGTTGCAGGTGGAGAATTTTCTGGGGTTTTATCTTCTGGTTGTGGCTCATCTTCCTTTGAACAAGCTTCCAATGCTTCCCTAAGCAAAGAATCAAAAGTCGCCCCAGGAAGTCGGTGACGAGCAACTTCAAGAAAAGTACGTGGTAAGGATTCTGCTGCTGCTCCCCTTAGCGCAGGGTTATTACGACGGTGTTCCTGCTCATCCTCAATGGCACGAAGGAAGCGCCTAGTCACATCTCGTTTTGTAGATGCTTTGATAAAAGTATCTCTATCACTTGGACCATTCCCTGCATCTTGCTCCAAATCGGTAATACGTCTATCAAGGCTTTCTAGAACCTCTTCCGCTTCTTTAGAAATATGTGCCAGTTGTCCATCAGACAGGCTTGGCAAATCGGCCACGTAAACCTTTCCGTGGTCCCTTAAGGTTAAAAAAGTAGGTCTTGGCCCAAGTCGATTGGCACCATTGATCTCTGAACCTTGATTTAGAGGCCTTCTAGGGGGAACTGGACCAGCTGAACTGCGACGACGAGTTACTCGTTGAGGATTCTCAAACGGCATAGAACTAAGAAAAAATGTGACTACGCTGATGCCGAAATAATTAATTCGGCTGGCTAGCTTATGACTTTACAGGCCTCAACCTAAGGATTGTTTAAATAATCAAATCCTCGTACAAATCCGATGCATTGTAATCGACATTTTTAAACAGGTAGTCCTAAAACCTTGATTTTGCTTGGTTCTGTAGCTCCCTCAATTATCGAGCCCATAGTCCATGCTTTGAAACTTTCCTCAGAGCAAATCTGAATAACATCATTAACCGCCTCTGGACTGACAACCAAACTAAAACCAACTCCAAGATTAAAGGTATTCCATAAATCACCCTCAGGAATTTGACCGGCTTCCTGCAACCACTTGAAGAGATCTGGGCGTTCCCAAGTTTTGCTATCCACTAATGCTCTAACCCCATCTGGCAAGGACCTAGGAAGATTCTCAGGAATGCCACCACCCGTGATATGAGCCATCCCCTTAATAGGCAATTTGGCATTTAAAAGTGACTTCACCATTCCTCCATAAAGGCTTGTTGGACATAACAAGGCTTCAATCAAAAGCCTCTGTTCACTCCCAAAACGACTTTTCTCATTCACCTCAACCGCCCCAAGCACCTTGCGGACCAAACTGTATCCATTGCTATGAATCCCACTACTCTCGACCGCAATTATTTGATCACCTATAGCAATTTCTGAACCATTAATCAAAGAATCTTCTTCTACCACTCCCACACAAAAACCTGCTAAATCATATTTGTCTTTTGAATAGAAGCCTGGCATTTCGGCAGTTTCCCCTCCTAACAAAGCACAATTACTACGACGACATCCTTCCGCGATGCCCTCAACAACTTCAACCAATACTTCTGGGCTTAAAGCCCCAGTCGCAATGTAATCAAGGAAAAATAATGGCTCAGCGCCACTTGTAATTACATCGTTCAAACACATCGCTACAAGGTCAATTCCAACTCCGTAATGGGACTGATAGGCCTGAGCTAATTCAAGTTTTGTACCTACACCATCTGTTCCAGCAACTAATAAAGGCTTATGTAATCCCTCAGGAAGTCGCATAAAACCACCAAAACCTCCTAAATCACCTACTACCTCTTGACGAAAAGTACTTTCTACACTGGATTTAATCCTTTTGACAAAGTCCCTTCCTCCCTCAACGTCAACTCCTGCCGTCTTGTAATCCATTAATTCAGTCACACAATCCTGGGTTAATTTTCCCGTTCTATTAGCTAATGAGCCAACCCCCTGTTAAATCCATGTGATCATTCACGAATGTGTAGTAAATAAATCTTGGTAAAAAGGTCTAGGAATTCTCCAACATTATTTGCAAGAAAAGCCTTTTGGATGGTTTTGAAAACGAAGAGCTGCCTTTCAAAAGAGAACTACCTGAAAATCCAAGGGTCTCTAAAAAACAGATTCGAAATTTAAATCTGTATTTGGCAACTTCCAGAATTACATTCTTGATACACCTTGAAAACGAGACTTGTGAACCTGAGTCCCCAACTTCTCAGGACAACAGCAGACCTGCTCGATTGGAGAAGCAAAGTGGCCTCTCCAGTCATTTTTGTTCCCACAATGGGTTCATTACACGATGGACATAGCCAACTGATTAAAGCCGCAAGCAACATCAAAACAAATATCCCCGGAGAAGTACTGGTTAGCATTTTTGTAAACCCTCTGCAATTTGGCCCAAACGAAGACTTTGAAGATTACCCAAGAGACCTACAAAAAGACTATGACATAGCAAAACTATCTGGAGTCACAGCACTATGGGCTCCTTCAAAAGAAGAAGTATTCCCTAAAGGAAATTCTTATAAATGGAATTTGAAGGCGCCTCCCCACCTAACAAAACATCTTTGTGGTCCAAGAAGAAAAGGACACTTTGATGGTGTTGTTAGCGTTATGACCCGTCTTTTAACACTAATCTGTCCGGATTTCTTAGTCCTAGGAGAAAAAGACTGGCAACAGTTAATAATCCTTCGAGAACTTATCAAAGAGCTCAGGCTACCTATAAAAGTTCGTAGTGTTGCAACAGTCAGAGATGATCAGGGTCTCGCCTTAAGTTCTAGAAACCAATTCTTAAATCGATATCAACGCACGCAAGCACATGCAATATCTTATTTACTAGGGCTTGCTAGAGAAAAAGCTCATTTAGGTATAGAAATAGACCTTAACAAGCTGCATTTAGATCTAGAAAAAAAAGGTCTACAGGTTGAATATATAGAAACAGTAGATCCCTTTTCACTGCAACCAATTAAGCCTGGAAGGGAAATATGCCTACTTGCTACAGCAGTTCACTGCGGCAAAACTCGCCTTATAGATCATACTTTCCTAATGAACCGCAAACCAATTATTGCTATCGATGGACCAGCTGGTGCAGGGAAAAGCACAGTGACCCAAGCCCTGGCAAAAAAACTTGGTCTTATTTACCTAGACACTGGTGCTATGTATAGGGCTGTGACCTGGTTAATACAAAGCAGAGAGATCAACCCTGAAGACATTTCAGAGATATCAAAAGCACTTAAGAGCCTAGATCTGGTACTTGAGTGTTCTAATTCTGGCGAACAAAGCGTTCGAATAAATGGACAAGACGTGACCAAAAAAATCCGTTCACCAAAGGTCACAGCAATGGTTTCAAAAATTGCAACCAATGAAGCTGTTCGACAAGCACTGACTACTCAACAACAGAAGATGGGTACTAATGGTGGTCTCGTAGCTGAAGGAAGAGATATAGGGACAGCTGTTTTTCCAGATGCAGACGTAAAAATTTTCTTAACTGCAACACCTCTAGAACGAGCAAATAGAAGGGCTTTAGATTTACGAAATCAAGGTTATAAAGTTCCCGACATAAAAGAAATTGAATGTCAAATTAAAGAGCGAGATTATATTGATAGTACTAGATCTATTTCTCCTTTGGTCAAGGCTCAAGATGCAACTGAACTTATAACCGATGGCATGAGTATTGAAGAAGTAGTTGAAGCATTACTAGAACTTTTCCGCTTAAAGGTACCTGAGGAAGTTTGGCCTATTTACCAAGAGTAAGCTCCTCTAACAAGCCATCGCACGCATCTTCTAGTAAATCAAGAACCTCATTAAAACCGTTTTCCCCTCCATAGTATGGATCAGGAACTTCTCTTAAACTGGTGGTTTTTGAATAACTAAGAATAGGTTTGATTTTTTGAATACAATTGTGTTCTAATTCACAAGCCATTGCTTTGACAGTTGAAAAGTTTTCATCGTCCATAGTCAAAATTAAATCAAATTGCTTTAGATCCTCTATATTGATTTTCCTAGCAATACTTGCAATATGAATTCCTCTATCCATAGCAGCCCTTAGCATTCTCGGATCGGCCTTACTCCCCTGATGCCAAGCACCAGTGCCTGCAGAGTCAACACGATATTTTCCTACTAAACCCTTATTATGTAATCGATCAAGGAAAACCGCCTCAGCAGCAGGAGAGCGGCAAATATTGCCAAGACAAACAAATAAAATGCTTCTGGTCATTCTAAAAGATGATTAGTAAGTAAACATACAATGAGATACAAGCATAAAGCTTCGATAAATAGATTATTTTCGAAATCCTAGAGATCAAAGAGAACAGTATGAATATATGACTCTGTCCATTCAGGCCCATAAAAACGTGTAAGCATATTTCTCGCAGGATCTTTCTCAGATCTATATTTCATATAATTCTTTTGCCCATCTAACAACAGTAATGCCCTTTCTTTTTCAATAGCCTCAGCTTCATTAACCAACTGAAGATACAAATTCAAATAATCAATAAAGGCAGGATATATGACCTGATCTATTATCTTATCTCCTTCATCTCCTAAAGGTATTCTAGTCCAGAGAAACCCCGGTGAAAAATACTTTTGGGCCTCTAATGGGATCTGGCCACCAGAAGGAAGCTTATCTTGCCATAATTTATGAATAGGCCTTAATTTATTCCAGACATTAACTGTATGTAATTTATCAGATTTCAAAACAGGCTGTAAATCCAAAGCTATAAGATGACCCGATGCTAATGTTACAAAATCAGCACCAAAAAATGGAATGTCATATGAATTATAAGGGCTAATCACAAAATTCAATACTGATGCAAATGCACCTGCCTCCAAGCAAGCAGCGCGAGCCTGCCTAATTTTCTCTGTCTTGCAAGCCCAAGTATTAATTTGAGCTTTTTTCTGTATTGATTTTGTACTGATAGTTACTTCCCGGTAAATAAACTCATCTAATAGTGGATATGGTTGTGGGTCAAAGGGCAAAAAAGATCTAATTGCATAATCAAGGAAAGGCTGCCATCTCCAGTCGTTCATTATTACATCTTCAAAGCTATCCTTCCTATTAAAAGTCATAACAATCAATTAATCTCCAGTATATTAGTTCGAACCAGAATGATCATTTTTTTGGGCAGGAAAAAGGAATTCATTTAAAAAGCGGTCAGACCATTCTTTGCCAAAGTAACTTACAAACAAACCATGTGCAGGATCTCTTTTAGCGCTATATATATCGTAATTTATCTGTAACCCTCTTACAACATCTGCTGACATATGAGAGCATTTCTCACCAGCTGATTCATTCAAATTCAAATAACATGAAAGAAATTCATTAAACACTAAAGGAAGAGATTTATTAGCTTGTTCAGACCCATCCCTACAAAACAGTAACCAAGGTGAAAAATATTGATTTGGGTCAAATGCACGCATGGCCTCTTTCCCACTAAATCGTGGGAACCGCCCATGCAAGTTTTGCAACCCATCAAAATACTTTGCAAAATAATCGTTATCTTGGACTAATGGCTGAAAATCCAAAACAGCTACTAACTTTCTACTCGCCCCAAACCACAACAAGTCAATACCCATAATTGGATAATCATTTCGATACTCAGGATATGCAACGGAATTAAGTACCTGCAAACTTTTTCCAGCATCCAGCCTGGTAACTCTCCATCTACGCAACCCAGGCACCTCCCAAAGCCAACTTTGTATAAAACCTTGTCTCTTATTAGATCTACAAAAATCTAAGCCATTAGGAATTTCTAAGGCCTTACCACCTCTAAAGCGAATAGTATCTAATAAGTGCTCAAGCAGAGGATCAAACATCTATTCCAAACGCCCTTAACCCAAAAGGCTTAGAGAAGAACAATTGCAAATATATTCTATGGAAGTCAATTATTGTTTAAGGAGCTTGAAACCCCTTTAAAGAAATTATTATCAAACCTTTCACACAAAATAATAACTGTTATAAAAGCTACATGCATAATGCAAAAAATATCATCATCAAATTACTCTGTACTTCCTACTCTCTCACTACGCGTGAGGAAGCCAAAAAGAACTTTTCCAATTGCTGCGATTAAACTACCTTCCAATTCTTTGAACATATTCATGTTGCATTTAAAAGCATAATTAGCTTCCTCAACAATTCTGTCTGCCATATCTTGATCGATTGGCAAAGAGTCAAGCGTAGAACTATATTGTGCCTTAAATGCCTTTTCATCCTCAATATAGTCAAACTCATAAAAACGTAAGCCATGATTGCCCTTTAATCTCATAGCCTTTTGAGCAATATTCTTAAGTATTTGACCACCAGAAAGATCACCAATATATCGAGTGTAATGGTGTCCTACTAATAACTCAGGAGAATCTTTTGCAAGGTCATGAATCCTTTCTACATAATCCTTAGCAGCTGGCGTGGGTCTAACAATTTCACGCCAAGTATTTCCAAAATAAAAATGCAAATCCTGTTCTAAAGTTTCTCTCCGGTTAAGTTCTTGAAAAGCAATTGGCGAAATCACTGGGTGACCATTTTTTCTTAGCTTTCCAATTTCCTCTTCCATTGCAGAATAAACAAAATAAAGGTCTGCAACCAAATTTCGGTAACTAGATTTCTCAACAACACCTTTGAGAAAACAACTCACAAAGCCAGTATTTTCAGCCATAGTGTGAGATTTCTTGGTGCCTTCTCTGAGTTGCCTCGCAAGGGCTACAGTCATAAAAATGGTTTTAAAAGGGTTTTAAAGTTTGAGCTATTAAGCCTAGTTAAGTGCATTCCCATACTCAAAGGGATCCCTAAGGCTTTTATGAGTAAGAAGCTGCAGGGAAAAGGATAAACAAATCCCTGCAAATCTCATGCAACTTTGGTATTTGCGAAGGGTGGGGCAAATAAGAACCTGACAACTCCCAATTTCCCACAGTTGCTAAACGCCAGCGTTCACCTTCGTAGGTCATACCTCTCATCAGTACACCAATTAAAGAAGGTACACACTCTATTTCCTCACTACTAAGCCTCAACTGCAAAAGGAGACTACGACACTGCAGACGAGGACTCCAGCCTGGGAAATGAAAAGCAAGATCCAAAGTCTCTTTCTCAAACCATTTTCGGGTCTCAGGATCATCCCTCCAGGGAGTGAGGTTGGGAGATGCCGCAGGAAAGTGTTGCTTAACAAGAGTTACAGCAGATGCAAGAGCATGAGCACAAGCCACACTATTGACTTGGTGAGAAGCATTCACCGACACCTCCTCTAGGTTCTATTAATGAATGAACATGCCACGCTACTTAGGTTTGCGGCAAGTTAAAAATGATTCTTACTTGTATTTTATCCTTTACAGGAGATAATGCGACTAGGTTCTTAGATGAAATCTCTACCTAAATAAAGGCAGCTGGATGAGATCAAGAAATAGTGCGAGCAAGCTAAAGCAAATTATTCTTTATGGGTCAGTAGGCTTAGTTGCAGCAAGTGTTCATGCATTAGTACTGATTTTCTTATCCAAAGTCATAGCTCTCTGGGCAAGTAACATAATCGCTTTCTTATTAGCATCATTAACTAGTTACTTAGGACATGCATTTTACACTTTTAAGGAAGAAACTAAAGGCAACACGTTTGCTAAAAGATGGTTAATTATACAATTCATTAGTAACATCAGCATTAGTGGTCTATTGCCGATATTACTAAGTCAATCTGAAAAGATAATATTAGTAACTCTTTTATTAGTATCTACCCCTACATTATTGAATTTTTTCATCTGGTCTCAAGCAGCAAAGTTTAGCGCTAAAAGACAGAAGGTTAAAATACAAAACCCTCTTTTTCATGCTGATGATCTTGGGCTTACGTATGCAACAAATAAAGCAATAATTAACTTGGCGGAAAAAGGCTTAATAGATAGTGCAAGCATAATGATGAATGGAGAAGCCGTTGAACATGCAATACAAGAATGGCAATCAAAAGTAGACCTACCCTTAACTCTTCACTTAAATTTAACCGAAGGAAAATCACTAGGAAATAATAATAATGAAATACTAAGCAAAAATGGTATACTAAATGGGACTTTTATAAAGCTATTAATTCTTTCTTTTTTACCAAAAAAGATATCACTGCGTCGTGTCTATGAAGAGCAAATACTTAACGAATTAATCTGTCAAGTTAATAGCTTTAAAGAAAGAACAGGTATAGAAAATGTCTCTTTAGATGGCCATCAGCATATACACCTTGTACCCATAGTACTAGATTCAATTCTTTTGATATCTTCTAAGAAAAAAATAAATTGGGTTAGAACAACCTATGAATCAATACCTCAAGGTCTGTCATTAAATTCTTGGATAAATATCATAATAAAAGGTGGGTTTATAAAGTGGATAATCCTACAAATATTAAGCTTAATAGCAAAACATAAAATAAAGGGAAAAAACATAAAAACTAATTCAGGATTCTCGGGTATTCTTCTAACAGGAAGGATGAGCAAAGAGGCGATAATGGCATCAATTAATGAATTAAAGGTAATCAGGAAGGGCAGTAATGAAACACTGCCATTAGTGCTTACACATCCAGCAAAAAGGTTAACCCTAGAAGAAGCGAAGGGTTTATTTCGATTCCCTTATTCGATTAAATTTCTTCAATCGAAGTGGAGAGAAAAGGAATGGGAAATAGTAAAGGGTATAAAAACAAATATCAATCGTCTTCATGAATTGCACGAATAAAATAATGGGGCCTTGCCTTAATATCTATATACATACGTCCAATGTAATCTCCTAATACTCCAATACCAATTAACTGAATTCCACCTAGAAACAATATAGCTACTATCAATGAAGCATAACCAGGCACATCAACACCATTTAATGCAGTTCGAAAAACAATTAAAGCAGCATAAAAAAGACTAATTGCTGATACTGTTACACCTAGAAAAGTCCAGATTCTAAGAGGCAAATTAGAAAAAGAAAATATCCCGTCCAAAGCATAACTCCATAACTTCAAAGGACTCCATGAGGTCCTTCCAGAAGATCTAGAGGCCCTTGAATAGTTTAATTCGACGCTACGAAAGCCTGTCCAAGGAAGTAAGCCCTTTGAGAATCGGCTAAACTCCCTCATCTGAGTTAATGCTTCAACCACAGGAGCACTAAGCAAGCGAAAATCTCCAGCACCCTCTTTAAGTTGTATTGAATTGACCAATCTATTGAATACTTTATAAAACCAAGATGCTGTAGTTACTTTAAAAAGTGATTCTTGATCTCGGTCATCTCTAACTGCAGTAACTATCTCTGCTCCTTGCCGCCACGCGTCAACCATTTCTATTATTAAACCTGGAGGATGTTGCAAATCTGAGTCAATAAGTACAACAGCATCACAACGACCATTGGCATGATCTAATCCTGCCAACATTGCAGCCTCTTTACCAAAATTCCTAGTTAATTCAATTAAGTTCAAGCGAACATTACTTTTGCTCTTAACTAAACGATTTTGCCAAGCGCGGACCTGATCCACAGTTGTATCAATCGAGCCATCGTCAACAAGTACTAAACGAGCGACCTCAGGTAAGGCGATAACCTGTTCTATGAATTGAGGAATAACACCTTCTTCATTGAAGCAAGCTGCTACCACCCATATCTCAGCCTGTTTAAAACGCGAGTCCTCAAAGCTGTTAATCATTGGCTATTCATTAGCTTCAGAAACACTTGATGAGGGGAAAGTCCTTTCAGCCACAAGTTAAGTGGAGAATAAGGCTTCGCAAAACTAAACACTGCGACATAAGCTCACCTTCATATCAATCTATTCCGTCAAATACTTTATGGCTAATTTCGAGAAGCTAAAAGCCCCAAGTGAAGGCGAAGCAATTAAATTTGTTGATGCCAAACCCATTGTTCCTAACAACCCAATCATTCCTTTTATCCGTGGCGATGGGACTGGTGTTGATATTTGGCCTGCAACTCAAAAAGTTCTTGATGCAGCCGTAGAAAAGGCATATGGGAATACAAAAAAAATCAAATGGTTCAAGATCTATGCAGGCGATGAAGCATGCGAACTCTATGGAACTTACCAATACCTTCCAAAGGACACCATTGAAGCTATAAGGGAGTATGGAGTTGCGATAAAAGGCCCATTAACAACACCTATTGGCGGTGGTATTCGATCATTAAATGTTGCTTTACGGCAAACTTTTGATTTGTACTCTTGTGTAAGACCCTGTCGTTTTTATAAGGGAACACCAAGTCCTCACAAACGTCCCCAAGATCTCGATGTCATTGTTTATAGAGAAAATACCGAAGACATCTATATGGGAGTCGAATGGGAAGCAGATGACCCAATAGGCATAGCACTACGAGAGCACCTCAACTCTGTTGTAATTCCTGCGAATGGAAAGCTAGGGAGCCGACAAATACCTGAGGGTTCTGGAATCGGGATCAAGCCTGTCAGCAAAAAAGGAAGTCAAAGACACATTCGTAAAGCAATTGAACACGCACTCAAGCTTGAAGGCAAAAAACGACATGTAACTTTGGTCCATAAAGGCAATATCATGAAATTTACTGAAGGATCTTTTCGAGATTGGGGTTACGAATTAGCTACGAGTGAGTTTCGGGAAGTATGTATTACAGAAAGAGAAAGTTGGATATTAGAAAACATTGAAAAACAACCCAAACTTTCTATAGAAGAAAATGCGAGAATGATTGACCCAGGTTACGATTCGCTTACTCCAACAAAAAAAGAATCTGTATGTTGTGAGGTCTCAGATGTATTAAACCTGATAGGTGAAAGCCATGGAAAAGGCAAGTGGAAAGAAATGGTAATGATTGATGACCGTATTGCAGATAGCATCTTCCAACAAATACAAACAAGACCACAAGAGTACTCAATTCTTGCAACATTGAACCTAAATGGTGACTATATATCTGATGCCGCTGCCGCAATAGTGGGCGGCCTTGGCATGGCACCAGGTGCAAATATTGGTGACAACGCAGCAATCTTTGAGGCAACCCATGGGACTGCACCAAAACATGCGGGCCTAGATCGAATTAACCCTGGTTCAGTCATACTTAGTGGTGTAATGATGCTTGAATTTCTTGGTTGGCAAGAAGCTGCTGACTTAATAACTAATGGGCTTAGCAGATCAATTGAAGAAGCTATAGTGACATATGATTTAGCAAGATTAATGGAGCCACCTGTTAAGCCAACAACATGTAGTGGTTTTGCTGATTCAATAATTAACAAATTTTAAACCAATCCAACTAACTGTCTGAATATTAATACAGCCAAAATAATAAAAAGATTGTTTTAATTTATCCTACAAAGTCGTTGAATCGCACTATAAAATAAAATAATCAATTCATCTTGAGAGGGATCTGGTCTTGAACAAAATTAAAAAAGGAAACACACCGAATGAGCTCTAATGATCTAACAACTAATAAGAGGCCTAGCGAAACCAATCAGAAATGGAACGCTGTTGCAGACCCTTGCGTGCATTGTGGTTTCTGTCTACCAACTTGTGCAAGCTACAGAGTCCTTGGCACAGAAATGGATTCTCCAAGAGGAAGAATTCATACATTAAAGGCTATTGAAAACGGAGAAATTAAACTTGATAGCACAGTTACTAGCCATTTCGATACCTGCTTAGGTTGCTTTGCATGTGTAACAGCATGTCCATCAGGTGTACGTTATGACCAAATAATTGAAGCCGCCCGCCCACTCTTAAATCAACCTGGACTCCGAACTCCCTGCGATAACTTTTTTAGAGCTCTTTTGCTAAAACTTTTACCCTATCCGCAAAGACTAAGAGCAGTTCTTCAAACTGTAAGAGCATATTCAGGATCAACAATTCAAGATGTGGCTAGAGGGTTAGGAATCATTCGATTATTTGGGCCACAAATAGAAGCCATGGAAGCTTTATTACCAACGCTAAGTAAAGAAAGCTTTAAAGATTCTTTCCCAATCATTAATCGAGCCCATGGAGAAACACGAGGCAGGGTTGGACTAGTACTTGGCTGCGTACAAAGGTGCTTTGACCCATCAGTAAATCAAGCAACAATTGCGGTTTTACAAGCAAATGGATGGGAAGTAATCATCCCTAAAAATCAAGGTTGTTGTGGAGCAGTAGCCCATCACCAAGGACAAATGGAACAAACTAAATTGTTAGCCAAAGAGCTCATCAAAAGCTTCTCATCTGTCATTCGAGAAAATCTTCCTGCAGAAGAGAAGCCTCTAGAGGCTGTTTTAGTCGCAGCATCTGGATGTGGTCACACCATGAAAGCTTTTAAGGCAATAACCGAAAACGAAGAAAGCTTCGATGCACCAGTCTTTGATGTCCACGAATTTCTATTCCAAAAAGGCCTGAGCTCTAGCTTCCATAAGACACTGAAACCCTTACTTCACAAAGATGGAACTCCTTCAAACTCACATAACCCAATTTCTGTGGTCTATCACGATGCCTGCCACATGATCCATGGACAAGGAATCTCTAAGGAGCCGAGACAACTCTTACAAAAGATCCCTCATCTAATAATTAAAGAAGTCCAAGAGCCAGGAGTATGCTGCGGAAGCGCTGGAATCTATAACCTTGTTCAACCAAAAGAAGCAGCTGAACTTGGCCAAATTAAGACAAAAGATCTAACTGGAACAGGTGCTGAAATTATCTTGAGTGCCAATATTGGCTGTACTCTCCAAATACGTAGACATATAAATAAGAACTTGTTAGTAGCGCATCCCATGCAAATACTTGCACAATCAGCAGGCCTCCATTAAACGCCATGCATCCAATAAAGTACTTCTAGTTCCTAAGTTCCCTGGAAAGGTAATTATAGGATAATTAGTTAAGCCTCGTTTCTTTAAAGGTTTAACTAATGATAAACCTGGCAATAATTGGCCCTCCAGGTTAACCACTTTTAAATTAAGCCCTTCAGAAAGTAATACATGTGTAGTAATCCCTCCTTTGCTTATTAAATAGCCCAATCTCGAATCAAAAGTAGCTGTAATTTGAGCGATTAAAAGAGCTAAAAAATTTCCAAAAGATAACTTTGAGTTAGATGTAGAAAAAGATATTTCTCTACGACTCGTAAAAAGAACTGGCGTCTTTCCATTTAGCAATGACTCATTAATTAAAGTCAGCCAGGTTTTCTTTAAATCTGGCAAAAAGAGTTCAAGATCCCCATTTTCAAAGGCCTTTCCAATGTCTTCTAATTGAAGTTCAATACCAACGCAATCCGTATTTTCAAACAAGCACTCCAACTGAGAGTTAGCAAGAGGCATGTAAGAACCAACAACCACCATCCCTGGCATAGCAAGGCCAGTTTGTTGATCTCTTCGGCGAAGTCTCGACAAAGCATTAACAGATAAAAGTTGTGGATCCACCTCAGCCAAAGCATTGATCAAACTTGCTGCTGAGCGGAAAAGAAAACGTTTATGTCCATGTAGATGCAACTTCCTCAAAGCTTTAGATAAAGCTTGCAGGTGTTGAGGGCACGCAGCATCAACAATTACCGACTGGTTTTGAGAAAGCAAAAGGAGCCAATCTTCAAGTTCCTGCATGCCTTCACAACTCTGTCCTGCCTTTTCAAGCTGCTCAAGGTTTAGCCGCATCACATTTTCTTTGCTAATGCATCCGGCACTTTTTTCCTCTAACCAACACGCAAGATCACTTGTGGAATATCCAAACACCTGATCTTTCGCAAATGGCGTTGTATGGACTTCGATACCATTTAAAAAATGAACACCACCAATAGTTGTTCGACCACCTTCAAAAAATGCAGGGACATGAAAGGTTGCATCAAAAGGACCAAACTCTCGGCCAATTACTTGTGGCTCAAGAAACCCATGTCCTCTCAATGTGGAATCGCCGCGACTAACTAACAACAAATCCTTAAGTCTTATCCCCTCCGCTGTCATAGCCTTTTTTAAATTAGAGCAAATCTCTTGATTACGCTCAGCAGCCATCTCAGGTAACAAGGCGCGTGTATTTGCTAGGACAAAGAACAAAGGAGAAGTATTCCTCAAAGCACCACGAAGAGCTTCTACGTCCCAATTAAGAAGAAGAGAGCAACTATGAACAGTTTGAGAACCTGTCGGATCATCATCAATCACAACTATCTTCATTGGACGATCGTGCCGTGATGTCTCCTAATCAAACACCTCTATCTGCATTAGAGCCAGTCAGTAAAAAAGTATTGGCAGACCTTTTAAAAGATTTCCATTCAAACAAAACCAACTGGCATCCTTGTGGACTGGAAACAAGAGTTGACTGGGGCGCTCCTATACAGTCACCCTCTCAACCTGTGAGCCTCAAGGAGCATAAACGAATAATTGAACACGCTAAAGATGACCTAACAATCTCTGTTGAAGCTGGACTTCCGCTTGCTGAGCTTCAGGCCGCACTATCTGAACATAATCAATGGCTACCAATTGACTGGCCTTGGGGCAGTAGATCATTAGATGATCCAAATAGTGCAGGCACAATTGGAGGGTTAGTCGCTCGAGGTTTATCGGGGGGGTTAAGACATCGATATCTAGGGGTCCGAGATCAAATCATTGGAATAGGTATGCTCCGTAGTGATGGAGTTAGTGGACATAGTGGAGGGAAAGTAGTCAAAAACGTCGCGGGTTATGACCTAATGCGACTTCTATGTGGCAGCTGGGGCAGCTTGGGGCTAATTACAGAACTTACACTTCGTACACAACCAATCAGAAACGTATATGCAAGCCTTTTCATCAAAGGGAGTCTCAAGAATCTAGAAGAATTTAGGGCTGAAGTTATACATGCCAGCTTTAGCAATGAATATTTTGACTGGGTAGGTAGCAATCAAGCTTGGGAACTACAAATTGGATTGGCAAGCATTACTCATGCCGCGATTAAGGACCAAATTCAAAGACTTAATACAATGGCTAAAGCTCACGATCTCAATATAGAAAACAACACCTGGGAAGGACCTTTAATAGATGGAAAGTTTCCAGAAAATATATCGAAAAAAACACCCTGGTTATTACGTATTTCTCTTCCAGCGGCCAATGTTCATAAGTTACTATTCAGCAAAGAGTTAGAACAATTAATTTCTTGGAACTGGCGAATGGCAGCCGGAATTGGAGTGGGCGATGGATGGCAAAGTAATTTTGAAACAAGTACTCCCATAAATAGTCACCAAGATATCATTAACCTACGTAGATTTATAAGGGAAATAAATGGAAGATTAATGGTTTTAAAACAGCCCGATCAAACACTAAACAATTTGCCAGCATGGCTAGATGCGCCTTCTCGGCCACTTATTGAAACCGTAAAAAAAACATTTGACCCTAAAAATCAACTTTCAAAAGGTCGTATTCCAGGGGTGGCTAATTAGTCTTCGAAAATTCATATCTACAGCAAAGTTTCTGAGTCTCTCCTGGTGTCAGCACAAATCTCCTTTCCCCAGTAATCATTGAATTCCTTGGAGATGTCCAAACCTCAAAACAAACCATAGGTCTTGGTGGATCAGTCCAAACCACAACCAAATCCATTGGAGCATGGTGTACAAGCTTCAAACAACTTCCGGCTTCGTCATCTAGAAGAGAGGGAAAAGTATCTACTGGATTAATTAAAAGATCAACTCCTTTAGAAAGTTGCGACAAATGATCACTAGTTTTCGAATCAATCATATGAATATGGTCGAAACAATTTTCAGGCATACCTTTAAAGGAAGTTTTTGCAAGGCTTTGAACACGAAAATACGGGTGTAAGCCAAAGCTATATGGCATAGAGAAATTGCTTTTATTATTAATGTTGATATTTATATTTAATGCTTGAAATGTAGTTTGAACAGTCATTTCCAAAAGAAATGAGAAAGGAAATATAGATTTAGTTTCTGGAGTGTCTTTCAAAGATAATAGTATTCCTGTTTGATCTTCAAGCTCGCTTATTTGCCATGGAAGATCTCTAGCGAAACCATGTTGCTTCATGACAAATTTGCCAGTTGAAAGAGGTAATAAATCATCTGGCAAACTTCCACAAATCGGGAAGAGCACTGGAATCCCCCCCCTAACACTTTTCTGAGGATTAGAAAAACGATCTTGATCAAAGTAAAGCATCTCTTGCCCATTACATGTCCATCCAGCAATAAGGCCTCCCCTTTCAGGAACAATTCTTAGAGAGTCACCAGTACTAGTGTGGGTATAAAGCCAATGGGGGTAAGGTTTATTTCTCTTTTCAAGAGTCATAATAATTAGGAAAAGCAAGCCTATAAAATTGTCTTACTCAAACAACCTTTAATTAATTCAAAGGCCTGTCTTTAGCCATTCCAAAAGAGCAGCATTGACCTGATCAGGAACCTCATCATGAGGACAATGGCCTGCATCTAGAACAACTTCCTTGGTTCTAGATGGAGCATGCCTAAGGAAGCTTGCTCTTTTCCCTTCTGCATTCATCCAAGGGTCTCGCTTACCCCAAAGCAAAAGTAAAGGAGAAGTCAACTTTGCAAATAGTTCATCTAAAGGCTGACCTTGCGGTCCCCTCGAATCAAAAACGCTGCGAAATACCTTAAATGCCCCTGGATCTAAAGAAGGCCTCCTAATTGCTTCTACTAAATCATCATCAACATTTGTTCTATCGATATAAACCTGATTAAGCGTCCTTCGAATAGTTTCTGGCTTTCTAAGATTTTCGAAGATCACCCGCTGCACTAAAGGGTCTCTCAGCAAACCCCCTCCGAGAGCCTGACGAACTTTCGCAAACCAACCTTTCGAAGGTCTCTGATCATCACTGAAATAACCTGCTGCATTAAGCAAAACCACACCAGCCGCCTCTGAGCCAAGTTCTGACCCAGCTGCTAATGCTGCATATCCACCAAGAGAATTTCCCACAAGAACAGTAGGCCGACCAATTCTTTCTTTGACATAAGCCACAACCTGCTCACGCCAAAGGGATCCTCCATAATTCAAATCCGCTGGCTTAGCACTTCGACCAAAACCCAATAAATCTAAAGCATGTACCTCATGAGTAAGCGAAAGTACTGGAATGTTGAATCGCCAATGGTCAGTAGATGCTCCAAACCCATGAACCAACAATATTGCTGGGCCCTCTAATGAGCTGCCTGAATCAAGGTTTCTAGGACTATTGCGAACACTATGAACTGAATGACCCAAATGGCTCCAAGGAGTATTTGCAGAAGAAGTATCAATAGTCATTTCAGTAACTTAGAAGATGAATGGAGATGCTAATCACCTCCATTAAAGACTGCTATTAAATGTTTGATTGGTGTCTTTTAAGTGAGGGTTCTTCAAAGCATGAAGGAATTAAAACTTAAGTTCAAACCAAACCAACTGGGTTGGCCGCTACATCATCAGGAATTTTGTTTCCCCCTCCAGGAGTCTTATCACGAAGTACGAGTCTCAGTAATACTGGCGCCAAGAAAGTAGTACCTATAACCATTAACAATATTGCTGCCTCAAGAGAAGGAGTTAATAAACCAGCACTCGTCCCTAAGCCAAGGAATATTAGCCCTACTTCACCGCGGGGCATCATGCCTAGACCAACTACTAATCGATTAGTAGGTTTATCAATCAAGAAAGACCAACCTGCTGCAATTTTGCCAATTATCGCAATGATCAAAAGGAATCCTGCAATAACTAAGGCTGAGCGACTGGAAGGATCCAAAGGATTAATAACTGAGAGGTCCATACCAGCCCCTACCAAAACAAAGAAGATAGTTGCAAATAATGAAACCAAAGGCAAAACAGACTGCTGAATAGCATGATTATTTTTTGAACTACTTAAAATCAAGCCAGCAGCAAAGGCTCCTAAGGCAGCTTCTAGACCAATAGCAGTAGCAACAAAACAACTTAAAACAAGTATCACAAACGATGCCACAACAACTGCGCCTGGAGCCTTAAGTCTCTCCAGCAACCAATCAAAAGCTGGTGCAGCTGTTCTACTAAGACCAATTGCACCAATGACAAAAACCACTGCCGCTAACACAAGCTTCACTATGGGTGCAATTTCCAAGGATCCGCCTGTAGCGAGTGCAACAACAACAGCCAATATCACAATGCCAAGAATGTCATCAAGTACTGCGGCACCAATAACAATCTGTCCCTCTCTGGTTTTCAAATAACCAAGCTCTCCAAAAACACTTGCAGTAATTCCAATACTTGTTGCAGTCATAGATGCACCAGCAAAAATAGCTGGAATCAAATCGACTTGAAAAAGAAACATTAAACCGATAGTCCCAAAAGCAAACGGGAGAATTACCCCGGCCATTGCAACCGTAAAAGCTTGAGCGCCTACAGCAACAAGCTCTTCCAACTCACTCTCCAGTCCAGTCAAGAAAAGCAATGCATATAAGCCCAACGTTGCTACAGCCTGAAGAGAAGGGAAAGTCTCAAAATAGAGATCTGGCACTGCCTCTGGTGGTATTGAAGCCAAGGAGCTAATCAAATGAATAAACCCTCCATTCAATTGAGCAGTTGTATTTGGAGGCATTAATAAATGCAATCCAGAAGCACCAATAACTACTCCTGCAAGCAATTCGCCCACAATTGTTGGTAAACGCAGCCTTACCAAGACTTCAGCAAGAGTTCTAGCTGCTACAAAAATAAGTAGAAAATTAATAACACCTATTAAGGTCTCGGCCACCTCAACCTCATGAGTGGAAAGCACTGAAAACATCGGATGCAAAATCATGGGGGCAATCTTTTTGTCCTTCTAAATTGAACATAAATGACCGAGAAGCCCCTTTTTAGACCTTCTAGGTTTTTTCGGCAATTTATACCGCAAGTGTTGATCTGAAGTTACGTTCCATCTGCAGCCAAAAGCAGAGGCTACTGTCCAGCGATGTTTCTTTGGGAAAGATGAGCTTTCTTCATCCATAAAGATGAAGCCACTACCGATGCAAAGGTGCTGAGAATTTAGTGCCAGCGTTAATTACAAGCATAAAAAAGAATTTTCATTCGGACCGTTTTCAAAAGAATTCAATCCCTTCAAACCCAAAGAATCATGAGCAGCTCCCAGCCATTAGACCTCCGTCTCCCAACACCAGGCTGCTATGCAGATCCCGAGCGAATCGGAATAAATGCTGATGCTGTATTTGATGGGATGACAGAACACCTATTTTTTACGCTTGGGAAACTTGCTCCAACAGCCAGTCTTCACGATCTCTACATGGCACTTAGCTATGCAGTAAGAGATAGGCTGATGACCCGTTATCTCGCAAGCCTTGAAGCTATTAGAGCTAGGCCTCAAAAAACAGTTGCTTATCTTTCAGCAGAATTTCTCATAGGTCCACAACTAAACAATAATCTCCTCAACCTGGGTATTCAAAAAGAAGCAGAAGAAGCAGTTCGTCGTTTTGGAATTGAATCTCTAGAAGACATTCTCGAAGTAGAAGAAGAGCCTGGCCTTGGCAATGGAGGGCTTGGCCGACTTGCTGCCTGTTATATGGAGTCTTTAGCCACACTGCAAGTTCCTGCAATTGGATATGGGATCCGTTATGAGTTTGGGATTTTCAACCAATTAATTCGTGATGGATGGCAAGTAGAAGTTACAGATAAATGGCTAAAAGGTGGATGGCCATGGGAACTGCCTCAACCTGATGAAGCATGCTTTGTTGGTTTCGGAGGGCGAACTGAAAGCTACATCGACGATAAAGGTAACTATCGATCACGCTGGATCCCATCAGAACATGCAATAGGAGTGCCACATGATGTACCAGTTCTTGGATATCGAGTCAATACCTGCAACCGTTTAAGACTATGGAGGGCCGATGCGACTGAAAGCTTTGATTTCTACGCTTTCAATATTGGCGATTATTACGGTGCCGTGGAAGAAAAAGTTGGATCTGAAACTTTATCAAAGGTTCTTTACCCAAATGATGGAACAGATGAAGGGCGACGTCTTCGGTTAAAGCAACAACATTTCTTTGTTAGCTGTTCTCTCCAAGACATGCTTAGAAGTTTAGAAAAGCGTGGAATTCCATCCAAAGATTTCCACCTACATTGGACAGTACAGCTAAATGACACACATCCTGCTATTGCAGTGGCTGAGCTAATGCGACTTCTTATTGATGATCGCCATTTGGAATGGGAGTCAGCCTGGGAGATCACTACTCGTTCTGTTGCATATACAAATCACACATTATTGCCAGAGGCCTTAGAGAAATGGGATTTATCTCTATTTAAAAGTCTTCTACCTCGTCATCTTGAACTTATATATGAAATCAATAAAAGATTTCTGCAACAAGTACGATTGCGGTATCCAGGCAACGATTTAATACTCAGAAAATTATCAATAATCGATGAAGAGGGTGGCAAAGCAATCCGGATGGCACATCTTGCCACGATCGGTGCCCATCATGTGAATGGTGTGGCAGCACTCCATTCAGATTTAATTAAAAGGCAACTGCTCCCAGAGTTTGCAAACCTTTTTCCTGAAAAATTTACAAACGTCACAAATGGAGTTACTCCACGTAGATGGGTAGCACTTGCAAATCCAGAACTTTCAAACTTATTGGATCAGAAAGTTGGTCCCAATTGGATCACAAATATGGAATTACTAACCAATTTGGAAAGCCTAGAAGAAGATACAAGCTTCTTGGAAAGTTTTGCAGCCACAAAATTATCGGGAAAAAGAAAGCTAGCTGGATTCATTCATAGACAAACAGGAGTCCTAGTAGACCCATCAAGCATGTTTGATGTTCAGGTAAAACGGATACATCAATACAAGCGTCAACACTTAAATGCACTCCAAGTTATAACTCAATATCTAAGAATTAAAAATGGCCAAGCACAAGGAATTGCCCCAAGAACAGTAATTTTCGGAGGGAAAGCGGCACCTGGTTACTTCATGGCAAAGTTAATAATCCGTTTTATTAACGGAATCGCTGAAACTATCAATGCTGATCCAGATATGGATGGTCGTCTAAGAGTCATATTTCTTCCTGATTACAACGTAAAACTTGGAGAACAAGTTTATCCCGCAACTGATCTTTCTGAACAAATCTCTACTGCAGGGAAAGAAGCTTCAGGAACAGGAAACATGAAGTTTGCAATGAATGGGGCCCTCACCATTGGAACTCTTGATGGTGCAAATATAGAAATACGCGATCTGGTTGGATCAGATAACTTTTTCTTATTTGGCAAAACAGAGTCAGAAATCATGGAATTAAGGAACAATAATTATCAACCTTCTGAGATTATAAATTCCTTACCTGAACTATCTGAGGCACTAAGGCTTATTGAAGTCGGTCATTTTAGCAATGGTGATAGTGATCTATTCAAGCCACTATTGCATAATCTAACCCGCACAGATCCATTCTTTGTAATGGCTGATTTTGCTGATTACCTTAGAGCACAAGACAATGTAAGTCGTGCCTGGAAAGATAATATGGAATGGAACAGAATGGCTTTGTTAAATACAGCAAGATCTGGCTTCTTTTCATCAGATAGATCAATTAGAGAATATTGCCAAAGTATCTGGGATACAAAACCATTGCCGGTTGAAATAACCTGCGATGTAAATTAAGTGCATATTGGATTATTAACTTTAAAATCTTGCAAGTGGATTTCTAAACATTATTTATATACTTAAAAAGACTTCTAATTGAGATCAGGAACATCTGGAGTTTGATGTAAAAGACGGTTAAGGCGTAATCGATCTAAGTTCAAAGGATCTGGAGCAAGTTCACCCGCGTGTTCTTGGAATTTTTTCTCTATTGATTCAGGGACTCTCACATCAAAAATTTTCTCCATCAATGTTTCAATCGAGAAAAGATATGCATTAATGCTCTCAAGATCTGCGATTACTTGCTGATAAGTGTCGGATGATTTATCTGCTAAATCCCCAGATGAAAGGTGGGTATCGATTAAATCATTCTTTGAACTGTTGTTTTGCTTATGAAGATCTTCTAAAACTCTTCCAGAAAGAGTCCTAAACGATTGCAAGGCCGCCCAATTGAGCTCTTGCTGCTGACGGAGCGTTGGGGACTCCCTAATAAGACGGTCATGTTCCCTATAGAACCTCTGACAGTCAGGGCATTGACAAGGCTCTTCGGGCACAACTGTCCTTCAGCTCTTTTCTATCATGACATTTATCAGGCTGCCAAGGGAGGCTCATCGGAACGATTGTCTTGGTCCTCACCCCCTTCAGAAGAGTCTGGGAGAGGGATCTCAATGGTCGTAACAACCTGAATCACATCCCGAAGTCGCATCGAATCAGCGAACCATCCCATAGCCTGTTCAGTATCTCCTCGGCGTTCTGCATCACTAGCTTGATCTTCATGAGCCTCAGCCAAGAGTGCTAACCAACAAAGACACCTTGCCTGGACAACAGAGAGATCTAGGTCAGTGGGTTGGGAGTTGGCGATATTTTCGCTCTCCTGCTGAACCAAGAGACGAAGCCTTAGATCGTGAAGCTGGGTCATAGTGACTGTTTCACTGAGACAACGCTAGCAACAGTGTGAGATTTGCCTAGTGACTCTATATATAGTACTACTGATCTTCACAAAAATAGTCATTCACGGGGCTGGCGGGACTCGAACCCACGACCTACGGTTTAGGAAACCGTCGCTCTATCCAGCTGAGCTACAGCCCCAATTGAACAAACATTATGTTCTGAGTCATTATGGACTTTGAAAGCAGGAGAGGCGATCGCGATCAGGGCATTCCTACTTAATGCAGGAAAAGCTTGATTGAGGAAAGTCCGGGCTCCCCGATAGCCAAGCTTGCTGGGTAACGCCCAGTGCGGGTGACCGTGAGGAGAGTGCCACAGAAACACACCGCCGATGGAATGATGAAGCATTCGTTTGATCATGCACAGGCAAGGGTGCAAAGGTGCGGTAAGAGCGCACCAGCAGTATCGAGAGGTGCTGGCTAGGTAAACCCCGGCTGGGAGCAAGGCCAAGGGGGAAGGAATGGCTATCTCCCCTTCCCCTGTTTATATGAGCCGCTAGAGGCTGTTGGCAACAACAGTCCCAGATAGATGATTGCCCCACCCCTAGGGTGTTAACAGAACCCGGCTTATGACCTGCTTTCACCCTATTGAGTAACTAAAGCTTGATCATCAAAACCTTCAATATGAGATTCGATTTCAATCTCATAAAAACTCCTTAGATGTTGATGCCAAAAGAATCAAAAACCTCCATTTCTAAAGATCGAATTAAAGAACTCATAGAACTTCTCAAACACCTCAAAATTGCAAATGAGCTCCTTCACAGCCCTCAAACTATAAAAACTGAAGACTTTTGGACTATCAACGAAGCCCTAACGCACACATCCGCTAAATCGAAAATCAATCACGAACGTCTTGAGTTTCTTGGTGATGCTGTGCTGCGATTAGCTGCATCAGAGTTCATCGATTGGAAATTTCCCAAGATGGACGTGGGAGAAAGATCAGCATTGCGCGCTCAACTTGTTAGTGATAGATGGCTAAGTCAAGTTGGAGAAAAAATAGGTATTAAAGACTTCCTTGTAATTGGTCCTCAAGCAGCTGGAGATGCATCTGCACTCTCGACTATTCAAGCTGAGGCAACAGAGGCGCTAATTGGAGCAATATATGAATCCAATCTTGGAATGAAATTTATTCATAGTTGGCTAACTCCTTACTGGGAAGAAACAAGCAAGGAAGTTTTAGAAGATCCTCATAAATACAACAGCAAGTCTGCCCTTCAAGAGTTAAGTCAAAAACAAGGCCTGCAACTTCCAACATACATAAATCAAGAGTTAACTAAAAAGCATGGAGATCCAAAGAGGTTCTTCAGCACAGTCCAACTAGATGGCAAACTTATGGGAGAAGGGTGGGGAAGTTCCAGACGAGAAGCTGAACAAGCTGCTGCTCAACAAACACTTCAAAAACTAAATAAATAACAATGGATTTCTCTAAATAAAAGAAGGTAATTTTTCATTCAGAAAGAAGATCCTTAACAGGAATAGTTATTAGTTTGTCCCAATTTCCACCTTCAAAAAGTACTGCTGCTTTATCGCCACAAACCCTCTGAACAAATCCTGTATAACCATGATAAATCGAAGAAAAATCATTTACCTTGACAGTAGAACCAGGCAAAATTGGAGGAATTTCAGAAACCATATGTTCAAAGTGAGCTAATTATGTCTCCAATTATCAACATACTTTTCTCTTAAAAATGAATGCTGATGATGAATGGCTCATCATAGGTGAGCTAGTCGCTGCACAAGGTCTTCAAGGTGAGCTAAGAGTAAAACCAAGCAGTGAGTTCCCGGAGCGTTTTACTGAGCCAGGTAAAAGGTGGTTAAAGCAATGCAACAACCAACCAAAACCAGTCAAATTACTTAAAGGTCGAAAGCTTCCAGGTAAATCGATATATGTAATTCAATTGGAAGGGGTTCAAAACCGCACTACTGCTGAAACTTTATTAGGTGCAAGTCTATTAGTCCCTTCCAGCAGCCGACCTGCACTCAATGAGGGTGAATTTCATCTACTAGATCTGATTGGCCTAGAAGCAAGACTGGAGAAGGAGAGTCCTGCAATTGGAGAAGTCAAAGATCTGATTACAGCTGGTAATGACTTATTAGAGATTGAATTAAAAGAAGGAAAAAAAACCCTAGTCCCGTTTGTCAAAACAATTGTTCCAGAAGTGCATTTAGACGAAGGATGGTTGTTACTAACTCCACCACCTGGTCTCCTAGATCTATAAAAAATCGACAAAAGGGCTTGATTTAGGCGATTCTTGGAATACTTAAGCGCTGAATTTTGACTGCCCCCTCGCTTATACCTGTAATTCTTTGCGGAGGAACAGGCACTCGCCTGTGGCCTTTATCCCGCGCAAGCTACCCAAAGCAATACCTGGCACTAGCAGGAGACAGTGAAGACACCTTGATTCAGCAAACACAAAAACGGCTCAGAGGACTATCCGGTCTAAAAAATCCATTATTAATTTGCAACGAAGATCATCGCTTCATAGTGGCGGAACAAATGCGCCAAATCGATGCTGAGCCAAGCGCGATACTCCTTGAACCTATTGGGAGGAATACCGCTCCCGCAATATCAGTAGCTGCGCTTAAGGCAATTGAGCATGGTGAAGATCCGCTATTACTTGTTCTTGCTGCTGACCATATGATTCGAGATGAGAAAGAGTTCCTTCGAGTAATAGAAGCAGGACGAAAACCTGCCGAAGCTGGGAGATTAGTTACTTTTGGAATTGTTCCTACTTCACCAGCCACCGGTTATGGATATATCGAGGCAGAAAATCATATAGAGAACACAGCAGACAAAGGATTACCAATTGCTCGATTTATAGAAAAACCTAATCGCGCTACTGCAGAAAGATTCATTGCTGAGGGACGTTTTACTTGGAATAGCGGAATTTTCCTCTTTAAAGCAAGTGTGATTCTGAACGAACTAAAAAGACTCGCCCCAGAAATCATTACCTCTTCCAAGGCATCGCTTGAAAAAGATATTCATGACCTTGAATTCATAAGACTAGACAAAGACGCCTTTGCAAAATGTCCAAATATTTCCATAGATGTTGCAGTTATGGAAAAAACTCATCTTGGAACTGTTCTTCCTCTTAAAGCTGGATGGAGTGATGTAGGGAGTTGGGATGCTCTTTGGGAAACATCAGACCAAGACATAGATGGCAACGTGACACGTGGTCGAGTAATTATCCAAAAAAGTAAAAATTGTTATCTAAGAAGCGAACATAGGCTTTTAGTCGGTCTAGGAATTGAAGATCTCGTTGTTGTAGAAACTGATGATGCTGTTTTAATTTCTAACAGAAATCAAACTGAAAGTGTAAAGAATATTGTTAAGCAACTCGAGACTGATGGCAGCCCTGAAGGGAAAGCACATCGCAAGATTTATAGACCATGGGGAAACTACACATCTGTTGTGGAAGGAAGTCGTTGGCAGGTTAAAAGAATTCAAGTAAAGCCAGGTGCAAGCCTTTCACTACAAATGCATCATCATCGAGCTGAGCACTGGGTAGTCGTTAAAGGCACAGCCTTAGTTGAAAGGAATGGAGAAAAAAAACTCATTGGAGAGAACGAAAGCACTTACATACCTTTGGGTTGTAAACACCGCCTTAGCAATCCTGGACGCATGCCTATGGAATTAATTGAAATTCAAAGCGGTGCTTATCTTGGAGAAGATGACATCGTGAGGCTAGAAGATCAATACGGTCGATTAGATGATCTAGGGACCTCCTAATCCATCTATTCAACAGTCACACTTTTAGCCAAGTTTCGCGGTTGATCTACATCTAGGCCTCTATGAGCCGCAATGTGATAGCTAAGTAACTGCATCGGAACAACCGACAACAAAGGGCTTACCCACTCACTAACCTCTGGGACTGGCAGAAGAGCATCAAATAATTTGGTATCTGGTCCTTCAGGCGCTACACCAATCAATTGAGCATCACGAGCTTTAGCCTCTTGAGAGTTACTTAGCACCTTCTCAAATACAACTCCTGGGACTGCAATAGAAATAACCGGGACCCTTGGATCCAAAAGGGCTATAGGTCCATGCTTCATTTCACCAGCTGGATATCCCTCTGCATGGATATAGCTAATCTCTTTGAGTTTAAGAGCACCCTCTAAAGCAATCGGATAGTTAATTCCCCTACCTAAAAAAATAACGTCTTGAGTCTCAGCAAAACGATGCGCAAGATCCTCAGACATCTGATCATGTAAATACACTAATGATTTCAATTGTGCGGGAATCGCTCTTAATTCCTGAATCAGATTTCTGATCTCATCGGGTGATCGATTAGAACTCCGAGCAGCAAAGTTAAGAGCCAAGCCATAGAAAGCAAGCATTTGCCCTATAAAGGTTTTTGTAGCAGCTACTCCTATCTCGATACCAGCACCAATATCAAGAATATTGGGAACCTGTCTAGCAAGAGAACTTTCAGGCCTATTTGTTATTCCCAATAAGCGTGGAGAGTATGAAGGATCCCCATAAGCATTACGTCTATTCACTTCCATCTCTAAAGCAGCCAAAGTATCTGCTGTTTCACCAGACTGTGTAACTCCAATAGTCAAAGTATTTGGGACTAAAGGCGGAGCTGCATAACGAAATTCACTCGCGTAAAAAACTGTGGAGGGAATTCCAGAGAATTGTTCTAAAAGATATGAACCCACCATTGCTGCATGACGACTTGTTCCACAAGCCAAAATCTGAATCCTCTCAATACCTGAATAAAAGTCTTGATCAAAAGGTAAAGCAACAGGTGCCTCAAGTGGTAAGCCCTCAGGCAAGTGCCTTGTCATCCAGAGTTCAGCTGTCTCCGGCTGCTCATGAATCTCCTTAAGCATGAAATGCTTAAAGTTCCGTTTATCAGCTACATGATCAAATCCACTAAGAAGAGTCGGACTTCTTTCTTGTCTCTCTCCAGCTGAGTTATAAAGTTCAATACCTAAAGGTGTTAACAAGCCAACCTCACCATCCTCCATTGGCAAAATTGTTCTAGTAAAACCTGTTAAAGCAGGGGTATCACTAGCACAAAGAAATTCCCCCTCACCAAAGCCAATAAGCAAAGGTGCATGTCTCCTTGCAACAACAAGTGCCCCTGGAGTATGAGTCCAAACGACAGCAAGAGCATAAGCACCTTTCAGTCTTGGCAAAACCTTCTGAACAGCACTAAGCAGAATCGAGCCAGTAATAATTTGATTCTCTAATTGAAGTACTTCAAGCTCTCGAGCAATTAAGTGAGGAATCACTTCGGTATCAGTTTCTGAAGCAAATTCGATCCCTTCAGCCTCTAAAGAGTCCCTTAACTCTCGATAATTCTCAATAATTCCATTCTGAACAACAGCTACACCACCAGTGCTATCACGATGAGGATGCGCATTGTGCTCCTCTGGTTTGCCATGTGTAGCCCATCGAGTATGACCAATTCCCATGTGTCCTGAAGCCCCTAGCGCTGCGACCTTTGCCGATAGGTTTTTCAACTTTCCCTTGGCTCTCTGACAAGTCAACTTCCCAGTAATTGCAGTACTAGAAGCCTCTACCGTCGCAAGACCCGCTGAGTCATAACCACGATATTCCAACTGCCTAAGCCCCTCCAGAAGGAGCGGTGCTGCTTCCCTGGAACCAATAACAGCAACAATTCCACACATAGAAAAAGCCCGACACCCGCCGGGCTGAGCTTATGGCTTTATATGAAAAAAAACTTTCTGAAACGTTTAGTTTCTGAACAATTTTTTAGTAGGCCAAGCCCATACTTCTAGTTGTTTCGTCGCCCAAATAGACGCGGATACTCAAGAAATCTGTAGGGCAGGCTGTTTCACAGCGTTTACAGCCAACACAGTCCTCTGTTCGAGGCGAGGAGGCTATTTGAGCGGCTTTACAGCCATCCCAAGGGACCATCTCCAGTACATCGAGAGGACAAGCCCTCACACACTGTGTACAGCCGATGCAAGTGTCGTAGATCTTGACTGCGTGGGACATAAGCCCGTTCCGAGATAAAACGCTTGTAATAAATGTAACCTTAAATCGTCCGACTGAAACATCTTCGTTGCTCTGCCGTCACTGTTGTTAACTCCTAGCGCTAGCCCGTAGGATGCATAGTCCCGTCATTACGGAATATGTCTCAGGAAGCGATCCTCGAAAAAGTACGTTCGATAGTTGCCGAGCAACTCAGCGTTGACGCCGGAGAAGTCAAGCCGGAGTCGAATTTCCAAAACGATCTTGGTGCAGACTCTCTCGACACAGTCGAACTAGTCATGGCCCTCGAAGAAGCCTTCGACATCGAAATACCTGACGAAGCTGCCGAAGGAATTACAACCGTCGGCGAAGCAGTCAAGTTCATAGAAGACAAACAAGCCTGATAAACAAATGGTGGAGGGTCTCCATCGCGTTGTGGTCACTGGCCTAGGCGCGATTACTCCGATAGGCAACTCTGTCAAGGACTACTTGGCAGGATTGACATCGGGTCGCAATGGAGTTGCGACCACATCCTTATTTGACGCCTCAGGTCATGCCTGTAGATTTGCTGCGGAGGTCAAGAACTTCGACCCAACGGGGATTCTTGAACCAAAAGAGTCAAAAAGATGGGATCGATTCTCAAAATTTGGCGTTGTAGCAGCAAAAGAAGCCCTAAAAGATGCTGGTCTGAGCATCGATGAGAACAATGCCGCAAGCATTGGAGTAATTATTGGTTCTGGGGTAGGTGGTCTACTCACAATGGAAACCCAGGCTCATGTTCTGGCCGATAAAGGTCCAGGCCGTGTAAGCCCTTTCACGGTGCCAATGATGATTCCAAATATGGCAACTGGTCTTGCTGCGATTGCATTAGGGGCAAAAGGGCCAAGCTCAGCTGTAGCAACGGCATGTGCTGCTGGATCCAACGCAATTGGCGATGCCTTCCGAATCCTTCAACTTGGTAAAGCAAATGTAATGGTTTGTGGAGGTGCAGAGGCAAGCATTACCCCATTAGGGGTGGCAGGCTTTGCAAGTGCTAAAGCTCTTTCTTTTAGAAACGACGATCCAGCAAGTGCAAGCAGGCCTTTTGATGCAGAACGAGACGGATTCGTTATTGGAGAAGGATCTGGAGTACTAGTTCTGGAGACCCTGGAACATGCTCAAGCAAGAGGTGCAACAATCCATGCGGAAATAATTGGTTATGGCACTACCTGTGATGCTCACCACATCACATCTCCAACTCCTGGGGGAATTGGTGGAGCCGAAGCCATTCGCCAGGCCCTACAAGATGGAAAATTAATTCCAGAAAATGTTGATTACATCAACGCACATGGCACAAGTACACCAGCTAATGACAGCAATGAAACTGCTGCTATTAAAAGTGTCTTAGGCAATCGAGCGAATCAAATCCCTGTGAGCTCAACAAAATCCATGACTGGTCACCTACTGGGGGGGTCAGGAGGAATTGAAGCAGTGGCATGCATACTTGCTCTAAAGCATGATTTTGTCCCGCCAACGATTAATTACTCAAATCCAGATCCAGTATGTGACCTCGATTACGTGCCTAATACAGCACGACAAAACAAACTAGGCGTAGTTCTTTCAAACTCTTTTGGGTTTGGAGGGCACAATGTCTGCCTAGCCTTCAGGCAAATGATCTAAACAGATCTTTCCCAACCATCCTTCAGAATTCCTAAATCCCCAATTAACAAAATGGTCGCCGCGACTGCCTCTCTTGACACGCTCTGCATCAACAGCATTCGTATGCTGGCCGTCGATGCGATCAATAAATCAAATAGTGGTCACCCTGGCCTGCCTATGGGCTGTGCTCCGATGGGATACACCCTTTGGGATAAGTTTCTACGCCACAATCCTAAAAACCCTCAATGGTTTAACCGTGACCGATTTGTTCTTTCAGCAGGTCATGGATGCATGTTGGTCTATGCCTTATTACATCTAACTGGTTACGACTCTGTATCGATTGAAGACATTAAGCAATTCCGCCAATGGGGCTCACGTACTCCTGGACATCCAGAAACATTTGAAACCCCTGGCGTAGAAGTTACAGCAGGTCCTCTTGGAGCAGGAATTTCTAATGCAGTGGGTCTAGCTATCGCTGAAGCCCACTTAGCTGCCAAATTCAACAAAGAAGACATAAACCTCATTGACCATTACACCTATGTAGTAATGGGCGATGGATGCAATCAAGAAGGTATTTCTTCTGAAGCCTGCTCACTTGCAGGGCATCTAAAACTTGGAAAACTTATAGCTCTTTATGACGATAATCGAATAACTATCGATGGAAGCACTGAAGTTTCATTTACAGAAGATGTTCTCAAGCGATATGAAGCCTATGGGTGGCACGTTCAACATGTCGCTGATGGAGACAAAGATATAAATGCAATTGCACAAGCAATTGATGCAGCAAAGAAAGTCACCGACAAACCATCAATCATCAAAGTCACAACAACTATTGGATATGGCTCCCCTAACAAGAGTGACACCGCTGGGGTCCATGGTGCGCCTCTTGGGGAAGAAGAAACCATTCTTACGAGAAAACAACTCGGGTGGGATTACGGACCTTTTGAAGTACCCGAGGAGGCTTACTCTCACTACCGTCAAGCAATTGAGCGAGGAGCCCAATTAGAAGCAAACTGGAACAAATCTCTTGCAAGCTATAGGGAACAATATCCCTCTCAGGCTGAAGAGTTTGAAAGAATGCTAAGGGGAGAGCTGCCACAAGGATGGGACAAGGATCTACCCAGCTATTCAGAGAATGACAAAGGTCTCGCAACCAGAAAACACTCCCAAATATGTCTTGGTGCACTTGGTCCTAACTTACCTGAACTAATTGGTGGTTCAGCTGATCTAACTCATTCCAATTACACCGATATCAAAGGTGAAACTGGTTCTTTCCAACCTCAAACACCAGAAAAGCGTTACCTCCATTTTGGTGTTCGTGAACATGGAATGGCAGCAATCCTCAATGGAATTGCCTATCACAACAGTGGTCTGATTCCTTATGGAGGAACATTCCTTGTATTTGCTGACTACATGAGGGGATCAATGCGTCTCTCCGCATTAAGTCAACTAGGAGTTATCTATGTACTAACTCACGACTCCATCGGCGTTGGCGAAGATGGTCCTACTCATCAACCAATCGAAACGATTCCATCTCTCCGCGCCATGCCAAACATGCTTGTGTTCAGACCAGGAGATGGCAATGAAACTAGCGGGGCCTACAAAGTAGCCATTCAAAATCGCAAACGCCCAAGTTCCTTATGCCTCAGTAGACAAGGGATGGCAAACCAAGCCAACTCTTCTATCGACAAAGTGGCACTTGGAGGATATGTGCTTGAAGATTGCAATGGAACCCCAGACATCATCTTAATTGGCACCGGTACTGAACTCGACCTCTGTGTACAAGCCGCGAATCAACTTACTTCTGAAGGACACAAAGTTAGGGTCGTTTCAATGCCATGCGTAGAACTATTTGAAGAGCAAAGTGATGCCTATAAAGAGGATGTTCTACCCTCTTCGGTAAGAAAAAGGCTTGTTGTTGAGGCAGCTGAATCTTTTGGTTGGCATAAATTTATTGGTCTAGATGGAGCCAGCGTAACTATGAACAGCTTTGGAGCTTCTGCTCCTGGTGGTACATGCATGGAAAAATTTGGATTTACAGTAGAAAATGTTGTTGCAAAAGCTAAAAATCTCTTAAGCTAATTCAAGTGGGGATAAACACCTCTAACTCTCTATCAAATCTAGAGATAGTTAAATCTAGGCTTTTGTCGAGCTCAAAACCATCTCTAAAATATATTATAAGTGCAAAATTATGGGGCAGAAAATATGACAATCAAGAAGTCTTAAAGAATAATAATGGCCAATAGAAAGAATTATCGGAACTTAATTACAGGAGGTGCTGGATTCCTTGGATCCCATCTTGTTGACAGATTAATGGCTTCTGGCGAAGAAGTTATCTGCCTAGATAACTACTTCACTGGCAGAAAGGAGAATTTAAACAAATGGATCAATCATCCACGCTTTGAACTTATTCGTCATGATGTTACAGAACCAATTAAATTAGAAATTGATCGAATTTGGCATCTTGCTTGTCCTGCATCACCAGTTCACTATCAATTCAATCCAATCAAAACCGCAAAAACAAGTTTCCTCGGAACTTATAACATGCTTGGGCTTGCTCGCAGAGTGGGGGCAAGAATTCTTCTAGCAAGTACAAGCGAAGTCTATGGAGACCCAGAGATACATCCTCAACCAGAAAGTTACAGAGGGTGTGTAAATACAATTGGAATTCGCAGCTGTTATGACGAAGGAAAGCGTATTGCAGAGACCCTATGTTTCGACTATCAAAGAATGCATTCAACAGAAATTAGAGTTATGAGAATTTTCAACACATATGGGCCAAGGATGTTAGCCAATGATGGGAGAGTCGTAAGTAATTTCATAGTCCAAGCCTTACGAGGAGAACCGTTAACGATTTATGGGAACGGAAAACAAACCCGTTCATTTTGTTATGTAGATGATTTAATTGAAGGTATGATTAGATTAATGAATGGCAACCATTCTGGCCCCATAAATATAGGGAACCCAGGAGAATTTACTATTCTTGAGTTAGCAGAGCTAGTAAGAAATCGGATCAACCCAAGGCTAGAAATAGTCCACATGCCTTTACCTGCAGACGACCCATTACAACGCAAGCCCGTCATTAGCCTTGCTAATAAAGAGCTAAACTGGGAACCGAAAATCTCTTTAGAAAAAGGACTTGAAAAAACAATAAAATGGTTCAAAGATAACCTGGAATAGATTTCTAAAAAGAAATTTCCATTAAGGAATAATCTCTGTAGCAGCAGTAGAGTTAATAACTTGTTCTAATTTATTTAAATCATCTTCAGTAATCTTAGTTTGCATTGGGCAATGTTTAGGCCCACACATTGAGCAGAATTCAGCCTGTTTAAAAATCTCATCTGGCAAAGTTTCATCATGGTATTGACGGGCTCGATCAGGATCTAGCGCTAATTCAAATTGCTTATTCCAATCAAAAGCATATCTAGCACGACTCAAATCATCGTCTCGATCCCGTACACCTGGACGATGTCTTGCAATATCAGCAGCATGTGCTGCAATTTTATAAGCAATTAACCCTTCACGAACATCTTCAGGGTTAGGAAGGCCTAAATGCTCTTTAGGGGTTACATAGCAAAGCATCGCAGTTCCATACCAACCAGCCATCGCTGCACCAATTGCACTAGTAATGTGATCGTATCCAGGTGCAATATCAGTGACTAAAGGTCCAAGAACATAGAAAGGCGCTTCAGCACAATCCTCCATCTGCTTACGGACATTAAACTCAATCTGATCCATTGGCACATGTCCTGGGCCTTCAACCATTACCTGTACTCCATGGTCCCAAGCACGCTTGGTAAGTTCTCCAAGTGTTTTTAATTCCGCGAGTTGTGCCTCATCTGAGGCATCATGCAAACAACCTGGCCTTAGTGAATCTCCTAACGAAAAAGAACAGTCATAGCGTTTAAAGATCTCGCATATATCATCGAATCTTGTAAAGAGAGGGTTTTGCTTGTAGTGATAAAGCATCCATTGAGCAAGTATCCCCCCTCCGCGACTAACAATGCCTGTGATTCTTCCTTTTACTTTGGGCAAATGCTCAATGAGCAACCCAGCATGAATAGTTTGATAATCAACACCCTGCTGACAGTGCTTTTCAATGATATGAAGGAAATCATCTTCCGATAACTTCTCAATAGATCCATGCACACTCTCCAATGCTTGATAAACAGGGACAGTGCCTATCGGGACTGGTGAAGCATTAATAATTGCCGTACGAACCTCGTCTAAATTCACACCTCCTGTCGAAAGATCCATAACAGTATCCGCACCATATTTGACAGCAAGCTCTAGCTTCTTCAGCTCCTCACCTACATCACTAGCGTTAGGCGACGCTCCAATATTTGCATTCACTTTGCATTTAGAGGCGATACCAATCGCCATTGGTTCCAGGTTGATGTGATTGATATTGGCTGGGATAATCATTCTTCCTCGAGCCACTTCTTCCATCACCAAAGACTCAGGAAGATTCTCCCGTTTAGCAACATACGCAATTTCTTCGGTAATTACTCCCTGACGAGCAAAGTACAACTGGGAAACATTTGCCTGTCCTTTTCGAGAAGCCACCCAAGATTTGCGCATGATCACAAAATCAAAGAAAAAACTAGAGACTCCCTAAGGGCTAGTGATCACTCTCTTATCACTTCCCTTCGCCGGGGTAAACCGGATCAGGTTCAGAGGGTGTGATCTCAGCCAATCAGCCAAAACTGATATGGCACCCCTAGTGCTAAACAAAACCTAGCTAAATTTCTCAAGCCAAGCTGCAATCTTGTGCTTAATTGTTGTTTGATTGGTTTTAAAAGATTTAAAACTCTTCAAAATTGCTTTATCTGGTGGTTTCATGATCATTATTCCTAAGTGCGATTAGCAATTTGCGCCTTCGACGAGTACGGCCCAAAGCACCAGTAACAATTAAGCCACTACCAACAATCAAAGCAGGTAAAGACTGCAACCGATCATTCCCTGTCCTTTGAAAAAGGCCTGTTAAAGCAATAAGGATGAGCAAAGGTGCTCCAAGTGAAAGCAATGAGGCCCCAATAGATCTTTTCATTGCTAAGCGTCTAACCTCTTTCATTCATCCAAGAAATAAGAGTAGCCGTTAAGACACGAATACCTACATCTATACAACCTTCATCAGGAGCAAACCTCCCACTATGCAAAGGAGCACATCCCTTATCTGTTGCCACCCCTAAGCGAAACATCGTACCTCTCACGTCTTGGAGCAATTCAGCAAAATCCTCTGCACCAAGCGATGGCTTTTCTAACTTAAGAACACAATCGGCTCCTAATTCCTGAGCAGCAGACCTTTCCAATAAACTTGTTAATTCAGGGTCGTTGTAAACAGGTGGAGCAATACATCGATAACGAACAACAGCCTCTGCTCCAAAGCTTGAGCAAATAGAACAAACCGTTTCTTCAATCCAGGCAGGAAGCCTGTCATGCAGTGAGCTGTCCAGACATCGGACAGTACCTACAAGCAGTACTCGATCGGCAATCACATTGAATGCCTTACCACCTTGGATTTTCCCAAAACTAACTACAACTGGATTCAAGGCATCCAATCTGCGAGTAATAGCCTCTTGCAATCCAGTAACTACTCTTGAGGCAATCCAGATAGCATCAACTGACTGATGGGGTCTCGCTCCATGCCCCCCTTCTCCAATTACCTCTATCTGTAATTCTCCGGCGGCTGCAGTCAAACTTCCACTCTTAACACCAATACTCCCTACAGGAAGGGCTGGAAAAGCATGCACACCAAAAATAGCTTCTAAACCATCTGTTGCTCCATCTTGACGCATCCATCGAGCACCTTCTGCCAATTCTTCTGCAGGCTGAAATAGCAAACGTACTCCTGCTTGAAGAGAATCTTCCCCAGAAAGAAGTCTTGCTACTCCAATCCCTATACAAGTATGCAAATCATGTCCACAAGCATGCATCACTCCTTCTTGAGTAGATGCATACTCAAGCCCAGTCCTTTCCTCAACAGGAAGAGCATCCATATCAACTCGTAATCCCACTAAAGGGCGCTCATCCGACACTCCTAATTCAGCTACCACACCAGTACGGCCAACACCTTCTCTAACTTCCCAACCAAGTCGTCGCATTTCTCCTGCAACTAAAGCAGCAGTCTGATATTCATGACCACTTAGTTCAGGATGAGAATGCAAATGACGACGCAGTTCGATCAAATCTGGCAAAACATCCTTTAAACGTTCAGACCAATTAAGTAAAAGAGTCATGGCCTCTCCAAAGAAAGAAATGCCATAAGATCAGCTGCTGGTTTCGGTGGCCAACGTCGAACATCTAAAAGCCAACCATTATTTCTATAACGGGGATCAAGCCCAGAAGCTGCTGCCCAATGACTCTCAGCTTCACCAAAAGATCCCTCCCTCCATAACAAAGCAGACAACGCAGCTCTTGCATCTGCAAACATCGGATACCTAAGTATTAACTTCCTCAACTCTTCTTCAGCAGCATCAAAATTTCCCAACTGATATTTTGCTAAAGCCCTACTTGATCTAGCTATTACAAAATCAACTTTTGCAATAGCAGCTTTGTTATACAAAGTTTCTGCTTCTAACCAATCACTTTGAGAGGCTAAAACATTACCAAGGTTATAAAGAGCAGAAGGATCATCGGGATTTCTTTCAAGAATAACTTTGTAATCTCGAGCCGCCGCTGACCAATCTAGTAAAGCCTCCTCTGCCAAGCCCCGATTTAAATATGGATCATTTTCAAGAGGACTAATATCGATTGCTTTTGTTTGATCCTTAATAGCCCCCTCTGGATCTCCTAATGCCAACCTTACATTTCCTCGATTACTCAAAGCAGCAGCATCTTTAGGAGCAACCTCCAGAAACTGATCCCAAAGAGATAAAGCTTTTTTTAAATCACCCTTCCGAGTTGATAGCAAAGCATGTTCAAAAAGAGATCTGGGATCTTGTAAGGCTTCAACTTGATTGATTGGAATAACCAAGACCAACAAAGCTACCCATAACCAAAACAAATGTCTTATAGCTCCAATCCCTTTCATTGCACATTTGGCCATCCAAGATGGGATCGTCCTGCATTAGTTACTAAACGACCTCTTGGAGTCCGCCTCAAAAAACCAAGTTGCAAAAGATACGGTTCAACAACTGCTTCAAGAGTTGCGGCATCTTCACCAAGTCCTGCAGCAAGCGTTTCCAGACCGACAGGACCACCTCCATGCTCTTCTAACAACATCTGCAACAACCGTCTATCACTGCCATCTAGACCCCGGTGATCAACACTATGAAGTTTTAATGCCTCATCAACTAACTGATCATTAATCACAGCATCCGTTCCCATAACTGTTGCAAAATCACGAATTCTTCTAAGCAAACGATTGGCTATACGCGGAGTCCCCCTACATCTTCCTGCTACCTCTTTGCAAGCATTTTGAGTCAAGGGTAAATCAAGCAAATCAGCTGCCCGTTTCACAATCGCTTGCAAATCTTCTAAAGAATAAAAATCAAGACGGTGTGTAAGCCCAAAACGATCTCTCAAAGGAGAGCTGAGCGATCCTGCTTTAGTTGTCGCACCAACCAAAGTAAAAGGATTTAAATCCAAGGCTCTCGTTCTAGAAGTGCTTCCCTTCCCAACCGTGAGATCAATACGAAGATCCTCCATTGCAGGGTAGAGAAGTTCTTCTGTGACTCTTGCTAATCGATGAATCTCATCAATAAAAAGGACCTCTCTTGGCTGCAGACTTAACAGAAGACCAACAATGTCTCTAGGTCTTTCAAGTGCAGGTGCACTAGTTACCCGACATTTAACTCCTAACTCTTCAGCCACGACAACAGCCATAGTTGTTTTGCCAAGACCTGGAGGGCCATACAACAAAACATGATCAAGAGCTTCTCCTCTCCCTAATGCTGCTTTTACAGCTATATCTAAAACTTTCTTAAGTTCTCTTTGGCCAATGTAATCATCCAAACTTCTCGGTCTTAGACCATCCTCTCTAGAGGAATTCATTTCCTCTTTCATAGGTACTGCATCTACAACCCTTGTCCTTGCCTTAGATGAAGGGGAATGAGCTTGAATTTCGCCAGAAGAAACAATCGCCATGCTTGAAAGGTACCGATCCGTGGATAAGGTCAGAACATCGATACAGGCAAATGGGTAAAGGCAGCAGCAAAAAAATATCTGCAGCGAATAGAGCCTCAGCCAATAGGCTACTGGCAGATAATCGAATGGCTAGACATCAATACGAGATTATTGAAACCCTTGAAACTGGCATTGAGCTAGTAGGTACAGAAGTCAAATCAATTAGAGGAGGCAAGGCAAATTTGCGCGATGGCTTCTGTTTGATCCGCAAAGGTGAATTACATCTACACAACGTTCACATCTCTCCTCATAACCATGCTGGCAGTTTCTTCAATCATGATCCTATGAGGGTTCGTAAGCTACTTGCTCATCGCCGCGAGATCGACAAGCTAAGAGGTCAGCTAGATAAAAAAGGGTTAACTTTGATACCGCTGAATATTCATCTCAAAGGGTCTTGGATAAAATTAACAATCGGTTTAGGCAAAGGGCGAAAACTACACGATAAAAGACAAGAAGAAAAGCGAAAACAATCCAATAGAGAAGTCAAAGAGGCGATGAAACGCTTTTAGTAAATTCTTTTATAGCAGATTAATCCCTGAGAAAATCTAATCTAAAATAGCCAGAAGCCACACCTTCATTAGCAAATAAAATATATAATTTATTCCCAGACTTTGGCGCTAAAAAATATCTTCCCAAAGGACCATATTTCAATATTTCAATACCACGCTTATTGAAAACTGCAATTTGAATTAAAGGACTACCATCCGTTTTAAACTCAATATGATTGTCCGAAGGCAAATCAACCTCCATCAGGCGAATATCTCGAGAAGCAAGAAATATTCTTTGAGAAGTAGAAGTTATTTGTTTTATATTAATTTTTTCAATCTCTACCTCTTCCAAATCAAGAAGAGCAATGGCGTGCCATAGCTGCAAGAAAGGCTCATCAGGCTTAAAAGGACCAATCCAACCTGCTAACAATCTCTGAGCCTTAGTACTAATTATTTTTTCAACTATGGTCCTGGCTAAACCTTTTTGAATCAAATTTTCCCTATTCTTATACCATGAAGAATCATTTAGGTTTCCCAATTGAATACGAATATTAGGAGGCAATTGCTCAACTTTTGCCAGCCATTCTTCTGCCAATTCATACCAAACTATGCCTATAGAGGAATCCATTTTCTCAAAAGCAAATCGCCCACCAAGCTGTGGAAATCTTAGAAAAAAGCTTGCATCAACTAACTTCAAAAACCAAATTCTATCAACCTTTAATACCCTAAGCCGATCATAGATCTCCTGACGCTTATTCTCATCTGATGAGAACGAATTAGGTATATTATTTTTAGTGTTATAGCCAAATGAAAAATTATCTTTATTAAATGATTTTTCCCCATCAAAAAGCAATAACCAACCGAGAAAAGTTCCTGTTAAAGCTAATATAAATAAAGCCACTACTACTGGTAAAAGCTTGCCCTCCGCAGCTTCATCACTTTTCCGAAGACTTAATCTTCGCCTAGAGCCCCTCATTGCAAGTTGGACTGAAAGGGAGTCAAAATACGCGCCTCATAAAATCTGATAACAAATGTGATGTCTAAAAAAACTGACCATTTTGAATCCCTAACTAGATGCAATATTGCCACTTTCAAGATAGCTTCCATAAAAGAAAGAGTCCCAGCACCATCTTCTGCAAAAGAAGTAGTAAAAAAGCCTATTTCTTTCTTGATCTACATATGCACATTCTGATAGGTCAAACAACTCAAATTTCATTAAGCCAATCAATTAAATGTCACGGAAAAATCAACTCCAAAATCTAAAGCTGCAACGTGAACTCTTAATCAAGGAACTTGAATCTTTTTACATCAATGCATTTGAACGTATAGCAAACCTCGATTTAGGAGAAAAGAACATAGCAAAACTGACCCAAACCCTTCTTCAATCAAGAGATGCAGCTATTTCAATTCTTCAAAAAGAAATTGAAATACCAGTAATCACTAGAGCCCCGAAAAACAAATGACCCATAAATGGATGGAAAAGCTTGAGGAAGTACTTGATGAAAAACTTGAAACATTTCTAGGAGCTAACCCTTATCAGGAACTCCTATTAAAAAAAGAATTTAAAACAAACCGTTCTCTCTCTCTGCATAAACGAAGAGAGCATCTTCAAAAGAAAGCCCAATCGCATAGAGAAAAACTCCTTTCGCTTGCAAAGTTAGTTAAAGAATGGAGAGATCGCTCTAACCGAGCAAAAGCTGCCGGAGAGACTCAACTTGCAAGTAAAGCTGATCAATACGTTAAGAGCCTCATGAAAAAAGGCAAAGCACTTTGGTCAGAGCTCGTTGATATTGGGGAATTATTCCAGGAAATCGAAAAAGAAATTTTTGAACTTTCTGAGGTTTCAAATCCAGAACAAGACTTGGAGGAAGACTGGAAAGTCTTCCAGATTGAAGAAGAGCTGAATCAACTAAAACGAAATAATTCGTTTAAAAACTAAGTCAAGATTTTGTTGAAGGCGGGACAAGACTCACATTCTCTGGAGGTGGAGAAGGGTCCGGATCTGCTATCAGCATGTGCTGTAAAACAATTTCAGGCCGCTCGCTATCCCGCCACCTAATTCGGTAGGCAGGCATCTTGGTGCCTCTACTTGTGGTCTGTTCAACAGGCTCCATAACCCAACCACGCCTGGAACGTCCCTGCGGATTACGCTTAACGACCGCATCGGCGTGTTTGAAGCGGAACCCTACGCGCTCACCACTCATCAGAAGACTACATTACCAATATCTCTAATTATCCACTGTGATGGTTCAAAGTGAAAAGACTAGTTAGTTGAATCAGGTCGAAGAAGTGGAAAAGCAATTACGTCTCGAATAGAAGGACTATCAGTTAAAAGCATCACCAAACGATCAATTCCTATCCCTAAACCACCTGTAGGAGGCATTCCAACTTCAAGCGCATTAATAAAATCCTCATCAACCCCATGCGCCTCAAGATCACCTGCCTTTTTTCTATCCTGCTGAGCCTCTAATCTTTGACGTTGATCCAGTGGATCAATTAACTCGCTAAAAGCATTGGCAGTCTCACGACCAACAATAAATAGTTCAAATCGTTCAACCAAGCCTTCTCTACTGCGATGTTTCCGCGCTAAAGGAGAAATCTCAATTGGATAATCAAGTACAAATGTTGGCTGAACAAGTTTTTGTTCAACAGCTTGCTCAAAAGCCTCATTCAGCAATCTTCCAACTGTATCGGCCTTCTCCGATACCTGTAATCCAACCTGCTCCATTGCAGAAGCTGCTTTGGACCTGTTATCTGCAAAAAGTGAAAAATCTATCCCCGTAAACTCCTTTACAAGATCATGCATGGTTTCTCGACGCCAAGGAGGGCTCAAATCGATTTGTTCTCCTTGATAAGAAATTTTGGTTGAGCCACAGATCTCCTGACAAACTGAGGAAATCATGGCTTCAGTCAAATTCATCATGTCGATGTAATCCGAAAAAGCCTGATAAACCTCAACAGAAGTGAATTCAGGGTTATGCCTTGTACTCACACCCTCATTCCGAAAAATCCGACCAAGTTCATAAACCCTCTCAAATCCACCTACAACAAGACGTTTTAAATGCAATTCAGTAGCAATTCTGAGATAAAGCGGCAAATCAAGTGTGTTGTGATGTGTCACAAAAGGCCTTGCTTCTGCTCCTCCTGCCTCTGCCTGAAGAACTGGGGTTTCAATTTCTAAGAATGATCGATCATCTAACCATCTTCGAATTGCGCTAACTGTCAAAGCTCTCTTCCTAAAGGTCTCTCTAGATTGTGGAGAAACAATTAGATCTAAATACCTTTGCCTATAACGCTTTTCCACATCCGCTAAACCATGCCACTTATCAGGTAATGGTTGAAGAGCTTTAGAAAGCATCTGCCAATCCTGAACCTTGACCGAAAGTTCCCCCCGATCTGTCCGCCGCAAAATACCTACTACGCCAATCCAATCCCCAGAATCAACCAAAGTTGTTATTTGAGTAAAGCCACCTTTTCCGTGATGATCTAAGGGCCCTTTATCTAAACTAACTTTCTCTAAAAAAAGCTGAATAGTTCCTGTCTCATCGGAAAGCGTAAAGAAAGCTAATTTCCCAAGAACTCTACGAGTAACTACCCTTCCAGCTAGAGATACTTTTACATTTCTTTCTTCACCACACGGAAGATCCGAATGTTGATTCTGTAAATCGATTGCCCTATTAGTAACTTTAAAAGTCAATGCATAAGGACCCTTACCGAGCTCCTTCAAGGCATTCGCTTTCTCAAGACGTGTTTCTCTTAAATCAGACACAGTTCAGGACACATATGCAGGCAATCTTGGCCACCCATTCAGCTGAATGCACCATTAAGTCAAAACTTTATTCAACTTGCCAACGCATTAGGGAATTCACCCATTCGCTGAGAAGCGTAACCAATACCTCTAACCGTCAGTATCAACTCAGGGTTACGAGGATCAGGTTCCAATTTACCGCGTAAACGCGCTACATAAACATCAACTACCCTTAAATCAGCCGCTCTGCGAGGGGGGTAGCCCCAAAGCTGCTCAAGTATCTCGGCCCTAGGCACAACCCGTCCTGGTTCACGAAATAAAAGCTCTAGCAAACTAAATTCTGTATAAGTTAGCCCTATACGCGCCCCTGCTCGACTCACCTGCCTTCGATTTGTATCTACGACTAAATCTCCTACTCGAAGTACCCCTTGTCCTACAGGTAAATCTCTAGGCTCGGCAATTGAAGAGCCTGGGCCAACTCGGCGGAGGATAGTAGCAATTCGAACCTCTAACTCCTTTGGGCTAAAAGGTTTTGAAAGATAATCATCTGCTCCTAAATCCAATCCTGCAACCTTCTCTGAAATCGCCTCCAAAGCTGTAAGGAAAATAATTGGTACACATGATTCGGCTCGAAGCCTCCTGCAAACTGCAAAGCCATCAAGCTTAGGCAGCATCACATCAAGAACAACTAAATCTGGAGACTCATTATGAAAAACCTCTAAAGCCTCTTCACCATCATTAGCTGAAATAACTCGATAACCAGCCAACTGCAGTCTGGTCATCAAGACGCGCAAAACAGCAGGTTCATCATCTACTACCAAGATGCAAGCCTTGGGAGCATTGGATGTCTTCAGAACCTTCTGTGAAGGCACTTCAGGATTGGGGAGCTTAGATGGACCGCCCCGGGGCATGAGCATTTCCACATATAGAAAAAGAACAATACCTTTCCGCCTAGATCAAAAACGCCTAAACACTGGCGTGAGCAAATAGTTTTTTTAATTTTTTAAGATTTCGACAGTATTTATACCTAGATAAGTACGTTTTTGGGTGCTCTTCTGGCTAGCAAAAATTCAAGCGTTCCCGAGTAAATAATCAAACCAAAGAATTCATTTCATGAATCCTTTGGAATTTTGCCCTAACGAAATAAAGGAGCCTCGTCGCCACACAGTCAATAACCAAGTAGATATAAGCGGTGCCAAAAGTCCAGTAAGCATTGCTTGTACAAGCAATGTGTTCAAAGCCCAAGCATTTAATAAAGCTCCTGGCACCTCAAATGAAGTGAGATTTATCTGGAATAAAAAAGTTAAACCGACAAAACCAGTCCCAATCCATGCCAGAAGGCCAAGACTCCAACTTCGTTCTATAGATGTACTACGCCTACCCAAGTTCCCCCACCACCATCCAAGAATTACGAAAGCAGGTACTTGGGTGAAATAGCTCAAGCTAAGTCCGTCAAGCACTAATCCAAAACAAAGGCCTGCAAAAGCACCAAAAAAAGGTCCTGCCACCAAGGAAAAAGGAAGTAACCACAAAACAGACCAGGAAGGAGAAACTCCTGAGATAGTGATAAATGACGGGGATGCCAATTCAAATAAAATGACTACAAAAGCTGAAACCCAGCAAATTGATCGCTGATGCAGGTTTCTCATCTTTGTATTTGTATTTGCACCCAATCAATAGCTTCAGGGGAAGCAATTAATTGAACAATCGCATGTGGTGTTGGCCAAACTTTTTCATCCAAGGATTCAACAACACCAACAGGAACATTTGGAGGGACCAATGTGCTGGCTGGTGACGTACTAACAACATCACCTGGTCGAACATTCGGATCATTATCAAGAAAAATCATCTGTGGCCTACTAGTGCCAACTCCCATCAACATCCCATGTCTCTTTGTTCTTTCAGCCCAAACACCAATTTGACTGCCAGGAGCCGTCAAAAGCATTACTCGCGCTGTTGTAGGTGTAACACTATTAATTCTTCCAATTAGTCCACCAGGCCCCATCACAGCGTCCCCAGGCGTTATGCCATTCATTCCTCCTTTCCCAAGCTCAAGCTTTTGCCACCATCCTTTTGTAGTCCTAGAAATTACTGGAGCGGATATCCGATCCGATCCAGATTTTTTATCTAAGGAAAGCAATCGTCTCAATCTTTGATTGTCCTGCTCTAGCAAATTGAGCTTGATCTGTTGTTCTAATTGAGCAGATATCTGCACCCATTCCCGCTGGGATGATCCAGGCCAAAAAGGTCTGCTCACAAAAGCATAAATATCAGCAAAGGCAGTTCCTTTAGTCCAACGGACAAAACCAAATGCCCCGATAAGAAGCACCAATGGCATAACTCGGCGCAAAGTCCTAAACCGAAAAGGTGCTCCCCAGGGGTAAGCACCCATTTTTTAACCCTTCACCACTGCTGAGCGTGCATAATCCGGAGTATCTAATACCCGCCTTAGTCGCTTGAAATCATCAAGCACCACGCCACACCCATTTACAACACATAACAAAGGATCTTCAGCTACATGAGTAAAGATGCCAGTCTCATGACTGACTAAATCACTAATACCTCTAACTAAGGCTCCTCCTCCAGCAAGCATAATTCCACGATCAACAATGTCTGCCGCTAATTCAGGAGGCGTCCTTTCAAGAGTCCGTTTAACTGCCTCAACAATTTTACTTAGAGGATCAGCCATAGCTTCTCGTAAATCCCCAGCCTTGAGGTTTATTGAACGAGGCAAACCAGAAAGCAAATGAAGACCCCTTACATCCATTGATTCCGAATCAAATTCATTATTAGGAAAAGCAGAACCAATACGAATCTTGATCTCTTCAGCAGTTCGTTCACCTACCACCAAGTTATGGACCTTCTTCAAGTAAGTCCCAATAGCATCATTGATTTCATCTCCAGCCACACGAACGGACTCACTTAAAACTGTTCCCCCTAAGCTCATAACGGCAACTTCAGTAGTGCCTCCACCAATATCAACAATCATTGTTCCAATTGGCTCAGTAACAGGAAGTGAAGCGCCAATTGCGGCTGCTACAGGTTCATCTATCAAATGAACTTCCCTTGCGCCACCCATTCCTGCCTCTCTTACTGCACGTCTTTCTACGCCAGTCACTCCACTTGGAATACCAATGACTAAACGAGGAGCAAGTATTCCACGGCCTTCATTACATTTCTGGATAAAGCTTTTAAGCATTTGCTCTGCCGCATCAAAATCTGCAATGACCCCATCTCTTAATGGCCTGACTGCTCGAATATTTCCTGGAGTACGACCAAGCATTAACTTGGCATCATCCCCAACAGCCATTGGGACACCTTCCTCAAGATCCATTGCAACAACTGATGGCTCCTGAAGAACAATCCCCTTACCAGATACATAGATCAAGGTATTAGCTGTCCCTAGATCTATTCCAATATCCCGAGAAAACTTGAAGCGACGAAAAAACACAGGTTCGAATGTCTAATCGGCGAATCATAAGGTTGATTAGACGAATCCGATACTTCTACATCTCAGATTGAGAATCCCTGACGATAGAGAAATGAAAAATGCCGCAGAATTAGGCACAATCAAAACATAAGCACAATTTAAAAGGAATGAGCGTTAACTCCGTTACTCTTGTAGGCCGTGCTGGGCGAGATCCTGAAGTTCGTTACTTTGAATCGGGAAGCGTAGTCGCAAACCTCACATTGGCAGTGAATCGTCGTAATAGAGATGACGAGCCAGATTGGTTCAATCTAGAAATCTGGGGGAAGCAAGCTCAAGTAGCTGCAGACTTCGTAAAAAAAGGCTCATTAATAGGCATTATTGGAAGTTTCAAACTGGATAGATGGAAAGACC
>QCKB01000008.1 GCA_003215655.1 Prochlorococcus sp. AG-409-J16
TTATATTCTCAATAAGAAGCCTGTTGTTTATCCATCACTAGGTTTCCTGGAATATAAAAAATTGCTATTCATCGGAATGCGTATCACTTTCATTGTTATTACGGTTATTTCGCTTTTCATAGCATTTGTTCTTTTCTTTACAAGTTATCGTTCAGCTTTTGAGGCTGACCAGGCGTGTCATTTTGAGAAAAGAAATATTTACCAAGACAAAGCTGAGTTTGGATGTGATCATGATCTGGAAACTCATCAATGGATATTATTTGAAACTGGTCTGAATGATCGCCCTGCAATGGTTGTTAAGCGTTTCAGATATTAATGAAAAGCTCGAAATATGAGATTATTACCTTTAAGAGATAAGAGTTTAAATACTTTTTATTTAATTTCTACTCCCATTGCAGTTGGGAACTGAGAGCCATATTTTTTCTGATTTTGTGGCACTAATAATTTGAAGGTGATTAATTTCTTCCTTTACGCAGACATTCCAAAGATTAGCTTGACGAGAGATTGGACCCAGTTTTAGTGCTATTGAGGCAAGGCTAATGGCAGCTAATCCACCACATAACGTAATGAATCTCCTACCAAAAGAAGAATTGATATCGAAGTCGATCTGCTTGAGTTGCTTAGTGAATTCTTCAACCTTCTTAGCATTGATTTGTTTCATCTTTTGAGTTAATAAAGTTCCTTAGAGCCAGTAGCAATTGTTTTTTAACATTAATTTTCAGGAATTCAAATCTTACAAGGTGCGTATTGTCACATTCTCGCCAAAAATCAAGCTCGTTAAGGGTTTTGATATAGATTGTGTTTTCTATATATATGCCTTAACTCTCAATAGCAAAGGCTGTTTCTTTTTAGAATTACTATGGTTAGGTTTTTAAAACAGGCATATGAGGAATTTTGGGTACCTTTTTTAGGAAGACTTTTAACGATGTTTTCAACTTGGATTGAAGGTGAGCCCCCTAAGCAAAAGCCTACTTTTAATCTTAGGACAAAGGAAAATGAGTAATTTGTTCGTTAGTTTAGGGCCAGAAGTAAAGTCGTTTTTAACTGCCGCATTTATTATTGGTCCTGTATCAATCTTTTTATTGCTATTATTTCTGAGGCAAATCGAGAGAAAGGATCCAAATAAAATTAGGTGGAGGTAATTAAATGCTAATTACTTTAGTCTTAAAGAATAGAGTCGATAAATATTTTATATTCTTTATGTCTTTAAGCCATATCCAAGAGTTTTGAACTTATTTATAACTATTCTCATCTCTTCAGAACTTAGGTAATCAGGTTCTCCTAATTGCCTCGCTTCAAGATACATATGTGAAAGGGTTTCTATTTGTATAGCAAGATTCAGGGCAGTTTTTAGATCAGAAGCTATTGTTAATTGACCATGATTGGCCAATAAACAAGCTAATCTGCCTTCTAGAGCTATGACTGCATTTTTTGAAAACTCACGTGTTCCAAATGTTGAATATGGTGCACATCGGATATTATCGCCACCTGCAATTGCGATCATATAGTGAAAACTAGGAATATTTTTTTTATGACATGCAAGTGCTGTAGCATGTATTGAATGACAATGCAAAACTGCATTAATTTCTGGTCTGTTTATATATATATCTGCATGCAAATTAGACTCAGAAGATGGCCTTCTATTCAAAGGATTGTGAACCTCTTTCATTTGTTTATTTCTATTTACCTCAATTTCGATTAGATCATTACAGCTCATTTGTTCAAAAGGTATTGAACTTGGTGTAATAATCATTCCTTTTTTTGATCGGATAGAGAGGTTCCCAGAAGTTCCATGGTTCATTCCGGACGTGTCCAGAAGCTTTGCTATTGAAAGTATTTCCTTTTTCTTTTTCCTCTTGTTCATATGTTTAGACTATTTGTTAGTGTTGGTTTGTTTTGAACTTTTAAACTACTTATTTTAGAATTAATTTGTATAGTGCCTGGACTTTATTCGTAAAAACCATTTTCCTTTTATAAGAAAATTAAGATTGATTCAAGCTGACTAGATAAAAAAAAAGGCCCGTGTTAAACACACAGGGCCGGGTGATGGGGAATTAATTATCTAATCGAAAATGAAAAAAAAATCAAGACACCATATTTAGTGGGTGAACATACCTATAGTCGCTAAAGGGGTATATATAGCGTTTTAATGCTAGAGGAGTAATATTGACCTAAAAGTCAGCTTGATATTTACAAGGAATCTAAAGACTTTTGATTCTTTGAGAATCAAGTAATAAAAGTAGACCGAAGCTATATAGATGTAAGTTTTTTGTGGGCTTTATCGGCTTTTCTAATCAGCTTTTGAGCCTCTTCTCTAGACAAGCAATCTTGAGCTTTTGTTTGTAGCTTGAGGAGCTTGGAGTGTTGTTTTTCTGGATTCATGGAAAACATATTAGCTTTGAAAGGCTTAAAATATAAGCTGATTAACCAGTTTCAATACTGGAATCCTTTTCTGTAGCTGCATCTTTGCCCCTTTCTTCTAGTTTCTAATAGATGCTAGATACAGATATCTTCATAGGACTATCATATTAAGTCTTGGCTCTAATTGAAGGAATCAATAATCGCAATCCAGCTTTGGCAAATGTTTTGCGTTTAATGGTTTAATTTGGTTTAAGGCCTATTTAGTTGCAGTATTTGACTCTTAGAGAAGACCACAATGGTGAGTCGCGTTTGTGGTGCTCATACAGGAAAGTTTCTGGTTCTAACAAGTGTGAGCCTTGTTTTTTGATGAGTTCTCCATTGTTGGATTCAGAAGGAGTGAAGGTTGGGTGGAACTTGATCTTCTCCTACCCATTGCTCGAACTACCTCTAGGAAAGATGGAAATCGGAGAAAATTAAATGGTCACTATGTTGAGGTTTTTCTTAAGACACAGCCTGAGTGGATCAAGCTTAAAAAAAGAATATGACCAGCGGGGTGATTGGTTGAGGCCGTATACCTTCAGGGATACAAACAGCGTGCGTTGTCATCGGACCCGATTCGAAACTGCTCAAATTTTCCGAGCGATGGGTCATGGTTTAGCAGCGTTAAGTAGGGCTTATCGATTAGCAACTGATCAGACCATGTTCGAAGCATTCGATCAGCTTCCTGCCTGAAAGTGATATGACGATCAGAGTTTTAGAGCTAGCTGAACAGCTCAAAGTTGGCACGGATGACTTGCTAGCTGTTTGCACGCTTCTAGAAATTCCAGCCACTTCAAGGATTAGTTGCATTAGCCCTGAGCAAATCAAAAAGCTGAGGAATTACTACCAAGAGAAATCAGAATGAAAGTCACATCCAACTTGAAAGCAGCTTGAATTACCACCTAATGTAGGCAAATACTAAGTTTTAATGAGTAGCAATGAAAGACTACGATGAGATGAAAAATATAAATTCTAAAAAGGGAGTTGGGAATTGCAAAAAATCTGATAAAGATAAACTTATTCAAGATGCTTTCATGCATCATTCACAGGGCAATATCGAGAAAGCTATAGAATGCTACCAATTGTTTATTGATAGCGGTCATACAGATCCAAAGGTCTTCTCAAATTATGGCAGTATTTGTAAACAACTAGGACAAACTAAATTCGCAATAACACTATATCAGAAATCCATAGACTTATACCCAGATAGTCCAGAAGCCTATGCGAATCTTGGGTTAATACTTAAAGATCAAGGAAACCTTAAAGCAGCATTAATAAATACTAGAAAAGCTATAGAAATAAATCCTAATTCTGCCGTATTTTATTATAATTTAGCGAACATATTTAGAGATCTAGGTAACCTGAAAGAGGCTAAATCTAATATTCTAAAAACAATAGAGTTGAATCCTATTTTTGCAGAAGGATATTTAAATTTAAGTACTATATGTAAAGATCTTGGTGATTTAAATAAAGCTGAGATCTATTCGCGTAAAGCAATTGAGCTTAATCCTGCTTTTGGAGGAGCATATTCGAACTTGGGAAGCGTATTAAGTGAGCTAGGAAAGTTTGATCAAGCTGAAAAGTACGTTCATAAAGCAATTGAGCTTAATCCTAATTCTGCTATTTATCATTACAATTTAGCAAATATATTTCTTTCACAAGGAATGGCTCAAAAAGCAGAAATTTGTAACAAAAGGGCTTTAGAAATAAATCCTAATTTTGCTGATGCTGCTTGGAATTTATCAGGATGCGTAAAAACAATTCAAGAATCAGAAAAATGGCTTAAAAAATGCTTAGAAATAGATAGTAATCATATAGCTGCAAAAGTTACTCTCAGCATATTAAGAGCACATCAATCAGATAACTTGTTATTTAATGAGTTAGCAAATTCGGATTTGCAACATCATCCTTTCATACGTTCATTCTTATGGGTTTTATCTCTTAATCATAGACCCAGGTTGGATTTCAATAAATGGGAATTTTTCGATAATCTTATTAAAGTAAGCGATAAGAATAGACCCTTCTATGAATTTGGAGTTTGGCGCGGAATTTCCTTTAGATACTTACTTAAGGCATTTAATAAAGGCTATGGATTTGATACCTTTGATGGATTACCTGAAGACTGGCATAATCAAAAGAAAGGCAGCTATTCAAGTGAGGGAAATCAGCCTGAAATAAACGGAGGCACATTTATAGAAGGTAAGTTTCAAGATACGCTCCCGAAGTTTTTCTCCAAGGCTCGCCCTACCGCATCAATTATCAATTTCGATGCGGATCTTTACTCTTCAACTATATGTGCCATTAATCATGCAAAATCTATAATTGATGAAGATACAATTCTTATATTTGATGAATTCATAATGAATGATTACTGGGAAGAAGATGAATACAAAGCTCTTAATGAATTTTGTTTAATGAATGATTTCATCTATAAAGTTATAGCAGTTTGTTATTTCTCGAAACAGGTAGCAGTGAAGTTAATAAAAAAAGGACCTAAACCAGAGGAAAACAACATAGAGCTAATATTATGAAAATAGAAATTAATCTAAATAAATATAATAGTTATAAGGAGTATTTTCTCTCCCCCCTGTAGGTCTTTGATTACTGGGCTTTGCCGATCAACCAACTCGCAAGCAGCATCCTTTTCAGACTCTCTACAAGCTCCCATAAATGTTTTGAAATCGACGTTCATATCATTGGGGTTTCTTTTGTAAAAAGCTTCACGGACACTGTCGACTTGACCTTGAAATAAAAGAGGGGACCTTCCAGTCCCCATGAGTCATTTGGGTGATAAGGCTGACTTCACCCCATCTCCCTTAATAGGGTCAGGCAGCAACTGGGGCTGTCTGACGGGAGAAACGAACGATGTTGTTCGCAGTTACGGATTTGCTCTCACCGAGCAGGCTTCAGTAACCCTCCTCATGCCTCGTCGAAACCATTACAGCCCCATGTGGGATTAAGTATGTAATGGAGCTGAGCGGAATCGAACCGCTGTCCGTGACACTGGTGTGGACCACCTAGCCCATCAAGGATGGGCGTCATTATTCTTGCAGGATTATTGGATTCAGTCATTTCAGAGTTTTTGACTTCCCCATTTAGCTAAGGACTTTCTCTAGATGAAGGTAATTGCAGTTTTGCCACAAGGGTTCGAAGAAATCGGTTCTCAAGAATTAGCTGCTTTTGGCGCAAGAGAAATAACAATTTTGAGGAGAGCAATTGCATTTGAAGCCGATATGGCTTGCTTGTATCGATTGCATTTAAATGCTCGGCTTCCTTTTCGCTTCTTGCGAGAGATAGCTTGTTTCCCTTGTCAAGGGCCAGATTCTTTGTATAGAGGAATACAAAGGGCTTTTGATTGGGTGAGGTGGCTAAAGCCTTCAATGAGCTTCAGAGTAGATGTATCCGGTAGAAGCGATGGCCTTAGTCATTCCCACTTCAGTGCCTTAACAGTTAAAAACGCTTTGGTTGACCTTCAGCGTCAAGAATGGGGTAAGCGATCCCTCATTGACTTAGATGCCCCTGACTTGTCGATACATGTTCATCTAAGACCTTCAGAGGCTGTTTTAAGTTTTGATGGCTCAAAAGGTAGTTTGCATAGGCGAGGTTATAGAGCGGCTATGGGCATAGCACCTTTAAAAGAAAACCTTGCAGCTGGTTTGATTTGTTTAAGTAATTGGGACAGTAATGCGCCATTGGTCGATCCCTTATGCGGATCAGGATCGCTCTTAATAGAAGCGGCATCTATTGCCCTTGGATTTGCACCAGGGCTAAACCGTTCATTTTTGTTGGAGAAATGGGCTGATTTTGATTCGCATCTTTGGGCTTCAGAAAAAACCAGAGCTGCAAGCTTTGAAAAGCAAGATAATCCTAAGTTAAAAATAATTGGCTGTGAGCAAGATAGTGAAATTGCTGAAATGGCCAAGTCCAATGTCCTGTCAGCTGGCTTGGAGGAGGTTATTTCAATTCAAACATGTAATTTTAATGAGTTAGATCTTCCTAATCAACCTGGATGGGTTGTTTCCAATCCACCATATGGAAAGAGATTAGGTTGTAATCAAGAGTTAACAGATCTGTATGAAGAGCTTGGGAAATATTTAAAGAATAATGCATCTGGTTGGCAATTATGGCTACTTAGTGGAAATGCTGATTTAACAAAAGCTCTTCGAATGAAATGTAGTCGAAAGATTCCAATTCAAAATGGAGGGATTGATTGTAGGTTTCTGAATTACGCTATTCATTAAATTTACGTTTTGCCAAGAACAGCTTTTGTTGTTTTTAAAAGACCTTCAAATGTTTCGGGAAGATAAGGACCTTTAGCAAGTTGTCCTCCGATTCTTAAGCTCACTCCAGCAAGGAAAATATTTGAGCAAGCCAGAATAAATAAGGCCCAACTTAGGCTCCATTCCAACGAGTTTTGCATCCAGATTAGGCAAATTATTTCAACTATTAATAGGGCGAAGATCATTAAGACCCCTCCCATCGCCAGGAATATTCCGCCGCTTATTAAGCGGCGTTTTTCTCTATCAACTTCTTGAAGAGCAATGCGGACATGTAAGTCCATTACAGAGCCTGCAAGAGCTGTTACACGTGCGGCTGCGCCTAGCCCTCGAGAGCGTTGTGGTTGAGATTCACTCATTAGGATCTTCTGCCTCCAGCCAAGATCAGGCCTAGAAGTAAACCTATCCCCGCGGCCATGCCAATTGAGAGCAAAGGTCTCTTACGGACAGGTTGTTCAATGCGAGGCCTAAGGGTTTTATTTAAGTCATCGAGGAGTTCTTCTAGTTGTTTTTCTAATGGCTCTAAATTTTCAGCAAAATCCCTTGTGCGATCTCCTGCTGCATTAATTAATTCCTCTAATTGCTCATGTACGCCATAAGACTCCCTTCCGGAGTGTTCCGAAATCACTTTTACCACCTCATCAACGCTTCCTCGAGTTGCTTCTAAGGTTTGCTTGGCCAAGTCAGGCCATTGTTCTTGAATTTTGGGAAGCAAGCTTTCGAAGCGTTCTATGAATCTCGGTTCACTACCTGACGAAGGAGTGTCTTCTTGCTCTAGTTGGGTTTGGGTGTCGCTGGATGCGGAACTCGCGGATTCCATTGGATCCAGGGGGTTTTTACAAGACTAGTGAGAGCTTTGCTTTAGTGGAACCCCCCCTAAACAAATTTGACCTCAATAGGCATCACTGCATATTGATTCCTTTAGGGCGAAAGGAAGATTTAGCCCAATTTTGGAGCTATGAACCATGGCCTTTGATTACAACCTATATGCAATTAAATACTTCTAGTGCTAAAGGTTTTGGGTCACATCTTTAACAATCATGGGCATCGGCTTGTCCGCACTGGTTTTTGCATCAGCTGCACTTCCAAACACCAATCAACAATTTGGAGCCGCAGTTGCAGGAGCTGCAGGTCTTCTGGCTATAGCACTTCTGTTTACACCAAAGAAAAACTAGGTTTCACCAAAGCCTGTTTTTATCTCAAAGTTAGCTTTATCTCTGGGTTTAATTCATCACAGAAATTGCTTGCGAAGTGCCCCCAAGAGCATTGCGTGCTAATTGGGTAGGATCTCTTTGTAAATTTTCTATTGCAACTATTTTCTAGACTCTTTTAAATTCTTTTTTTCTTAGTTTTTGATTTGTCATTAGAAGATCCTATAAGGCCTAGCATCCAATTACAGTTTCAAACTGAGAAGTTGAGGCGTACAATTTATGAATGTAAGGATATAGAAGTGCTTAGAGATATAGCAATTGAGTTGCTTAAATTGCATCAGAAAAAAAGTGCTATAGCTGAGTGGGCGACTAAAAGGGCTGCAGATGCTGAGCAAAGAGCTATTCAGTCTGATGCACATCGCAGATAGAAAGGTCAGAGCACTTTTATTTGATTTTCCTGTTTTTCATATTTCAATAATTACCTAGTTCCTTTTTATTTATGTTTTTATTAGTTGGAAATTTTCGAATCTAGGAGGAAGTCCTGCTTATCTTTGGGCTTTAATCTATATGGATGTTACTTAAAAGCAAAAAGTTCGCTTTAGATAATTTATGGGAGGAGGAAATCGATGGGTTCTGCTAGAGCATATAAATGATCCATGTGACCTTTCTGGAAGGCATTATGATCTCTTATTGGAAGATGGAATGACCTGTAGAAGTTGGCGTCTCAAGAAAATTCCAGTCTTAGATGGACCTGCTGTTCAAGTTATTCCATCAACAACTCATAAGCTTGCATGGTTGGAAAAGCTTGAAGCTCCGGTTTCAGGAGGCCGGGGTTTTGCTAAGAGAATTTTTTCGGGCGTTTTTAATGGCTTTTTACCCGACACACCTAGCAGAGTGATTCGAATTTATCTCGACAGTCAAAAATATCAGGGCTTTCTTGAGATAGCTGGAGACAGATGCAGACTCAAGAGCAAAGATTTCAATGCATCCAAAAGTCATTAATTCCCCCTTGAGGTTCTTCAAGCTTTCGCTAAACTTTTTTTGCCTATAGCCCCGTTTCCTGTTGGTTCATATCAATCAGGTAGGGCTAACGCATTTCAAGTCCTTTGGGGGGTCTATGACTATCCCCTTGGAGGAAGGCTTTACAGTTGTTACTGGTCCTAATGGATCAGGTAAAAGCAATATTCTTGATGGAGTCCTTTTCTGCTTAGGTCTTGCCACTAGTAGGGGGATGAGGGCAGATCGATTGCCTGACTTGGTAAATAGTGGTGTTTTGAGAGATGGTAAATCTGCTGAAACAGTAGTTAGCGTTCGTTTTGATCTTAGTGATTGGGAGCCTGATATTGCAGAACAAGGAATCGATGTACCAAGTGAAGGTCCTTGGATTAAACCAGATCAGAAGGAATGGACTGTTACTAGACGCCTTCGAGTAATGCCTGGAGGTTCTTATAGCTCTAGCTATAGCGCTGATGGCGAGCCTTGCAATCTTCAGCAACTACAGACTCAATTGCGTCGCTTGAGAGTTGATCCTGAAGGGAGCAATGTGGTCATGCAAGGTGATGTGACGCGGATTGTTTCTATGAGCAATCGTGATCGGAGGGGCCTTATCGATGAATTGGCAGGTGTAGCTCTTTTTGATCACCGAATAGAACAAGCCAGAGGAAAACTTGATGATGTTCAGGATCGGCAAGAACGTTGCAGAATTGTTGAACAAGAGTTGTTGGCTGCAAGATTAAGGCTTGAGAAGGATTGTGCTAAAGCTCGTAAATACAAAGAATTGAGGGAGCAATATCAAGATGGGAAAAAGCAAGAGTTAGTGCTTGCTTTTGAAGAAGCACAGAAAGGTCTTACTGCATTAAAAGTTAATCATCAAGAAATGGGTGAGAAGGAGGTTTTAGATGCTGCACATATTTCCACTGCTGAAGAAAAACTTCTAAGTTCTAATGAGAAACTGAAAAGTCTCCAAGAAGAGGTTAAAGCTTTAGGAGAAGACAAATTACTTGCTGTTCAAGCTGAATTAGCAGGCCTTGAAACTCAAGAGAGAGAATTAGAGCGACAAGCTGTTCAACATCAACAAGAGGGTGAAAATCTTCAGGCTTATCGTCAAGAACTTGGCGATCGACGTAAAGAACTTAAATCTCATAACTATAATCAAAAAGATCAAACACTTTCTAAGAAATTAGAGGTTGCAGAACAAACCTCTAAAGAGGCTGAAGTGGCTGTTGAATTAACTAGACGAAGGCTTGGAGAGGTTGCAGGGCGTTCAGGGGCTTTAATCGAAAATCAAAAAACAAGGACCTATCGCAGGCAACAGATTCAATCTATTCTGAGCCCACTACAAAAAGAGGAGCAACAATTACAAGAGAGATTGCGCAAAGATGAGTTTCGATATAAAGAGCTTTCAGATGAGCAGAGCATTGATAACAATGAAAATAAAAAAGTTAATCTGCATTTACAACAATTAGAAAAGGAATGCAAGGAATTACTCCAGATAATTAGTGATAAAAGAAAAATGGTTGAACAAATAATTGATTCCTTAGAAATACAAAAAAGGACTCGCTTTAGATTGGAGCAAGAGCAGAAAAAACTTGAGAAGGAAATAACAAGGCTTGAAAGTCGAAGAGAGACTCTTCAAGAGAGCAGAGGTGCAGTAGCTCTTAGGCTTCTATTAGAGTCTGGTATAGAAGGAATTCATGGCCCAGTAGCTCAACTTGGTGAGGTAGAGGATCTACATCGCCTTGCATTAGAAGTAGCAGCAGGTGCCAGACTTGGTCATATTGTTGTTGATAATGATCGCATTGCTGCAAAAGCAATTGAGCTTCTGAAAAGTAAGAAGGCAGGAAGATTGACATTTTTGCCTTTAAATAGAATAAAAACTTCAACGAAATACTCAAATATTGCCTTAGAAAGAAGAAGTAATTATCAAAAGTCTGATGAATTCAATGGCCTTATTGGTCATGCGTTTCAATTAGTCAGCTTTGAGAAAGTATATACAGATGTTTTTGCTTATGTCTTTGGCGAAACTCTTGTTTTTAAAGATTTGAACTCTGCCCGAACTCAACTTGGAGTGCAGAGGTCTGTCACTCTTGATGGAGAGCTTCTTGAAAAGAGTGGTGCAATGACAGGAGGTAGTTTTTTAAGAAAATCTGGTGGATTAAGTTTTGGCAGCGCTACTGATCGTGATGAAGCACAGCCTCTTCGCAATAGACTTTTGGAACTAGGAGAAACATTAGTTGCCTCTAAGCAGGAGGAATTACGACTTGGTAAGGCTTTAGATCAAATACGTTCTGATTTACGTCAACTTGAGCAAAGACAAGCTGCTATGGAGGCAGAGCGCAGCGCTGCTCAACGCTCAAATGCTCCTATGCTTGCTCGGAGAAGTGAGCGCACAGACAAAATAGAACTGCTTGAAAAGGAGCAGAAAAAACAGCAGGATCGGTTGCAACTTATTACTCAAGAGCTAAAGCCTTTAGTTAATGAGCTAAGTGATCTTGAAGATGAAGAACAGTCAGCACAATCAGATGGTAATGATGAGAATTGGAAGAAGTTGCAAACTGATCTTGAAATTGCTGATCAGGCTTTAGTTAATGCAAGAAAGAATCGTGATGATTTATTAAATGAAAAGCGCGAACGTGAATTAGCTATAGAGCGTTTATCGGATCAAGAGGAAACCTTGAAACTTGAAGAGCAACGATTAAAGGATTCTGTACAAGCACTTGCTATAGCTCATGGTAAGAGACGAGATCAACAACAAGGGGTTAAAGAAAAGAGAGAAAATTTACAAGCGCAGCAGCAAAAGCTACAGGCCCAATTTGGCGAACAACGCAGAGCAAGAGATATAGCTGAAGCTGAGGTAGCTGATCAGAGACAGAAGCTACAGGAAGCCAAGTGGAAACTAGAGCGTCTGCGTGAGGACCGCCAATCCTTAGAAGAAGAGATACGTAGTTGTACTGTCAGGATTAAAGAACTAGAGAGCAATCTGCCTGACCCATTGCCAGAGGTACCTGCTGAAATACGGGCTAATGGATTAGAAGAATTGCAATCTACTTTGCTGCAATTACAGCAAAGTATGGAGTCTCTAGAGCCTGTCAATATGCTTGCCTTAGAGGAGTTAGAAGAACTTAATCAAAGGCTTGGAGACCTTGTTGAAAAGCTTGAGATTCTTAGCCAAGAAAGAGAAGAACTTTTACTTCGTATAGAAACAGTTGCCACAATGCGACAAGAGGCATTTATGGAAGCATTTGAAGCAGTTGATATACATTTTCGTGAGATATTTGCCAGTCTTTCCGATGGTGACGGACATCTCCAGTTAGATAATGCAGAGGAGCCTTTAGAAGGTGGTTTGACCTTAGTGGCGCATCCAAAAGGTAAAACAGTAAGACGACTTGCAGCTATGTCTGGTGGGGAGAAATCTCTAACAGCTTTGAGTTTTCTTTTTGCTCTCCAACGATTTAGGCCTTCTCCTTTCTATGCACTTGATGAAGTAGATAGTTTTTTAGATGGTGTCAACGTAGAAAGACTTGCTTCTTTAATAGCTAGACAAGCTGAGCAAGCTCAATTTCTAGTTGTAAGTCACCGACGCCCAATGATAGGAGCATCTAGTAGAACTATTGGGGTCACGCAGGCTCGAGGATCCAATACGCAAGTGATTGGTCTTCCTGAGGCAGCATAACAATGTTTGTTTTAGCTCCTTGAGTCAAAATGAAACGATCTGCCCACTCTTGATTGCTTAAGTTTGACAAGTACACAATCTCCTAACGAACCAATTCTGGACAACGTCCCAAGTGACAGGCTGTGGCTCCGCTCAGAGCTGATGGGAACCCAGGTGATTACCCGAGACACTGGTAGGCGACTCGGGGTTGTAGGTGAAGTTGTTGTAGATATCGATCGTCGCGAAGTGATTGCTCTGGGGCTTAGGGATAATCCTTTGACCCGTTTTTTGCCAGGTCTTCCAAGATGGATGCCACTAGAGCAAATAAGACAGGTTGGGGATGTAATTCTTGTTGACTCTGCTGATTCTCTGAGTGAGGGATTTTCACCAGAACGTTTTAGTAGCGTAATAAATTGCCAAGTCATTACTGAATCTGGAGAGCAACTTGGAAGAGTAGTTGGTTTCTCTTTTGATATTGAGACTGGTGAACTAACAACTTTGGTAATGGCAGCCTTAGGGGTCCCGCTTTTAGGAGAAGGTTTGTTAAGCACTTGGGAAATACCTGTTGATGAGATTGTTAGCAGTGGTGCTGATCGGATAATTGTTTATGAGGGTGCTGAAGAAAAGCTGAAACAGTTGAATAGTGGTTTTTTAGAGAAGCTTGGCGTTGGCGGACCAAGCTGGGAAGATCAAGAAAGGGAGCGTTATCGGGTAAATCTTGTACCAGTAGAGAATCAACTTTCATCAGGACAACCTATAGATCAAGAAGAGCGAATCCTCGAGGGATCAACTAGAGAGGCCTTTGAGCCAGAAGAAGAGTTGGAATATGTTGAAATCGAGGATCGTAAGCAAGAAAATATTCCTCAACGGAGATATTTGGATGAAGGCTTTTCTAGCTCTGAAAATTATCAGGAAAATATTGGAGGTTATCAAGATTCGAATATTCCTAAGGACTTATCTTTTGGGGAGGAGAAGTTGCCTTTTGCTAGAAAATCTTCTGTTACTAGACAAATTAACAAACAAGAGGCTCCTCTTGATGTAGAACCTATCGATTCAAATGATTCCGAGATCAATAATTCTTCTCAAGCTTCGAATCAAAATAATGAACTTGAAGACCCATGGTAAAAGGAATTATCTGATTAGAATTAGTTCTTGATATATACTTAAGTGAAGTATTAGAGGAATTAATTTAGAAAAACAAGATTTCTTTTATCTAGAAATTGTTACTTCTTCAAGCAAGGTTTTAATTTCTTTGGCTAGATTATTCACTGCTCCAGGCTTGCCTCTAAGGTTCTGCAAATCATTCTTCTGACCTTCTAGGAGTTTATTTGAAGCCAGCCAGCTATGGGTTTCTTTCGCGATTTCCTGAGGGAGAATTTTACCAACCCTTTCAGGGACAATCATTCTCCCTGCGTTTATATTTGGCCAAGCAAGAAAGCCTTTATTTCTTAATCTCCAAGTGCTGATAATAAAGCTAATAAATCTACGAAAACCAGGCAACCTTGCTAATAATCCAAATAGGCCATCCCAGGCTTGCATTACAAAAATATGTTGGGTTGGCACTATTACAATCATAGGTACTCCAAGAGCTGCTAGCTCAGCAGTGTTGGCCCCAATAGTTGTTAGTGCTATATCGCATTGACTAAGAGGACCATGGGCGGGTTGAATTTCTTGTAAGAAAATCTCTGTACCAGCTTTTGTGATTAGCCTTTTCCATGGTTGATTAATATTTTGAGAAGGTTTTATATTATATATTTCAGATTTATATTTACTTGCTATTGGATTACACGAGCTGTTAAATTTTTCTATTTCTTTTATATTTGTAGTTGGAGCAATCGATAGTAAGAATTTACAGTTTGGTCTTATTAAAGCAAGTCTATCGGCAGTTTCTAGTAGGAATGGAACTCCTACTGATAGTTTGGCTGGTTTTGACCCAGGGAGTAATGCAATCCATTCTCCCTTTGGTAATGGTATTTCTTCCTTTGCAAAGCTTGAAAGATCAGCCATTAAGTCTCCAACTACATTGCACTTATTTCGATATTTTTTTGGCAATTGGTCTCGAACTTTTTCTGACATCGCTGCAATTCGGTCATTCCATTGAGGCCATCGAGCAATCCATTCCGCATAGGTGATATGTCGATAACCAAGTTTTGCTGAAAGGAGGACACTCCAGAATTGATCTCCTCCAAGAAATACAACTATTCCTTTACTAGGCCATTCCCCAAATTTTTTGGGGCAAATTAATAGCTTCCAAAATTGATTAGCTGTTTTGATTTTCTCAAATAGCCCCCATTGCTTTGCTACATCTGCTTCTTTACCTGTCGCATTAGGGCAAGGCACTAAAACGAGCTTGAGACTTGTCTTTGCATTAAAAACTTTAGGCCGCATTGAAACGGTTTTATGCAGCTTTTCTGCTAAGGGTCGAACCCAGGTAGTTAACTCACCAGGTCCATTAGCAAGAAAAATGACCGCATAAGAGTTTTCCTGGCTAGCAGTTTGATTTGATGAGATCAATTATTAAGTAGAAAATGCGGATGGCGAGACTTGAACTCGCAAGGCCGAAGCCACACGCTCCTTAGACGTGCGTGTCTACCAATTCCACCACATCCGCGCGGATGAATGCATCTATGGAAGTTAGTCAAAACGATCATACTGGGCAACAGTAAACCTTTTTATGGCGCACTAGGGAAGGGAGCGCTGATACGATCCGCCCAAAGCTTGAACATGCCCGGATGTCCATCGGGAAAGTATTGATAGCAAACCGCGGCGAAATCGCCCTGAGGATTCTGCGTAGTTGCAGGGAGCTTGGGATGGCCACTGTTGCGGTTTACAGCACAGTGGATCGCAATGCATTACACGTCCAGCTTGCAGATGAAGCTGTTTGTGTTGGGGATGCGCCAAGTAGCAAAAGCTATCTAAATGTTCCCAATATTCTTGCTGCTGCAACCTCTAGAGGGGTCGATGCAATTCATCCTGGATATGGGTTTCTGGCTGAAAATGATCGATTTGCAGAAATTTGCCGGGATCATGGAATCATTTTTATAGGTCCTTCCCCTCATGCAATTAGATCAATGGGGGATAAATCCACAGCTAAGTCCACTATGCAAAAAGTGGGCGTTCCTACAGTTCCTGGGAGTGAAGGGTTACTTGAAAGCCCAGCACAGGCATCAGTACTTGCTAATCAAATGGGCTATCCGGTAATGATTAAAGCAACAGCAGGAGGCGGTGGTAGAGGGATGCGATTAGTCAGCGGTGCTGATCAGTTAGAAAGCATGTTTAAAGCCGCTCAAGGAGAAGCAGAGGCTGCATTTGGGAATGCTGGTTTATACATGGAAAAATTTATTGATCGACCGCGACATGTTGAAGTTCAGGTTCTTGCAGATAGACATGGGAATGTGGTGCATCTTGGTGAAAGGGATTGTTCTATTCAGAGGCGCCATCAGAAGCTCCTGGAAGAGTCTCCTAGTCCCGCATTGGACCCTCACCTAAGGAGAGCGATGGGAGAGGCTGCTGTAGCGGCTGCCAGAAGCATTAAATATGAAGGGGCTGGAACTGTGGAATTTTTGCTTGACCGAAATGGCTCTTTTTACTTTATGGAAATGAATACTCGTATTCAGGTGGAGCATCCAGTAACAGAGATGGTTACAGGTATTGATCTGATAGCAGAACAACTTCGAATTGCAGGAGGAGACCCGATTAGTTGCAAGCAAGATGATATTCAGTTAAAGGGTCATGCAATTGAGTGTCGAATAAATGCTGAGGATGCAACTCATAATTTCCGTCCCTCTCCTGGAAGAATTACTGGCTGGTTGCCACCTGGTGGCCCAGGGGTAAGAGTAGATAGTCATGTTTATACGGGATATGATATTCCTCCCTTTTATGATTCCCTTATAGGAAAAGTAATCGTATGGGCAGAAGATAGAAAGTCAGCTTTAAAACGGATGCAAAGAGCACTAAATGAGTGTGCTGTGACAGGAATACCTACAACAATCGATTTTCATTTGGGACTTTTAAATAGAAAAGAATTTATTGAAGGTGATGTACACACAAAATTTGTTGAGCAGGAGATGCTCAATTGAATTTCTAGGAAACTTTGCTTTTAGGATAATGCTTGGCTTTTAAGCATCATCTGCGATAAGAGCCCTTGAGGCCCTACAGATAACTCCCTTAATAAACTCAGAAGGCCTACCCATATGACAGGTGTGACATCAACGCCACCTATAGGGGCAACAACTCTCCGTGAAATTGTCAAAATAGATTCTGTTGGCCAGATAACTAATGGCCATAAACCATTGCTGTGATTGACCTGTGGATACCAAGAGAGGATGATTCTTACCAAAAACGCAAAGGTCCAAAGTCCAAGAAATAAGCCAACTAACAGGTGCATCGTTGGCAACCCTTTCATCAAGATTGGCGTCACAAAGCTCAAAGCATCAACCCCATCATCGTAGAAAAGTGCTCAACATCATTACAATCAATGCAGTCTTGCATCAGTCAGCATCTGTTATGACATCTTCAGCCGTAAATCTGATACTGAGCCTTCTTGGTGCGGCGGTTTTCATTGTTACACCAGCCGCATTTGCTCTTATTTGGGTCAGCCAGAAAGACCAGGTGGCAAGGGGACGCTAACCATTATTTAACTAACTTCGTAAACTGATTAAGTAAGGGCTTTTTCAAAAGCCTTTTCTCCGATCGTTTAAGGGGGCCCAACTTTGGTCAATGCCAGTCTCAACTGGGCCAGCATTGTGGGCATTGCGCTTGCAGTATGTGGCGCAGGTCTGTATTTCATGCGTAGTTTCAAGCCAGCATTAGCACGTGATTACGACGTCTTTTTTGCTGCAATTGGCTTGCTATGTGGAGGAATTCTCTTCTTCCAGGGTTGGCGCCTAGATCCAATTTTGCAGTTTGGTCAGTTCTTGTTAGCTGGCACTACTGTCTTTTTCGCCTATGAGAGTGTTCGTTTGCGTGGTGTAGCGACAGATCAAGCTCGTCGTTCTTCATATTTTGATGATGATTCCCCATCACCTAATCGCATGCCTGGGGGCGGCGAGAAAAGAGGTTGGGAAGATTCGTATGATCAATTTGAAGAACCTCAAGAATTTAGGCGCCGTTTTTCTGGTCAAGATAATTTTGAGAATGATCGTTCTGAAGAAGATTTTTATCGACCACGGCGTACTTCAAGAGCTGCTATCCCTGAAGAGGCAGCAAGCCGAAGAAGAAGAGTTAGGAGTGAAAGTGAATCTGAATCATGGAGGCAAAATTCAGAAAGGCAGCGCAGGATGGCAAGATTTGGCCAAAGCCAGGATCAAAATGAGAATTCTCCTCAATTTGGAGAACGTCGTACTCTTCGTGAAGACCAACGTCGAGGCAGTCGCCCATCAGTCAATCGGCAGTCAACTCGTAGAAACAACCCTATAGGAAGAGACTCAAGGGACTCCATCCCAGCAAGGAGATTTGGTTCATCTAGTGGGACAGTTGGAAACCCTAAGGGAACACCAATGCGTCCTATAGAGCCAGAAGATGCTTCTTTTGCTCCTTCTAGATCACGCACTGGAGCTGGGTCCAGACCCCCTATGGGCATGGATCAAGGCAAGTCCGACTTGAGAGTTCGGAAAGAATCTCAACCTTCTAATGATTCACCTACTCCTCGTAAGGATTCTTCTAGACCTAAGAGTTCTAGGCCTAGAGACAATAGTTCTCGCTTTGATGATTAATAAGAGTCGCTAAAAATTAAATACCTTATGGCCAAAGACCAGCCCAATGAAGAAAAGCATCTTTACTAAGTGCTTCTATTAATAAGACCGCGGCAAAACCAATCATTGCAAAACGTCCATTAACTCTTTCGGCGTAAGCACTCCATCCAAAAGCTGGTAAGTCTTTAGTAGTGGCACTTGTAGAAGGAATTGGAGATTCGTTGTTTGTATTACCTTCGGCTGCCTTTTGGGCTTCCTCTTCACCTAAGCGGGGTTCATTGGCTTCAGTCATCTAAAAATCTCAGGTTTTTTCAAAGTCATAGCTGGCAGTTGGAACAAGGCGCCATTGCCCGTCTCCAATTAGTTGTAGAACGGAACTATGAAATTCTATAAGGGTTGGACGATGCCCAACACTTATAACAGCTAGATCTCGCTTCTTGAGAAGGTTATAAAGATGTTTCTCAGTTGAAACATCCAGCGCACTAGTTGCTTCGTCTAGGACAGCAAATCTTGGAGAATTTAGAAGCAACCGGCCAAATCCCAATCTTTGTTGCTCTCCTAAGGAAAGAATCCTTGGCCAATCTTGTTTGACATCAAGGTCTGGATATCGTTGAACAAACTCATGAAGGTTAACTTCATCAAGTACAGCCCTAAGCTGATCATCACTAAATCGGCTTTGTTCCGTTGGGTAACAAAGCTGTTCGCGAAGGGACCCTAAAAGCATGTATGGCTTTTGTGGTATGAATAATAATTCACCAGTTTTTGGCCTCTGAATACTTCCTTTGAGCGGCTTCCATAGCCCACTGATCATTCGCAATAAAGATGTTTTTCCGCAACCAGAAGGACCAACAACAAGCAATCTATCAGTCTCTTCAACATTAAGAGATAAGTCTTTCACTATTACCTGACTATTGTCAGGAGGATATAAATCAACTCCGTTAATTAGAATCGATCTTTTATTTATAAGTGTTAAATCTTGTGCAGGATTTTCTTTGCTAACTTGCTCAACTTTTGACTGAAAGCCTTCTAATCTGCTTATTCCTGCTGTGAACTTAGCAAGTTCTTCAATTTGATTAACTATGAAAAATAGAGAACTTTCGACCATGCCAAATGCGAAGTTAGCTTGAACAAAACTTCCGTAATCAATTTTAGATGTGAAGTATGGTGCTGCAAGGATTAAATATGGGAAAAAGTTTCCGGCATATCCAATAGATCGGCGCATTACATCAATAATTACTCTCCAAATAATTAATAGGTTGTAGTTAAAAACTACCGATCCGAGCCTTCTTTTTGTTTCTGCTAACTCTGGCTTTTCACCAGAGTAGAAAGCTATTGATTCGGCATTATCTCTAATATGGACCAGTCCATATCTAAAGTCTGCTTCATAACGTAATTGATCGAAATCAATTTTAACTAGCCTTTTAAAGGCTACTAGAAGAATTGCGGTAGCGAAACATGCATAACCGAAAAGAGAAAAAGTCAGATTTCTACTTATTCCCCATAGAATAGTTATAAAAAGGAAAAATGTTAATAAGGCATCGAATATTCCAATTGTAAAATTTAAACTCTGAATAGTAAATGCTCTTGTATCATCTGTTATTCGCTGGTCTGGGTTGTCAACATCTGTTTCTTGCTCTTCATTAGGGTTGAGTACATAATAAGCTCGATTATTCATGTAATCAGATAAAAGGCTATTTGAGAGCCACTCTCTCCAAATTATCCCTAGCTTTAGGGTGAAAAAGATCTGTGATACACGTATAGGCAGTGCTATTACAAAACAACAGGCATAGATAATAAGAATTTTTTGAAAGTTATCGACTTCTTTGGATACAAGTGCATTGGTAAGGTCTCTTGCAATGAAACTAATACCTGCATTAATGCCATTAACAGTTAGTAGCATTAAGACAATTACACCAAGTATTAGCCAATGAAGCCAACGTTTATTTCTAAGTTGTTGACGAAGGCTGAAGAAACTGCATGCCCCAATTAAGAAAAGAGTCGAAAACCCAAACCCCCACCAACTATTCCAGATTAAGTCGATTTTGTCTGAAACTCCACCAAAATACTTTTCAGTTAGAGCAGGTTGGAATTGAGAAGCAACTTCTATTAATCCCGTTAGGGATATCAATACAACTCCTCCAACGCAGAAAAGCAGAGATATTAATAGCCAAATAAATTGCAATCCATTGGCTTGATCCAAAGGAAGGAAAAATGGTTGCGATAAACGCCGAAGTTTTCCTAATTGGCTACGAAGTCCCTTTTTGGACCCCTTCGTGGTGGATGTCATTTCAATATTCTTGCTTGCTAATTGTTCATCCGGGAGGCCAAGCCAGGGGACGCCCACCAATTACATGGACGTGTAGGTGGAAGACCGTTTGCCCTGCTTCGCTACCAGTGTTCACTATCGTCCGCCAACTTTCAAGGCCTTCTTGATTAGCTACTTTTGCTGCAACTATAAGTAAATGCCCTAATAAGTCCTTATCCGCATCCTGCGCGGTTTTAAGGCTCTCTATAAATTTTCTTGGTATCACAAGAATATGAATAGGGGCTTGGGGCTGAATATCGCGAAATGCTAAACACTTTTCATCGCTATAAACCTCATCACATTGAATGTTCCCACTAAGAATTTGACTAAAGACTGTTTCGTCAGTCATAGAGATAAATCTGTTTGAAGGTTACTGTTGAGGATTGGGAGATGATTCTTCTTTAGTAAAGCATATTTTTAAATAACTTTGCCTCTAGTTATTCAAGATCAAGGAGTAACTACAATAAATTTTTGCCACGAAAACGCAATATAAATATATTTACTATTTAAGAGCTTTAAGCATCTTAAATGCTTTTATATTGTTTATTACGTGGAAAACTATATTTTATAGATATGGAAGTTTTCAATGATGCATCTTTTCTGGCTTTTCACTATATGGTTGTGGACCAATTGGAGGTGGCTGAAGCCTGCTTGAGCTAGGGTTCCCTAGTGTGAATTCGAGAGCTTCTGCAAGCCAGTTGCGAAGACTTTGTAGATTCTTGGCCAAGGGGATCTCCTAGTGTATCTATCTTTAGTCTGTCAATAACTTTATTTTCGGCAACGAGTAATTTCACTGATTTATTTCTAAGTGTAGGTCCGTTTTAGTTTGGTTTAGGATTTAATCCGAACGTCTTTCTTGTCAAAGCCATGTTCTTCTAGTGCTCGACTGAGATCTTCTTGCTCATTAACTAAGTCGACGAAAAGAACACCATTTAGATGATCCATTTCATGTTGAATGCAACGAGCAAGTAAGCCATCTGCTTTCATTTTTTTTGGTCGACCCATTTCATCTCTATAACTGAGGTTGATAGAAGAAGGTCTGATTACATTGAGATATACCCCTGGAATGCTCAGGCAGCCTTCTTCGTATGTGTCCAAAGTTGCACTACAGCTAGTGATTTCAGGATTTATTAACACTAATGGTGGAGTAGTAGGTGTTTCAAGATCTAAATCTATAACCAATAATTGCTTATGAATGCCTACTTGTGGAGCGGCAAGCCCAATTCCTTTTGCGGAGTACATGCTTTGAAGCATGTCTTTTGCTAAATCACGTGTTTCCTCGTTAACCTTGCTGATTCTTCTGGCCTCTTGTCTCAAAACCTTATCTCCAAGAGTATGAATCTCTAGGGGCGGGGTCTCAATCGGTTCTTTGCTGATGATGATTGATGACTTGGTCTTTTCTGCAGTACGTGCAAGCTGGGCAAAGCTTCGAGCCAAAAAGAATCCTCTTCTTTATTGGAATGATTCTATGCAAAGTAATCAACTTTCTACAAGAAATTATGCAATTTAATAGTCTTAATGACGAAATTTGCCCTAAACCCTTTCAACCAATTACAGCTGCAGAAGCTTTAGGTCAAATACCAATCATTAAAGAACCTCGCTTAATTAATGATTGGGTTCTCTGGTTGGAGCAGCGACCCGAGGAGAAGGGTAGAACCACGTTAATGATTCGCGAATGGTGGCAACTAGAGCAAAAAGCAAAGGAACTTACTCCTGCACCAGCCAACCTTAGAACCCGTGTTCATGAATACGGAGGAGGGGCATGGACCGCTGAAGCTCAAGATAATTTGCTGTTATTGAGTTGGATTGATGACAGTAATGGCTGCCTTTGGATCCAATGGTGGGAAGGAATTAATGAACCTAAAAATGTGCAAAAAGGAATCCTTAGAGAATTGACAGATCCAATATGTCTTTCTTGTAAGGACAGTTCTTCGCTGGCTGATGGATTATTAGATCTTCCTCGTAGGCGTTGGATAGGAGTGATGGAGAAAGATGGACGGGATTTTTTGGTTTCCTTTTCTCTTGACTCAGTAGAGCAATCACCAAAACTATTGCATGCACCCAAGGATTTTGTTGGGTATGCAACTTTGAGTCCCGATGGTGACTATTTGGCTTGGGTTGAATGGCAACAACCTCAAATGCCATGGGATCAGAGCCAATTGTGGTTAGCTCGCATTAACGGTATAGGGGATTTAACGAGAAAGACTTTATTAATTGGAGGTAGTTCTAATCACTCAGATTCAATATCCGTTTTTCAGCCTCTTTGGTCGTCTAATGGAGATTTGATTGTCTCTGAGGACAGCTCAGGATGGTGGAACGTCAAGATAAGTAGGCAATTAGAACATGGAGATAAAGCAACTTCCTGGCATAGTCCTTGGCCAATGTTTGCAGAAACAGGGATGCCTCAATGGGTTTATGGAATGAGGACTTGTGCTTGGGATGGTAGGCAGCTTGTATCTGCGATTTGCAAAGAAGGTTGTTGGGGACTTTGTCTTCTTTTACCTGATGGAGGTGTTGAAGCGATTGAACAACCTTTTGATGAAATTGCTGGCTTATATGCGAATAACGGTCGAGCAGTTGCGATAGCGAAGAACTCAACTACTCAAATAGGGATATTGGAGATTGATTTAAATCTAAAAAAGTGGAAACACGCACCATTTAAACAAGCATCTTTAGAGAAAAATCAAATTAGTATTCCTGAATCATTTTGGTTTGATGGCTATCAGGGCAAATTAACTCATGCTTGGTATTACCCTCCTAGAAATAGTGAAAAAGAAGCTTCTCCTCTTTTAGTCAAAAGTCATAGTGGACCAACAAGTATGGCTGGTCGAGGCCTGAATCTAGGTATTCAATTTTGGACATCAAGGGGATGGGGAGTTGTCGACGTTAACTATGGAGGGTCTACAGGTTTTGGTAGATCGTATAGGGATAGGCTTGATTCTGGATGGGGAATGGTAGACGTTCATGATTGTGCAGAAGCAGCAAAGTGTCTTATTTCAGCTGGTAAGGCAGATCCAAGACATATTGCTATCGAAGGAGGAAGTGCAGGAGGTTTTACAACCTTGGCTTGCTTGTGTTTTACGGATGTTTTTCGTGTTGGCGCATGTCGGTATGCCGTTAGTGATTTATCGGCGATGGCCAAAGAGACCCATCGATTTGAAGAAAGATATCTTGAAAAGCTTGTAGGACCATGGCCTCAAGAACATAGGCGGTACAAGACAAGATCACCTTTACTGAATGCAGATAAAATTAGCTGCCCAGTAATTTTTTTTCAGGGCATGAAGGACAAAGTAGTGTTGCCTCAGCAAACACAAAGCATGGCAAATGAATTAAGAGCGAATCAAATTCCAGTAGAGGTCCATATGTTTCCTGAGGAAGGCCATGGATTTCGAGATAGACAAGTCAAGATAAAGGTTCTTGAGGAGACTGAGAAATTTTTCATTAAGCATTTAGGCCTTTAGCTGTTTCTTCGCAGAAAAGAGATTGCTGAAACTAGCTCTTCTAGAAAGCGGTCAAGTTCTTCTTTTGTGCTAATAAAACTTAAGCTTGCTCTTGCAGTGGAGCTAAGGCCATAGTGCCGATGTAATGGTTGACAGCAGTGATGACCACTACGGATGCAGATACCAACATCATCGAGAAGAGCGGCGATATCATTTGCATGAATAGCCTCAACATTGAAGGTGGCCAAAGCACCACGCTCTAATTGATCGCTTGGTGTTGGGCCAAGTACTTGAAGACCTTCGATTTTTTTGAGACCTTCAAACATATGTATGGTTAGTTCTTTTTCCCAACTGTGAATATTTTTCAAGCCCAGATTTTTAATGTATTGCAGAGCTGTACCCATTGCAATGGATTCACCAATTGCTGGGGTTCCAGCCTCAAACTTATGAGGTAAATCTGCCCAGTTGCTGTGGTCGAGATATACATCCTGGATCATTTCTCCACCAGCTAAGAAAGGCGGCATTTCATTGAGCAAGCTTTCTCTGCCCCAAAGGAATCCAATCCCTGTAGGGCCACATACCTTATGAGAGGAGCCCACAAGGAAATCAATGCCTAAAGAATTGACGTTAATGTATCTATGGGCAAGGCTTTGACAGGCATCAAGTAAGACTAATGACGATTGTTTATGAGCTAAATCGACAACTTCTTCAATTGGATTACAGCAACCAAGAGTGTTGCTTATATGGACTAGGCCGACCAATTTCGTGCGCTTATTTAATTTGTTTTGAACATCCTTAAGGTCTAGTTCTCCGGTAGAGGTTAGTCCAGCGAAACGAAGAACACAGCCTGTCCTTTTAGCTAGTAGCTGCCAGGGAACGATATTGCTGTGATGTTCCATTATTGTAAGAAGGATTTCATCACCTTCTTTGACGAGATTGTCGCCCCAAGAACGAGCAACGAGGTTGATTGCCTCACTAGCATTCCTCGTAAAGACAATTTCCTTTGTAGATGTAGCGCCAACAAAATTCGCTGTAATTTTTCTTGCTTCCTCAAAGGCTTCCGTAGCGCATACACTTAGTTGATGTGCTCCACGGTGCACATTTGCGTTATAGGTAGCGTAGTAGTTAACAAGACTATCTATTACTTCTTGTGGCTTTTGACTTGTCGCGGCATGGTCTAGATATATGAGCGGTTGATCGCTAGAGCTTGATTTAGTAAGAATGGGGAAATCGTTTCTAGTTTGTTCGGCGAGACTTTGCATTGTTTCAGGAATTAACTCACGTTTTTAAGTAGGTTCTTTAGTAATGACCATTCTTTTGCTGGTAGCGGCAATTGCTTTAAAACATCTTGGCAGTATCCCTTTAGCAATAGTCTTATTGCTTGTTCAAATGCGATACCTCTACTTCGAAGATAAAAGAGTTCTTCTTCTTTAAGTTGGCTAACTGTGGCGCCATGTGTACATCGAACATCATCGGCAATTATCTTGAGTTCAGGTTTTGTATCTATTCGAGCACGCTTTGAGAGCAAAAGGTTGCGACTAAGTTGTGAAGCATTTGTTTGTTGTGCAATCCTAGGGACCTCAATTCCACCATTGAAAATACAGTGGGAGTGATCTGCGGCAATACCTTTTTGCAGTTGATCAAGCTTGCCCTCAGGACCTTCGAAGCGGATTCTGGAATGAGTTGCGATTTGTTCCTTGCCTTTCGTAATTTGAAGACCTCGTAGAGTAGTACTTGCTTCTCCTTCTTTTTGCACTATATGAGGCTCTAGACGACCTAGCGCCCATCCATGCTGGATGCCAGTAAAGCAATATTGACTATTGGACTCTTGTTGAACTGAAAGCTTTGCTAATAAACAAGACTGCCCACTACCGTAACCAAGAAAAGCATGGTTTAAGACAGCACCTTTATGTAAATGCATTTCTAGTAGGTGGCTTTGTGTTGAGTTCCCACGACCTAGAACTACTTGAACTAGCTCTAGTTTTGCATTCTCTTTTAAAATGAAAATAACCCTTGTAGAGGAGAATTTCCCAGGCTCAGCATTAATGATTAATTCAATGGGTGGGACATCTTTCCCTTCGACACTTAGACCAAGAACTTTTGTAGCAGATGCATGGTTTATTAGCTCTGTCCATGAGACATCTGAAGGTTGACTATTTTCTTTTAGAGCAAGTGCTTGTATTAGCTCTTTGGAATTAAGTATTTGTAATCCTTGAGGAAGAGTCTCAGGATCCATAGGCCTAAGTTGAGGATCGACAATCAAACGAAAAACTTCTTTCGAGCAATCAGGCCACTCCCTACAGTTCAGCTCAGTTAGTTTTGAATCCTGGCAACTTATAGGTAATGATAAAAATTCTTTTAATTGATTTAGGTTCGTAAGTCGCCAGTCTTCATCAGAAATTGAAGGCATCCCCTTTTGCAGTAAGGATTGTCTACCAAGAAGTTGTACTTTCCCTAGTAACCCTTCGGCCGTGGGAAGAGATTGCAACCATTGCTGAGAGTCAACCATTATTTCTTTTTATTTTGGTTGTTATCAGCAAGATCAAGCCATTCATACCCTGATTGCTCTAATTGGAGGGCTAATTCTTTATTCCCTGTACGTACGATTTTTCCTTCTGACATGACATGAACAAAATCTGGCGTAATTTCATTCAATAACCTTTGGTAATGAGTAATTAGGAGGATTGCATTCTCAGAGCTAGCCATTTGATTAACGCCCGAGGCAACAATTCTCAAAGCATCAATATCTAAGCCTGAGTCAGTTTCATCGAGAATTGACAAGACGGGTTCTAATAAAGCCATTTGGAGAATTTCATTACGCTTTTTTTCGCCTCCTGAAAAGGACTCATTAACGCTTCTATCAAGAAAGGCAGGATCCATCTTTACCAATGCCAATTTCTCTTTAACAAGATCTTCAAACTCAAAAGTGTCTAGCTCCTCTGCTCCTTTATGGATTCTGCGTGCATTAGAAGAAACACGTAAGAATTCCAAATTGCTTACACCAGGAATTTCTACTGGGTATTGGAATCCAAGGAAAACTCCAATTCGTGCTCTTTCTTCAGGTTCGAATTCCAGCAGATTTTTCCCGCGGAAAGTTACCTCGCCCGAGATAACTTTGTACGCAGGATGACCTGCGAGAACTTTAGATAAGGTGCTCTTTCCACTCCCATTCCGACCCATTACGGCATGTATTTCGCCCGCCCTGACTTGTAGGTTCACTCCATTAAGGATTTTTTGGTCTTCTACCCCTGCATGGAGGTTGGAAATTTCGAGAATAATTTCTGCTTCGGGACGGATCACGCTTGAAGAGGGATTGTTGATGTTTTTTTAGTAGGCAAAATTTTTAGAAGATAATAGGAGTTAACCCACTGATCCCTCCAGCTTCAATGCAAGAAGTTTGTCTGCCTCTGCTGCAAATTCCATAGGCAGTTGATTAAAGACATCTCGACAAAAACCACTCACTAACATCGACACTGCCTCTTCAAAATCAATACCTCTACTTTGAAGATAGAACAATTGATCTTCTGAGATTTTGCAAGTACTAGCCTCGTGTTCAATACTCGCTTGAGGCTGTTGAGACCTAATGTAAGGGTATGTATTGGCTGAGGCTTGATCGCCAATTAACATAGAATCACATTGGCTGTAATTTTTTGCCCCTAAAGCTTTTGGGCCCATTTGCACTAATCCTCTATAACTATTATTTGATTTTCCTGAACTAATCCCTTTGCTAACTATTGTAGACTTTGTTTTTGGTCCAATATGAATCATTTTTGTTCCAGTATCTGCTTTCTGTAAATTATTAGTTAAAGCCACAGAATAGAACTCCCCTATCGATTCTTCTCCTTGAAGTACGCAACTAGGATATTTCCAGGTAATAGCAGATCCCGTTTCAACTTGAGACCAGCTGATTTTACTTTTTTTCCCTTTGCAATGCCCTCTCTTGGTTACAAAGTTGTAAATACCGCCAACACCTTCTTCATTGCCTGAATACCAATTTTGAACTGTCGAATATTTAATTGAAGCGTCGTCTAATGCAATTAGTTCTACTACAGCTGCGTGTAATGTATTTGTATCAAACATTGGAGCGGTACAGCCTTCTAAATAGCTAACAGATGAGGCTTCTTCTGCGATAATTAATGTTCTCTCAAATTGTCCGGTGTCTCCGGAATTTATCCTAAAATAAGAAGATAAATCCATTGGGCATTCCACTCCTTTAGGTATAAATACAAAAGAACCATCGCTAAAGACTGCGGAATTAAGTGCAGCAAAGAAATTGTCATTTATGGGCACTACTGTGCCTAAGTATTTTTTAATTAATTCAGGGTATTCAGCGACAGCTTCGCTGATTGAACAGAAAACAACTCCATACTCAGAAAGTTTTTCCTTGTAAGTAGTTGCTATCGAGACGCTGTCAAAGACTGCATCAACAGCAACATTTGAAAGCCGTTTTTGTTCGCTTAAAGGAATGCCAAGTTTATCAAAAGTCTCTAATAATTTTGGATCAACTTCATCAAGGCTAGCTTTCTTGTCACTCTGCTTAGGTGCAGCATAGTAAATCATATCTTGATAATCTATTTTGGGATAGCCAAGATCAGCCCAATTAGGCTCTCGCATCTTTTTCCATTGCCTAAAAGATTTAAGACGAAAATCTAAAAGAAAATCAGGCTCTTGTTTTTTTCTTGATATTAATTTGATAACATCTTCATTTAAACCTTTTGAAAATTTCTCTGTTTCTATATCAGTAACAAAGCCATATTTATATGGTTTTTGAGTATTGAGTTCACTGGTATTTTGATTTTCTGCCATAGGTTTGGCTCGAGCAAGCTTTTATAACTAGCCAAGCGGCTGAGTTCATGGGATACGAAACTTAGCCGTTTCCTATCTCAAGGCTTAGTGTACAACTCGCTAAGCACATTTCTGCTTCATAGCCTCTGACTTTGCTTAGGAGGCGCTATTTATGCCCTCATTTGAATATCTCTTAATAGAAATCTTCTAGATTTTGGTTTTGAACCTCTTCAAGGGCTCCTTAGGAGCAAAGGATCCGTCGTCAGGCTAAAAAAAGCACAAAATCAACCATCAGGGAGGTTTTCATGGCATGGTTGGTTTAAGTGTCAAAGTCTTATGGCTGAAGAGGACAAGACATCTACTAGAGAATTAGCTTTGAATCTTCTATTAATGCATGGGGAAAGTAACGCATCAGAATTGGCTGGTTTAGTGGGTATTTCAGTACAGGCAATGCGTCGCCAATTACGAAAGATGGAGTTGGAGGGCTTGGTAAAGCCAAAGCTGCGCGTTAATGGATCAGGCCGTCCATCGAATGATTGGGAGTTAACCTTTCAAGGTCAGAAACATTTTCATGATGGGAGCGAGAGATTTGCTTTGGACCTTATGGGTTCCATCAAAACAGCTCTTTCAGAAGAGTCTATTAAGGGTTTATTTGAATCTCAGGTGACGACAAAAGTCAAAAAATACCGTGAGGAAATTGGAGTAGGTGCAATAGAAGAGCGACTTGCGAAATTAGTTGAATTGCGGAGATTAGAGGGTTTTTTACCTGAATGTATCCCTGATGAAGAAGGTAAGGGCTGGTATATAAATGAATTTCATTGCTCAGTACGCACGATTGCTGAGGATCACCCGTGTTTGTGCGATCAAGAATTAGATATTTTCCGCAAAACTTTGCCTGATTGCGATGTGGAGAGAGTTCAATGGATGATTAAAGCAGGTCATTTTTGTGGATTCCATATCACTCGTAAGTAGTTAGGCAGATGGTTAATAATGATCATTTTCATGAAACAAAGCTGTGCTTAAAAGATGTTGAATTCATAGACGGGACAAGCCTTTCAAGCGTGGATAAACATTATTTGAGGCTTTTGACTCATTGTTTAGCTTGTTTCCATTCAATGGTTGTTGATGATCGATCTGGACAGCTGCCAGGCCATGAACTGAGGCTGCAATGGTGTATGAAGCAACCAAGTTTGATAGCAGATAAGTCCTTCATTCCTATTTTTCTAAAGCAACTAGAAGTCGCAGGAGATTATCTAGAAGCGCTTGCTTTAAGTGAAGGGGTAACACCCCTTGCATTGCAAACGGAGGATTTGATTAAGAGTATGTCAAGTCAAGCTTTGAGGAAGAGCTCTTAAGATGATGGTATTAACTAGATCGTCTAGTTAAATGCTCTTGGTTGATTTTCAGAATTTAGACAGCCGACTTTCCAGACCAAGTTCGAAGATGGTTTTGGTATTTTCGCTGCTAGGCATCATTGGATATTCCTTGATTGAGTTTCTTTTAGTGATTGGACCTAAACCCATTGCCTGAATAGGGTTTACATATGAACCACTTTCTAAAGAGCACCCTCTGGCGTGAGTAGATGCTGACCACCTGGGCTAAGGGGTATCGGAATAAAGAATAATGATCCCGAACAAAAATGGAGTGTTTTTAGACGTGACCCAAGCCCAAAATGATCTGGCACGTCTAACGCTTCGTCAGCTTCGCTATTTGGCAAGCGACTTAGACGTACCTTTGTATAGCCGTAAAAGCAAAGAAGCGCTAATTAAAGAGATCTCTTTAAGACAGGAGAAAAAGGCATCTGTTAAAGAAGCTGCTACTTCAAAAAAAGTTGCTACACCTGCTACCAGCCTTTCAAAAGAGTTTGAATTTGCGAAAGAAACCCGGGTTGTTTTTCTTCCTAGGGACCCAGAATGGGCATATGTGTTTTGGGAGATTTCTGAAGCTGATAGGAATAGGGCTTTAAACCAAGGAGCAAGCAGACTTTTCCTCCGTTTGGCCGACGTTACAGGGATGGAAGAAGGTCGTTTCCACCCTCAAACTCTTCAAGAGGTTCCTGTTGATAGCTATACAACCGAATGGTATTTACCTGTTCCTATGTGTGATCGCGACTATCGGGTAGAAATTGGATATCGCTTAGATTCACAATGGATGTCACTTGCTTTTTCAGCTGCTGCAAGAGTTCCTGCTTTACATCCAAGTGATCAAATCCTTGATGAATTTGTTCCATTTCGATTAGATACTAATCAGGTTAGTACTCCTGAAACAACAGATATATCTGACCAATCTGCTGATATTGATTTGCATGAACGTCTCTATCAAAGTGCTACTAGCAATTTCAGGAAGACTCGTATTGGTTCTGAGGAGTTCCAAGAAAGGGGCTTCCTTAGTAATGACATAAGAGGCCTTAATGATTCAGGAGTTGGAGTTTGGGCCAGTGGACGTAGTGAGTCGGGATCAGGTTTTGTTTCTTCTCGGAAGCGTTCATTTTGGTTGATTGCTGATGCAGAACTAATTGTTTATGGATCAACTGATCCATCCGCTAAGCTGACTATTGGGGAGGAAGAAGTGCCATTGTCTAGTGACGGTACATTCCGAATACAAGTGCCTTTCCGCGATGGTCAGCAGAATTACTCCATTCAGGCGACTGCAAATGATGGGGAACAAAAAAGGAACATTACTCTTCAATTTCAAAGGAATACTCCAGAAGATAACAGTAACCCAAATGATGAATCTCTTATGAAGACATGGTTTTGAAAGGACTTTTGTTTAACTTGCAATGCTTCGTTTAGTGGTACTTATTACCCCAATAGTAGGGGTGATAATATTTCCTTTGATTGTGCCATATATAATGGCTAAGCTAGGAATTGCAGCAGGCATTTTAATAGCTCTGTCGTCTATAACTTTATGGTTTATAGCGATGCTTAAAACATCAGAAATGCCTCATTAGTATAGTTTAAATATTATTTAATAAGGATTTATTGTCAATTTTATTATAACTATATCGCTAATAGTTATAATAACCTTATGGAAAGATTATTGATTCGTTTTGATTCAAGACTTAGCTTTGTTTTGATTGCTTTTTCTGCTTTGATATTTACACCTTCTTATGTGAATGGGGGTAGATTAAATCCTTTTATGCCTACAAAGGAAGAAGTGCGGGTTATTCAGAAAGAGGCATATATTTGTTCGCTGGTGAACAAGGCTTTGCCTTGTCAAAAAACCAGGAAATTGCTTAGACCCCTTCTTGATAATCAAGCTATATCTACGCATTGTAAAGATATCCTATGGGACTTGTTGCAGGTCGCTAACCATAGTGAAGTTAATGATTTCTTGAGAAGGGATTCTATTGACCAGCCTGCGAGAAAACTATTGACAGTTTGTGTTAAGCCAAAAAAATTGAGTTCACCTAAGAAGTTTTATAAAACTACCTTACGAATTACTGAAACGTAGAATAGTGAAAATAGAATTTAATTTTCCTATTCAAGGACACCCATCCCGTTTGTTTAATGCATTAAACACTCCTTTTTGGAATATTGCTTTAAGCGAACTTATAGAAAACCTTGTTTTCAAGCCTTTTGAAGGGTTTCTTGTTCTTTTATCTTCACTCTACTGTTTGCATTTTGTCTAATGTCCATATCTGAGCCATTGCAACCCATTAGAAAAAAAATTCGACTAGATAGTCCGTTTACTGACCAAAAGCCTGGTACGTCTGGTCTGCGCAAAAGCACAAAGCAATTTAGCGAGCCTAATTATTTAGAAAGTTTTATCGAAGCAATTTTGCGAACTTTACCTGGGGTAAACCAAGGGGTATTGGTGATTGGAGGAGATGGTCGCTATGGCAATAAACAAGCGATTGATGTGATTCTGCGTATGGCCGCAGCACATGGGCTTCGACATGCAATTACTACTACCGGTGGAATCCTTTCAACACCAGCCGCATCAAATCTGATTCGTTACCGTAAGGCGATTGGTGGAATAATTCTCTCGGCAAGTCACAATCCAGGTGGAGAGAATGGAGACTTTGGCGTCAAGGTTAACGGAGCTAATGGCGGACCTGCCCCTGAATCGTTTACTGAACAGGTTTATTCCTGTACAAAGATTTTAGAAGATTATGCAATTGTCGACTCTTCTTCAATATCTCTAGATCTACCAGGCCAATATTCTATTGGCAGTATGACTATTGAAGTTTTAGATGGAATTGAAGATTACATATCTTTGATGGAGCGTTTATTCGATTTCGATTTAATAAGGTCAGCCTTAAAGAAGGGTTTTCCTATTGTTTTTGATGCAATGCATGCCGTTACGGGCGGGTATGCAACTCGTTTGTTTGAGGACTGTCTTGGAGCTCCCAAAGGAACAGTGCTTAATGGGTTGCCACTAGAGGATTTTGGTGGAGGACACCCTGATCCCAACCTTACATATGCTAAGGAATTGGCTGACCTTTTGTTGAATACTGACTCTTATTGCTTTGGAGCTGCTTGTGATGGAGATGGTGACCGAAACATGATTCTAGGTCAAGGTTGTTTCGTAAACCCTAGTGATAGTCTGGCTATTTTGACTGCAAATGCAAAAATTGTACCTGCTTATAGCAAGGGACTTGTAGGTGTTGCACGCTCTATGCCAACCAGTTCTGCAGTAGATATTGTCGCAAAAGATTTGAAGATCGATTGCTTTGAGACACCTACTGGATGGAAGTTTTTTGGGAACTTGCTTGATTCAGATCGGATTACTTTGTGTGGCGAAGAAAGTTTTGGAACTGGGAGTAATCATGTAAGAGAAAAGGATGGGTTATGGGCTGTACTTTTCTGGCTTCAGATACTTGCTCAAAAACAATGTACTGTAGCTGACTTAATGTCTCAACATTGGAGTAAATATGGCCGGCATTATTATTCTCGCCATGACTATGAGGATATACCTATTGATGTAGCGCATGATCTTTATGGTCGACTTGAATTGATGCTACCGAAACTGGTTGGTCAAGAATTTGCGGGACAAACTGTTAAAACAACAGATAACTTTAGTTATGTTGACCCTATAGATGGATCAATAGCTTCTAATCAAGGCTTACGAATAATTTTGGATGATGGTAGTCGGGTTGTGGTGCGCCTTTCGGGCACAGGCACTAAAGGTGCAACTCTAAGGATTTATTTAGAGAGATATGAACATAGTAATGGCAACCTTAGGCAACACTCACAAAAGGCTCTTGAACCTCTGATCATCGGAATTGACGCGCTTGCGGAAATTACTCAGAGAACTGGTTTAGAAAGACCTACTGTAATCACATAATGTCAATTTAAAAATGCTTTTAATGGAGCATCGACCTATATAAATAAGGTGAACTTGGAACAAGATCTTTTTACTTTTCGAGGAGAGCAGGAGCTTCAGCGACATGCACCATTGGCCGAACGCTTGCGCCCTAGGACGTTAGAAGAATTTGTTGGACAAGGTGCAATTCTTGCTGAAGGACGTCTACTGCGAAGAGCCATAGCTGCTGACCGAGTTGGCAACTTGTTATTGCATGGCCCTCCTGGTGTAGGCAAAACAACACTCGCAAGGATCATTGCAGGTCAGACACGCGCACATTTCACAATTCTGAATGCAGTTTTAGCAGGAGTTAAAGACATCCGACAGGAAGTTGATGCAGCTAGGCACCGCCTTGATCGACATGGATTGCGTACTATTTTGTTTCTTGATGAAGTACATCGTTTTAATAGTGCTCAACAGGATGCATTGTTGCCTTGGGTTGAAAATGGAACTTTGACTCTTATAGGTGCTACCACTGAGAATCCCTATTTTGAGGTAAATAAAGCATTAGTTAGTCGTTTTAGATTGTTTAGGCTTCAAGCTTTAGAGGCTGAAGATTTACACCAATTACTTAAACGTGCTTTAAAAGATAGAAAGCGAGGTTTTGGCGATCGCAATGTTGATATCACTTTAGATGCTGCAAATCACTTGGTTAATGTTGCAAATGGGGATGCACGTAGCTTGTTAAATGCCCTTGAACTTGCGGTTGAAAGTACTACCCCAAATGAACATGGCATTGTAGAAATCGGGCTTGCTATTGCAGAGGAATCTATTCAGGAGAGGGCTGTCCTTTACGACAAGCAAGGCGATGCTCATTTTGACACAATCAGTGCGTTTATTAAATCGCTTAGAGGTTCTGACCCTGATGCAGCTATGTTTTGGCTCGCTCGAATGGTTGAGGCAGGTGAGAACCCTAGGTTTATTTTTCGACGAATGCTTATTGCAGCAGGCGAGGATATAGGTATTGCTGACCCTCACGCAATAGTTGTCGTTGAGGCATGTGCGTCAGCCTTTGAAAGGATAGGTTTACCTGAGGGGTTATATCCCTTGGCTCAAGCTGCACTTTATTTGGCTTGTGCTGAGAAAAGTAATAGTGTAATGGGCTTTTTTGAGGCTCTGCGAACAGTGCGTGAAGCGCAGAAGCAAGAAGTGCCTAGACATTTGCGGGATTCTCATCGAGATAAAGATGCCTTTGGCGATGGCATCGGTTACCGCTATCCACATGCCTTTGCGGAGCATTGGGTCTCTCAGCAATATTTACCAAATGCTTTGCAAGGGGAGGTTTTCTGGCAACCAGGTCTCAATGGTTGGGAAGGTAAGCGTCGTTTAAAGATGCTCGAGCGGAGAGCAGCTCAATTTGCTGCAGCGACAGAATCAGTGCAGGAACATCCTCTTTTCTTAAGTAGTGGACCTATAACTACCGACTTGGAGAAGTGGTTGCAACGCCAATTGAGTCAAGATGGAGAAAGGCTTAAGGGCTTAAGTCAAAGGTTATGGGACGGAGTCCCTTGGCAGAGGCACCATAGGGCCCTGGTTCTTGGTTGCAGCTCTCTACTTTGGGCACTAGCGCCTTTGAAGGCTTTGCCAGAGGGTGGGGTGACAATTCTTGTTGAAAAGAAGGAAGATAAGAATCGAATCTTGGCACAATTAGATCTTCTTGACCAATTACATCGACCTACTCTTTTTGAAGGGGGTATTGAAGCATTGAATGCTCTTCCAACTGGGCATCAATTTGAGTGGATTGGCGGACGCTGTTTTAATCAAGGACTCGCGAACTTGGGAACAAGGAATTCGTTAGAAACTATTAGCCAACGATGCGTTCCTCAAGCCGGTTTGCGTTTGTTAATTACTCAAGGTGCTATAGGACCAGCAGAATCTTTACTTCAAGTATTGGATGAAAAAACTATTAATCCTAATGATCTAAATACAATCCGTTCACTCGTTAAAAAGGAAAAAGCGTGGCTAGAAGAACAAGATATGAGTGAAGCAATCTTCTCAGAGCTTATAGATTTAGGATGGCAAGTTGAAATTGATCAATGGAATGAATCGTTATCTCTTAACATAGATAAAGGTCTAGAGGATCGATGGTTAGGCGAGGGTAGACAATATAGAACTCTTCTTGACAAGGCTTCGAAGTCTAATGAAGTTGAGGTTCTTCAGAAATTTCTTAAAATTGCAAAAGGTAGATGCTTGCCACAAAAGATGAATCATAAACTTTTAATGGGGGAGTTTAAATAATTATTAGAGACAATACTTGATGAAATTTTTTGTAGTATAAGGATAGCTTTCTGATGCTGATTGAAGGCAGGCAGGTAATGATAGATACCAGTCTGGAAGTAATTTACAGTTTTTATTTGAATAGCAATCGACTTCTCTTCTGAAAACTTCAGGAAGATTTTTAATGATTCCAATTGTAGAGATGGTTCCATCAATTGAATCAGCTATTATAGAAGTCCGTAATTCCTCGATATTGTTTTTATGCTGGAGAGGAAAAGTATTTGATTTATTTAGTTTTCTTTTCAAAAAATTAAACCCATTAGATGAATATAGAAAAGATGATAAGGAGTGAGGGTCTATCTGATGAAGCCTGTTGGCAGCTATATATATTTTATTCTCTTTTAAAACATTACTGGATGAGCTTAAATTAAATACATGGCCCTCTTGTTTCTCGAGAATTTCTTTAGGCTTGTTTCTTATCTTTGCTCCAGAGATTGTTGAACTTAATAGTGAAATTGTAAGTAAAGGTAATAGCTGATAGTAGTGGTTTGAAAGCTTGACTGGCAACATTTTGACTCTCCTTTGAGATTATTGAATGGATTTTTATGTTAGGCAAAGTATAGAATAATACCCTTTAGATTCGTCGATTTCTGATACAGTTACAATGCGCCAATTAAGGTGATTTATTTTTTGTAATCTCAATTTCTTCTTAAGTACTTTGTTTACTACTGATGAAGAAGTAAAGTCGTAATACCAGTTTGAGAGGTCCTCGCCAAGACTTCCGTTTTGCCATTTGATAGCTGCTTCTTTGGCTAGCCATTTGTCTAGTACTGCAGAGCGAAGCTCTGCTTTATTAAGATTGGCAAGTGAATCTAGCTCTAGCTTGAAGAAATGTCGCTTGGCTAATTTTGCCGCATGAAAAGATCTGTCAGATCTCTCTAGATCGACTCCTAGGCGTAAAGAAGACCATCCCACAAGAAAGGAATCACAGCAGTAACTAAAGCTCAAATACCCCCAGCCATTAGGGAGTTTAGGTGGCTCGCCAGGCGAAGCAATTAATGGAATATCTAATGGAGCGATCTTAAAAAGCTGAGCTAGATGATGGCGCGCATATCCACGGGAGTGTCGAAATTGGATAGAGCGTAAAGGAGATAATTGCCTTGCAATTTTTTCTTCATGAGTAGTTATTGGCTTAACAGGAGAATCCCTTGGAATTAGCCACAACGCGATTACCCTTAGAGAACTAATTTTATTAGGTGGCAATGTCACTTCAAATTGGCGATAAGGCTCCGGATTTTTCTCTCCCTGATGAGGAGGGTAACCCTCTAACACTGTCATCGCTTAGGGGACAACGAGTTGTTATTTACTTTTATCCGAAAGACAATACCCCTGGCTGTACAAAGGAAGCATGTAATTTCAGAGACCGTTGGTCAGTTTTTCAAGCTCAGGGGATCAAGGTGCTTGGTATTAGTAAGGACAGTGCGCAATCTCACCAGAAATTCATTAACAAACAACAGCTTCCATTTAGGTTGCTAACTGATCTTGAACCTTGCCCAGTGGCTACTTCGTATGGAAGCTATGGACTTAAGAAGTTTATGGGTCGAGAATATATGGGAATGATGCGCCATACGTTTGTAGTTGATGCAAATGGAAAATTTGAACTGATCTATCGCAAGGTTAAGGCTGAAATAATGGCTGATCAGATTATTGGAGATCTTGGCCTTGATTAATCAAGGCTTCTATATCGACCATCCCTTCTAGGGCCAAATTCGGATAATGGAACACTTCTAGTCCTCTTTCTTGAAGTGCAGAAAAAACAATAGGTCCATCTCCACCGCAGAGCCAAATAGGTACTGTTGTTTCACGTTGGGCTTCTATAAGAGCACCTACTAGAGCCATCAGGCTTCCTTTGCGCATTGCCTCATCTGTCTTGAAGGGGAAAGGCTCAACGGGAAGATCGCCTAGGCCAGGATCACATAAGTTGTGGCCCCCTTTCGCCATTGCAGATAGCTGTAGGCGCAACCCTGCGATTAATTGTCCCCCAGCGAATTGACCATCACACTTCACTCGAGTCAGGCTCATAACGGTCCCTACATCTGCAATCAGCATTTCGTTGGATTTGTGTCCATTAATTTGTGCCTTTCTAAATGCACCCCAAGCACCAAAAGCCCGATCAATCCCTAGCCAAGGCGGTAAGCACTTCAATGGGACATGCTTGATCTCGAGTCGCTTTATCGAATCAAGCCCAATTTGTTCAGGAATGGGTCCTGCTGCTGCCCAGGCTGAAAGGGGTGTTTGAAGGGATTTAAGTCTGTTGGGATCTGGGAAGGTGTGGAAGAAGTCCCATCCTTCTGAATTCTGTTCTGCCCAATGCCAACGAGTATTCCCTATAAGTAAACAACTCCTAACTAAACTCATCTTAGATTCCTTCTCCTAGCTGCCCAGGAAGATGAATTCCACATTCTTGTTTTAGCCCGCCGAAACGGGTATTCCTTCCTGTTGCTTGATCATTGTCTGGAGCGCTTGAATGCCAGTCTCCAACTGTTGAAAAGCCTTTCTCAAAAAGAGGGTGTTGAGGTAAATTATTTTCCTTCATGTAATAGAAAACATCTTTGGGTGTCCAGTCGAGAATCGGCCTGAGCGATAGGCGCCCACGCATATCATCTAGCAAAGTCATTTGGCTACGAAGAGTTGTTTGACTACTACGAACACCGCTTGCCCAACATTGAACTTTTAATTCATCTAACTTTTGTTCCAGGGGCTTAACCTTCCTAAGAAGATGATATTTTTCTAGATCTTTTTCAGAACCTGTTTCCCATAACCTGCCATACAAAGCTTCCATTCTGGCCGGAGATATTTCGCTCTGGGCGACTTTTATATTTAATCCAAGCTGTTTAGTCAGTTGACTTGCATAGAAATATGTTTCTTTAGGTAGATAGCCAGTGTCAACCCAGATCACAGGGATTTGGGCCCCATTTTTCAGACAATGAAGCATATGAAGTAAAACAGCAGATTGAATTCCAAAACTCGTGGTTATTACAAAGTTAGGTCCGAATTCCTCATGTGCCCATGTAAGCCGATTTTCAGGAGAAAGATTTGAAAGATGACTTCTCGCTGCTTCAATTGGAATGCTTAAAAGGGAATCTGGCGTGACTCCCTCAAGCCGTCCTTCTTCGGTTTGGTTTTTTGATGTGCCATTAGTCATACCTCTATCTTCCAATGTCAAGGTTCCAAAGAGCTTGAATAGGCTAAAAAGCATCTCAGGCGATGTATAGCGATGGTTCTAAACATTGCAAATAATGCTCTGGTCATTATTGGGGGTGGATTTGCTGGGCTATCAACTGCACTTGGGTTAAGTCGATGCAAGCCAAGACCACCAATAGTTTTGTTTGAACCACGCAGAAGGTTCATATTTCTTCCCCTTTTATATGAACTTTTGAGTAAGGAAGTACGTAGCTGGGAAGTTGCTCCTACATATAACTCTTTATTAACTGGCAGAGGCATTATTTCCCTTAATGAGCATGTTACTTCTATTGATACAAATAAACAAGTTGTAGAAAGTAGCTCAGGAAGAACAGTTAACTATTCTCAACTTGTTATTGGGACCGGATCAGCTTTGCAGGATTATGGAGTCAAAGGTGTGAAAGAGTATGCATGGAAGTTCCAAACTCTTGAGGACGTAGAATTCCTCCGTGGACAGATTAAGTGTTTAAAAGAATTCAAGTCGAATCGACAAGCTTTGGTTGTTGTTGGTGCTGGACATTCGGGCGTAGAATTGGCTTGTAAGTTGGCCGACCTTCTGGTTGGTTTCGCTGAAGTAAATCTTATAGAGAAGGGGCCTGGAATCCTTCCAGAAGCTAGAATATTTAACCGAGAGCAAGCCGAAATTGCCTTAAAAAGTCGTGGCATTAAATTGCACTTATCGACGGAAGTTATTGAAATCTTAGAAGGAGAAGTGAAATTAAAGAGAGTATCAGAAAAAGAATTTTCTATATTTCACAAAGGCCTTATTTGGAGTGCTGGTAGATACCCTCTTCTGCCTCCTCTTAATCCTGCTGTTCCTCTTGTTAATAAGAGAATTGCTATAGATTCATATTTAAAAGTTAATGGTTTAGAGAATGTCTTTGCTATTGGGGATGCAGCATGCAATAAAGATGTGTTACTGCCAGCGACTGCACAAGTGGCAATTCAACAAGGTAAGGCTCTCGCCAAGATCTTGATTGCTTTTCAGGAGGGCGAGAAACCTGCCCCTTTCCAGTTTCATGACTTTGGAGAAATGCTTAGTCTTGGATTAGGGAATGCGACTATTACAAGTTTGGGGATAACTCTTTCAGGTCCAATGGCTTTTCAACTTCGCAGAATTGCTTATCTCACCAGATTGCCTGATCTGTCTTTAAGCTTGCGCTCAGCTGGATCGTGGCTGCTTAACTATTGAAACAAGCTCGTCTTGCTGGCCGAACAAAAGGTCTGAGGCCTTCTAAACAGCGCCGTTTGGAACGCCTCAGCCATACTAGACACCCAGAGTTTGGTGCCGATGAAAGAACGCTAGAGCTATTGGCTAATGAAGTCCTGGAGATTAATCAGCCAATTCATTTGATTTTGGATAATCGAGGTTTATGTCGTTTGCTTTGGATTGGACCACTGGAAAAGTCTGGGGAGCTTCTTGCGTATTTGCCTAAAACATCACGAAGGCAAAGAATAAATTGGCGCTTGATTAGTTGTTCTTTGAATCCTCATAGGGAAGAGCTTGAGCTTGATTCACGTGATGCGATTGCTGCACTTGATTTATCACCAGTTTCATGGCTTCGTTTCTCGTCATTATCTGATCAAGTCGGGACTAGAAACTCCTCGCTTTGGCAACCAGATATATCTAAGGGTTGTGGGTGGAAATTGCTCAGAAAGGGACTCCTTGGTGAACTTTGCAACCCTTCTCAAGAGCCCCCCCCATCCCTTGGTAAAACTAATTCTCAGGATTCATCGAACAATGTAGAGAGAGTATTGATTTTGGTACTTGTTGGACCAGATATAGAACGCAGTGAAAGACATCTTGCAGAATTAGAAGGCTTAGTACGAAGCGCTGGGGCTCAGCCAGTAGCTGTAGCCAAGCAAAAACAAAGAGCTTTTAACCCGCAAACTATATGGGGGCAGGGAAAGCTACAAGAGATTGCTTTAGAGGTTCGTCGCAATAGGGCTTCGCTTGTAATAACTGATCGTGAATTAACTCCTGGGCAAGCAAGGAATCTCGAAAGGCTGCTTGCTTGTTCAGTAATGGATCGAAGTGAATTAATTCTCGATATTTTTGCGCAACGTGCTTCTAGTTCGTCAGGACGACTACAGGTAGAACTTGCTCAGTTGAGATATCGTCTCCCAAGGCTTCTTGGTAAAGGCCATGCTCTTTCTCGTCAAGGCGGAGGCATAGGTACTCGAGGACCTGGTGAAACACAGCTTGAGAAAGACCGCCGTGCAATTGCTAAGCGAATTGAAAAGTTGAAAGGAGAACTTAAGGAGTTAAAGAAACACAGGAAAATTGTTCGAAGCAGAAGAGATTCTTTGCCTAGGGTTGCATTGGTGGGCTATACCAATGCAGGTAAGTCAACGCTTTTAAACGCACTCTGTGGTCTCACTTCTAATAATAAAGTTCTTGCTGAGGACAAGCTTTTTGCCACTTTAGATCCAACTACCCGTCGTCTTTTGCTCCCTCAACTTGACGGGAGAACCAAAGAGTTGTTAATCACAGATACTGTTGGCTTTATACGTGATTTGCCTGACCCTTTAAGAGAAGCCTTTCGAGCAACTTTGGAAGAGACGTTAGAGGCAGATGTCTTACTGTTGGTTGTAGATCTTTCAGATCCTGACTGGCATTTTCAGTTGAAAACAACCCAATGGCTTTTGGATTCGCTTTCGACAAGTTCTGTTCGTCAAGTATTAGCTAATAAGATTGATCATTGTGAAAGCGGCGCTATTGATGCAATCCAAAAAATTGATCAAAATGTGATGTATATCTCTTCTACTTCGGGCTCTGGTTTAAAGGGCCTTAAGAATTGGCTTCAAAAACAGTTTTGGGAGAACAGTCCAAAATCAGCTTTAAGGGTTTCTAGCCAAGAGAATCTATGAGCGAGCTAATTACTGCTCTTCAAAACCCCCAGGCGCTGATCACCTTGGCAGTTTTGTCGATTGCGGTGTTTTTATTTATTAGTGGGTCGCTTGCTCCTGAACTGACTGGTTTATTAAGCATGGCGTTGCTTATGGCAACCGGCGTTCTTGAGCCACAAAAAGCATTGTCAGGCTTTGGAAGCCCTGCCTTGATTACTTTAATGGGGCTTTTTGTAGTTTCAGCTGCATTATTTCGGAGTGGAGCCCTAGATCGTCTACGCGAACTAATTGCGTCAGAGCGTATTCGAACCTCAAGGAGATTAATAGCTTTAATGGGATTGGTTGTTGCACCAATATCAGGATTTGTCCCAAATACTCCTGTTGTAGCTTCTTTGTTGCCTGTAATTGAGGCTTGGTGTAACAGGCGAAAAATTTCTCCATCACGAGTTTTATTACCTCTTTCTTTTGCAACAGTGCTTGGGGGGACACTAACTCTCTTGGGAAGTTCAGTAAATCTCCTCGTAAGTGACATAAGTGAGCAACTTGGCTATGGCTCTTTAGAGCTGTTCAGTTTTACTGCAATAGGTATACCCATTTGGTTGGTTGGGACTGTTTATCTTTTATTAGCTCCTCAGACTCTTTTGCCTGATCGCGGTAGTGATATTAATCAATTAACTGGTAATAAAGATCAAATAGGTTATTGCACAGAGGTAACAATTCCTTTTCGTTCAGATTTAGTTGGTCGATCACTTCTTAATAGTCGATTACAGCGACGTTTTGATGTGGATGTCCTTGAGCTGCAAAGAGGTAGAGAAAGATTCCTGCCACCGTTAGCAGACCGTAGGTTGGAGCCTGGGGATCGTTTATTGCTGAGAGTTACTAGATCAGATCTTTTACGCTTGCAACAAGAACACACTGTCCAGTTAGCAAGTACTGAAACTGATAAGGAGCCATTTTTGCAAACAGATTCTTCAGATTCAGATGAAGGTCAGAAGACAGTAGAAGTTCTACTACCTGCTGGTTCGACTCTTGCAGGTGCAAGCCTTAGGGAGTTGCGCTTTAGGCAACGGCATAATGCCACTGTTCTTGCTCTTCGTAGGGGCCAACAGACAGTTCAAGAACGACTAGGACAAGCAGTTTTGAGGGAAGGCGATGTCTTATTGCTCCAGGCTCCTATGGATTCAATAAGGGGGCTCCAGTCCAATAATGATTTGCTTGTGCTTGATCAGTTGGAGTCTGACTTGCCAACGGTTCGGCGTAAACCGTTGGCTATTTCGATTGCTTTAGGAATGCTTGTTGTCCCAACAGTCACGCCCTTACCTTTAGTCGCATCAGTGCTTCTTGCTGCTATAGCGATGGTAGCCGGAGGATGTCTCCCCCCTGGAGAGGTACAGCGATCAATTCGTTTGGATGTAATTTTGCTGATTGGCTCTCTTTCAAGTTTCAGCGTGGCTATTCAGCACACTGGATTGGCTGATGCTTTGGCAACTAGTCTTGACAAACTCATATTTGGATGGCCTACGTATATCTCTTTATTAGTTGTTTTCTTTGCGACAACCATATTTACTCAGTTCATTAGTAATGCTGCCTCTGTAGCTTTGCTTGCTCCGGTGGCTATTCAACTTGCACCTTCAATGCATTTACCGCCTAAAGCTCTTTTGATTACTGTTTTATTTGGAGCCAGTCAATCTTTTTTGACACCTATGGGTTACCAGACAAACTTGATGGTTTTTGGTCCAGGACGCTATCGATTTCTTGATGTAACTCGATATGGTTTTGGTCTTACAGTTTTAGTGACTTTAATGATCCCAGGTTTAATTCTTTGGCAATACGGATGATCTATGGAATCATTTGACTATATTTATTGGTCTATTTTAGACGTCTTCCTAAGCGTTAAATGTTTTTTTGCTCTATTGCATGATTAGGAAAGATAACAGTGCAATTTCCTAAAGCCATTCACCGTACTCAAGAAAGGTATCGACGTTTAACGGTACCTCAGTTCACTGTATTAACAGGACTATTGGTGATTTTTATTGGAACATTAATTCTCTCAACACCCTTGTGTTCCCAATCAGATGTTGGTTTATGGGAAGCATTTTTTACGGCCACTTCAGCTGTAACAGTGACAGGCCTAACAATTATTGATATTGATCAAGATCTCACAATGTTTGGACAGGGAATCCTTGCGGTAATGCTCCTTATAGGGGGACTTGGCCTTATGGCAATAACTACTTTTTTACAAGGGTTTGTTGTAAGGGGTACTGAATTGAGGACCAGATTAGATGGAGGTAAGACACTGGATGAATTCGGGGTTGGTGGTGTCGGAAAGACGTTTCGAGGCATTGCTGCTACCGCCACAGTTTTGATTTTGATTGGATCAAGTGTTCTTTATAACTTTGGGTTTACTGACATTCCCAACTCAAGAGAAAGGCTTTGGGCTTCCTTGTTCCACAGCATCTCCGCTTACAACAATGCTGGGTTTGGTTTGTGGTCCGACAGCATGCAGCAATATCGAAATAATTGGGTTGTAAATGTGGTGATTATTTTGTTAGTTGTTTTAGGAGGGTTGGGTTGGAGAGTTACTAGTGATTTATGGGGTCAGCGAAAAAGACTTCGGCGGAGATCGTTAAGTCTTCATACACGTCTAGTGCTTCGCACATCTCTTTGGCTAACCCTATTTGGAACTGTTGGATTGATGATTACAGAGTCTCTAAGTTATGGGAATTTCTTTTCAGGAATTGGGTGGTCTGAGCGACTTATTAGTTCACTATTTGAATCTGTTAGTGCAAGAACTGCTGGTTTTACTACTATGCCTCTGTCCTTGGAAAGCATTTCTGACTCAGGTTTGCTTTTATTGATGACACTTATGTTTATAGGTGCCAGTCCAGGTGGAACAGGAGGCGGGATTAAAACTACAACTTTTGCAGCCTTAATGGCTGCAACCCGTTCTACTCTCCGTGGACAAGATGAGGTGGTTATTCGAAATCGTCAAATTTCAGACAAAGTCGTACTTAAAGCTGTAGGTATTACAGCAGGCTCACTTTTGTTTGTGTTGATTATGGCTTTGTTATTAGGTATGACAAGTAATTTCGCAGGAGAAAAACCTTTTTCATTTTTGGAGATGCTCTTTACCTGCATTTCAGCTTTTGCAACCGTGGGCTTTGATGTTGGCGTAACCGAAAAACTTGACCATTTTGGTCAATTGGTATTAATTGTCGGAATGTTTGTTGGAAGGTTGGGGATTTTGCTTCTTTTAAGTGCAATATGGGAATCAGTTTACCGAGGACGATTTAACCATCAGAATCGTATTGGTTACCCCAAAGAAGACTTGTATGTCTGATCTGTTTTTTGCTGAGGGATTGTTATGAGGGAATGGTGGCAATGGTCTGCGAGACAGGCAACTGATGAGTTGGGTTTTGCAGTAGTAGGTGTAGGTCGTTTTGGTACAGCTGTTTGCAGGGAGCTGATTAGTAATGATGCTGATGTACTTGCAATAGATAGCTCAGAGCGAGCAATAGAAGAACTACGCCAAGTTGAGCCTTCAATAGAAGCAAGAGTAGTTGACTGTACTGATGAAGAGTCGATGAGAGCAGCTGGTGTTTTAGAGATGGGAACTGTTGTTGTTGGCATAAGCGAGCCTATTGAAGCAAGTATTACTACAACACTGATTGCAAAGGACAGTGAAGGAAGTCGAGTACGCCAGGTTATTGCTAGGGCAACGAGTGATCTTCATGAAAAGATGTTGAAGAGAGTTGGAGCTGACCGTGTTGTATTTCCATCAAGGCAACAGGGTGAGCGTTTAGGCCTTGAACTCGTACGTCCAAACCTTATAGAACGTCTAGAACTTGATAACAAAACGTGTATTGATGAGATCAAAGTCCCAGAAATTTTTGTTGGTCGTTCTCTTCGTGATTTAAACCTTCGTAAAAATTATCTAGTTAATGTTCTTGCGGCAGGTCCTATAAAGGGCTTAACGGTAAATCCCCCTGCGAGATTTGTTTTGAAGAAGAGTCATGTTTTAGTAGTGATGGGATTAATAGAAGACATCCAGAAACTTCCTAAAACATAAATTAAATGATCGTGGTGGGCCTAATGAGCGGCACCAGTGCTGATGGTATTGATGCTGTACTTGTGGAGTTCAGAGGACCATCGTCAAAGCCAAAGTGGAAGATTCTGAATTTCGCCTCAATTTCTTATCCAGATTCCCTTCGGGAAGCGGTTGTCCAATTTGGTCAAGGCAAGCTTTTTAGTGGTTCAGAATTTTTAGAAGTATTAGAGGCAGTAACTGAATTTCATGCAAAGGCTGCTCAATTGTGTGATCCACAATCTCAATCAGAATTAGTGGGCTGTCATGGTCAAACTCTTTGGCATCGTCCACCAGAGAAAGATAGACGAGGAGGAAGTTTGCAAGTTTTGCAAGCACCCTTGCTTGCTCAACTTCTAAACAAAACGATTATTTATGACTTTCGAGCTGCAGATATTGCCTTAGGGGGCCATGGAGCTCCATTGGTTCCTAAACCAGATGTTGCTCTGTTGGGAAGGGTTGGAGGTTGGCGTGCAGTCTTAAATCTTGGGGGTATCGCAAACTTGACTCTTATTCCTCCTCAAAATGGCCCGGATCGATTGGCCTCCATTATTGGTTGGGACTGTGGCCCAGCAAACAGTCTGGTGGATTTGGCTATGGAAAAAATAACTAATGGGAAGCTGCTCTGTGACTTGGATGGGGCTTGCGCTGCAAGAGGTAATCCTGATTTAGATGTAATAAGCGATTGGCTAATGGAGCCTTTCTTTAATGTTATTCCGCCTAAATCGACAGGTAGAGATCAATTTGGGATTGCAGATTTAGAGCGACGCTTAGAAACAATGAAGAATATGTCCGATCAAAATCAAATAGCTACTCTTACTAGCTTTACAGCTGCAATAGTTGCGCAAGACTTAGAAAGGCTTTATCAAAGAAGCTTTATTCGCCCTTTAGAGTTAATTGTCTCTGGAGGAGGGAGTCGAAATCCAGTCATGCTTGAGGAAATAAGACGGAGATGTAAGGGTATTGCGATATCAACTGTTGATCAATATGGAATTTCTTGTAAAGCTAGAGAGCCATTGGTATTTGCACTTCTCGCTTGGTGGAATGAGCGAAAGTATCCAGGTAATTCACCTTCTATAACAGGTGCCAATCATTCAGTGGTTCTTGGTGAGAGGGCTATCCCGACTTCGCCTTTTTAGAACACATTTGTTGGTTCAATAATCCTTGGCTTTTCAATTTTTAGGATGGTCGATATATACGTAGGCGTCGTGGAGCACCTCTTAGTCTTCGAGGTTGCTGTGCTTCCAGAGCTGATCTGAAGCCTTCTGTAGTAGTTAAAGATTGATTTAGTTCAAGAGCATTAGCACCTTCTTCGTATGTCTGAATGCCTTTTTGAATAATCACCTTGGCCATATTGCTTACCGTTCTCGACTCTTTTTCGGCTAAGGCCGCTAAGCGATTGCATAAGTCTTCAGGCAGCACAACTTGCACCCTTGGGGATTTCGGCTTGCCATTTGATGAAGTTTGGCGGGTTGCCACGACCCTCAAAAAGTAACTGTTAATAACTAGTGTACAGAGGTATGCAAGGATAGTATCCAGGAGTATGCTTTTAAGACCGTTGAATGCTCTTTCTCAAAAGAGAGTGGATGGACTTTTGCCTTTCTGTGCTTTTAGCCATTGGGGTTTTAAGTCCTAATCAAATTTCGAAATACCAAACCAATGGATCGCCAAATCACAAAACCATCCCTTCCTCAATCACCTAGGGCGAAAATTTCCAAATCGGGAGAAAGTGCGATTAGCACAAGATCCCCACGAAAAAGGGCGCGTAGGTCTCCTGACAAAAGTGATGTACTGATTTCTGCAGTAATTAGCACTTACCTACTTACCCATCTCCACCATGTTTTGCAAAGAGCGGAATACAGAGCTGCTAAGGACGGCCGTGAGTCGCAAGCTGCCAACTTCGCTCAATTAAGGAAGGTTTTATGTATGGATGCCCGGAGCATGTCAGATGCCTTTGCTACAGGAGTTAGAGATAGAAGTCTCGAAAAATTTAAACAACCACAAATTGAGTCAAATGCTGCTTAGCTGAATAGGGTTCAAACAGTCCTATTATTTTTATGAGCAGTAACTCCGCTGAGCTATACGCGCGCATTCAGAAAGATGACGAATTAGTCCAGACTCTTTTTAGGCAGGCATTACAAGACCCCCAAGGAGCCTTGCAAGCTATTTGTGATCTAGGTGAGAGTATTGGATTACCTGTAACTGTTGAAGAAGTAAAGAATTACTTGGCAAGCTTGGATGACGAAAATACTAAGCAGTGGCTTATCAAGGCGAGAGGGGGGCTTTAAGCTTTTCGTTTGGTTTTATTGATTGTTCATGTTTTATAGGTAAAGAGGGATCCAGCTTCCTTTTGTCATAACCCCCACCGCCTGCCAAGCTCCAAAAGAACCAATAGCTAGGGATTGCCAATCCTGCTGCTAAAACCAAAGCTGTAATTTGTTCCAGTCGCACCATCATCGTGGATCCGGAATGCACCACTTTAGTCTGCCGTTTCTTACGATCTTAAAGATGCTTTTACGTTTGGATCTAAATAGTGCTTCGACTTGAACAAGTCAGCAAGATATACCCATCTAATGAAGTTCTTCGGAATATCACTTGGGAAGTCAAGGCTGGAGATCGGATAGGACTTGTGGGTGTAAATGGCGCTGGGAAGTCGACTCAGTTAGAAATTATTGCTGGATTGGAAGAAGCCAGTTCTGGGGAGATTTTGCGACAAGGCAATCCAAAGATTTCATATCTCAAACAAGAATTTGATGTTGATTTAAAGAAAACAGTACGTGAGGAGTTATTTCAAGCATTTGGAGACGCAGCTACTTTGATTAATAAAATGAGATTTGTAGAAGAAGAAATGACTTCTTCTAGAGCTATAATAGACAGCAATTTTCTCGATAAACTTATAGAAAAATTAGGTTATCTCCAAGGTCAATTTGAGGCTATTCATGGCTATCAACTTCAAGCAAAAGTTGAGAAGCTTCTACCTTCAATAGGATTTACTAATAAAGAAGCTGATCAATTAGTAGGAGAATTCTCAGGTGGCTGGCAAATGAGAATTGCACTTGGGAAAATACTTCTTCAAGAACCCGATCTTTTGCTGTTAGATGAACCAACAAACCATTTAGATATTGAAACGATAAATTGGTTGGAGAATTATTTGAATAAACAGACAGCTGCCCTAGTTGTTATTAGTCATGACCGCACATTCTTAGATCGAGTTTGCACGCAAATTGTAAGCACTGAAAATGGCATTTCTAGGACTTATTTAGGTAATTATAGTTCTCATTTGGAACAAAAGAAATTAGAGAAAGAGTCTTTGCAAGCTGCTTTTGAAAGACAGCAAAAAGACTTTGCTACACAACAGATCTATATAGATCGCTTTAGGGCTAGTGCGACTAGAAGCACTCAGGCTAAATCCAGGGAGAAACTTTTAGAAAAAGTTGAACGTATTGAGGCTCCTGTAGAAAGTATTAATCAACCTTCTTTTAGATTTCCGCCTGCACCTAGATCAGGTAGGCAAGTCGCAATAATTGAGGACTTAACACATAGTTATGGTGAAAAAATACTATTTTTAGGAGCAAATCTAGAAGTTGACCCAGGAAATCGCATTGCTTTTGTCGGACCTAATGGTTCAGGCAAATCAACTCTTTTGCGTTTAATTATGGGGATTGAGTTCCCAGATGAAGGTAAAGCTCATATTGGCTCGCATAATGTTAAAGCAGGTTATTTCGAACAGAATCAGGCAGAAGCTCTTGATTTACAAAAGACAGTTATTGAGACAATGTTTGAAGTGGTTCCTGATTGGAATCAAACCAAGGTAAGGTCTTTATTGGGTGGTTTTTGTTTTACCAAGGAATCAGTTTTTAATAAGGTTGAAAAATTAAGTGGTGGAGAAAAGGCAAGACTGGCCCTTGCCTTGATGTTGCTCAAACCCTCGAACCTTTTGATCCTTGATGAACCAACCAATCACCTTGATATTCCTGCAAAGCAGATGCTTGAAGATGCATTAAGGGAATACACGGGATCTGCTTTATTGGTATCCCATGATCGTTATTTTATCTCGCGAGTTGCTAATCGCATTGTTGAATTGCGCGATGGAGAACTGGTGCTCTATAGAGGAGATTATTCTTATTACTTAGAGAAAAAGGAAGAAGAGAAAAAGGCAATGCTCAAAGGATTGAAATTAGCCGAGATTGAAGCTAAGCGAATAGCTAATCGAGATCGACAACGCAAGCGAAAGGCTCAGAAAAGAAAGGCCCTTTAGGGTGAAGAAGGTAAATTTTGACTAAAAAACTTCATAATTCATTAGGCATGAAGACTCATTTTTCTTTACCAGCCGTAAAGATCAGCATAGGCTAACAAAAGTCTTTAAGCACTCAAGTGGATATTTCTTTCTCACATGGTTCAAATACAGGGGATCAAGATTCAAGCCTTGCTCAAGGCTGGGATGAGGTAGAAACATATTTTGAATGCATCACCACATGTTCAGTTGATGATGGGGAATGTATAACCAGATGCGTAGAACAGTTAAGAGAGACTGAACACTAGGCTTCTTTCTGAGGTTGATACCGACAATAAAAAATATATTATCAAGCTATATAATAATTACATTTTAGTCCCTTCTAAAAAGTCTCATTTCCACTGGTTCAACTAGTATTTCGCGAAGAATTTTACCTCTCTTTACTCTAAAAGCTAATGGCCTTCCAACGCCATTTTGGTTGATAGCATTTACTACGTCTGCTGGACTTTTTATGGGCAATTTGCCTACTCTAAGTATCACATCTCCTTCTTTTAAACCTGCAAGTTCCGCAGGTCCTCCTTTTAAAAGGTATCTAATTACTGCACCATAGGGAGTCCCCCGATCTTGTCTAAATGAGGGAATTGGTGATAACCCCATCCCAACCATTGGGTGACTAGCAATTCCCTTTTCAACTAATTGCTTGGCAATATTCATCGCTCGATTAATTGGAATCGCAAAACCCAGCCCGGCCCCTGGGCCAGAGCGAACAAGAGTATTGATTCCTATTATTTCTCCATCTGCATTAAGTAAAGGACCGCCAGAATTTCCAGGGTTAATAGCTGCATCTGTTTGGATTAGATCAAGCCTTTTTCCATAGATGCCTAATTGTGAAACGTTACGGTTTAAGTTACTGATAATCCCTAGTGTCACAGTATTTTCAAGGCCATAAGGGTTGCCAACCGCAATAGCCCAATCACCTACTCTTAGCTTTTCAGAATCTCCCAAAGGAACAGTTGGCCATGGACCGCTCCCGTTTAACTGAATTACAGCAAGATCAGTAAGTGAGTCTTGTCCTACGACACGTCCAGAAACTCTTCGACCATCAGATAGACCTACAACTAACTTTTCAACTTGTTCAACAACATGCGCATTAGTTATGACTAAGCCTTCAGTAGAAAAGATCACGCCACTTCCTTGATTTCGTTCAACTCGAGAACGAGGGACTCGTAAGCCTCTTCGGCCAAAGAAACCATCGAAGTAAGGATCTATTAATAGACCTTGCGGAAAGCCTTGTTGGGACTGGGATTGAACAGTCCGCTGGGTTTCAAGTGTTACAACTGCTGGCCCACTTCGAGCTACAGCTTCGGCTACAAAGGATTGTTTTGAAAGACCTGCATTGGAAGGGGCCGCATATAAAGGTTGTACAGGCTTTGTGAATGGCAACGAGAGGATCAGGCTGGATCCCCAAAGAACTCCACCAAGAAATGGTTTCCACAACCTTTTAGCTCATTAGCTCTAGGCAAGATTAAAGGTAGCTCCTTAATGAATATAGAAAAGAGGCAAGAAATATAGTTAGAGGGGTTTTTAAGAATTGCCGGACGAATCTTGAGCGCTGTTAACTAATGTGACAACTCATAATGCTTTAGTGGGCGTTTAGTTTTCGTTTAAACCCAAATGGCATGTAACACAAATACAATCAATCTTATAGAGAAGATCCATTGAAGTAGATCAATTGCTTGAGAAGATTTAAAAAAACCGTGTTTTTCAAAAAGATTTAAAAAAAAACGATTCATGCTTAATTCCTTATCCCTACTCTTATACGGAACAGCTGTCATCCTCTTGATCTGGCAGGCTTTCCGATTAATGAGTAAAGGATTTGGTATAAATCAAAGACCACTAAATCGACAAGTTAAGGAAAGAAATTCTGGTGGAGATCGCACCGGAAGATTGACTATTCATCCAGAACTTTTAGATCAAGAAGGACGACTCACTGAAGAAGACCTATTAACAGTTCGTTTCTCGGAGGACAACGAACCACCTCAATCAGCTGAAACCTCTTCTGAATAAGTTAGTAGGAGTGGGTCCATGCCTAGGGCTCAGCATTGGACGTGATGGGGGAGGCCCTGGTGGATCAACGAACACGAATTGTTGCTGCAGTTATCAAGGCTGTGAAATTGCCGCCAAGATTTCGGCTCAAGCTATTAAAGGAAGACCCTGTGAGGCTGGAATTAAGTCTTACGCCTTCTTATGGCAAAGAACCTGTTCAGGTTGGATTAGTTGAATCTTTAGACCTTGTTGCGAGGAGGGATAGAGAGGGGAGGATCCCTAGAGATTTGCAGGGAACTTGGGATTGGACGGTTAGGCATGGCAAAGTAAGCACGGGAGGATGGAATCCATTTCTTAAGGAGGCGCTTCAAACTATGTTTGAAACAGGTTTGCCAGCAATAATCTATGAAGAACTAACAGGTGATGAATATCATCCCGTCGATGGTTCCAAACATGTGAGATAGGTATTGGGGAGGCGAAGTTATCTTTAATTACGAATCAGAATTTGAAGAAATTTTTTGAATTTAAGGACCAATTTAGTATCAAGGTTGCAACCAGTTTTTAGATCTACCTGAATCTGACTATTGAAGGGATAGTGGCAAAGAAATATAGATTTCGACTTGAATTTGAAAAAATCTATCAAACCCTAGTCAATTATTCGCTATGGTTTTTAATTGAGTTATCTAATTGGATTTTTATGTCAGAGAACCCTGCGCCCCGTTTTGGTTTTGTTCATTTTGCTGAGACCTGGAACGGTCGCTTAGCAATGATGGGAATAGTAATAGGCCTAAGTACAGAGCTTCTTACCGGGCAAGGCATTCTTGGGCAAATGGGAATTGGCTAAAGGCAAAAGCAAGTTTGAAGGATAAAATTTGGCAGCTTCACTTTAAAAGTTAGTAAATTTCTAAGTAGTTATTAATAGTTTGTACAAATTCGTTTGAGTGAGTCAGAGTGGAAAGGAATTAGATTAAATCTAGTGCCTGAGCTTTTCCCAAATAATCGAAGAGACGGTGCAAGGCTACTTAGTAGTTTTTTGCTCATTTTTACAATTGCTTTAACCCAAGTCCATCATTTTTGGGGCAAGTTCTTTTCCTTGTTCATTGGTGTGATATGTCTTTATTGGTGGATAGCGTATCGGCGTCTTGAGTAGCGAATCACTGCCCCAATATTCGATCAGTGAACTGAATGCGTCTATTGGCAAACTTTTAGAGCGAGGCTTTGCTCCGAGATTTTTATTACAAGGAACTGTTTCCAGCCCTCAGCTCAAGAAAGGACATCTTTGGCTAACTCTTTCTGATGGTGAGTCCAGCATTGGAGCAGTGGTTTGGTCCTCTCAGTTGCGCAAGCTTCATTTCCAGCCATCAGATGGAGATGGCGTGATAGTTGTTGGCAAGCTTAATTTTTGGCAAGCGAGAGCAACCCTTTCAATACATGTTTTAGATATTCGCCCAACTCTTTCGACTGTTTTTCGACAATTTGAACTCGTTAAAGCTTTGCTTATTAAGGAGGGACTTATTCAAGACAGTAGAAGGCGAGCTTTGCCTCAATATCCAAGAGCGATTGCCATCCTTACTAGTGTCCCAAGCTCTGCATTGGCTGACATGCTAAGAACAGCTAAGGAATGCTGGCCGCTAACTCGATTAATCATTATTCCTATCCCTGTTCAAGGGCCAGTAGTTAAGGCGATTAAAGCTGCGTTAAATAATTTGGCTATTCATTATCAGGAACTATTCGTTGAAGCAGTTGTGATTGCCAGAGGAGGAGGTAATAGAGAAGACCTTATAGTTTTTGATGAAGAAGAGCTATGTAGAGAGTTGGCCCATTTCCCTATACCAGTTGTTACAGGAATAGGTCATGAAGATGATTTAACCGTTTCAGATTTAGTTGCTGATTACCGGGCGGCTACGCCAACAGCTGCAATAGTGTCTTTATTGCCTAATCTTGAGTCTGTAAGATTCCAATTATTGCAAAAAACTCAGAAACTTGACGATCAATGTTCAATTCTAATTAATAACGCACATAGAAAGTTATTTGAATTAAAAAGTATTTTAGAAAAATATACACCTTTGAGGTTAGTTCAAATACAGAAAGAACTTTTAGATCAGAAGATTCAATTACTCAAGGCATTATCTCCCGATTTCTGGTTTAAGAGAGGCTTTGCAATTTTAAAGAATGACAAAGGTGAAACCATAAGAACTATAGATCAAGTAAAGCTTAGCGAACCTTTGGCCATTGCTATAGTAGATGGAGAGATTACTGTTGTAGCTGAAAAGATTAAAAGATTTGGAGCTGAGTCATGAATAGAGATAAAAGATCTTCAAAGAAAATTGAAAAAAGGGACAAATCAAAAGATGATAAGAATATTATGGAAAAGAAGGAAGATGAGATGGAAGCGAATCGGAAGCAATTGCTTGATTCAATAAGTAAATTAAGCTACGCAGATGCAATTGCTGAACTTGATAGAATATTGCTAAAGTTGCAGGATGATCAAATACCAGTAGAAGAGATCCAGGCTAATCATCTCAGTGCAAAGGTATATCTACAACATTGCAATGAACTCCTTAATAGAGTTGAGCAAGAAGTGATTTATTTTTCAGATACGATTGATTGAATTATGATGCAAACTCATTCATATAGTTCTTTTTTTTAATCATCTAAGCCTGCATCTTCTGCGACAATATCGACAGTAGCAGAGCTTGCTGGCTCGGAATTACCTTTAGAGGATGAGCGTTGATTCTCTATTGGGAAGTCTGCTCCACATAGAGGACATTGTGATGAACTCTTTAATGAGCTAACACCGCAAACTTCACACTGAACCATGCGAGATTGAATTAGACGCCAGCCAACCCATCCAATACCAGAAACCAAAAGAGGAATAGCCAAGAAGACCAGCATCAATCCACCAGCTAAATCAATTAAAATCCTTCCAGCTGCCGTTGGCAGCAGAAGAATAATGAGAAGAGCAAACCAGACGAATGGAGAGGTCCTTAGCATCTCAGTAGTGAAGGCAGGATAACTCTTGTCTTGGCCAGTAAAGGTATTTAATACATCTTAAAACCAAATCAATGAAAAGGTGGAGTCTCAATATAAATGATGATATTTTGCAATAGATACTGTTGTATTTTATTGGCAATTAATGATCATTGCTATTTTAATCTATACGAAATGATTTTCTACATTCTCTATAAATATTTTTGGCTTTGAATTTTAATCCAAACTTCATTAATTTTAAAATATTAATCTTTTGAATTTAACTCTTGATTGTTTGGGCATACTTGCCAAAACGACACTCCAGCATTGTCCAAAATAAATAATGACTCCTATCAGCCAAACCCAAAGTGTTAAGACAAGGACTCCACCTATAAATCCATAAGCTTGAAAACGTGATCCTAAAGAGAGGATACTTCTGCTAACCGCTAAATTCAGAATAGTTAGAAGTGTGCCAATCATTAAGGCTCCAGGGATGAGAGGTCTTAGAGGTACACGCCTACTTGGAAGTAAGGCTTGCAGAAGCAACGCCATTCCTGAAAGGCCTAATAGAGGAACTATGAATTGCCCTACTTCTAGAACAGGGATTTTTGATAAGACATTTGCCAACCATGGTGAATTGCTTTTGAGCTCCTCAAGAACTACTCCAGGAATCATCCTTACATTGGTGCTGATTTGATCAATTACAACTAGCAATCCGACCATGATGACTACAAAAAAAGCTTCTAGACGAGTTCTCAGAAATTTAAAAGCCTGAATGCGCCATGGTGTAGGAGAATTGGGCATTGGGAACACCTCGTCCCAAAGCCTGTCCGCACCTCTTTGTAAGGTCAGGTAAGCATTTCCAGCGGTCAGTATGAGGAATAGAGCTCCTAATAATCCTGCGCCAAAACCTTGATTGACAAGTTTTGATAACGTTGTTTCAACTAAGCCGAGAACGGAAGGTGGTAATAATTGTGAGGCAAAATTTATAATCTGTTGATCTAGTCCTGGTTGTCTCCCTAGGAACCAGGAGGCTACCGAAAGAGATATTAAAAGAATTGGGAAGAATGATTGAAGTGTGTAATAGGCAAAAGCAGCACTAAGATCTACACAATCACACCGACTCCAACTTTGATATGCTTTCCATAAACTTCCGAAAAACCATTTAGCCTTACGTTCCCAATGAACTCTCACGTTGGCTTGTAAATACTTTTAGAACGCTAGCCAGAATTACATAAAACCATATAAAATTTAGGAATAATAATTAGATTCTGAAGTAATAAGGTTTATCTTTTTTAATTTGATCGTTCTGTTTGAGAACCGCGGGCTGATTGATTTAATTTTGAAGTAAGGCTTTCCCCCAAGGCAAAAGACGATGAAGCTCTTTTTGCGAACTAGCTGTTAAAACAGGAAAACTTGCTGAAGCAACGTTTTCGCCAGACTGAAGATTAGATGGGTCAGCATCTAACCAATGAACAGGGCATTGCAGTTCGGTAAGAATCAACCACGCAGAGGCTAAATCCCATATTTTTGGAGTCGCCTCTAAAGCTGCAATGGTCTGCCCCATTGCGACTCCAACCATATTTAGGCTTGCTACACCAAGAAGTCTAATTTTTCCAGGAAAAGGTTGATTAGGATTCTTTTGAAGGACTCGTATTGATCGGCTGCAAAGTGAAATACAGCTGCTAACTGTTGAGTGACGCGATGAGACATTTAATTGTTTCCCATTTATCCACACTCCTTTTCCTTTAACAGCAATAATTCTTTTCTTCAATGGTGGAAGGTCTAAAAAGGCAGTTTCTGGCTTCCCGTTTACAAACCGAGCTACAGAAATCGCCCAATGTGGGATACCTGCTGCAAAGTTCGTTGTTCCATCTAATGGGTCGACCACCCAATAAGCAGATGTATTTGGGACACATTTAGAGCCTTCTTCGCTCAATACCCCTTCTTCTTTGGTGATTTGAGATAGTCCAGTGGATAGTGTCCGGTCACTCCATCTATCGCAATCAGTAATCAAAGTCCCATCAGGCTTTAAATCAGCAGAGATTTGACCGAAATCTTTAAGTTGGCGTTCTGATACATGATCGATTAGTTCATGCACTGCTGTTAATTGATTTTCAGTAAGTACGTCATCCACTTTTATTAAGTACTCTTTTTAAGAGGGAGATTTAATGCCTGGCAAGCAGGCTTTACAGGAATTGGCTCAATTGGCACTTCTATAAATTCATCGTTTTCGGGTTTTTCTGCAGGCAAAAGAATTTGCTTACAAGATTTGATTTCATCTAAGCCAGTATGCCTACTGAGTTGAGCAAGACTTGTGTTATAAATAGCAATCGCATCTGCGTAGCGCACTTCAGATTGAGTCAGGTCTCGTTGATTATTTACCACTTCACGCTGAGTAGTTACACCGGCTTTGAATCTTAGTCGAGCAAGCCTTAGGGCTTCTCTTGAGGCAAGGACTTGCCTAGATGTTGTCGCAATATCTTGATTTGCGGTATTTAAATTAAAGAAACTTTGCTCGACTTCCCTCCTTACTCCATCACGCTTAGAAGCAAACTGGGCTTCACTCTCTTTAGCTTTTTGCTTATTGAATCTGTATAAGGCTTTTGCTTTGCCACCATCAAAAATATTCCAAGTAGCATTTAATCCGATTGTGTTACTAGTACTCCAACCGTAATCATCCATATCAATATCTGAAGATGAATCTATTGCAAGTTGTCCTTGATAATTACTAGCACTATAGGTATTAAAGATGCTTAGTTTTGGTTGAGAAGCTGCAAGGGCTGCGTTTGCATTGCTATTATTAATAGAAATGTCCAGTAAAACATCATTTAATTCTTCTCTATATTTATATGCAGCAATAATACTTTCCTGAAGGGATGACTCCCATATGCCTATAACTCTTGCTGGGGAAGCTGCAGTAGGGGTTATATCTTGAGGCAGATTTAAGAGTCCTGCAAGAGATCTTCTGGCGATATTTTGGTCACCTAGCTTACTTGTTAATAACTGCTTGTCTCTGGCAAGTTGCGTTTCGGCTTCAAGGACCTCTAGTTTAGTAGCTACACCGGCTTTATATCTAGCTTTTGAATCTCTTAAGCTAAGAAGTGAGGCTCTCATAGATTGTTTTCCAATACGAACTCCTTCATCTGCTCTTTGCAGAAGAAAGTATTGACGAAGAGCTTGTAAACGAAGATCTCTTAGCGCTATTAGATAAGAATTAATAGCTTTTTCATAGTTATCTCTAGCAGCTGCGATTTCTGGAACTCTCGCTGGGTCAATTAAATTCCATTTCACTTGTACTGATAATGCTGAAGACCATTGCTTACTTTTAGTATCAGGAGTCGTAGTGAAATCGGAGTTCCTATATTGCTCTCCTACTAAATATTGAGGGAGACCATTAGCTGTCAAATTGACGGTGGGATACCAAGCTGAAATTGCTGAGAGCAGTAAGGACTTTCTTTGTTCTACTCTGCTCGCAAATATCTTTAAAGTTGGACTATTAACTTCTGACAACTCTCCTACTTCCTCAATAGTTAGGGGGCGGAGCTCCCTGGTTGTTACTTGAGCAGGCTTATTTGGTAATGCAAGATCAGGAGGGGCCTTTAGTGATGAAAGAGTTGCCCGAAGTCTGGTTTTGGTGGATTTGAGTAAGTTTTGATTCCCTTTCGGCCTAGTTCCTTTGAGTTCATGAGATCGAGGGAGCGAGGTTTGCCGCAGTAAAGCGTCGCCATTTATGGAAAGATCTTTGAATACTGGGCCATCCTTGCTTTCAAATGGTTGAGATTGAATGGGTTGCTTAGCTAGGACCGCATTCACCAATGGAACAAGGACGCCTGCAAGTAAAAGAATTCTTGCGGTGGTCCTTTGCACAGTATTTTGAAAACTGAAAGAAGCTTAGTGAATTTCTGCGAGATCTCCTAACGCTGCAACCACGATGTCTTCGGGTCCATGCACAATTCGAATAGGAACCGCAAGAGAGGAGCTCAGTTCATCGATACTCATATCGTCTAAAAAAACTGCCTCACCTTGCCTCAGCATGACTGATGGCAAAAGGAGTTGGTCGCCTAAATCGGCCCCTTTTAAACCATTTATTAGGTCTTGACCGGTAAGCAATCCAGTTACAACTTGTTCAGTGCCCCAGAACAAGCTTGGTAACCCATACAATTTAATTTCTAGTCCCTTAATTGAATTCATTCGAGCACAAATCGGCTCTAGGGCATCCTTGACCAATTTCCCTACTACCCAACTACAACGCCTTTGAGTATTGAGTGATGTAGGTAGATCTTGCGTTGCCTCATCCATCATTTCCAAAAAGGCTCTAATGCTCCCTACACCATTTTCTTGTTGCGGTAAATCTTCATAGGTATTTCGAGCGGGTAGTGGTTGTCTAGCAATTAGATACCACTCATCAGCAAGCCAAGCGAAATTCGAATGCAGAAAACTTTTGAATTGCTTTTGAAGAGTTTCTACTTGATTTATTACTTGTAATGCACATTTAGGCGAAACAGGCAATAGTCCATCATTCTTAGGACGAAAACGAGTTAATCCAACTGGTACAACTGCTGTGGATATAACAGTAGGCCATTCACCTTGTCCATATTTAGAGAGGTCAACAAGTGTTTTCTGTAATGCCTCTCCATCATTCAAACCAGGGCAAACAACAACTTGAGCATGAATCTGAAGCTCATGTTGTGAGAACCAATCTAATTGTTCCTTGAGATGTGCGGCTTGGGGATTCTTAAGCATCTTTGACCTGAGATTTGGATCGGTTGTATGCACAGAGACAAAAAGAGGAGAAAGACGCTGCTCGTTTATACGCTGCCAGTCTTTATCTTTGAGGTTGGTTAGTGTTAAGTAAGAGCCATAAAGGAAGCTCAATCTGAAATCATCGTCTTTGAGGTAAAGACTTTGGCGCCTGCCAGGTGGCTGTTGATCAATAAAGCAAAATGAACAATGGTTATTACATTGTTTAAGTCCATCAAACAATGCCTCCTTAAACCCCAGCCCAAGCCCTTGGTCGGGTTCTTTATCGCAGTCGACCACATGTATTTTCCCTTTCTTATCAATTACTTTTAGCCGGAGAGTTTCTTCAACAATTAGGTATCGATAATCAATTAGATCCCTAGGTACAACTCCATTGATACTTATAAGTCGGTCTCCTGGCTCAAAGCCTAAGTACTCCCCTATGGAGCCCTCCTCGACCAATGTAATCTCTGCAGGAGAAGGTGGAAGAAAAGAAGCTTCAGCTTCTTTCGCGGTTAGCGCAATACCTGTAGAGGGCTCATTCCACACAATTAATCAGCTTGGTTCTGTTTAGTTTGATGCAGCAGACTGATTCCACCACATAAGAAGTAATAGACCAAATAACAACCTATAAGCGACAAAGATCCAGGAATTGTTCTTTTGAAAAAAATTTAAGAGCCAGTCAATGGCCAGCCATGATACTGCCGCTGATGAGAGCATCCCAAGAATTATGGGTAAGAATTCCTTAAGTTCTGGACTTACAAATGAATCTTTTAGTTCGACAATCCCAGCAAGAATAATTGCAGGTATGCCAATTAGGAAAGAGAATTTGGCCCCAGAATCACGTTTCCACCCATAAATCAATGCTGTAGTTAAAGTAATCCCAGATCGAGAAACTCCTGGGATTAATGCAAATATTTGTGCGATTCCAATAATTAGTCCATCAATTGGCCTTACATCATTTATTTCTTTTATGCGTGAGCCAAATTTTTCTCCTAAGGCTAAGAATGATGCCATTAAAATAGATGTTAATGCAATGAAAGGGACGCTTCTTAAAAGTGATTCACTGTAGCCAACCCAGAAAACCTTTATTAGCATCCCGCTTAAAACTATTGGTAAAATACTAATAAAAATAGCAATTCCTAAGCGTGCATCTGTGTTGCCCCATTTGCCATTACTGAATGCTGAAAATATTCCTTTGAGAATCTTCTTCAGATCTTTTCTAAAGTAAGCAATTACAGCAAATATGCTTCCAAGTTGAAGGACTGCAGCAACTGACACCCCTGGATCACCCCAACCCAATAATATTGGGACAACCTTTAGATGTGCAGTGCTACTAATAGGCAAGAACTCGGTCAGTCCTTGTATTAACCCTAGAACTAGGAACTCTAAGCAAGTTTTCAGTAACCCCATTGATTCGTCTAGCTCACCCATTCAGAGAAAATCTCATAAATCTATTGAGGTATATAAGTCATTACAGCTCTTCAATTCGATTAAGTGCCCTCAGTCTTCTAAGGTTCCTTAAATTTCCTAGATTAAGGAGGTATGCTTTTGTCTAGCGGTTCGACTAGAAAAGCATCTCTTTATACCTCTTTTCTTCAACTTGGAGAAGCTTTTTTAAGGCACGAAAAACTGGAACGAGTCAAAACGCCAAAGGAAACATTCTTTTCAAGACCTCTTTATTTGCAATTGCTTGCCAGTGCAATGGTGGTCCTTCCAGTATTGGTTCAAGCTCCTTGGGTTCGTCTATACCCTTATTCCGCTTGTCTTTTTACCTTGTGCCTTCTTTCCCTAGGAATTCTTATTGGAGAGATTTGGGATGAAAAACTTTCACCTGCAGGCCCACTTTTAATAGGAGTAAGTGGAAGTTGGTTTTGTGGATGCCTATTTTGGGGGTGGCTTAGGGAATATCCAATATGGCATTTACCAGTTGAGTCTCTCGCTTTGCCAATTGCCTTGATAGGTCTTCGCACTCGTTGGAGAGTGGGCGCGGCTTTTTACTTGGCTTGCTTGCTTGGCACTGCTCTTACAGATCTAATGATGCTTCTGACGGGAGTTATGGTCCAATGGCCTTTAGTCGTGAATGCGCCTCTCTCTGAGGCTCCTAAGCTTCTCTATGAGGCTGCGAATCAACTGCTTGACCCGCTCTCAATAGCTTTGCTCTTAAGTGCTGCAGTTTTGATTATGTTGATTGCACGGGCAATGCGATTAAAGGCAAGCCTTGATGCTTATTTGAGAGAAACCTGGATGGTTGCAAGCTCTGCTCTCACAACAACTTTATTGATTGATGGACTGTTTCTCATCACAGCCTTAATTCAGCCTCAATTGAGTGGATTGATTTGAACTCATCTTCAAAAACTTATTTCAGAAGCTAATAATTCAAGTTTCATCTAAGTAAAGTTTATTGAAAATTCTATTACTACTTTTAAATTGAGGTTTCTTTAAGAGCTGGTATTAAAGTTAATCAAATCTCCTATTGAATAAAATCAACTTAAGGCCGTCGCTCTAGCGGACGGCTTTTTTGCTTAGTTTATGAGGCGTACTTCATCTTCTAGTTCTATATCCACTGGTCCTTGGGATGTAGTGGTAATTGGTGCAGGAGCAGCAGGGCTGATGACTTGCCTAGAACTACCTGCTCAGTTGAAGGTTCTTTTGTTGAACCGAAACACCAGTCGCCGCTCTTCTAGTCGATGGGCTCAAGGTGGAATTGCTGCGGCTACTCGTCCTGAAGATAGTGTTAAAAGCCATGCTGAAGATACTCTTAGGTCAGGGGCTGGTCTTTGTGATGGGGATGCTGTTCGCCTGCTTGTAAAGGAAGCCCCTTATTGCGTGCAGCGCTTAGAAAAGCTTGGGATGACATTTGATCGCATTGGGAATGATTTATCAACAACACTTGAAGCGGCTCATAGTCATCGGAGGGTCCTACACGTAAAGGATCGAACTGGTAGGGCTTTAGTCGAAGTTCTTCAAGATCAAGTGGAACAGAGGCCCAATCTCACACATCGGCGAGGAGTGAGAGTTACACAATTATGGGTTGAGCACAATCGGTGTTGTGGCGTGCAGGTCCTAGATGGTCCTGTATTGCATTGGATAGCGGCTAGGGCCGTTGTACTTGCGACTGGTGGAGGTGGGCACTTGTTCGCAAACACCACAAATCCAGCCCAGGCATGTGGCGAAGGAATAGCTCTTTCATGGAGAGCAGGTGCTGCTGTGGAAGATCTTGAATTTGTCCAATTTCATCCAACAGCCCTAAAGCTCAAGGACGCTCCGTGTTTTTTGCTTTCCGAGGCCTTGAGAGGAGAAGGTGCTGTATTGCTTGACTCTCAAGGCAAAAGCCCTGTTGCGAATTTGCCAGGTCGTGAACTCGCTCCTCGCCATCAGGTGAGCATCAGTCTTTTTAAAGCTATGCAGAAGCAAAGTGTTGATTATTTAGGCCTTGATTTAAAATCAATCCCTCAGGAGAAAGTAGAGAAACAGTTCCCCACAATTCTTGAAAGGCTTAGAGGTTTTGGTCTGGATCCTCTAAAAGATCAGATACCAATTGCTCCTGCTGCTCATTATTGGATGGGAGGTGTGGCTACTAATTTGAATGCAGAAACAACTCTTCCAGGTCTTTATGCAGTTGGTGAAGTCGCGTGTACTGGGATTCATGGTGCTAATCGACTTGCAAGCAATTCGTTGATGGAATGTTTGGTTTTCGCAAGACAGATTGCATCAATTGAATTAGCTTCTGCAAGTAGATTCGGTGGCTATAAAGTTAAGGACATTCCACCTCCTATAGAAGGTATAAAAGACCATTGTGAAAACCACGAAGATCTCGTTAAAGAAATCCAAGATTTAAGAGAACTATGCTGGAGCGAAGCTGGTGTTAATCGTTTTTCTAATGGTATGCAGGAGGCCTTAAGGTTAATCAAAATTAGGATGCAAAATAGATCTGCGCATGAATTACTTAGTCTAGTAAATAATCAACATCGAGATATTAGCTATCGCCTTGATGATATTTCTAGAAGAATGTTAAATCTGCTTCTAGACTTAAGCCATAGACAGCTAACAAGCTCATTAATGCTTGAAGCCTGTTTATTTCGTCGTGAAAGTCGTGGAGGACATTTTAGGAGCGATTTCCCTGCATCTCTCCCACAATGGCAATGTCATTCAGTTCAAAAAAGGGGACAAGAAATCTCTACTAGAGCGGTAAGAAACTAAACCTTTTAAAAGTTAGTATTTTTTTTGAAATTACTTATATCGGCTAATTCGCTTAGTGATTTGACACCTGCATCTATTTCTCCATTAATTTCCCAGGAAGGGAAGGCTTCTATCCCTTTATTTTGACAAAGGGATCTCTGACTATTTTGTCCATCTTCTGCACATTCAATAATTTTTAATTTTCTAGAGGCTTCCTTCCCGAATAGTTCTTTCTGATCATGGCAATGTGGACACCAGTAAGCGCTATACATTACTGCACCTTTACGAGTTAAATGTTCAGCTAGAGAGACTTTCGATGGTGTGCTAACGCTTTGAACAATAGGAGGAATACCCTCTTGATTACTACTCAAAACTTCTGGTCGAGTAGGATCTACTAATGAGGACCAGCTTAATCCAGCTAGAAGAATTGCCAGTGAAAGTAACAAGCCTCTAAAAAATAATTGACCTGGATTATCCCATCTACCACCTATAAGGGTCAAAATAAATATCCCTAAGGAAATAAATACTGAAAGTAAGCAGAAGAAGCAGAATGCTTTGATCTTAAAAACCATTAAGCCCAGCAAAACCAGGCTGAACATGCTCATTGCGCATGATGCAGTAAATAATCCCCACCAAGTTTTTTTAGAGAGATTTGCTTTTGTTTCTGATATGCCAGGCAAGAAAGGAACTATTGCCATTAAAAGAACGGCTAAGTAGCTGAGTAATCCCACCAAAGACAATGGGAATGAAATCTGGCCTGCAATTGAAATAGTTCCCCAAGCGCTAGTAAGTACTTTCTCGCAGCCATTAGCTCCTCCTGGACAAGCAAGAGAACCAATCCATCCAAACCTATTCAGTGTGATTGATCCGGTATCAATAACTCCTAACGTTGCTAAAAATGCGATCGTTATCCTTGCCCATTTCAACCCCTGATCGTTGCGGCGACGGCTAGTGAGGCGAGAGGTGCCCATTTCTTAGGGAGAATTTGATTAATTCTGCCAGTTCAGATATAGCTAGATTGATATACAAGGTGAATAAAGACTGATTTCGTTAGATGAGGTCAGTTCTTTTTCTACCTGAGTCATTATTAATCTTGATCCACCCTTTGGTATGCACGAGCAACCAAGCTCCGAATTGAATACGAAACCAACAGTTGCATTCGCTCATATCGGGTGCGAAAAAAACCTTGTTGATACTGAACATATGCTTGGATTGTTATCACAAGCTGGATATAGAGTTAGTTCTAATGAATCAGAGGCAAATGTTGTAGTAGTAAATACATGCAGTTTTATTCAAGATGCTCGTGAGGAATCCGTAAGGAAGCTTGTTCAATTGGCCTCTCAAGAAAAAGAGATAATCATTTCAGGTTGTCTAGCCCAGCACTTTAGTGATGAACTCTTAGAGTCTTTGCCTCAAGCCAAAGCAACTGTAGGTACTGGTGATTATCAACATATTGTTGATGTACTTAAACGCGTTGAATTGGGTGAGAGAGTTAAAAAGGTAAGCCTTACTCCAACATTTGTTGGAGATGAAAACTTGCCTCGTTATCGCACGACTGGAGATGCAGTTGCCTACCTTAAAGTTGCAGAAGGATGTGATTATCGTTGCGCTTTTTGCATAATCCCAAAACTCCGCGGTGATCAACGTAGTAGATCTATTGAATCAATAGTTTCTGAGGCGAGACTATTGGCTCAGCAAGGTATTAAGGAGTTGATATTGATTAGTCAAATTACTACTAATTATGGTCTTGATATATATGGGAAGCCAAAATTGGCTGAATTACTCTTTGCGCTTGGGGAAGTTGATATTCCTTGGATTCGAGTGCATTATGCCTACCCAACAGGCTTGTCTAAGAAAGTCTTGAATGCTTTTAAAGAGGTCCCTAATGTTTTGCCTTATCTCGACCTTCCATTGCAACATAGCCACCCAGATGTTCTGAGAGCAATGAATAGGCCTTGGCAGGCGGATGTAAATGATTCGGTCCTTGATCGTATTCGTGATCAGTTGCCAGAAGCGGTATTGCGAACGACGTTAATAGTAGGTTTTCCTGGAGAGACTGAAACCCAATTTGATCACCTAGCAGATTTTGTCCAGAGACAACAGTTTGACCATCTTGGAGTATTTACTTTCTCTCAAGAAGAAGGTACTGCTGCCGCCGCGTTGCCAAATCAGATTGATGCTGAAATCGCTCAGGCGCGTAAAGACAAGCTGATGTCAATTCAGCAGCCCATCGCAGAGTCACGAAATATGCGATTTATTGGAAGAACAGTTGATGTTTTAATCGAGACAAGAGACCTTGAAACTGGAGAGATGACGGGGAGATGTGCAAGATTTGCTCCAGAAGTCGATGGAATTGTTCGCTTAAAATCGCAAGATAAGACGAGAACTCCCATGGTCGGAAATATAGTTCCAGTATTAATTACAGGAGCCGATTTGTATGACCTCACAGGCGAGTTGGTTTGATTTAAGCATAAATTTACTGCTCAGAATTCGCATGAAATAGTTCAGTAAATGCAAATTAATTCTGAGCTGATGTAAGTTATAATCTCGCCCCTGTTTATACTTTATTGAGTATAGAACAATATCTTAATTGAAATCCTTTCTGATCAAGACACCTTTAAATCAGCTTTATTGCTTTTAATATCTTATTGAGTGCATAAGCTCCTATTAACCCAGCGCCAACAAGAAATAGATAAAATACGATACCCATTTTAAAAAAAAAGTTTGTTGAATTATTTTATATGAGCAAGATCAAATATAAGCTGGATTGAAAAATTTTTTCTTAATCCTGGACGTATGGGCTTCCGCTAAGCAGACATGCTTCAGCGCGTTGAAGTTCTCTGCCAAGGTAAAGAGCATGGTCAATTTTACTTAGCGGGTATGGCCCCTCGCCCTCTGTTAGATGAATACCAACTTCCTTAGCAGTTCTACCTCTGTAAACTTTTGATGGAGATCTTTTTTCTCCACTACTGCACCCCAATAGTTCTCCTGTATCAGGGTCTGTTGCTCTTCCTAGCTCATCTATGTCATTTGTATAGTGTTCAACAACTATCTCCATGGCCGATCTTTCCAATTTGATTAGGAAGTAACCACTAGTGTCTAGAGCAATAAAGCGTTGAGATAATTTTTTGTCTATTTCACGCACCTCTCTAGATATTGCTTGTTTTGTTTGGCTATTAGTATTCATTTTATGATTTTTCATGCTGGATAGTTTGGGTCTTGAATTGAAATGGTAACTCTGAATTAACCTTATTTATTTCTTTAAGCATTAGTTCATTAACCTTAGTTAACCAGGACCTGATAATTGAGTCCATTTTAGGGCTATACCATCTATGTAAACTAATATTAGGTGTTGCAATAAAACCTCTTCTTTTTTTATGACTCCCTCCTGCGCCAGGATCAAAACTCTTTATTCCATTTTCTAATGCCCAGGCGATAGGTGAGTAATAACAGAGTTCAAAATGAAGTGAATTGATGTTTTCTTTGCTCCCCCAATATCTTCCCCACAATTTTGAATTGTTAGTTATACACAAAGACATGGCAATAGGCTCCATTGGTGATTCACGAAAGGCACTAAACAAAACAACTTGATCTTTGTATATTGGATCAGACAATGCTTCAAAGAACTTTCTAGATAAATACTTGCTACCCCATGCTCCCCATCTAGAGCAATGTGACTCGTAAAAATCGTGCATTAATCCTAGGTTATTCCTATCAATATCCTTGTCTTCTAAGGCTTTAATGATTAACCCAGATTCTTTTATTGTCTTCCTCTCTCTCTTAATATTACGCCTTTGATTAGAATTAAAACTTGCAAGGTAATCATTAAAATCCTTTTGGTTATTAGCATTCCAAAGACTTTGTTGATTCAACCATTTTGCACAGCCCTTGGCTTCTGCAATTGGTAGCCAGTCCTTATCTACATATAGGAAATTGCAGCTACTAATTCCATGCTTTTGAGCAAAATCATCTATTAAATGCATCATAATACCTGTAATTTCGTCATCATCTTCATCCTTATCAATTAGGAATCGATATCCTTCAACTGGGCTAAATGGACTCATGCCCAATAACTTTGGGTAATAGTTTATTCCTAGGTCTAAAGCTAATTGAGCAAAAGGATGATCAAAAACAAATTCTCCATAGCTATGTGCTTTTAAATAAAGTGGTGCAACTGCTATAGGCTTTTCCTTTTTCCAAAGGGCTAAAAATAATGGCTGCCAACCCTTCTGTTTAGAGATACTCCCTGATTCTTCAAGGTCGCATAGCCAATTCCATTGATAAAATGGGATATTTTTACTTTCTGCTAGTTCTTTCCAGAAAGGTTCTGGTATTTCCTTTATAGAACTGTGCCAGCGAGCAGAGGCTTTAACCATTTTATGTTTGCTTTGTTAATGGAGGGTGGAAAGGCTTATTAATCTGATTTAAAGTAAAAGTTAATTTTGAAAAATATTTTATTTGGGTTAAATCTTCTTCTACTCTGAATAACATTAAAGATTTTCTTCATGGTTTTTTGTTTTAGGAAAGGGGTGGTTACGGAAATAGCTCAGCATCAATTCATTCCCTTCAAGTACTTTGGTTTTCTTTAGCGTCCATGCTTCTGAAAGAGTCAAATGTTCTGATGTGAAATCTGTGCTGATAGGTAACCAACAATTCTTACCTCCTAGGATTTTAGGAACGATAGTGAGTTGCAATTCATCGATTTGATCAGCTTGTAAAATCGATTTAACTAACTGTGCGCCTCCTAGTAATACAATTCTTGAGAGGCCTAAGTCTTTAAGTTTCTTAAGAGTATCTGACCATGTTTTCCCCATGGTGATGTGAGATTCATATCCATTAATTATGTTTGTATTTTGATCCGCTTTTTTTAATGCTTCTGGAGGTCTTAAGAGCCACCTCCTTATAGGTTGTTTAAAGAAGGGCCAACTTAGAGAATGGTTTTGATGTTTGCTCACAACAACAGAGATTGGTTGTTCTGATCGACCGTCTTTAACTCTTCGCTTTATTAGGTCCGGATCTTTTATTAGGCAGGTTGTATGGTGAGCTCTCAGAGTATTGCTGCCCATAAGAGTCCCATCTGCCCATGCAAGAGCCTCTTCTAGGACACGTTTATCACCTGGGCCGCCTAAATGAATAGGCCCCTCTTCCTGGTCAGATGAAATTCGTCCATCTAAGCTAATAGCTAAGACCAGCCTGATCCAAGGGGAAAATAGATCTTCAGTGTGTGGCAATAGCTTCTATTGCTTTGGGCATTGTCTCAAGTTGAGGCACTTCTGCATAAACCTCAGCAGCATTATTAGGACTTTCTTGCAATCGAACCTTATGGAGATTTACTCCGATTGATTTAAGGGGACTATTTAAAAGATCGGTAATGTGTAATGCAATGTTTTCGGCAGTTGGGACGCAAGTCTCGAAGAAAGCAATATCTTTATTGAGGAAAGTATGGTCAAAAGGTTCAATTATTAAGTCGTCGATAATCTTTTGTAGAGAAGTAAGATCACAGATCATTCCTGTCCTTTTATCAATAGATCCTCTAACAGTTACATCAATTAAATAGTTATGGCCATGACCATGTGGCCTTGCACATTTACCATAAATTTCTTCATTTTCTTTCTGACTTAGTTCAGGCCTCGCTAGCCTGTGAGCTGCTGCAAAATGTGTGCGAATAGTCAAGAAGGCATCCATAGAGTTTCCTAGATAATCTGACCATAGATTGGAATGTTCAAATAAGCGAAGACTAACAATTGGTAAATGCGGCTTCAGTCTCCTCCAGATTATTCTTGTTAGCGCTTCCGTGGTTGGAAGACATCCTTCTGGTTTGGATAAATCAAACTCAGGCCAAGTTTCATTTAGGTAGCGAAAGTTAAGTTGATTAGTTACATAGGCTTTGATGGCATGTTTGACTTCTGAAAGATTCAGGACCATACCATCCTGATCTAGTTTTCCTGCCATAGTGATTATTAGCTCATAGTTGTGGCCATGGCCTGGAGATAGGGAACATTCCCCGAAACGGGAAGAATTTTCAGAAGAAGATAATTCAGGCAGTGAGTAACGATGACTCGCGCTGAAACAAGCTCTTCTGCTAATCAAGCAGGTGCGCCCTTGGCCATGCCATGCCTTTGAAGGAGTCGCGGTCATGTCAAGCCCTTTGAACTTTCATTCTAGACACTTGATTCCTTCTTAGATTTTGTGGGCCATTCTTCATCTGATCATCCAATGAAGCATTTACTTAGAGGTAGGAATATATATCTCATAGGAATGATGGGCTGTGGAAAAAGCAGTACTGGTCATCCCTTGGCCAAGGCTCTTGGGTATCGATATGTAGATGCTGACTCTGTTTTGGAAGAGTTGTTAGGTAAATCTATTGAACAAATTTTTGATGAAGAGGGTGAAGAAAGCTTTCGATCTATGGAAGCCCAAATATTGCAGTCAATTGGAGAAAGGCACTCCTTGATTGTTTCTACTGGGGGAGGAGTTGTTACTCGCTCTGAGAATTGGGGCATTTTGCATCAGGGAATAGTGGTTTGGCTGGATGTTGAACTTGGAAAGTTATGGTTAAGGCTTCAAGAAGATTCTGTTCATAGACCTTTACTGAAAGCAATACATTCTGAAGCTGACTTAGAAAGATTTTTAAATCAAAGAAAGTGTTTTTATTCAGAAGCTGATCTTTCTATTCAAATTAGAGATGAAGGGCCAGAAGAGGTTGTAAGTAAGATTTTGAAGGCATTGCCATCTTTAATTACAGATCCGTTGGATCCAGGCGAACAGCAAACCACTGCAACTTAAAGCCAGGGTTGATTTCTAGATCACATGCTGTATCAAGCAAGCGGATTGCAGCATCAGCCAATGACGGTTGAGCTTCTAGGTCCTTAGGTAGATAGTCAATTTGCATTAACCATTCTTGAAGCCATGCAAGGGTTTCTTTCGAGCTGAGAAGCCTTTCTGGCTTTCCTGGTTCTAGAACTAAATAGTTGGCGCAAGAGCGGATTAGTGGATTCGACATTTAATAGAGATTCGAACAATTCTCTAATTTCTATATCTAATTTATAATCAATTTAAAGTTAATTTGGCTTAGTTGGATGTAATGAAAGAACTAGTTGATCTTGCCATTGGAAAAGAGGTTGCAGGAGTGGGTGATCACTGATTCCAGGAATGCCTTTCCCTTTTAAGTTTTCTCCAGAAGAAGTCGGGAAACACAGTAAAGATAGTTGAGCGGCAACTGACAAGTCAGCAATAGACATTTCATCACCAATTAGCCAAGGCTTGTTTTGGACAAGTAGAGATAGTTGTTCGAGGCTGGAGAAAAGTTGATCATGCTCTCTTTTTGAGAAGATTCCTGTTATTTCATTCATCAAGCGAAAAGGGAAGCCCTCCATGACTTTTTGCAAAGGGTCTGGTATCTCCTTAGGGAGCAGCCCAAGTCGTAACTCAGTATCGATTGCGGCAGCTTGTATTAGTGCAGATTTTGCAGCCTTTGCGAGAGTAGTGTCTGCCCAATCCTCAATAAGATGAACGTGTGCAGCAAATTTCGGATCATGTGGAATTAACGGTTTTTGGGGATGATATTCCTCTAAATGTCGAATAATTAATGTTGAATCTGTAATTACTTTTTCACCGTCAACAAGCACTGGTACTTGTCTTTGCCCTGAAAGACGGAAAAGACTTATTTGTCCAATCCCAGGTGTGACTTCTATTTCTTTAAAAGCAAGATTCTTTGCATGCAGAGCCATCCTTACTTTCAGACAAAACGGAGAATGACGGAATTGATGAAGCTCCATCAAGATTTGATCTGTTGTCATATGACGGGCAGAGTATTTAGTTCATTTAAAAGCCACTAAAAGCAATGGGTGAGTTTTTTGCCAACGTTTCTAGGTATCCCAAATACCTGATTGCAATCATTCTTGGTGTGTTCAATTCGTTTCTGCAGCCTTTAATTCGTAGAAGTAGCAATCCAATTACGGCTGTTGCCCTTGTTGGAGCGCTTATTAGTGGCCTGATAACTCTAGCCTTAGTGTTACGTGCGATGGTGTTGCCTTCTTCTTTGGCATAGCAATGGCACAAGGACGTCGAGTTGAGCGAGTTGCATCATTAATTCGCCGTGAAGTCAGTCAGCTCCTGATTGCTGGAATTCGTGATGATCGAGTTACAGATGGAATTGTCACTGTTACTGAAGTCGAGGTGTCAGGTGATTTGCAGCATTGCAAAATCTTCGTAAGCATTTTGGGAGATCAACAGCAAAAGTTAAATGTGCTTGAAGGTTTGCAAGCAGCTAGCGGCTTTATTCGAGGAGAGCTTGGGCGCAGATTGCAGATGCGTCGAGTTCCAGATGTGGTAATTCAATTGGACGGGGGAATAGAAAAAGGGGCATCAGTCCTTAATCTTCTAAATGAACTTAAAGTACAAAGAGAATTCAATGGGAACAAGGATCCTGAGAGTGAAACTATTTAATGAATATGAGTGATATAGATAATCTTCGACGTGAGGTTGCAGGATTAATTATTGTTCGCGCTAGTGGATACTCAAATGATAATCAAAGATGTTATCCACAATGGGAACTTAGCAATTTAAAACTCCAAAACCTTCTTGGAAAAGGTATTGGTGGCATAATTCTTTTAGGTGGAAGCACAATAGATATAAAACATCGCTGCAATACCCTTCAGAAATGGGCTAATCGACCATTGCTTTTATGTGCTGATCTAGAAGAAGGGGTTGGTCAAAGATTTGATGGAGCTACATGGCTGATGCCTCCATTGACCCTGGGGAGGCTTTACGCCAAAAGTCCTGAAAAAGCTATCAAATTGGCTGAGCGTTATGGTAGATGTACTGGTGATCAAGCACGACGCTGTGGAATTAATTGGGTGCTTGCGCCTGTTTGTGATGTTAATAATAATTCTGCAAATCCTGTTATTAATTTGCGTGCCTGGGGTGAAGATTCTCAGACCGTCTCAGCACTTGTTAGTGCATTTCAAAGAGGCCTTGCTTCAGAAGGTGTTCTTAGTTGTGCAAAACACTTTCCAGGTCATGGCAATACAGATGTTGACTCTCATTTAGACCTACCTGAAATTCAGCAAGAGATGTCCCAACTAGAGGAGATTGAGCTGAAGCCATTTCAAGCTGCGATTGATGCTGGTGTCGACAGCATCATGACGGCTCATTTGAACCTTCCAAAAATAGACCCTATTAACCCCAGCACATTTTCTAAAGAAGTTGTAACCCAAATATTGCGGCGCAAACTTGCCTTTAAAGGACTAGTAGTTACTGATGCGCTTGTAATGAAATCTATTCGTGAAAAATTTGAACCTGGGGAGGCAGCTGTAAAAGCATTTGCTGCAGGAGTTGATTTAATTTTGATGCCTGTGAGTGCTGAAAAAGCAATTGATGCAATAACAGATGCGCTTCTTTCTGGCAGGATTCCTATGACGAGGTTGAAAGAAGCGCTTGGACGTCGGCGTGAGTCATTAAACAAAGTAGAAGATGCAAAACCTAATTTCGTAAAGACTCATTGTTTAAAATCCGAGCAACAGTTTGAACGATTAGAAGATCGTGAGCTTGCGGAGGAAATAATTCAATCTTCTATAGAGTTTCATCACTTAAAAGTTATTAAAAAAACTGACTTGGGAATTAATCTCATTTTCTCTGATGAGATTCTTTCTAGTCGATTTATTTCAAATAAATCACCAGCTATTTTGTTGCCAAAGTTGACTGGTTATAGACAAATGATTACTCACCTTCATGGGATTTCTCCTTGGCAAGATGATCTTGAAGATCCACTTTGTTTACATAGGTTGGGAGATGGCCCTGTCATCGTGCAGATTTTCTTAAGGGGTAATCCCTTCGCGGGCTCACAATATAGAAAAAAACCTTGGAAAGCGGCTATAAAGCAACTTCAAAGGTCGAAGCGACTTAGTGGTTTGTTTATTTATGGTTGTCCCTATTTGTGGGAAGAATTGGTTGATCTCCTTGAACCATCAGTTCCTGCTGCTTATAGCCCAGGACAAATGCCAGAGGCACAAGACTTTTTGCTAAGAGAATTTTTTAAATCTCAGAATGAATTCAGCAACAATGTGCCCGAAAGAGTTTATGAGTTTACTGACTAAGCTGATATCAAATTTTAAGAACAACAAAGCTTTGGAACTTAATAACTTTATGAGGGCTTGAATATTTAGGTAGAGTTGTCAATAAGAATTTAAAGCAATGTTGATATTGGGATTGAAAAAAGATGATTGACCATCAGTTGCAACCTCTAAAGAATAAAACAGTTGTTTTGACTCGTGCTCAAGAGCAACAAAGCGAGGCTCGTTTATCACTAGAAAATTTAGGAGCAAGCGTTTTTGACTTGCCTGCACTAGTTATTGGTCCTCCAGATCAATGGGACTCTTTGGATAATGCCTTGGCTGAGTTCTCAAAATTCAATTGGATAATCTTTTCGAGTGCTAATGGAGTCCAAGCTGTTGAGACAAGACTAAAGTTAATTGGCAAGACTTTGTCTTTGCCACCTAGAGGACTGCAAATAGCAGCTGTAGGGAGAAAAACAGCCATTTGCTTGGAAAATATAGGGGCAGTAGTTGATTTTGTTCCTCCAAGCTTCGTAGCTGATAGCTTGATCAAGTTTTTTCCGGCTTCTTTTTCGGGACTCAGAATCTTGTTGCCCAGAGTTCAAACTGGTGGTAGGCCGATTTTGGCAAAAGCCTTTAGCGAAGGAGGTGCCAATGTTACTGAAGTCTCTGCTTATGAGTCACGATGCCCTGAAGTGATTCCTGATCAAACAGCTTTTGCAATTGAAACTTCACAAGTAGATGCGATTGCATTCACTAGTGGAAAGACAGCTGTTAATGCTGCTCACCTATTGCATAAGCGTTTCGGGGTTAATTGGCATGAAAAGATGAAGATGGTAAAGGTAATTTCAATTGGGCCGCAGACAAGTATTGCTTGTAGAAAATATTTTCATGGTGTTGATCAGGAAGCAGATATTCATGATTTAGGAGGGTTACTTAAGGCTTGTATTAAAGCACTTGCGGATTAAAAGATAAGATTTAATTTTTTCTTACATATAGAAAGTTATATCTTTGGAGAACGTTATGTCAAAGATTTTCCGTATCCGGATTCAACAAGATCTCCAAATCTATCTATATTTGATTGCAATTCTTTGGTAACCATACCTCCTAAAATACTTGGCTCCATTAGTGGAGCCAAGACTCTTGGTAATTCATATCCGATACTTAATTTTACGTCGGTAATATTTTTTAGATCATTTTCATAGAATCTAACAACCCCTTTTGTTGGCAGGCCCCCAACTGATTCCCATTGAAGTTTCTTTGCTTCAATTCTCTCGGTAATCCTTGCTTTCCATTGGAAACGAAAGCCATTTGCAGCCAATGTCCATTCAGTTAAGTCTGGTAGTTTCGTTGCTGACTCATCTATGGTTTTTACTGATTCGATCCAAGTCATCCATTTAGGCATGGCTCCTAAATCAGTCCAGACAGCCCAAACCTCTGTGACTGGTGCCTGGATATTGCGAGTTACTGTGTGATCAAGCCAACGTCCCATCTTTAGTTGTTGTTAGTGGTCAAATTTGGTTTCTCTTTCAGGATTGCATCAGCAGCCAAATGCCCACTAATTGTCGCCCCTTCCATCGAATCAATGTAATCCTGACGCGTATAACTACCTGCCAAGAAGAAATTGCTTACCGGTGTTGATTGTTGTGGTCTGTAGGGCTCCATTCCAGGTGCCTCTTTGTATAGAGACTGAGCGAGCTTCACGACGTTACTCCAAACTAAATCTAATGATCGTGCAGAAGGGAATAGATCTCGTATTTGCTGATCAGTATGTGAAACAATTTCATCAACCGATTTACGTATCCAAGGATCGCCAGGGGTTAAAACGCATTGCATCAAAGACCCCAAATCATTACGTCGATAGTCATCTGGGCTGGTTAATGCAAGGTCAGCAAAGCAACTGAAGTCAGCATCAGCTGTATATAAGAGGTTATTAAGTCCTGAGGGAGAATGCACATTGTTCCTTGAACGTTCATTTGACAACTCAGTGACCCAGCCGTTGTATCTAAGTTGAACAGTTGCCACAGGTACGGCTTCTAGTTGACTTATGGCTGCAAATTGAGGAAAACGGTTCCATTCTTTTGGCAATAATTTTTGTATGCCTGGCACATCACAAGCGGCAAGATAAGCATCAGCTTTAACCACTATGTCTCCATCAGGTGTGTTAAGAGTTAGTCCTTTGACTATAGGCTTCTCACTATCCTCAAATTGCACCTCACGGACACGATGACGCAAATGTAATTTTCCCCCACGAGTTTTTATATATTCAAGAATTGGACCTGTGAGAAATCTATGTGGTGACCCCTTAAGTAAGTTTAATTTTGAAGCCTCAGTTTTAGCTGCAAACATCATGAAGATGGTCAGCATGCATCTAGCAGATATTGTTTTGCAATCAATGAAGCCCAATGCGTAAGCAATTGGATTCCACATTCGATCAATGCTTTTCAAGCTTCCACCATGGTTAAGGAACCATTCCTGAAAGCTAATTGAATCTAGGGCTCGAATTGTTTTCATAGCCCCTTCGTAATCTATTAGGCCTCTAACAATGGGACTGGTTCCAAGAGCTATTGCATTACGTAGCTTGTCGACCCAGTTCAGTTGAGGAGTGGTAAAGAAAGCCTTTAATCCATTAAAGGGAGCTCCTAGTGCAAAACGAAAGTCCAATTCACGGACGTCTCCTCCTTTATTAACAAATAAATGCGTGTGATCTTTTGGTAGCAAATTTTCTAAAGCACCAACTTTGCGCATTAGTGCAAAAAGATTGGCGTAATTGAAGAAGAAGACATGGAGACCCATTTCTATGTGGTTACCATTGGGATCTTCCCAGCTACCTACTTTCCCTCCCATAAATGGTCGGGCCTCATATAAGTCCACTTCAAAGCCTGCATCAACAAGGTCGACTGCTGCTGTAAGGCCAGCTAGACCTGCTCCCACTATCGCGATGCGCACAGCTTTTTGTAAAACAACTATATGACTCTATGAATAAGCGGACCCTAATTGCAGCAGATAGACTGATTTTGCTTTCATAAATCAAAGGAGGGGAGGGAGACATTTATGACTAGCCCCACGCCTACTGCAAATACTCATACATCCCTTGAAGGGAAGGGTATTCTGATTACCAGTACTGCTATGCAACAATTAGCAAGACTTTCTAAGGAACAAGCAGAAGATCAAGTTTTGAGAGTAGGTGTGCGCTCTGGAGGGTGTAGTGGAATGAGCTATACAATGGATTTTGTGCCTTCAACTGAGATAAATCAGGATGATGAGGTTTACGAATATTCTTCTTTAGACGGAGCTACTTTTCGTGTGGTTTGTGATCCAAAAAGTTTGCTCTATATCTATGGCATGCAATTGGATTTCAGTACCGAATTAATTGGTGGAGGTTTCAATTTTATAAATCCAAATGCAACTCAGACTTGCGGCTGCGGTAGTTCTTTTGCTGTTTAGGATTAGGGACCTTTAAATTTGTACGACTGAAGAAACACTTTTTACACTTTCCTTCTAAAGATGATAGACAAAAACATGGAAGAATCTCTTTTTGATAGTGCTTTGGCGAGATACCAGTCAGGTGCAGATGCTAGTGAAGTAATTGGAGACTTTGAAACTATTACTGACAACTCTCCCAACCATTCAGCAGGGTGGACTTGTTTGTCTTGGCTTCAATTACTTTGTAATCAACCAGATGCGGCTTTGCGCTCTGCTCGTGTGGCTGTGAAATTAAATGCACAAGATCCTCAAGCTCGCATTAACCTAAGCCTTGCTCTTTTGGAGACAAAATCTAAAGGTGTTAGAGATCAGATTGAGTTGGTTAAGAAAATATTATTTGCAATTCCAGAATTGAAGAATGATATAAAAAGTTCAATATCTGATGGTCTAACCCGAAAACCTGATTGGCATGAATTGAAGAAAATCAAGGCTTGGTTAGATTTTTAATTTGGGACGGTTGTTGTTGGTTAGTAATGGACATGGAGAAGATCTCTCTGGATCCATTTTGGCGGTATCACTTAAGAGGCTGGGGCATCAAGTTGAAGCCCTACCGTTAGTCGGAAAGGGCAATTCATATGTAAAGGCCGGTATTGAAACCATAGGCTCTTCAAGAGATTTTAGTACAGGTGGACTTGGATATACAAGTATTAGAGGTAGATTTACTGAGCTTATGCAGGGACAAATTTTTTATCTAATAAAGAGACTTCTTAGGTTGATTCGAGTGGCAAAATATTATGACTTATTATTAGTTGTTGGTGATATTGTTCCTGTCTGTGCAGCTTGGCTAAGCAGACGTCCTGTTGCAACATATTTAGTTGCTTACTCTAGTCATTATGAGGGGCTTTTAAGGTTACCTTGGCCATGTAGTTTTTTTTTAAAGAATGATCGATTTTTAGCTATCTACAGCAGAGATCAACTAACTGCCGAAGACTTAACGCAACAACTTCGGAAAAGAGTTTTGTTTTTGGGTAATCCTTTTATGGACCCAGTTTTAAGTCCGAAGGAATCATTGATGCCTTTAAGTGAATTCCGTTTAGGACTATTGCCAGGTAGCAGGATCCCAGAGTTAGAGGAGAATTTGTTGCTAATTCTTCGAGTTATTGAATGTTTGCCAAAAGGAAAGATTCAATTGAAAAAAATAAGTTTTGATATGGCATTAGTTGAAGCAGTCGATGATGATAGAGTGCAGGAACTTATTGCTGATACAGAATGGCGTTTAATTGACAATGAAAGTAACTTTGGCTTAAAGAAGCTTGTAAATGGACATTATCAAGTAAATATTCAAAGAAATTCTTTTATAGATGTCTTAAAGAGTAGTGATGTTTTACTTTCCATGGCAGGAACTGCCACAGAACAAGCAATTGGCTTAGCAAAGCCAGTGCTTCAATTGGTGGGTTCTGGCCCTCAATTTACAAATAAATTCGCTGAAGCACAGCGAAGGCTTTTAGGACCAACGGTTTTTTGCGTAGATTCCGATTGTTTTGACCCTGAAAGGTTCACAAGAACTGCTGAACTGGCAATAAGCTTACTTTTACGAAGCAAGTCTGATACTAGCCTTAAGTCTCAATGTCAACAGCAAGCGAATAGAAGACTTGGTCCGCTAGGAGGTGCAGAAAAGATGGCATATGGCATCACAAATTTATTAACTTAATTTGAAAATAATTGTTTTTTATCGAAATTTATAGCCAATATTGTTGTATTAAATTGACGCGAGAAGAGCTTCACTTAATTTGGGATACTTAAAATTATAGTTGAATTTTGTTAGTTGTTTCGATTCAACTAATTGTCCTTCAAGAACAACTTTTGCTCCATCTCCTAATAGGAGTTTAAGGATTATTCCAGGAATTGCTAAAAGGGAGGGTCTGCCAAGAGATTCTCCTAGAGTCTTGGAAAACTTAGACATTGATACAGGCTCTGGAGCTACGCCATTAATAACTCCTTCTATATGAGACTTACTCAGAGCTAATCCGATTAATTGGCAAAGGTCTGTTCTATGTATCCAACTCATCCATTGCTTTCCGCTCCCTAAAGGACCTCCTAATCCTATTCGAAAGATAGGTAACATTTTCCCTAGCGCACCACCATCAGAGCCAAGAACTATACCTATTCGAATGATTAATAATCTTGTTTGCTTCGGTTTTTGGGAGGCTAGCTCTTCCCATTTCTTACAAAGGGTAGATAAAAAGTCTTTCCCATGAGGACTCATTTCTGTAAAGCAATCTTCTTGACTGCTACCGTAGTAACCTATTGCAGATGCATTTATTAATACTTTTGGCGGATGTTTGGTTTTTTTCATTGCAGTAATTAAAGAGTTAGTGGTCATAAGGCGACTATTAGTGATTACTTTGCAGTGAGATTTAGTCCAGCGCTTTTCGGCTATTGGCTCACCTACGAGATTTACAACTCCTTCAGCACTTTCTAAGGCTTCCAGCAAAGAACTATTCTCCCAGCTTTCTGGATCTGCAGGATTTATTTGTAGGAAATTTACTTTTTGATTAATATTTTTTTGTCTGATTTTTATCGATGGTTTCCTGCTGACTATTGTTAAATCATGGCCTTGACTTATAAGATATGGGAGAAGTTCACGCCCAACGAAGCCTGTGCATCCAAGAAGAAGAAGTTGCATGAAGGAATCGACTATTTAAAAAGAGATTAAGTTAGGTTGTGCTTTTTAGCTAAATATTTAATGATTGAAACCCTTATAGAGTCTGATTTAGCAGCAAAAGAATTTTTCAGCTTAGCCTGTCCGTATCATTTCCATAATGGGTAGGACCGTTTAAAGATATGTATTTGTATGATTTGAGTTCGTCTGGTCAATTGAATTGAGATGACTGAAACCCCGGAAGAAAGAAAGCCTACGAAGACTTTTCGCAAAGGAGCCTTAGTCAGAGTGAATAGAGAGTCTTATATTGGTAGTGTTGAGTCTCACGCAAGTGACCCTTCTCCTCCGGAATATATTTTTTTAGGTCCTGGACAGCTTTTGGTGGTTAAGGGAGATTATGGCCAGATTAGATGGCGCTTGCCCGTTCCTGATAGCTGGCTTCGAATTGACCAGCTTGAAGAGTGGTCAGAGGTTATAGATAGTTAGAGCATTTATTAATTGCTTCTATCTTCTATATGCCTAATTGCTAAAGGGATAGATTTTGAGGCTGATGGGATTAGCCATAAAGCTCCTCCCATGACACCGCTTAAATCACTTAAACCATCTAAGACAGGATCTAGATGAGATTTTTTAGCTTTTGTGGCAATTGCTTTTGCCTTCCATGGATCCCAATCCGCCAGGGTGACAGCAGCGTGGTAAGCACTAGGCCATGAGTTATTAGGAAGGAGTTCTTCTAAAACTGCAAAATGAGTTGCAGCTTCTTTCGGTCGATTGGCTAAAGCTTCAACCAATGCCATGGTCCATCTTGCTTTTATATCTTCGGGGTTTTTTGCTAATAGTTTTAATGCCACCTGACGAACTTCAATTCGATATTGCATGTGGCCATCAAGCATATGTAGGGAATCAATAGTGGTAAAAACTTTTTCTAAGCCTTTAGGTCCTTGCTCTAGGCCAATGGCTAAATTTGGGAAGTTTTCTGAAAAGCTTTTTGGAATTGGTGCATCTTTACGTCTTTTCCATAGCGAGTAACTCCCACCATTTTTTCGCGGAAAGCTTTTGAGCTTTTCAAAGAAACCACTCATCCGAACAGCTTTATCTAGTTCTATAGCGCTACTCCTCACAGACCCTAACTCTCCTTCAGCCAAAATCACCCATTGACCATGTGATAGCAATGGCTCAATATCATTAATATTGCTACCTAATTGACGCCCTACTAAGGAGCCTCCATTTCGTCGTCCAAAATAACTGACATTATGTTGGTTTAAATCAGGAGTACTAGGCACGACTATTACAGTGGTTTTTGCGCTATTTGGGTTGGCCCCTCCAGCTGTTTTTACAATTTCCTCTAGAGGACCTCGTCCCCCTTTTTTTAGTAGAGCTGTCTGGGAAGACCATGCTGTCGGTAAGGTTGCTAATAGTCCTACTATCAGTACAAAAGGAAATTCTTTAAAAGAATTTCTTTTCAAATAACTCTCCCCCCATAAGCGCCATTGAATCCATCCTCTTGATAGGCAGAGGATTAAAAGAGGCAGTAGAGGAGCAATGTAGCGGTCACCTTTGTTTGGATTGATGCTTGTAAGAACCCAGCTGCCAACTAGAACGACAAGTAGCCATTGCCAAGCCTGCTTATTATCATTGAAAGGTATATTTGACTTTTGTAGAAGAAGCTTTTTCGGACGAAATAAAAGTAATAAAAGTGCTCCACTTATCCCTATGACGAGAAGTAGCCAGCCCACCTGACCAGGTATAAGACGTGGGTACCAGATCCAATTGTCTAAAGAAAGGAGAGATGGATCTCCTTCTTTAACGGCTGATTCAAAGACGGCTCGGTTGGTCCCTCCAATTGTGGTTATCCAATTATGTTTTAACCATGGAATTACGCTAAAGAGAACAAGCCCTAACCCAGTAAAGACCTGAAGAATAGATGATGAACCTTTACGGATAGCTATTACAGTGGCCCATATCAGTGCAGGCAGTAAAACTAATAAAGCACTTTGTTTAATCAATATCGCTGCTGCACATGAAATAGAAGCAAATATTGCTTGTATCCATTTGCCTCCTTTATTTGGATCACACCAGCATCCCAATCTCCACAAAGAAAGAGTGATTAAAGCAGTTAAAGGCATTTCTAAGACGTAATCGGAACGCAGTTCCAATAAGGCAGGAATTAATGCAACAAACATGGTTGCAAGTAATGCCAAATCCTTTCCCCGTAAGCAAAGCCCCCAGGCCGCGACGGAGACGAGCAATACCCCATTCCAAATACTTAAGCTCCAGGCAGCCTGACTAGGGGAATCACCTGCTATTGCAATTATGCTCCCATTAATTAAGGACGCTAATGGTGGGATTTTGGGAGACAAATCAAGCAATGCTCCCCAACCATGCCATTGCCCTCCTTGTATCAGACCAAGTGCTCGTCCATGATCAAGAGCACTGTTTAGGTAGTCGGCCTGATCCCAAGAGGGTAGCCCAGAGTAGTTATCCCACCACAGACGATCTAGGCCTGTAGATAAAAGCCAAATCAGGAGAATGAAAGTCCAGAACTGAAAAGTAGTTTTCATTATATTTTTAGTCGGCGAAACTCTTCTTTTAGTCTTGTTCTGCGTTGTTTAGCTTCTCTCAGCATTTCCTTCCCATCATGAAGGTAGCTATCTATGTATCCCATCGTATAGCGTTCAAACTCTCCTAATGCATCTTCAACTTGAGACAAGCAGTGATAAAGGCTTAGTCCAAAACCTTCGGCAGAGTGAGGTGTCCTAATTGATCTAAAAAGATGAGTAACCTTTTCAAGACGTGTACGACTTTTCTCAAGGTAGTTGCAAAAATCTGACATCAGAAGGTCGTCATAAGGATCAGCTGATAAAGCTTTGATTTGATTAGGGAAAGGATTGATTATTTGGCCTAATAATTGATCTATTGGCATATAAACCTTTTCAAGCCAATCAGAAAGTGTCTTATCAGCTTTAGAGGAGTGACCTTTAGCTACTTTTACTGCTGCATTTGCTCTAGCATTTCGTTGACTGCGTCTTTCAGATTCTTTGACAAGTGAGTAATATTCATTTTTCTTTCGGTCATAGGAAATTCGATTTTCTTGATCTCCTAAAAGTTCCCATGCTGCGTTGAGATCAAGAATTTTTTTTTGATCTCCTCCAGCATCAGGATGATGTTTTTTAACTAGCTCTCTATAGGCTGCTTTGATTTCTGCTGAACTTGCAGTAGAGGGAACCCCCAGAATTTTGTATGCATCAATATTCATATACTCAAGCTAATAGGATTAATTCCTTACAGATTTCCATCTGACCTGGTAGGGACTGCAGTGAGGTTGCTGAACATTGGAGTTGAAAGATAACGCTCACCAAAGCTTGCTAAAACAACTACTAACCTCTTCCCTTCCATAGCTTTGCGGGAGCCAATCTTTACGGCTGCTGCAACTGCTGCTCCACTACTTACTCCACTAAGAAGACCTTCTTCCCTAGCAAGTCGTTTACCCATCTCCATAGCCTCGAGGTCACCTATGGGAATAATTTCATCAATCAGATCAGGATTAAGAACGCTTGGGATAAAACCGGCTCCTATCCCTTGAATTAGATGAGGGCCTGCAGTTCCCCCTGACAAGACAGGGCTAGAGGCAGGTTCAACAGCAAAAATTTTTAGATCTGGTTTCCTCTGTTTTAATACGCGAGCGCATCCTGTGAGTGTTCCGCCAGTTCCTACACCAGAGATCAAACCATCTAGCTTTCCTTCGCAATCAGTCCATATCTCTTCAGCTGTTGTCTTTTCATGGATAGCTGGGTTCGATGGATTATCAAATTGTTGTAGAAGATAAGCATTAGGGATATCTCTAACTAATTCTTTGGCTAAATCAATTGCACCAGTTATTCCTTCATTACCTGGAGTGAGTTGAAGCTCTGCACCATATGCCCTCAACATAGAACGTCTTTCAGTACTCATTGTGTCTGGCATGGTCAGGATTAGTCGGTATCCTCGAGCCGCTGCAACCATTGCAAGGGCTATACCAGTATTCCCACTTGTGGGTTCTACAAGCACAGTGAATCCAGGAGAAATGGTTCCAGCTTCTTCAGCCGCTTGGACCATGGCTCCTGCAATACGATCTTTAACAGAGCAAGTAGGGTTGAAACTTTCTAGCTTTGCTAAAACCTCTGCTTGGCAGCCATTTGACTGAGGTATCCGATTTAATCTAACCAGTGGCGTTTTGCCTACTAGAAAAGTGATGTCAGATGCTATAGGCATGGATTAGGCCGAGTGATGACCGTTTATCTATCCAAATAAAAAAGACTTCATAGATTCAAATTCTGATTGCTTTGATTGCTTGATCATCTCCTTTTTGAGGATTCTTTAATTATGGTTGTTCGGCTTGATCCTCCCTGAAATCTATTTAGAGTAGTTGGTTTTTGCTTTTTTAATGGAATTTTTCTTTTGATCGAAGTTAATTTCCCACATATGCTTCATTTCTCTCAGTAGGCTATGTAAGGACTTGTCTGTTTGGTCATTTTCATCTCTGCCTTTGATGATGATTAAGGCTGATCAGATCTATATGGAGCAGCTTGAGCCTTGGAAGTAATAGAAGCAGATGTTGTGATCGTAGGAGGAGGTCCGGCTGGATGTACCTGCGCTCTCTATACATCCAGAGCAGACTTGAAAACTGTTGTTCTGGATAAAAATCCATCAGTAGGCGCTTTGGCGATTACTCATCAAATTGCTAATTACCCTGGCGTCTCTAATGAAATGAGCGGAGAAGATCTTCTCACCTTAATGCGAGAGCAGGCTATTCAATACGGAACTGACTACAGGAGAGCACAAGTATTTGGTATTGATATTGAGGGAGATTGGAAGACTGTTTACACGCCAGAAGGAACCTATAAGGGGAAGGCACTTGTTTTGGCAACGGGTGCTATGGGAAGGCCAGCTTCCTTTAAGGGAGAGGCAGATTTCCTAGGACGTGGTGTTAGCTATTGCGCGACTTGCGATGGTGCCTTCTACCGAGGCAAGCCTGTTGCAGTTGTTGGAGTTAACAAGGAAGCTATAGAGGAGGCGAAGGTTCTTACAAAGTTTGCTTCTACTGTTCATTGGATTACTTCAAATGAACCTAATCAAGAAGACTTTCACGTTAAAGACTTGCTTGAACAGTCAAATGTGAAGCATTGGAATAAAACCCGTTTGATGTTGATTGAAGGAGATGATGGTGGTGTTACCGGAATTCGGGTTAAGCAACGATCTGAAGATTTAGAGCAGAATCTTTCTTTAGAGGGTGTTTTTGTTTATATGAGTGGCTCGAAGCCAATTACTGATTTTGTTGGAGATCAGGTTGCTTTTAAAGAGGATGGTGGGGTTGTAGTAGATGACTTTATGTCTACGACTTCAGAGGGGGTATGGGCTATTGGTGATATAAGAAATACTCCTTTCAAACAGGCTGTTGTTGCAGCTTCTGATGGATGTATTGCAGCTATGGCAATAGATCGCTATTTGAATAGTAGGAAATCAATCAGAGTTGATTGGGTCCATTCATAATGAATTTTAAATACTAATAAACGCAGCTATGAATTAAAAAATCATAGCTGCGTTGCGTCTGAGACAAATGCAACACCACCATAAAAAGAAAGTAGGGGCTGAATGTTATTTTTTACCCTGGATAGAGTTTCTTCATCGCAAAAGATTATTACATGTGCATTTGCTCCAAGTCCAGTAAATTCCATATCCTCAGAAACTTCTCTTTCAGGCCCTCTTCCAGTAGCATGTTTCATGACCGTATAGCCAGGAACATCTGATTTTTCTAGTGACTTTAGTAATTCATCTAGTTCTCGCTCACCAAAAATAAGGTCTAATCTCTTCATTTGAATTAACTAATTGTTGGGATGAATGTTTTAACTAAACCCATGTATATAGGGATACCTAAAACAATATTGAAAGGGAATGTTAGGCCAAGAGTAGTTGAAATGTAATAGCTTGATTTTGCCTCTGGAACTGTCATTCGCATTGCAGCTGGAACAGCTAGATACGAGGCACTTGCACAAAGCACAACAAAAAGCAGAGCATTGCCTGGTCCTAGTGATAAAAGCCTTGCTACAAATACTCCCATAATTGCATTAAATAAGGGCATTAATACTGCAAAGGAAATAAGAAAGGAACCTGATTTGATAAGACTTGGTAGCCTTTGGGCTGCCACTATTCCCATGTCTAAAAGGAAGAAGCACTCTGCTCCGTAAAAAAGTTTTCCTGTAAAAGGTTGCATTTTTTCGACAGCAGATGGGTTATAGCCAGCTGTTAGAAAACCAATGACAAGACTTCCTAAGAGTAAATAAGCTGATCCATTTAAAGTTGCTTCATGAAGAATTGCTCTCCAGCGCATTTTGTTTGAAGCAGGACGATTTTTGGGTAAACCAAACTTGACAAGTAATAAGCCGACAATAATTGCAGGAGACTCCATAATTGCCAGTGGAGCGACCATAAAACCATCGAAAGGAATATTTTGATTTTCTAGAAAGCTTTCTGCAGTGATAAAAGTGACAGCGCTGATGGATCCATATGCAGCTGCTATAGCCGCTGAGTTGAATACATTAAGCTTAAGTCTTAAAATTACGAAACAAATTAGAGGAATCATTAAAGACATAATTATTGCAGCACCAACTGTTGGCACTACTTGACCGCTAAAACCACTTTTTTGTAGTTCAAGACCTCCTTTGAATCCAATAGCTAGTAATAAATATAGAGAAAAGAGTTTTGGGAGTGGAGATGGGATCTCTAAATCAGAATTTACAAAAACCGCGATTGTCCCTAGAAAGAAGAAAAGGACTGGAGGGGTTAATACATTTTGGAGGATAAGACTAGAATTCATTTGACTCCTAGGCTAATAAGTTTATATTTTCTGATCATATATTCAACCCAGATCTTTCAATGCTGCTTCAAGAGCTTCTCTCCGGCTTCCTACTAATCCCTTTATGCCAAATTTCGATAACCTTTCCTTAACTTTACCTGTTGCACCTGCTACATAAGCAGTCCTGTTTTTCGCATTTGCTTCTTCTATCATTTGCTCGATTGCTAGGGTGGCCGTAACTCCTAATCGAGGGACTTCGGTGATATCTAATATAAGTATTTTGTAGTTTCTAATAAGCACCATTCGATCACTTATTCCTTTTGCAGCACCAAAGCTTAATGGACCTCTAAGCCTAAATAGCATTACTTCACCGCCACATTTTTCTAGTAAAGATTTTTCCTCTAAAGATAGAGATTCCTCTTTAATGACTGCACTCATGGAGGATTCTTCTAATGAGCTACTTCCTGAATCGCCTGAGTCTGATTCAATTAGCCGATTGTCAGCATCCATGCCCTCAAGTTGTGCTTCTGTTAGTGATTCAATTGTCAATAAATTCGCTACAAACACACCAACCAATACAGCCCAAATCAAATCCCAGAAGACTGTCATAAGCAAGACGCTATACATTACTAATGCTGTCTTTGCTGACAAACGATGCGCCCTTAACAGGAAGCCCCAGTCGATTATGTCTAGGCCTACTTTGATAAGAATTCCAGCTAATAATGCTGTTGGTATTTCTGCTGCTAGCGGACCAGCACCAAGCAAAACAACTAATAATACAAGTGAGTGAACCATTCCCGAGATGGGAGTTTTACCTCCGGATTTAATATTGATAACAGTACGCATTGTTGCGCCTGCACCTGGAAGTCCAGTGAGCAAACCTGCAACACTATTTCCGATCCCCTGACCTATTAATTCACGGTCTGAATTGTGCCTTGTTTGAGATATGTTGTCAGCGACTAAGGACGTAAGCAGTGAGTCAATTGCTCCGAGCACCGCAAGGACCAATCCTGCTCTAATTAGTAAAGGCAGATGTTGACTCCAGTTCGGCATGGTGAAGGACAAGCCTCCTTCTGGAATAGAGCCAATCCTTGGGACTGCATCTCCAAACATCACTATTGAGAGAGGCGTGACTATTAGTAAGGCAAGAAGAGGAGATGGAACCCACTGTGTAATTTTTCTTGGAGAGAGAAACACAACAGCCAAGGTCATTACTGCTACTCCTATGGCCGCTCCGTTTGGTTGAAAGTTAGTGAACAAGGTATTGAGGGTCTCAAGTACTCCTCCTCTTGTATTGATTCCTAGTAATGGTCCAATTTGTAGAACAAGAATGATTACTCCGATCCCTGACATAAAGCCAGAGATAACTGAATAAGGAACCAAAGTTATATATCTGCCTAACTTCAAAATTCCAAATAACACTTGGAAGAGTCCGCCAATAACTACGGCGGCCATCACTAGAGGAAGTAACTCTCCCCCGCTGATTTCTCTGGATACTCCAGTTGCGGCAAGACTTGCCACCACTCCTGCCACTGTGACACTCATCGGTCCAGTTGGCCCACTTACTTGAGCTGGAGTGCCGCCAAAAAGAGCAGCTAGGAAACCAACTACGACTGCCCCGTATAGGCCATAGATTGCACCCCCTTCTCCTAAAGCAGCATTTCCGAAAGCAAGAGCAAGTGGAAGTGCAACTACTGCCGCTGTGAGGCCGCCTAAGAGGTCTCCCCTTAGGTTTTTTAAGTTCATGCCGTAGATCAAGGCCAATGTGAAATCTCCACAGATCTTTTACTAACCAGCAGGATATCTGGCCGAGGGCTAAGAAAAGTCAGATGAACAATTTTTAAAAATTTTTTTTAAGTTCTTTTGGGTTCCAGAAGTTTCAGTAAAGGTTTGGAATCGTTCGGGCTTCCCTCCATGAATTATCAACCGGCTAGGCATGTGAGCTGGGACACTAAAAAAGACACTTGGCCTTAGGCTCACAAGGAATCATGGCCACCAGTGGCTATCGCGACTATTTCAAAGTTCTTGGGGTTGGGCGTAATGCCAGTGCTCAGGAAGTGAAAAGCGCATTTAGGAAGCTTGCCCGTAAATATCACCCTGATGTAAATCCTGGAGATGCAACATCAGAGGCCAGGTTTAAGGAAATCTCTGAAGCTTATGAAGTCTTGTCTGATCCAGATAAGAGAAGAAAGTATGAACAGTTTGGACAATATTGGAATCAGGCTGGTGGCATGGGAGGAATGGGGTCAGGGGCTGGTTTTGATGTTGATTTTGGTCGGTATGGCAATTTTGATGAATTTATAAATGATTTGTTAGGTCGTTTTGGGGGGGCGGATGTTTCGGCTGGTTTTTCTTCTGGTTTTCCTGGAGGGCCTGGATTCCAAAGAAGCAGCCCAAGTCAAAGACCTCAACTAAACTTGGATGCAGAAGTAACTGTCAAGATCAGCTTTGCTGAGGCTTTTAGGGGCACTCAACGCACACTTTCTGTGAATGAAGAACGTGTGCAGGTTCGAATCCCTCAAGGCGTGAAGACTGGTTCTCGACTCCGTCTTAAGCAAAAGGGAAATATACAGCCTGGAACAGGGAGGCGTGGGGATTTATATTTGAATTTAGAAGTGAAATCTCATGAAATTTGGCGTCTCGAGGGAGATCAATTAAGAGCTGACTTGCCAGTTTCATTAGATGAATTGGCCTTGGGTGGGAGAGTTAATGTCATGACTCCTGATGGAGAGGCTGAGGTGCTTATCCCTTCGGGGACTTTGCCAGGTAAAAGCTTGAGGTTAAAGGGGAAGGGATGGCCTTCTAATGCTGGTCGTGGTGACTTGTTCCTAACAGTAGTAATTCAACTTCCTCAGGAATGGTCGAAGGAGGAATTGAAAATTCTGGAAAAATTAAAGCTTGTACGATCAATTGATCCTAGAAAGCTATGGCTTCAGGCGGCAACTCTTTAAGGGGATCTACGATCACTTCTATTACCTAAGCTGAAATGGAACTTACATACCGTCCACGTCGCATGCGTCGCACTTCTAGCGTGCGGTCGATGGTCAGAGAGTTTAGTCTTCACCCTGAAGACTTTATTTATCCTCTATTTGTCCATGAGGGGAACACTTTAGAAGAGATAGGCGCTATGCCTGGGGCAAAAAGGTGGAGTCTGGATCTATTAGTTGGCGAAGTCCAACGAGCTTGGAATTTAGGAATTCGCTGTGTAGTACTTTTCCCGAAAGTTAATGAAGAACTAAAGACCGAAGATGGCGCAGAGTCATACAACGAGAGTGGCTTAATTCCTAGAGCAATAACTCTTCTGAAGCGTGAGATACCTGAGATGACTGTAATGACTGATGTTGCATTGGACCCTTATTCATGTGATGGCCATGATGGAATAGTTAGTACAGACGGTGTTGTGTTGAATGATGAGACGATTGACCAGTTATGTCGGCAGGCTGTAGTTCAGGCACAAGCAGGAGCTGACCTTATAGGACCTAGCGACATGATGGATGGTCGTGTTGGAGCTATTCGTGAGGCACTTGATGAAGAAGGGTTTGAACATGTAGGAATAATTAGCTATACCGCGAAATATGCATCTGCTTATTACGGCCCCTTTAGAGAGGCCCTTGACTCAGCGCCTAGGTCAACTTCAGGTAAGCCCATCCCTAAAGATAAAAGTACTTATCAGATGGATCCTGGGAATGCGAGAGAAGCTATTACTGAGGCTCAGCTTGATGAACAAGAGGGTGCAGATATTCTTATGGTTAAACCAGGCCTTGCTTATTTAGATATAATCCATCGTCTCAGGCACGAGTCCGAATTGCCTATTGCTGCTTATAACGTAAGTGGGGAGTATGCAATGGTAAAGGCGGCTGCACAGAATGGTTGGATTGATGAATCTTCAGTAGTCCTTGAGACTTTGCTTAGTTTTAAAAGAGCTGGTGCGGATTTGATTCTCACTTATCACGCCTGTGACGCTGCAGGGTGGCTAAGGAATATATAAGAGTCTTTGTTTGTAGGCATTATTAGTCTCAGTTTCTGGCATGTTTTGCAAGAGATTCCAGAATGACGGTAAAAGTATTAGGTCAGCAAATGGTTAGTGTTCAAAGGCTTGGTCACATAGCTATTCGAGTACAGGATATAGATCGTGCAATAGCCTTTTATTTGAGCATTGGTATGAGAGTTGTTTGGAGAGATAGGGATTGGTCTTACTTAGAGGCAGGCCCAGGAAGAGATGGCCTTGCTTTGTTGGGTCCAGGATATAAAGCTGCTGGACCTCATTTCGCATTTCATTTCAGTAATAAAGATGAAGTCAATGCTTTGCATACTCAATTGCAGTTAGATGGCGTCGAGGTAGGAGATATACATGAGCATCGAGATGGTACGGCTTCCTTTTACTTGAAAGATTCAGAAGGGAATTGGTTGGAGATGCTTTATGCGCCTCCAGGAGGTATTCCTAGTAATCAAGAAGGGGGTGTGACTTTGCCGGCATGAGTTCTTCAGGTCTGAGTCCTTTTTTTGGGAATAGATCCTTTGCCTTTCAAGACACCTTGGATCAATTGGAGTGGGCAAGGCTTTCTGAGCATGTGTCTCAATTTGCTAGTACTCCTCAAGGCCGTTCTAAATGCAGACCTCTTCCACTTCCTAATGATTTAGTAACTAGTAATCGGCTTTTAGAAGAAACAAAGGAGATTGGAGTTCTCGATAGCGAAATAGATGGAGGACTTAGCTTTAAAGGAGTGCATGATTTAAGTCATTGTTGTTCTATTTGTATTAAGGGTGGAGTTGCAACAGGAGAAGAGTTGCTTGAGATAGCAGAGACACTTTCTTCAGCGCGACGTTTACGTAGACAAATTGATGATCGGGAACTTTTCCCAACCCTTACAGAACTATTGCTTGATCTAGCGACGTTGCCTGAGTTGGAAAAACTTCTCAAATTTGCATTAGAAGAAGGAGGTCGTATAGCTGATAGAGCAAGCCCTGTACTCGCTGGGTTGAGGCGCAATGCAGATATTTTGCGATTAGAACGGCGGGATCTTTTTCAAGAATTTTTTAGAAGTCATGCTTCTATTCTTCAAGATACGGTAGTTGCAGAGCGCAATGGCCGTCCAGTCCTAGCTGTCAAATCAGGAGCAGCAGCCAATTTCCCTGGTTTGGTTCATGACAGTTCGGCTACAGGTAACACAATTTTTGTAGAGCCTCAAAAGGTCATCCCTCTTGGAAATCGTTTAGTTGAATTAGAGGCTCGTATTCATGAGAACGAAAAGGTATTGCTTGCTAAATGGAGTGCAATAGTCGCTGAGCACTTTCATGCACTTAATCATTTACAAGAGGTTTTACTAAAGCTTGACTTGGCTTTGTCTAGGGCTCGTTATGGTAATTGGTTAGATGGGGTACTACCCAAGCTTCAGGAAGACCCAAAGGCTCCATTTGTCTTGCAGAAATTTCGTCATCCTTTGTTGGTTTGGCAGGAGCGTAATGAGCAAGGTGCCGAAGTTGTGCCTATCGGCATTGATGTTTCATCTGAGACAAGAGTTGTTGCGATAACTGGTCCCAATACTGGGGGCAAGACAGTCACTTTGAAGAGTGTTGGCCTTGCAACTCTTATGGCTCGTGCTGGACTTTTCCTGCCTTGTACTGGGAGACCAACTTTGCCTTGGTGTGCACAAGTTTTGGCAGATATAGGAGATGAGCAGTCTCTCCAGCAAAACCTTTCAACTTTTAGCGGTCACGTAAAACGAATTGGACGTATTTTTCAGGCACTTGTTAATTCACCAGGACCAGCCTTAGTTCTATTAGATGAGGTTGGTGCTGGTACAGACCCCACGGAGGGGACTGCAATCGCTATATCTATTTTGCAAACACTTGCTGATCGTGCGCGCTTAACTATTGCGACGACACATTTTGGAGAATTAAAGGCACTTAAATATTCAGATAGTCGTTTTGAGAATGCTTCTGTTGATTTTGATTGTGACTCAATGTCTCCTTCTTATGCACTTCGATGGGGTATCCCTGGTCGGAGTAATGCCTTGGCAATCGCCGAGCGTTTGGACCTTGATTGTGAAGTGATCAAAATTGCAAAGGATTTGCTTTGTTCAGGTGAGAAAGTAGATATGAATGCAGTTATCTGTGGTTTAGAAGAGCAGAGGAAAAAGCAACAAGAATCTGCAGAGCAAGCCGCAGCTTTATTGGCTCAGACGGAATTGCTACATGAGGAGCTCATCAGTCGCTGGAAGCAACAACTCAAAGAATCAGCTGATCTAAAGGAACGGGGGAGGCAAAGAATTGAGTCATCTATTCAAGATGCTCAACAAGAGGTGAGGGCGTTGATACGTCGATTACGAGAAGAAGGAGCGAATGGTGAGACAGCACGGCTTGTAGGGAAGAGACTGCGTCGTATCGCAGTTGAAAACCGTCACTCGAAAGAACTAACACCTCAAAATGATTGGTCCCCTCAGGTTGGAGAGCGCATCAGGGTTATTCCTTTAGGGAAGGCAGGGGAGGTTCTCTCTATCACAGACGATGGCCTATATATCACGGTCTTGTGTGGATTACTACGTAGCAAAGTCCATTTGTCTGCCCTGGAAAGCTTGGACGGCCGAAAGGCCAGACCTGCTCAGCCGAAGATTGAAATTAATTCTCCAAAAGATAGATGTACCTCTACATCGGTCCGTACTACTAGAAATTCGGTAGACGTTAGGGGGTTAAGGGTTCATGAGGCTGAAGTAGTGGTTGAAGAGTATTTGCGTAAGGTCAGTGGACCAGTTTGGGTAATACATGGGATTGGTACAGGAAAGCTAAAGAGAGGGTTGAGAGAATGGCTTGAAACTCTGCCCTACGTTCAGCGTGCCGATGATGCTGAAAGTTGTGATGGAGGTGCGGGTTGCACCGTTGTTTGGTTGCACTAGCACGTTTCTTATCCTTAGCTTCTTTTGGAATGCATCGAGTTAGTTTTAGAGATTGCTTTAATTAGCAGCGTTGTTCTGATTAGCTCCAGATGTAGTTAGGCGTATCTTTCTATGCAGCAGTCAATCCATTCCCCAACGAATATAAATTCGACATGAATGCAGTAAAACGCCTAAAGCAAAAAAACATTCAAAAAGTTCTTGATCACTAGGAATTAAGATTGGAATATTTATGCCTCTCATTTCAAGAATGAGGCAAAAATATAATAATGAGCCAATTGCAAAATAACCTATCAGAGATAGAGGCGGGAGAAGTACTTCTGCGATCGATTTTGGTCGTATATTTCCTTTCAGCTTTAAACGCCAATTTATCAAGCAAAAGATAGTCAAGGAGGCAAGAGTTAAAGCTACTATTAGAGTATTAGGCTCTCCACTAAGGAATATAAGATTATGAATATTAGTCTCTTGTTGTGCATTGGATTCAGTAAAGAATTGAGGAGACTGCCAATTGAATATCATTTGCCCCCAGCTAACTTCTTCCATTGCAAGAAAAAAGGAGAGGCCAGACAGTGCTAGGACGAATTTCCCAGGTAATTTGTTTATTTCTTTTTTGCCTGTAAGTAGGAATAGAAAGGCTGATAATAATAGAAATATGAAACTAAACCATTCTACTAAGCTTCCTTCTTCGACAAGTCTGCGATAGGCATTTAAATCTTCTAATTGAATTCGGTATATGATAAATAAAATCGAAGCGAGAAAAGGAAATAACCCAAGTAATTTTTCAGAAATATTATTATTAAGTACATGATATTTAGCCAGTAAAAAACTGGCGTTCCTGCGAACTCCAGAGATAAAAAGTAATAACCCTAGAAGCCCTTGAATGAGCTGAGGTGTTGATAAAGGTGAATCATAAATATTGAAAAGGCGTGCTAAGCCTGTAAAGATTAGAGCAACTCCAAAAGTAATTAGGCTGCCATCTATCAGTTTGCCTAGGAATGTGATTCTTTTTTCGTAGAGGTTTGTATGTTTGATGGACTTAGACGCATCAGAGGCTAAAGGCATTAATCAATTTGCATCAAATATACTTTAATTTAACCCATCTCTAATAAACTATCGAGTGCTCCATAGCTTTTAATAAAAGCTTAGAAAGTTAACT
>QCKB01000009.1 GCA_003215655.1 Prochlorococcus sp. AG-409-J16
TTAGCAACATTAAAGAAAAACAATATGCAGGCAATATTTAGGCATATAAAGCCAAGTACTGAAAAGGCTTTAATTACTAACTATTAATGTTATCTACAAGGTCAATCATCCGAATACGCAAAGTACAAATCACTTCTTCAATCTCTTCCTTAGCCGTCAAGGTCTCACAATCTTTATCTTTTTCAAAAGGCTTCAAAGGGTCAGGCATCCATCCACACCATGGCAACCCATCCCTCCTTCTAAGAGTTGGGCTCCACGAGCCACCAATCTGCACCACCCCCAATAAAGGGACTGACAACGTTGAGCAAAGTGCTGCATAGGCAGGAACCGAACCCGGTATCTCTTCAGAGGCAAGTGGGAAAGCAAGCAAAATTGTTGGTTGCCGCCAAGCTCCTAGCTCTTCAAACCAACTATCACCATGAGATTTAGGAATTGCAGCATCACCTATAAGAGAAACCAAACCGTTTCTTATAGAAATATTCTGTAGACATTTGGAAGGACTTTCAGCAGTCAAAAAGGTAATTAAATCTCCACCCCAGCACTCCGAGAGAGCTCTAGAAGCAGTCCTCATCTGGTTTTCAGATAAGTGCCCTGCTCCCACTAAAAAAGGAATCTTTCTATTCATAGATCAACCTTTTTTAGAAATTCAAATGGGACATTGGCCACAACAGCATTAACATCGTAGAAAGCTGTTGATGCTATCGGGCCCCGTGACAAGTTTCCTCACCGCTGCCCGACCCGAAGAGGAAAGTATCAGCCATGACACTCACCGTCTTCGGCTATTTAGTGGCACCTCTAATCCTGCCCTAGCCAGGGAGATTGCTGCCTATCTTGGCATTAGCGATGGACCTCGTGTATGTAAGCGATTCGCAGATGGTGAGCTATATGTCCAGATTCAACAATCAATTCGTGGGTGTGACGTCTTTCTAATACAACCAACTTGCGCGCCAGTAAATGACAACTTAATGGAATTATTAATCATGGTAGATGCCTGTAAAAGAGCATCTTCAAGGCAAATTACTGCCGTAATCCCCTACTACGGATATGCAAGAGCGGACAGGAAAACAGCTGGCAGAGAGTCAATTACTGCAAAACTAACGGCAAACTTACTAGTTAAATCTGGTGTTGACCGAGTTCTTGCAATGGATTTGCACTCTGCGCAAATCCAAGGTTACTTTGATATCCCATGTGACCATATTTACGGATCACCTGTACTTGTAGATTATCTCTCCACAAAAGACTTAGGTGAGGTTGTTGTTGTATCCCCAGACGTAGGAGGGGTTGCAAGGGCAAGGGCATTTGCCAAGCAAATGAATGATGCTCCACTAGCAATAATTGACAAAAGACGTTCTGCCCATAATGTTTCTGAAAGCCTCACTGTCATTGGAGATGTGGCAAATAAAACAGCAATCCTTATAGATGACATGATCGATACAGGTGGAACTATTTGTGCAGGTGCAGAATTACTAAGGCAACAAGGTGCTGATCGAGTCATTGCATGTGCATCTCATGCAGTCTTTTCACCTCCCGCCTGCAAACGACTTTCTCAAAAAGGTCTTTTCGAGCAGGTAGTGGTAACAAATAGCATCCCTATTGCGCCTGAAAGGTGTTTCCCTCAATTAAAAGTACTTTCTGTTGCAAATATGCTTGGCGAGGCTATCTGGCGCATTCATGAAGAAAGCTCTGTTAGCTCTATGTTTCGTTAGATGAAACACATCTATCTAATAACCATATAAATAAATTTGTTTATTATTAACGATCATCTTTGCATTAACTCAACAACTTCTCTTGTATTAGAAGATAGATTTGACTGAGAAAGTCTTTGAATTACTTTTAACATCTTTCCACTCCTTTGATTGTCATAACTGCGCCATTGAGAAAAGCATTTGACCATTCTTGAGGCAGTTATTGGATTCCTTTTATCTACATCTAATAACTTGTCTCCCATAAATTCATAACCACTACCATCTAAAGAATGAAACGCAGGGATATTGTGGACTAAACCACCAAGCACTGCACGTATTGCATTTGGTGCCATTGGATCAAACCGAGGATGGCACATCAGGTCTTCAATCCTACTAAGTGAATCATTCCAAGGAGTAGAGGCTTGGAATGCAAACCAACTATCTAAAATTACGGGGCGATCTTCCCAACGATCGTAAAACTCCTGAAGCGCCGTTTCTCTCTCTTGACATTCAATTGGCTGTAGAGCTCTTAGAGCAAACTTAGATAAAGTCATAGACGAAGCTGAAACTGCTTTAAGTACTTCATCAAGAATTTCCCTATTTCCAGAAACAACCAACCAAGACCAAGCAATTCCCGTAAGCTCTCGCTCTCCTCTACCAGTTGGCCAAAGAGCTTCCCAAGCTAAGCGAGTTTTATCTAAAAGTTCAAAAAGTGAGGAAGAAAGCTTTTGTCCAAGAAAAGCTTTAAAAGTGTATAGAGCATTGTAAATAGCTATAGGGTCAGAAATCTTCTGAGCAGATTCCAACTCAGCGAGGCCAGGCATCCTCAACAAAGTTGCAACTTCACAAGCTTGTTCCTCTTTAAAAGATGCAAGAAGCTTCTCAAATATTTTTATTAAGTGATCTTCTTTTTTGAGTTGCGGCACATCGGAGGCCCTAGCCAGCAAAATACTTCTCAAAATATTTTGGCCAGCTTCCCACCGAGAAAACAGGTCATTGTCAAGCTCGAATAACGCAAAAAGTTCTTCCTGGGTTTGATCGATCTCCCACTTAACAGGGGATGAGAAATTACGGAAAATTGATAAAGCTGGAGGTTCTGAACCAACATGATCTGTTTGAAGAATAAACTCCTTCTCTTCTTCATCGAGAACAAGTAGCTGTTCTTCCCCAACAGTTCCTTCAGAATTAACCGTAGCAATACGGATAGGAATAACAAGAGGTTGGATATTTATATTGTCAGAGTTTATTCCAAATATTTGCTTAAAAAAGATTCTATAGGAACCATTATCTTTATCCCAAATTCGCTCTATCTGAATACTTGGTGTGCCAGCTTGATAATACCAACGAATAAACTTATTTAAGTTAAAGCCCAATGGTTTATTGTCTATAGAAGCTCCATAAGTAATAGCTTCCACAAAATCCTCTGTTGTAGCAGCACATCCATCAAATCTCTTAACATATTCTTCCATTCCAATCATAAATCTATTATGACCCAACAGTGAATAAAGCATACGTACCAATTCCGCTCCCTTCTCATATATAGTGGTTGTATAAAAGTTATCAATTGACTTATACTTAATTGGCTTTACTGCGTGAGATGTAGGCCCAGAATCTTCTAAGAACTGAGTATTTCTAAGTAATGAGACATCATCTATTCTCTTAACGGAAGCAGAGTGACTATCAGAAGTGAAACTTTGATCCCTAAATACTGTCAATCCCTCCTTTAATGATAACTGAAACCAGTCTCGACAAGTTATACGATTCCCGGTCCAATTATGAAAGTATTCATGTGCTATAACACTTTCAATCCTTTCCAGCTCAACATCAGTAGCTGTATTAATATCTGCCAAAACCAGTTTCGAATTGAAAATATTTAAGCTTTTATTCTCCATAGCTCCCATATTAAAGTGTCTTACAGCAACTATATTGTATTCATCTAAATCATATTCAAATCCATAAACATCTTCATCCCATCTCATCGCTTTCTTCAATGAGTCAATAGCATGCTTAGTGTATGACTTATCACCAGCCTCTACATATATACGAAGCTGTACTTTCTTACCGGAAAAAGTATAATAAAAGTCCTGGTAATATTCCAAGCTGCCTGCAACAAGTGCGAATAAATAGGAAGGCTTAGGAAATTGATCCTCCCATATAACTTGATGCCTATTTTGAGAGTTTTTTACTGGTCCTGAATTTATCTTATTTCCATTAGATAATAAAACAGGATATTTTTCTATGTCCGCTTCGATACGAACCTTATACCTACTAAGTACATCTGGCCTATCTGGATGATAGGTAATCCGCCTAAACCCTTCTGCCTCACATTGTGTAGAGAGAATTTCTCCACTTAAGTATAAACCTTCTAGAGAGGTATTGTTATATGGGTTAATTTCAGACTCTACATTAAGAATAGCCCTATTAGTAATCGTTTCGCTAATTATTAATTGTTCATCAGTTAAACTATACATATCTTCCTTGATAGGCTTCTCATCTAATCTAAGACTAATAATCTTGATTCCTTTACCCTTCAATATCAAAGGCTTAGCCTCATAAGTATCGGGCTCAATAACCATCGAGCTTAAAACCAATACTTTAGTTTCATAGATAATTATCTCTAAATTAATATTAGGTATCTTAAACGGATAAGGCTTATAATCTGATAAATAGGTAGTTTCCTTCAATGACATATTGGATATAAATATTAATTATACAAATAATTATATTGAAGGAAAGCCCTATGCCTTCAAATATTGATAATAGAAGTTTTCAATCATCTTTTCTTCTTGCCCTGTTTGTTCATATGAGCTTTGAACTTCTTCTTAACATCTCCTGGAACTTCTTTGGGGCAAAATTGCAATGCTCCAGAGATAATCTGCAGCTCTGCACCAGCAAATAATTGCTTATTAGTTAATTTCTTGTTTCCTGCGGAATCGACCAATCCACCATGACGACCATTTAAGACCTGAGCATAAGTTGCTGCTGCAACTCCAACTGCCTTTGGAAAATCTATGCCCGCTTGCCTTGCATTACAAAAATACGAAGACCCAAGACCTCGGTAAAGAAAAATATCCTCTTTTGACGCAGGCTGCGGCTTATCCTCTCCTTTTGAGTGGACTATTTCAGAGGTGCTGACAAGTGCTAACGGAGCAACTAGAAGAGTAGGCAATATTCCTCTAGTGAGTCGTCTAGAAAGCATTCTCAAAATAAACATCTTTAATATTCATTCATGATGCCCTATCAAATTAATGGCTAGGCAACCAAACTAAGACAATATCTTAATTGGAGCCTTCTAAAAGGAACTTCTAAAATCACCATTCACCCAACAAGGCTGTCCAACGATTCTATGGGAGTTCTCAGTACTCTGAATATCTTGCAAACTCTTTTAAAAGGCAGGTCGATTAAGCGAGTGTGCCCAAAATCCTCCAAAAATCCAAAAAAAAACATAAGGTAGCCAACAACTTTTAAGCCTCAAGCGGCTGTGGATGAGGTAGAAGCTCAAAACCGACAGAAACTAAACCTGCTTCTAGTTGCTGCTCGCCCTCATCTTTCTAGGGGGGATCTAAGGTCTCTTATTAACTTTCTGGAAGGAGAGGACTGCGGATTCGATGTAAATCTGCAAATATCAGACCCCAAAGAACAGCCTGAATTACTTGAGCTCCACAGATTAGTAGCAATACCTGCTCTAATAAAAATCGCTCCAGGGCCTAAACAAATTTTTGCTGGAAGCAGCATCTTTCAACAATTACGCGGTTGGATTCCTCGCTGGCAACAAGAAGAAGTAATAAATGACCTTGAAATGAGTTCTAAGCCAAAAGAGCTTGACCAAAACCGTACTCAAAAAGAATTGCGCCTTGAGGATGAACTTTTGGTATTAAGGCAAGAAAACGAAACATTAATCACTCAAATTGAATCGCAAGAAAGGCTGCTAAGAATGGTTGCCCATGAACTTAGGACTCCCCTTACAGCAGCAGTTCTTGCTGTTCAAAGTCAGCGACTTGGTCAAATCGATCTTGATAGTTTTCAAGACGTAATCAAACGCCGTCTAGAAGAGATTGAATTACTTTCAAAAGACCTCTTAGAAGTTGGTGGAGCGCGTTGGGAAGCTCTTTTCAACCCTCAGTGCTTAAACCTTGGCAGCGTTGCCGCTGAAGCGATCCTAGAGCTAGAAAAAAATTGGCTAAACAGAGGAATTGGAATTAACACCGACATACCTTCTGACCTACCTCAAGTATTTGCTGATCAAAGAAGGATGCGCCAAGTCCTATTGAACCTTTTAGAAAATGCTCTGAAGTTCACCCAAAAAGGTGGAAAGATCTCCCTAACAATGCTTCACAGAACAAGTCAATGGGTCCAAGTAAGCGTATGTGACAGTGGACCTGGAATTCCTGAAAAAGAACAAAAAAGGATCTTTCTAGACCGTGTTCGACTCCCACAAACCTCTGATCGGACTTCTGGCTTCGGAGTTGGGCTTGCAGTCTGCAGAAGAATTGTTGAAGTCCATGGTGGAAAAATTTGGGTAATCTCTGAACCAAACAAAGGGTCTTGTTTCCACTTCAGAGTCCCTGTTTGGCAAGGGCAAGTTCACAAGAAAGAAGAAGCCTCCTTGACGGAGGGCCAGGCTGGCCCGTAACTTTCAAAAGTGATCATGAACACATAATGCATAATGTGTTGCGATCATGGCCTCGCCCCCATCGTCTAGAGGCCTAGGACACCTCCCTTTCACGGAGGCGACAGGGGTTCGAATCCCCTTGGGGGTATTTAATCTATTTTCTATCAAACTTTATTGATAGATCTAAAATACTAGGAATGGAATCAACCTATGAAGTTGATGTCATTAAGAGTTAGTTGGTTTCCAAAAAGAGATTTGATATCTAATTTTCAGATCTCTCCTGATCTTCTTAGTGCTTCTTGTTCTACAGCAAGAAGGTTTTCTGACAAATCCTCTCTAAGCCTCTGCTCAATAAGAGCCACAGGCATTCCAATACAACCCTGAACTGTTAATTCATAAAGCAAACAAGATCCCTCATTAAGGGATTTAACTGTCCATGAACCTTCAAACCGTCTGAAATCTCCTTTGAGAATATGAAACTTCAAATTGCCTTTGGCTTGATCTTCAATCAATTCCAACTGAACCTTTGCAGTAAATCTCAGACCGATTAGCTTCTGACTACCAACTTGATTGAGCTTAACCTTATTGCCATTTCTCTCCAATAAAGAACTGCTGGTCAAGTTAGGGATGAAATCACTTAGATGGTCATAATCAGTTAACACTGACCAAAGAACGTCGGTTTCAATAGGAGTCCGAAGTTGAACAGCCAACCTACGTATCCCATGAGGGAGGCGTTCCATTGTCTGCTCAATAGTTTGTCGCTCAATAGGCGTAACAACCTCAGTTGAATGCAACGTTAAGAGCTCATTGCTCTTATCAATTTGAAGAGTTGTCTCCAAGAGAAAAGTTGCCCTAATCGGTTGAGAACAATACAGAAATACGTGCAATATTGCTCCAAAAGGACCCAGTGTTACAGCTGTGCCAATCCCCAAACGTGTCCTCTATCAATCAAAATCCCTGCTAATTAAGTCCAGGGATTGGTATTCTCGCCATCGGTTTTGTGTTCTTAATGGCTTATTCGCAAACAACAGTCCTAGCTGGAGGGCTAGTTCATATACCAATCATTACTGGTGTTTTTTGGTTATTCAGGAACTTTATTCTCAGTCGCACTGGGAACAAGAAAGTCCAGGAAGCTCCAACACCACCAATTAATACAGCTCCAACAGAAGCAGCAGCTGAAGCCAAAGCAGTAGCTGTAACCAAAGCACCCCCAAGAAAGCCTTCAGCTCATTCAAAAGTTCCAGTTAATACATACAAGCCCAAAGAACCCTTTCTAGGAAAGGTTCTTGAAAATTACAGCCTTCTAAAAGATGGTGCGATAGGTCGCGTTCAACACATAACTTTCGATCTGTCCGGGGGCAATCCTCAACTTGAATATGTAGAAGGTCAAAGTATTGGAATAATTCCTGAAGGAGAAGATGCAAAAGGCAAGCCTCACAAGATAAGGCTTTACTCCATCGCGAGTACTCGCCATGGTGACAACATGAGAGGCAAAACAGTGTCACTTTGTGTTCGTCAACTGCAATATGAAAAAGACGGTCAAACAATTGATGGTGTTTGTTCAACTTATTTGTGTGACATAAATAAAGGGAGGAAAGTTAAAATCACTGGCCCAGTTGGTAAAGAGATGCTTTTACCAGAAGAAGAAGATGCAAACATCATTATGTTTGCAACTGGTACAGGGATTGCACCAATGAGGGCGTATCTTAGAAGAATGTTTGATGCAAAAGAAAGAAAGAAAAACAATTGGGACTACAAAGGCAAAGCTTGGCTATTTATGGGAGCTCCAAAAACTGCAAACTTGCTTTATGACGAAGACTTTGAGTTATATAAAAGTAAATTCCCTGACAATTTCCAATATACAAAAGCAATAAGTAGAGAACAGCAAAATGCAAAAGGAGGAAGGATGTATATACAAGATAGAGTGCTTGAGAATGCTGAAGAGATCTTCAAAATGATTGAGGATCCAAAGACCCATATCTATTTATGTGGTCTTAAGGGCATGGAGCCAGGAATAGACGAAGCAATGACTGCTGCTGCTGCTGCAAAGGGAATCAATTGGGCTGAACTAAGGCCGCAACTCAAGAAAGCAGACAGATGGCATGTTGAAACTTACTAAGTTCTAATACATCTCAATAAAAACCAGCAAGAGGCTTTTTATATAAAATCCCTCTTGCTGGAGGCCTAATTGTTCATAAGATTCAAATATTTGGAAAAGGCTTTTTGGGCATCTGACCACAAATCATGTCGAGAAAGCCTTAAGGGTTTTGAATTCGCCGATTACTAGTTAAAAAACATCGGCAGAGGTGATTGCAAAATGAGCTCCACGATTACAAACCCTCTCCGGGTTGGACTACGTCAGGAGCGGGTCATCACCCCACAATGTCTAGTGATTTTTGGAGCAAGTGGTGACCTCACTCAAAGGAAACTAGTCCCAGCCTTATTCGAACTCTTCAAACAACGTCGTCTCCCAAGTGAATTTGCTCTCTTAGGTTGCGCTCGAAGGCCATGGAGTGATGAAGAGTTTCGAATAAGGATGAAAGAAGCCCTATCTAAACAAATCGGAAACGAAAATAAAATATGGGAACAGTTCTCTTCCTTTCTTTTTTATGAACCTGTTGATCTACAACAGCAAAATGACTTGCTAAAGCTAAGCGAAAGATTAGAAAAAATTGACCGGTCAAATGCAACTCATAGCAATAGAACCTTCTACCTTTCTGTCTCGCCCAAATTTTATGGAAGTGCCTGCAGAGCAATTCACTCGGCAGGGCTACTAAATGACCCCAAAAGAAGTCGTCTCGTTATTGAGAAACCATTTGGGAAAGACTATGGCAGTGCTCAATCACTAAACCAAGTGGTTCAAAACTGTGCTCAAGAAAATCAGATTTTCAGGATTGATCACTACCTAGGCAAGGAAACTGTTCAGAACATTCTTGTACTTAGATTTGCAAACACAATTTTCGAACCAATTTGGAACAGAAATTACATTTCAAGTGTTCAGATCACAGCCGCGGAGACGGTAGGTGTAGAAGATCGAGCAGGCTACTACGAAGGCTCGGGAGCCCTAAGAGATATGGTCCAGAACCACCTAACACAGATGTTGGCCATAACTGCAATGGAACCCCCTGGGCACTTTGATCCTGAAGCTATAAGGAACGAGAAAGCAAAAGTCTTACAAGCAGCTCGCCTGGCTGACGAACTCAATCCTTGGACTTGTTGTGTAAGAGGGCAATACGGTCCAGGGGGTTCAAAAGAATCTCCACTGATTGGCTACCAACAAGAAGACGGTGTCTCTTCAAGTAGCACTACTGAAACTTATGTAGCCCTAAAGCTATTCATTGATAACTGGCGTTGGCAAGGCGTCCCATTCTTCATTCGAACTGGAAAACGTCTTGCAAAACGTCTTAGCGAAATCGTCCTGACTTTTAGAGAAGCACCTGTACATTTATTTGATGCAGTAGGAGGAAGTCCCACTTCCAATCAACTAATTCTCCGCATTCAACCCGATGAAGGAGCCGAATTCCGTTACGACGTCAAGTCTCCTGGTTCCGGCATGAGAAGTAGGCCAATAGAAATGGAGTTTTCTTATGACCAATCCTTCGGCGAGCCATCAGACGAAGGGTATGTACGCCTATTGGCCGATGCCATGCTGGGAGACCCAACCCTTTTCACCAGAAGTGATGAAGTCGAAGCCGCTTGGAGGCTTTATACGCCATTACTCGAGCTAATTGAAGACGATCCTCAAAAACTTCCTATCTACCCATATGAATCGCGTACATGGGGGCCAGCAGCTGCTGATTCATTACTGGCAAAAAACAATTTGCTCTGGAGACGTCCTTAAGAATTCCCTATCTCTCACCATCAATTATGCCTTCACCGAATACTGAATCATGTCTCCGCAACTAACACTTCAGACTCCTCTTCAAATTCCCCCTGAAGAAATCCCCATTTATCTTCAACAGCTTTGGTCAAGCGATCAAACTGGAAATGCAGGTTCTAATACTTTTTGCCTATTAGTCTGGCAGCCATCATGGCTCGAACAGCAGTTAGTAAGAACAGGAAAAATTAATGGTCCAATAATTGGCTCACATCGTCAAGAGATTATTTATGCCGCAAGGAAATTTGTCTTAGAAGGAAACCTTCCTCACAGCACAACTCCTTTCGACAAAAGTATTACCACAGCGCTTGGCAATAAAGAAGGTAGTACAAGTGCTGAAGACCTTAGAGGGCAACATATAAATTCCGCTATCAGTGCATTACAACCAAGACGGCTAATCACCCTTGCTCCCACTCTTGACCCGAACCAAAATCTTCAAACCATGGTGGCAGCTTATTGCCCCTTGCCAGAAGATGGCGCTAACAAAGCTGCTTGTGGAGATGTAGTTGTACTTCGAGGACACATCAACTCACTTACAGAAGGTCTAGACATAATCAAACCTCTTCTGCCTGATGAATTACCCTCATGGCTTTGGTGGAATAGCAATCTAGATGAAGTACCAGATCTCTTTGACCAATTAGCAATCTCTCAAAGAAGACTAATTATCGATACTGCACTAGGCGAACCTGGAAGATGTCTAGGGTTGCTTCACTCGAGAATCAAAACCGGTCAAGCTGTAAATGATTTGAACTGGCTCCGCCTTAGAAACTGGAGAGAAACCCTTGCAATGGTATTTGACCCACCTCAACGGCGCGATGCCTTAAACCATGTCTCTCAGTTGGATATAGACATCGAGGGGAACCACCCAGTTCAAGGTCTCTTGCTTGCAGCGTGGTTAGCAGATCGTCTTAATTGGAAATTTCAATCTTCAAATACATTTAAAGATGGATCCATTCAAGCAATTTTCAAGCGTTCAGATAACACCCCTATTCAATTCCGTCTCATGCCATTACCTATTGGCAATCCAAGCATTCACCCCGGACAATTAGTAGGGGTAAGAATGATTTGCAAACCATCCGCTGAAAAAGAAGTATGCGTAATTCTTGGCTCTGAAACAGGAGAATGCATGAGGCTTGAAGCAGGTGGAATGGCAAGAATGGAGTTACTTGAAGAGATGGTCCCCATCCAATCAAACCCTGTTGAGAAGGATGTAGCTCGTCTACTTAGCAGCAGTCGAGGTAATACCAGTCCCCTATTAGCCGCTTCATCACCTATAGCTTTAAACCTATTTAATTCATCCTCCGCAGACAATTAGGGAAAGTCTGAAGAAGAACAAATCATTATGGCCTGTGTAATTGCTGCTCCATCTAGTGGAAGTGGAAAAACTATTTTGAGTCTTCTGCTAACTGCTTGGGCACGTCAAAGAAATTTAAGCCTTCAAACTTTCAAAGTTGGTCCGGATTACCTTGATTCTCAGTTGCTAACAGCTGCATCGGGAAGAGATTGCCGCAACCTTGACCTTTTACTAAGCAGTCCGAGTTGGGTAAAAAGTAGCTTCCATGGTTTCGGCGGATCTACAGAACTATCTTTAATCGAAGGTGTAATGGGACTTTTTGATGGTAGAGGATCCTCAACCGAGGGAAGTACTGCTGATATTGCTCTTCTCTTAAAACTGCCCGTAGTACTTGTCATTGACGCGAGCGGACAAGCAGGGTCTTTAGCTGCATTAGTAAAAGGCTTTAAAGAACATGAGCCAAAGTTAAACTTTGCAGGAGTGGTTCTAAATCGCATAAACACCCCTAGACATAAACATCTACTAACAAAAGTATTAAATGAAATTGGGATAAAGGTACTTGGAAGCTTGCCACGAGAGGATCCAAATCTTGTACTAAAGAGTAAATATCTAGGCCTTGAACCTGCACATGAAATAAAGTGTCTAAGCGAACGATTAGAAAGATGGGCTTCCCTAGCAGAGTCACTTCTTGACCTAAAGGCTTTCAGATTTCTACTTAAATCTCCCAAAGCTAAGTTAGATCCAATAACATCCTTAGTTCAAAAGAATAATAAACTAAATATTACTAAAGTCCTACCTGTAGCAGTTGCTGAGGATAAAGCTTTTCATTTTCTCTATCCAGAGACAAAAGAGGTTCTAAACGCATTTGGAATGCCAGTACTAAAATGGAGGCCTACCGAAAATGAACCTATCCCTGAAGAAGCCAAAGGAGTAATTATCCCAGGTGGCTTCCCTGAAAAATATGCATCTCAAATAAGTAAATGCCTAGAAAGTTTAGCAAGTCTTAAAAAGTTTTATAGAAAACGACCTATCTATGCGGAATGCGGAGGCATGTTGCTACTTGGAAAAACTCTTACTGACATAGCTGGTGGGATTCATCCAATGGCGGGAATACTTCCTTTTGAAGGCAAAAAAGGACGTCTAAAAATTGGCTACAGAGAAATCCAAGGAGCAAAAGAAAGCATGCTAATAAATAACGGTGAAAGGCTATTCGGCCATGAGTTCCATCATTGGGAAATAAGTTACCCAAGTTATTTAGTTTCAAAAGCAAAAATTAAATTATCAAGATTAAATGATCAAATAATAATTCCTCCTTGGAGGGTCAATGGATGGGAAGAAGTGAAAGTTTTTGAAGGTTGGTGCACTAAAATGACGCACGCGAGTTGGGTTCACCTTCATTGGGCAAGTTCATTTAATATCTGCAATCGTTGGCGACTAGCACTTGAAGAAGGAGAGAGTAATTCCCAAGAATAGATTGCATATAAATAACTAATAAGATTTATTTGTGATCATTTAGTTACCATACCTAACATAGATTTTCTAGCCAATTACTTTCTAATGAAGTTCTACCTTTACCTCCAACAAAACAAACCTCCTGTTTTGCTCTACTAACGGCCACATAAACCAACTGACGTCTAAAGCCTATTTCTTTTGGCCAAAAAACATCAGGGGCCACGAAAACCTTTCCAAAGCTACTACCTTGACTTCTATGAACAGTTAAGACTGCAGCAGGTCCTAATGAAGCAAATGCATCTCTTATCAGAAAAAATCTACGCCAATATACTCTCCCTTCTTTCTTGCCAACATCTTTGGCCTGCGAACTTAAAAACTTTAGTGTTTCATCAAAAGTTTCCCTCGCTTTAGTACCCATAGATGGTAATAAACGAAGAGAGAATTCCGTCTCTCCTCCCTGCACCTTGACGATCAAGGTATCTATAAAAGAAGTCTTAGGAATATCCTTATTTTCTAAACCAAACTCCCTTAAATCACACTTTTCTGGAATAACATCTCTAACCAATAACTCCCTATTTGATCCAAGGACCATATCTGGCTCTTCTTCCCCTAACGAGACACCATCTAATGAAGCTGGTGCCATAACAGCCTTTCGACTAATAAGAACTTCTCCAGGCAAGACAGGTAGCTGATCAGCCATTTCTCCATGAATAGCCCTTCTAGCGTGAGGGACCAATCTTTCAAGAACTCGGTTTGTAAAACAAAGAATCCTTGCCGCATCAGGATCATCGTTGTTTGAAGCCTCTCGTAAGGACTCCTTTGCTCGATCAAGCCAATCCAATTCATTAAGACACCCAACAGTCCCATTGGAGGTCTCAAAGGAAGGCAAGCAAGGAGGGGGCAAGCAAGGGATGCTCCCATCACGAAGACAATTAGCTAATTTCAAAACAGGTCCCTGATGTCGGACGACCTCACTTAACTTCGATTCAAAGCAACGTTCCATTGAGAAGACAGGGCTTTGAGGCTCTCCAATTGGTGGCAACTGTGCCGAATCGCCTACAAAAACGAGACGTGTGTTAAACAGATGCGCACATTTAAGTGAAATCTGCAACAAATTACTGTCAATCATTGAAGCCTCATCTACAAGAACAAGGCCTAATTGCTCTAAAGATTTTTCCGTCTGTTCTGTTTGCTCACAAACCTCGAGATCACCTTTTCTCTTGAGCTTTAGTCGAAGCAACCTGTGGATAGTAGAAGGATGCCAAGTTGGGCTAATACCTTCTCTATTCAAAGCCTCCCTCAATACGCCTACTGCCTTATGAGTGGGAGCTACAACAGTCCAACAAAGGCCTAATTCCTCGACCAGTCTAAGCAATTTAATGGATAGGAAAGTCTTTCCACTTCCTGCATAACCAGTCAAGACAAAAGGAATCCCTTCATATCCTTTTTCTAGCCATGCTTTAAAAGCATTTGTCGCTTCCCGCTGATCATGAGTTAGTCCCTCGAAAACTGGACTTAAAGCTTTTCTTTTCACCCCAAAGTTGCAGAGATCATTTGGAATAAGTGCAATGGAGATCCAACAAAAACAATTCCAGGAATAGAGATTGCAGGTCCAACAATGCTTCCAGCTAAAACCTCAATGCGACTATGACCAAGGACTTCCTTAAGTGGGGTCTGCTGAGAATTAGGGAAGGTCTTGTCATTTAAATCATTCACCCTTTTTGCTGTATATCCTGCTGCTCTCCTTATTCCACTGGCGTCATACATGACAACAAATGCCAAGGTTGCAGCTAAAGCAAATTCTGAATTGCCAAAGCCCATTTCTAAGCCGACCCCTGCAGCTGCACCAGTAACAAGAGCGGAGTGACTTGATGGCATTCCTCCAGTTTCAAGAAGGACAGCAGGTCTCCAACGTTGCTGAAAAATTATTTCAACAAACAACTTTGACAACTGAGCTAATCCACAAGCAACAAGTCCCCATGCCAAAACTGCGTTATCAAGGATGGAAATCAAAGGAGAGTCTGTGAAAATCATCTATCTCGATTTGTTATGTAATCAGCAAGAGCAAGCAAAGGCATTGAAGTTTCATGCCAAGGGCTTAAAGCTTTCTTCGCTTCACTTATAAGACCATCTGCTCTAATGCGAGATTCTTCCAATCCAAGCAATTTGGGATAGGTAGTTTTGTCAGCAATCAAATCCTTACCAGCTGTTTTTCCTAAGACTTCACTAGACGCTGTTACGTCAAGAATGTCGTCAATAATTTGAAAAGCAAGTCCAATTCCACGTGCATATACACCCAAAGCCTTTAGAAGGTCCTCATTTGCCCCACCAATTAAGGCTCCGCAAATTACGCATGCCTTCAATAGAGCTCCTGTCTTATGAAGGTGAATAAATTCCAAGGTATCCAGATCCACCTCTTTCCCCTCAGACTCCAAATCAACCACTTGACCGCCTACAAGGCCTGGTGCCCCTGCAACCAAAGAAAGTTCACCAATTACTTTAATTAGTCTTTCCTCTGGGATTCCAGGGCTTCGAAGCGCCACCATCTCAAATGCTCTCGTCAAAAGAGCATCTCCAGCAAGGATGGCCAAAGCATCTCCAAATTTCTTGTGGTTAGTCGGGCGACCTCGCCTTAAGTCATCGTTATCCATGGCTGGAAGGTCATCATGTATTAATGACATGGTGTGAATCATTTCTAGGGCCACAGCCGTTGGTAGCGCCTTCTTAGAGTCACCTCCAGCCAGCTCGCAAGCTGCTAGGCAAAGGATTGGCCTTAAGCGTTTTCCACCAGCTAGCAATGAATAACGCATTGACTCTCTCAACTTCTCTGGCCTTTCGGGCGCAAGAGATTTATCCAAAGCGTCTTCCACAAGAGCTTTAGAGGATGCCAAATAGGCTGCAAAGTCGAAGAAAGAACTCACCGCTGGTGCCATGCACAATTCCTAGTTGGGGATTCTCTCAGGCATTGATAGTTCAGGGAAGCAGATCGCCCAATGTGAAAGACAAACCGCAATGCTGCTGCCATCTGCTAACAGTATTCACAAGCAACATAGCCACGGTCATAGGACCTACACCACCTGGAACAGGAGTAAGCGCACTTACCAAGGGTTCAACCTCTTCAGCCAAAACATCTCCGCAAAGTTTGCCTTTGATCTGATTAGAAGGGTTTTCACAAGGAAGACGGTGAATCCCAACGTCCACCACAACTGCGCCAGGCCTTACATGCTCTGTCCGAATCATTCTTGGTTGACCTGCAGCAACAATTAAAAGATCAGCCTCTTTTGTTAGACCCGACAAATCTCGTGTACGAGAATGTGCAATCGTGACAGTGGCATTGGCAGCTTGAAGCATTAAAGCCATAGGTTGTCCAACTAAAATGCTTCGTCCAACCACAACTGCTTTCTTACCCTCTATTGGTATCTGGTAACGAGAGAGTAAGGCCATCACACCAGCTGGAGTACAACTTCGAGGTCCTTTTTCTCCTTTAAGCAATCTTCCCAAATTCAAAGTATGCAACCCATCAGCATCTTTCTCCGGATCAATTGCAGCTAATAGAGGCCCCTCTTCCATTTTGTTAGGCAATGGCAATTGCAAAAGTATCCCGTCAATATTTTCATCCTTATTGAGAGAGTGGATTTTGCTCAGCAACTCATCAATGGTCGTTCCTGACGGCAAATGAGTTCCAAAACTTCTAACCCCAATTCGCGCACAAGCCTTTTCCTTATTAGCGACATAAACACCACTTGCCGGATCATCACCTACTCTTAAAACAGCAAGCCCTGGTGGCCTGTCTACCTTCGCTAACCCAACTAGAATTTCGTGTTGAAGACGCTTCTCTACTTCTTCAGCAAGCTTTCTACCATTAAGTCTTAAAGCCATGAACCAATTTGGCATTCTCCCTAGCATGCCTTGTAAAAGGACCTAGCGTTAGTCTTATCAGCCAATTGTTTTGGTAAGAATTCCCAACCAAAAAAGTCTTTGGCGTACTTGGTTACGTCATGAATCACCAAGAAGGCATGTGGTGTATTGGTCACGACCTTATAAAGCCTGTCTTTTATTAATTTGTCTAGTAATTGCAGCTGTTTCAAGCTTGCATTGGCTAGTTGAGCCAAATTTACGCTCTGGAATCCCTGCCCCCTTTGATTCAATAGCTCCAAAAGATGCATCTGTAGAAGACACTGCAGCTCTACAACAAAAGCGAACAAAGCTTATCCCCAGCACATTTGTTCAAGTAATAGATGAAAAAGAAACTTCTACGCTTAAACAAAATCTCGAGAGGCAGCTATCAGAGATTGAGCTAGTTGCCAAAAGCAAAAATGCAGGACGTATTGGGCCTGTAAACCTAACGAACAAAGAACAAGCTTGGCTCTCTAGCAGCTCAAAAAAAACAGTGACTGTTTGGGAGAAAACTATTGAAGTTGCTGCCAATCGAATGCTCAGCCAAGGACTAATAAATACCTTGGCTCGTGATCAACTCCAAAATGCAGCTTCTATTCAACTTTCCGATATTTATAACCAAGGGACTCCTCCACTGACATTAGGAAGCAAGTTAATTAGTAACACCTTCTATGGAAGGAGCAACCTTCGAACAGATCCTGCTAGGAGCCAACGATTACTAGAAGAATTAGTCACAAAGCAAGGAATTCCAACCATTGAAATTAAAAAAGGAGATTTAATCACGAGAAAAGGACAGCCAATAAGTCCTCAGGCATATGAAGTACTAGATCATTTCGGAATGATCAGCCGTAGTCCTAGACCTTTTGCCTGGTTAGGACGATTTATAGAAGCCTTGGCATGCTGTGGTGTTCTCCTTCTTGTAATGCGACGTGAGCGTCCATGCCTCCAGGCACGCCACGGGTTACTTGCATTAGGCCTTTTGCTAATTACACAAGGAAGCAAAGTTTGGTTTGGAGCGGCCGTTAGTCCTCTAGCGGTTATCGTTCCTCCCACACTCTTAATTGCGCAAGGACTTGGAACAACATCCGCCCTTGCTTGGATGGCCATCGGAAGTTTTTTATGGCCAAATCCAATTTCTGGATTTGGGGAAGGAAGAATGATTGTTGCCTGTGCCGTTGCAGCTGTAGTTGCCTTGCAAGCAGGAAGCATGAGAAGTCGCGCCCAACTCCTTCAAATGGCTGTAGTACTACCTCTAGGGGCATTAACAGCCGAATGGTTCCTAATTAGGAATCAAATCGGATCTTCAAATAGTGATTGGAGTCGCTTAGCCCCTAATTCAAATGAACTGGTTTCGGAAGCAATGTTAATGGGTGCATTAATGATGCTTGCCATTTTGCTCATACCACTTCTTGAGAGCACCTTTGGTCTAATCACAAGAGCTCGATTAATGGAACTAGCTGATCAAGAGCGTCCTTTACTTAGGAAACTCTCCTTAGAAGCCCCTGGAACTTTTGAACACACTTTGATGCTTAGTGGCCTGGCTGAAGAAGGAGCAAGAAGCATTGGTGCAGATGTTGACCTTGTAAGAACAGGAGCTCTTTACCATGATGTAGGTAAGCTTCATGCTCCTCAATGGTTCATTGAAAACCAAACAAATGGTAAGAACCCTCATGATGAAATTGATGATCCTTACCTAAGCGCAAACGTTCTACAAGCCCATGTAGATGAAGGGTTAAAACTAGCCAAAAGATATCGATTGCCAAGACCAATAGCTGACTTCATCCCCGAGCATCAGGGAACTTTAAAAATGGGATATTTCCTCCATCGTGCTCGAGAAAAAGACCCTTCTATTTCTGAAGATGATTTTCGTTATCGTGGACCTATTCCAAGATCAAGAGAAACTGCGATACTAATGTTGGCAGATGGATGTGAGGCCGCTCTTAGATCTCTTGATCAAAACACTACTGACAAGCAGGCAAGCCAGACCGTTCGTCAAATAATCAGAACAAGACAACGTGATGGACAGCTAAAAGAAAGCAGCCTTTCAAGAGCTGAGGTTGAAATGGTAGTTCGGTCATTCGTTCGTGTCTGGCGGAGAATGCGTCATAGACGTATCTCATATCCAATTGCGCCAAGGAAAGCCTATCCAGCATAAATAAACCTGAAAAGGAAAAATGAAGTCTTGATTAAATATAAAATTGATTGCTAATTTAAGGATAATTTCATACAAATATTGGCATAGTATTTAAGACATATCCTAAAAAGACTAAAGTCTTCGAACCCTTCTGTGGATAGGCCTACACCAATAAATCAATGCAAGAAGATTCAAAACAGCCAAGACTATAGATAAACCACTTAATGCCTGAGGATCCTTAACAAGTACCAAACGAATAATGCCATATGGCAATGATCCGGAGATTGCCATAGATAGTGCAACTATCGCCAGAATCGCACCCCATTTTCTTTCTGCTAGCAAACCTGCAGATGCGACTATTCCAACAATCGCCGCTGGCCAAGCCAAGCTAAAGGCAAGACTTATATTGGCTGTTTGTAAAGGCGGTCCTGCAAAAGCAACTAGGCCAATAATTGGAAGAGCTGCAACATTCGCCATTAGCCCCAACCAAGTCATTAACCAGTATCCACGAACTGAGGTTTTCATTTTTGGACAACTCAAGAATTTCAGATTAGTAAGAGCTTGAGAAGTTCTAGCTAAATTTTGACTCTTTTTAAATTCAAAGTTCTTAGAAAGGCAATGAACTAATCAAGAAAATCGCTCTGACTACATATATTTTGCTAAAAATTAAAAAAATTACCTTTTCAAATACTAGAATTCAGAATTAAATCAATCAATCAATCATGCCATATTAACTAGAAAATATAAATTCTAGCTCTACTGATAATTCATTGTGCAATTTTTTTCCTTGAGATTAATTCCATAACACTTTTAACTTTTTCCCCAAAAGATTGCTTACGGTCTGAACGAGTATTGACTTTCAAAGCCGTAAAGATTCTAATAGCGCCTAATTCATGGACAACTTCATGACATTCTTTAATGCATTCAAAAACATCATTCCATTCTCCTTCAATAGCTGTACCATTTGGTCCAAGTTCATAAATAAGACCCTTTCTTTTTATTACCTCCTGACATGCCGCAACATAAGGAGTTAAGGAAACTCCTCCTGCTATTGGAATCAAACAAAGATCAACACTTACCCACATAATTGAAACTTAAAAACTTTCAAATTGAAATACCTTCACTCATGCAATTAAGAGGGTAATGAACTGTTCTCCATGAACCACTCCTTGTCATTACTTCAACTCCAATTGCTCTTTTGCTTAAAGAACAGCTCATCCCTTGTCCATCGCACCATGCTTGTGCAGCCAACAAAGCCGCTTCTAACGACTCATAAGGTGTATCCAAAACAGGATGGGGACTTCCATCAAGACCAGCCAACCTATAGAGGGTTTTATGGAGGGCCATTATGTTCACCTGCCCAACTGTCACCCATTATCCCATGGCATCCCTATCTCTTGCAAAAGAAGCAACAAAGTGCTGCTTTGAATTAGCCACTGAATTAAATAGTGGGTCTTTTCTCCTTTGTGACAACATCTCTCTGTGGATGTATGGAATGATTCTCCTTACATGAAACAAGACGGTTAAGAGCATTTACAAAAGCCTGAGCTGCTGCCACAACAACATCGGTATCGGCTGAATGGCCAGAGTACAAATGTCCTTCTCTACGCAAACGAATTGTCACTTCTCCCATCGCATCAATTCCTTCAGTGACAGATTTAACTGAGAATTCAATTAATTCATTAGGCTCTCCCGCCAAGGCGTTTAGAGCCCGACAAACCGCGTCAACCGGGCCAGTGCCAACAGCAGCAGTTGTGCTTTCCTTTCCATCCTGATCAGCCAATGTGACCGTTGCAGTTGCCCTAAGACTGCTACCACAACTCACTTGAACTAGTCGCAAAGAAAACCTTGCCTCAGGTTGTTGGACTTGCTCACTAACTATCGCCTCAAGATCTCGATCGGTTATATCTCGCTTTCTATCAGCAAGGTCCTTAAATCGAGCAAACGCCTCATTCAGATCTTCTCTACTTAAGTCATAACCAAGCTCTTCAAGCCTTGCCCTAACAGCACTACGGCCACTAAGTTTTCCTAAGGAAATTCGGTTATCGGTTAGTCCAACTGTTCGTGCATCAACGATTTCATACGTCAGGCGATTCTTCAAAACTCCATCCTGATGAATCCCAGATTCATGAGCAAATGCATTAACGCCCACTATGGCTTTATTAGGCTGAACCATCATTCCAGTTAGGTTTGAAACCAAACGCGAGGTCTTTGTGATCTCCTCAGTCCTTATTGCAGTAAGGGGTGTTGGACTATCTAAATCTCGTCCAAAATAAGGGTTGAAATATCTCCTTCTTACATGCATTGCCATCACTAACTCCTCTAAAGCAGCATTACCCGCACGTTCGCCTATCCCATTAATCGTGCATTCAAGTTGCCTGGCACCCTTCTTTACTGCCTCTAGAAAATTTGCTACTGCCAAACCCAAATCGTTATGACCATGAACAGATAAGACTGCTTCATCAATATTTGGTACATACTTATCAATAGAAGAAATCAAATCTCCAAATTCAGATGGAGTTGAATAACCAACCGTGTCTGGGATATTTATTGTGCTCGCCCCCGCAGCAATCGCGGCCTCGATTACTTCATAAAGAAACTCAGGATCACTCCTGCCTGCATCTTCACAAGAAAATTCAACATCTTCTACTAATGATCGTGCAAACGCCACCATCTCTGGAACTATCTCCAAAACCTCTTTTCTAGTCTTGTGAAGCTTATGTTCAAGATGAATATCACTAGTGGCAATGAAAGTATGAATCCGCTTCTTAGGTGCAGGTGCAACTGCTTCTGCGCAAGACTTAATATCCTTCTTAGAAGCTCTTGCTAGGCCACAAATAATCGGGCCTTCTGACCCTCCGACCTGATCAGAAATACGTTGAACTGCTGCGAAATCTCCTTGACTAGCAAATGGAAATCCAGCCTCGATAACATCTACCCCTAACCTTGCAAGCTGTTGAGCGATTGCAAGCTTTTCTTCAAGGTTAAGGCTGGCTCCAGGAGACTGTTCACCATCCCTCAAAGTAGTGTCAAAAATCAAAACCCGGCCTGGATCTTTGGCCATAACTAAATCCTCGCCAAAAGAGTCCTAAAGAATTAAACTTTTACAAGTCTAAAGGAAAACCCAATACCTGCCCAAAACAATATTTCTATATAAGGAAGGCGTACTTTTGCAAGTTAGTCTCTCTTGCAATTTCGCAAGCTATAAGAAGAATATTTAAACCTAATTATTTTCAACCTAGCAAGAAATCTTGGGCTTTCAAAAGAACATCCTTTGTGAGCAAAACCCAACAACAGCATAGATATTGCACTATTTGATTGATCAAATTCTTGCGACTCTAATCAATGTTAATAAGAACATTCAAGCAAGAGAAAAAAGCATTTCTACAATTCTAAGATGCATACTAAATTCAATCTCATGGTGAACAGAATTTGACCAATGGTGAGCTCGCCGTGGTGCTTCATGCTCATCTCCCTTACGTGAGATCAGCAGAATCAGGCTCCTTAGAAGAAGATTGGTACTTCCAAGCTCTCATGGAGTGCTATCTCCCTTTACTTGACGTACTAGAAACCTCTTCTAAAGACAAAGCACAGAGTCCAAAGTTAACCATCAGTCTTTCCCCTACTCTCTTATCACTATTAACTGACGAAGAACTAAATAATCGATTTCCTTCTTGGTTATCACTCCGCCTAGATCTGTTAACAAAGGTTCCCGATGACGAAAAGATTCCCGCTGAGGACCTCTCGTCCAAAATTCTCAATCAATTAAACCAATGGCAAAACAAAAGAGATCTTATTAGCCGATTCGCAAAGCTGCAAAGTAAAAACGTACTTGACCTGCTCACCTGTGCAGCTACTCACGGATATCTCCCACTGCTACGAGAGCACCCAGAAACTATTCAGGGACAACTCCGTACAGCTGTTATTGAACATCAAAGATTATTGAATAGTTCGCCTCTAGGTATCTGGTTACCTGAATGTGCCTACTACGAAGGCCTAGACAGATTGATATCTGAGGCAGGTCTTAGATATGCAATTCTTGATGGTCATGGTTTGCTGCATGCCACTCCTCGCCCTAGGTACGGAATATATGCACCAATCTGCAGCAAAAATGGAGTTGCTTTCTTTGGTCGAGATAGCAATGCCACACTCCCAGTCTGGTCAGCAAGCGAAGGCTTTCCAGGTGATCCTTATTACCGAGAATTCCATAAGGATCTTGGATGGGAACTCCCTTCGGAACAGCTAAAAAAAATAGGTCTTAATGAACCAAGGCCTCTCGGTCTAAAACTTTATCGAGTCACAGATCAGACCGCTCCGCTTAAGGACAAGAAAGTCTATGAACCATTAAGAGCCAAAAAACAAGCGCAAAAACATGCAAAAGAATACCTGCAGGGTCGACGTCTTCAACTCAATCAACTATCAAAAGCAATGGATATAAAACCTTTATTAGTAGCCCCATTTGATGCAGAACTGTTTGGGCATTGGTGGTTCGAAGGAACAAACTTTCTGGCAGAACTTTTTCGTCAATCCAAGCAAGAGCAGGTTTCCTTGACTCGTCTATGTGACGTTCTTAGTAATACACCCCGAATCCAACTTTGCAACCCTTGTCCTTCTAGCTGGGGGAAAGGAGGGTTCCATGACTATTGGCTAAATGAAAGCAATGCTTGGATAGTTCCCGAATGGACTAGAGCTGGAAGAGCATTCGTGAAATTGTGCCAAGAAAAGCGAGTCCAAGAATTAAATAAAGAACTTACCAACCAAGCAGCAAGAGAACTTTTACTAGCGCAGTCCTCAGATTGGAGCTTCATCCTTAGAGCTGGTACAACAACCAAACTTGCTAAAGATAGGATCAACTTACATCTTCAACGATTCTGGGAATTAATGAGTGCGATTAATGAAGACAAGACTCCTAAAGATGATTGGCTAAAAAGTCTCAAGCAGGAAGATTCTATTTTCCCATTAATACAATTCAGTGACTGGATTCATTCAGATGAATAAGAAGATCTAAATCCAAATGTCATTCCCCAACGAACGCGCCATGGTGAGATCCAAAAAAGCCTAAGCATTACCAGTATTAAATCGGGCAGAGGAAGTGTGTTAGCTAGGAAACCAGACCAATCCTTTTTTGGCAGGCGGAAAAACGTAGCAAAGAATCTCCGCAAAGAAGCCTCATCAAAACTCATCAACCTTTTAAGCCCAAACTGATATAAACGATGCCGCTGCACTAATTCACGAGACCAAAGGACTTGCCACCCCCTTCTAGCCAAGACTGCAGAATCCAAAGGAGGATCAATAGCCATTGCTTTCGACAACTGTTTAGCCAGATTTGGTGCTCTTCTTAATAGAGCACCAACCATATATCCCGAGGCAGGATGAACCATGCTCGCTGACCCACCAAAAGCAAGCAAAGGTTGTTTTCTGTCAGGCAAAGGGAGGTTCATAGGGAAAAGACAATTCTCCTCATGAAGGATTTCTTTTATTTCAATACCTCTATTCGAAAGCCTTTTAATTAGTCTTTCCTTCAGCTTTTCTATAGTCAAGGGAGGGAAACATGCTAGTGAAGTCTCCTCAACAAAAAAAACTCCCTCTCCAAAATCCATTGCATATAAAAATGTAGGGGGCTCTTTTTTCTCAATTTCACTTAAATGATCTGGCCTGAAATCCATCAAAACAAACTGTTCCTTTGAAACTGGTGAAGAGCTAAATCTTCCAACAACTCCATATGCCGCCTGCTGTGCGACAGGGCCATTATTTGGACGCCTAATAAATTGACTGCGATGCCCACTAGCATCAATTACCAATCTTGCTCGGAAGGTATTACCTGAACTGCAAATAACTTCTGTTTCAGACCCAAGGACATTAATAGATTTAGCAGTTTCTAGATTCCAACTCACATCTCCGCATCTCTTAAGTAGAGCTTGCTGTAAAGCTCCCTGATCAAAAAGACCATAGTCAAATTGATGTTGAACTGGCAACTGACCTTCATCACCTTGCCCATCTCCAAAAAAGCTAACCGTGTCTGACCATCTATGACCTAATAATGAGGCCATCCCTAGAGACTCAAGTTCTTCAGCCCATATCCCATATGTATTTGGCCAAGGTCTTTCAGGAGTATGAGAAGCAAGTGCATTAACAGCTAAACCTTGTTCAACAAGCTCAGCGACAATACATAGTGCAGCCGGTCCTGCACCCATCACAATCACATCAGAAGAAGACTTCAATTTCAGTTCTCGGACGCGCCCACCTCAGATGAATGATCACTTTCTTCATCAGAAAGTTGCTCATTTTCAGGTGGGACTAGAACAACTTCTGACAAACGATCTCCTTCATCTAATTTCTGGAGCCTTACACCTGTAGCAGCGCGTGATTGTTGGGGAATTTTATCCGCACTAGTACGAACAATTACACCCTTTTCACTTACAAGCAAAAGCTCTTCACCATGCCCCAAAACCCTAAGACCAATCAACTTGTCCCCATCACGACGAAATTTCATCGCCCTTAATCCCATTCCTGCACGTTTCTGCAATCGAAACTGGGTAACAGGAACCCTTTTACCTAATCCACTTGCTGAAGCAACAAGAACCCAAGGTCCTTCGGTCACTTCTGCAGGTTCCATACCTTCATCAGTATCCTCATCATGGCTTTGAGCGACCTGATCTGCCAACTCAGCAGGAAGGACATCCATACTCACAAGGGAATCACCTTCTCTCAAATTCATTGCCCTCACCCCTCGTGCTGTCCTGCCTAAAGGGCGCAATTCTTGATCAATAAGGCGAAAATGAATAGTCATGCCTTTACTTGAACCAATCAAAGCGCTATCACCTGATACTGCAAGTCTTACCCAAGTAAGTTCGTCTCCTTCTTCAAGTCCAATCGCAATTAAACCATTAGCACGAATATTGCTAAAGGAAGACAAGAGACTCCTTTTTATATACCCGCCCTTTGTAAGCATCAAAATATGCGCATCATCATCAAAAGAACTAACGGAAAGTAGAGATGTAATTGCCTCCTCTCTTGGTATTGGCAAGAGCTGAACTGTTGGAGTTCCTTTTGCCGAGCGACTACATTGAGGAACCCTATAAGCCGGCAAAGCATAAGCAACTCCTCGTGCACTAAAGAACAAAAGAGTGTCATGATCATTGCAACTAATAAATAGTTTTACAGCTTCTTCTCCTTGACTACGAGTTCCTGCCTTACCTCGAGTCCCTCTACTAGTTGAGTCAAACTCATTGACTGGCATCCTTTTCAGGTATCCAGTCTCGGTAAGCAAAACTACAGATCTTTCATTAGCAATTAAATCAATATCTTCGAGGCCACTAGCTAAATCAAGTATCTCTGTTCTGCGTGGGCAATCATAACGCTCACGCAGTTTCAATAGTTCTTCTTGAATTAACGCAAATACCCTTTCCTTCCTCCCTAGAATATCTTTATAGTCGGCTATCTTTGCAACAAGGTCTTCATGCTCTAAACGAATTTTATCTGCTTCTAAAGCAGTTAATCTCCTTAATTGCATTTGCAGAATCGCATCTGCCTGAGGTTGAGTTAGACCATGCTTCTCTTGCAGTTGTTCTCTAGCAGAGGCACTATCTGATGCCGCACGAATCAAAGCAATAATCGGATCTAACTTTTCAAGAGCAAGCAAAAGACCTAAAAGAATATGATCCCTTTCTTCCGCCTTCCTTAATAAATAACGAGTTCTCCTCTCTATAGTCTCTACTCTAAAATCAAGAAATACTTTTAACATTTTTCTTAATGTTAAAAGCACTGGCTCTCCATTAACTAATGCCAACATGTGGGCACTAAAGTTACTTTGTAATGGTGTTAATTTAAATAGGTTATTTAAAACAACCTGAGGGTAAGAATCACGGCGCAATTCAACAACAATTCTCATGCCATCGCGATCACTTTCATCCCTAATATCTGAAATCCCCTCTAACCTTTTATCATTGACCATTTCAGCAATTCTTTCAATCAAGGCTGCCTTATTTGTCTGATAAGGCAGCTCAGTAACAATTACCGCGTCTCTATCAGGTCGTCCTGCAGTTTCAATAGTTTCTATTTCTGCAACTCCTCTCATTGTTACTGATCCACGACCAGAGAGATAGGTTTCACGAATTCCATTCCTTCCAAGAATCTGCCCACCCGTTGGGAAATCAGGTCCAGGAATGATTTCAATTAATTCATTTTCACTAATTTCTGGGTTTGCTATTAGAGCGGTTAAACCATCAATCAATTCACTCAAGTTATGAGGAGGGATGTTGGTAGCCATCCCAACGGCGATGCCAGATGAACCATTTAAAAGCAACTGAGGGATCCTAGCTGGCAATACAGTTGGTTCTTGCTGAGAACCATCAAAATTATCTGCAAAATCAACAGTCTCCGACTCAATATCTTCAAGCAAACTATCCGTAGTCAAAGCCTGCAAACGAGATTCGGTATATCTCATTGCAGCTGGAGGATCATTATCTATAGAGCCAAAATTCCCATGACCATCAATTAAAGGCATCTGCATTGAAAAGTCCTGAGCCATTCGGACCAATGCGTCATAGACGGCCGTATCACCATGAGGATGATATTTACCAAGGACCTCTCCTACTACACGAGCGCATTTTCTATATGGCCTGTCATTCGTAAGGCCCAACTCATACATCGCATAAAGAATCCGCCGATGAACAGGCTTTAATCCATCACGTGCATCAGGCAATGCACGCCCAACAATGACGCTCATCGCATACTCCAGATAGGAGCGCGACATCTCGTTGCGAAGATCAGTTTGAATAATCCGATTGTCGGACTCGCCGGGACCGCCTCTACTGGGTCCCAATGGATCCGCCATATAAAAGATGATTATCGACTAATAGGTTATCTCGGCAAATGGGTAGTTTGTGGCCCCTAGAAACAAAAACCATTCATCTCATATTCAATTGCACTCAAAGAAATATCCTAAAAACATGGAATTACCATTAAAGTCCAGTCCACCATTGGAGAATGAGCGATGAGCTCTAGTGAGGGACCCAAAACCGAGACAACATTGAATTCTCAAGAAAAACTGGATTCAACAAAAAATGAATTTGAAGTCAAGACAAAAGTTTCTTCTGATGTAAAAAAAACTACAACTCACGAGCAAATGGCTCCTCTTGAAGACCAGGAATATTCCTCACAGTCAACCTCAAACGCATCCAAAAATCCTATTTCATCTGACCAGTCTCAAGAAGGTGGTGAATGGGAACTGCTATTAGAAAAACTCCAGACCTGGTGGCAGCAAAACAATCCTCAGATTGAATTAAAAAGGCTTATCCAGCTTGTTTTACTAGCATTTTGCTTTCTAGTTCTTCTATTGGCATATCAAATTTATGGGAATTTTCTCAATGGCCTAGATAAGGTTCCACTAATCCCTGAACTTTTACAGCTAACAGGGCTTATCTGGTTTTCTTGGTTCTCAGCTAAAAGACTTCTAAGAAGCAGTGACAGAAAAGAATTATTTATTGAGCTCAACAATCGATGGACGGATTTGCTAGGGGATGCTGACAAGAAAGGCTGATACCAGAATGTTTTATGCACTAAATAGCCCTGTTACCTCACCAGTTGGTAGCTTGGCGGAACATTTATTGCGTCTGCGGTGAACATTCAGCTCGGTCGCTCCAAGATCGTAAGAAGGGCCTATGGAATCGACGAAATAGCCCTTGCTCCTGGTGGGCGAACAGTAGATCCTGAAATTGCCAATACCAGTTGGCAACTAGGGGGAATCAATAGGGAGATCCCAATAATCGCCAGTGCAATGGATGGTGTTGTTGATGTAGGGATGGCTGTTTCATTAAGCAAGCTTGGTGCTCTTGGAGTCCTAAATCTGGAGGGGATACAAACCAGGTATGAAGACACAAATCCAATACTTGATCAGATCACAAATGTCGGGAATGAATCTTTCGTCCCGTTAATGCAAAAGGTCTATAGCCAACCAATCAAACAAAAATTGATTGAACAAAGAATCAAAGAAATAAAAGACCAAGGAGGAATTGCAGCCGTAAGCGGAACACCTATTGCTGCAATTAGGTATGCCGAAACTATTGCTAAAGCAGGTGCCGATTTGTTTTTCGTCCAAGCAACGGTTGTTTCGACAGAGCATATTGGACCTGAAGGGCGTGAGAGTCTTGATCTTGAAGGCTTATGTAAAGACATAGGCATCCCAGTAGTAATAGGAAATTGTGTTACTTATGAGGTAGCCCTTCAATTAATGCGAGCTGGTGCAGCCGGTGTGATGGTTGGGATTGGTCCTGGCGCAGCATGCACCTCAAGAGGAGTACTTGGTGTTGGGGTCCCACAAGCCTCTGCAATAGCCGATTGTTCCGCTGCCCGGACTGACTATCAAGAAGAAAGCGGTCGATACGTACCAGTAATTGCAGATGGAGGTATCGTCACAGGTGGAGACATCTGCAAATGTATCGCCTGCGGAGCTGATGCAGTAATGATCGGGTCACCAATAGCCCGTGCCCAAGAAGCTCCAGGAAGAGGCTTTCATTGGGGAATGGCAACACCAAGTCCCATACTTCCTAGAGGAACCAGAATCAAAGTTGGAAGTACTGGTTCACTTGAATGCATACTTAAAGGCCCTGCTCGCCTAGATGATGGAACCCATAATCTTCTTGGAGCATTAAAAACCTCGATGGGAACCCTAGGTGCTAGAACAATCAAGGAAATGCAGCAAGTAGAAGTTGTAGTTGCACCTTCTCTACTGACTGAAGGCAAGGTTTACCAAAAAGCTCAACAACTGGGTATGGGGAAATAAAGGGAAATTCCATATAGAGACTCACCAGGCTTAAATCTGACAAGCGTTAAGATTATTTTGTGAGGGCTTAGGCCCGCACACTCCTCACACCAGACCGCCCGACGAGCTCGGGCTTTTTGTATTTGTCTACACAAGAGCGTCACAGTTCCTACAGCTAATTTGCGCAAAGGCTGAAATTTGTAAAACTGGTTGCTAAGTTTCTTCGAAATAAAACCAACTGAAATGTCTAGCGCTGATGCCGTTACAGATGGATCATTCGAGCAGGATGTCTTACAGAGCAATGTCCCCGTACTAGTGGACTTCTGGGCTCCTTGGTGTGGTCCTTGCAGAATGGTTTCCCCAATTGTCGATGAAATCGCCAAAGAATTCGAGGGGAAAATCAAGGTTTTCAAGCTAAATACTGACGAAAACCCAAATGTTGCAAGTCAATATGGGATTCGAAGCATCCCTACTTTGATGATTTTCAAAGGTGGGCAAAAAGTTGACACCGTGGTTGGAGCAGTTCCAAAGGCAACTCTCTCTGGCACTATCTCCAAATACCTATAGGACTTGAGAATCAAAAAATCTTGGTCCAATTTTTTACTTGCCAAGATTGTTCTATTGCACTTAATTGATTTTCAAAAAGCCAAGTGTCCACTCGACTAGGTCTGATCGATTACGGAATGGGCAACCTGCATTCTGTGCAGCTTGCCTTTAGGAGGCTTAACAAATCACTTGATTTAGTAAAAACTCCAACCGATCTAAAGAAATGCGATGCACTGATCCTTCCAGGAGTAGGAGCATTTGATCCTGCAATGGAAAATCTCGAGAGAACTCACCTAGTACCAGACTTGAAAATCTGGGCTGAACAAGACAAACCTTTATTAGGAATCTGCCTAGGTCTTCAATTGTTCTTTGAATCTAGTGATGAAGGTTCTTCTGCAGGCCTGGGTTTACTTAAAGGACACGTTCAACGCTTACCCATTAACAAGAAAGAACGCATCCCTCATATGGGTTGGGCTCCTTTGGAACAAAAGAATGAGTCACCCTTGCTAAATAGTTTTGATCAAAACAACTGGATGTATTTCGTACATTCCTATGCGGCAAAGCCAATTAAAGAAAGGGATCTTGCTGCCACAGTTACTTTCGGAGATACAAAAATCACCGCAATAGTTTGGAGGAGTCGTATTGGTGCATGTCAATTTCATCCCGAGAAATCCTCTTTAGCAGGGCAAAGGATGCTTAACAGATGGCTTAAATGGCTTGAGGATGGGGCTGAGCCTCTTCAAATAGCGTGATCACTACCAAATTAAGGCTTTCTGGGGGCATGAAGCTTCTAAGCCCTTCTGGCCTAGGCACAAGGCCAACAACTTCAAGAGTAAGAGAAGCGGTTATGAATCTTCTCTCACCGAGGATAAGTGGCTCTAACTGGCTAGAACTATGCAGCGGAAGCGGAGTTATGAGCTGCGAAGCATTACAAAGAGGAGCTAAGAAAATTGTTGCTGTTGAAAGGAATAGCAAAACAGCAAGGATTTGCAAGGCAAACCTCCTCAAGACTGCATCTGGAATCAAAGAACAAATAGAGATAGAAGTAGTCCAGAAAGAATTAATTAGCTGGCTAAAGAATGGATCTACTCCAAAAATTCCTAAAACATTTATTTCAGACAAACCATTATCTAGAAAGGGCTTTGACCTGATTTATTTTGACCCTCCTTATGAGTCAACACTTTATTTACCAGTACTAAAAGAACTACATCGTGGCATTTGGCTAAACAGAAATGCCTTATTAATTTGCGAACTTTCGAAGGAGAATAGGCTCCTTGCCCCTCAACCATGGGTTAAAAGGGATAGAAGGGTTTATGGCAATACAGCAATTTTGCTGCTTAGCCTCCCATCACACCACCCCGTCGATATTGATTCCATGCAGCAACAAATAAACCAGCAATAGTGATAGGTACTAGACCTAAAACAATTCCACAAAGAAGAGGTTCGATCATTTAGACACACTCAATGAAAAGATTAAGCACAATTGTTCTGAGATCCTGTAGCCATCGTGACTGGTGAGTCATCAACCACAGAAAAGAACAATATCAGCAGCTTTGGGCTAATAAGAGCCCTTTTGATAGTCGCTGCAACAGCATGCATCTTACTAGCCTTATGGGCACTTAAATCATCTCAGGTCGATCCTTACGCCAAAGCATCACTACAAATTGTCGGCTCTGAAGCAAGCGGCCGTAATCTTTTCAGAATAAATTGTGCAGGATGCCATGGAATAAATGCTCAAGGACTAGTAGGGCCGACTCTCCATCAAGTCAGCAAACGTAAGACCAAGAAACAATTAATCAGCCAGATAGTCAGCGGGAAAACTCCTCCCATGCCGAGTTTTCAAATGGATCCCGAATCGATGGCTGATTTATTGGCCTACTTAAATTCTTTAAATTGAAACTCCAAAACAATCAAATACCTACGGCTGTAATCCTTGTAGAACCGTCGGGTCCTCTAAACATCGGAAGCGTCGCGAGGCTTTGCGCTAACTATGGAGTAACAGAACTCCGTCTTGTATCTCCCCGCTGTGATCCTTATCACCCTGACGCGATTAGAATGGCGGTTAAAGGAAATATTTACTTAAAAAGAGCCAAGAAGTTCTCATCTCTGATAGATGCAATATCAGATTGTCAAAAAGTTATAGCGACTTGCGGGAGGCTAGAAAAAGGAGAGATTCCCTTGCATTCCTCAAATGAAATCCTGAATTGGTTATCCGACAAATCAAATAAAGGTCCTATTGGATTAATTTTTGGGAGAGAGGATAGAGGACTAAGCAATGAGGAACTTTTATTAGCCAACAAAGTATTAACACTTAGTAGTGAGCCAACTTATCCATCATTAAACCTTTCTCATGCAGTTGCAATCGTTCTACATGAGCTCAAAAGTTTTCAAGATAAAGACCTCAAATCAATTTCTTTAAAAGAAAATAATGCGACAAATGAACTTGCTTTTCCTATTCAAGTTGAAGATTGCTTAAAAGATGCTGAGGTTCTTTTGCTAGAAGTTGGATTTCTTCTAGAGCACACAGCCAAAAGTCGTATGCAAAAAATACGAGGTTTACTCAAAAGAGCTGAGGTTAAATCTAACGAGGTTGCCTTAATTCGTGGAATGATTAGACAATTCCGTTGGGCAATTCACTCAAAGCACTCTTAACCTCAAACCAAGCTACAAAGACGCACTCTTGGCTAGAACTCGCCAATCCACTAAAACCTCCCATTTCATTCGGCCTTTCAAACTCCTTTTGAGGCTAGTAATTATGGGAATTGGCCTAGGAGTAATAACTGGTACATACCTAAAAATGCTTAACCCGCAAAATAGACAGGGTCCTCTATTACTAAAAAATCTATTAGTACTCAGCCCTATTAACAAAGAAACTTTTAACAAGAAGAATCATAAAATTATTCCTATTTCAAGATTTACTAATAAAAAATTTATTTTTAATCAAATCAGTCAAAAAAAAGAAATTCAGACTTTAAGCAAACGATGGAAGAGACTTTCGTCACAACATCCTGATTTAATAGCAAGTGGATTTATGCTTATTCTAGATAATGGGATGCATGCAAAATTATCTCCAAGTACCCCTCTACCTGCAGCAAGCTCTATAAAGACACCAATACTTTTGGTAACTCTTCAAATGTTAGATAAAGGGTTAATAGAATGGAACGAACAACTGACACTTACAAAGGAAGTTATCGGTGGAGGAGCAGGTTGGATGGCACTTAAACCAGTTGGAACAACCTTCCCTCTTCATGAAGTTGCAACCGAAATGATTAGAGTTAGTGACAATACAGCAACTAACTTACTGATTAAAAGGATCGGAGGAAGAGATGTACTTAACCAAAAATTAAATACACTTGGACTAAACGAAACTGTTGTTAATAATTGGCTGCCAGATTTAAAGGGGACTAATACAACAAGCGCCTATGATCTAACTAAATCAATTGCGTTGGTAGATACAGGACAAGTCCTTAGTCGTCGCTCAAGAGATCTTTTTAGAGAAGTAATGGGCTCGTCTAAAAACAATCGCTTACTTCCAACTGGACTACTTCGAGGTGGGCTAGGAAACGAGCGAAGTGAGCCTGATTACAGCCTTTTAATAAAGGGGTATCGCGTATACAACAAAACAGGAGACATTGGAATCTCATATGCAGATGCAGGCCTCATCCAATTACCTAACAACAAAAGGGCCGTGGCAGGATTTATTGTTAAAGGCCCTTTCAACGACCCACGCTCTCCTGAGTTAATAAGAAACATGGCTGCTGCAATGGTTCCCAACCTAAGGCCAACCATTACTTCACCGAACAGCTTTCAAATAAAGAAAGAATAGATCTTCCTAGATATTGCAATTTATGCCGACCTTGGTACACCTTTGCCATTGATAAAAGCTCTAGGTGACCTAATTATGAAACAATCCCAATGAAGCACGTAAACAAACAGTGAGTTCACTCAGGAAGCGGAGGGTCTTCCCCTTTACAGCCGTAATCGGCCAGGAAGAGATGAAGTTGGCGTTACTACTCAACGTCATCGACCCACGAATTGGCGGGGTAATGATCATGGGAGATCGAGGGACAGGTAAATCAACCACTATTAGAGCTTTAGCGGATCTACTCCCTGGGATTGATGTGGTAACTGGGGACCCATATAACAGCTCGCCAGAGGACCCAGACCTTCAAAGCAGTGAGGTACGGCAGAAAGTTGAAGACGGGGAGGACTTATCTATAGAGCAAAAACAAGTACCGATGATTGACCTCCCTCTTGGAGCGACAGAAGACCGTTTATGCGGAACAATCGATATTGAGAAAGCATTAAGTGAAGGTATAAGAGCTTTCGAACCAGGTCTCTTAGCTAAAGCTAATCGAGGCTTGTTATATGTAGATGAGGTGAATTTGCTTGATGACCATCTAGTGGATGTACTTCTTGATTCTGCCGCCTCAGGTTGGAACACAGTTGAAAGAGAAGGAGTATCAGTTAGACATCCAGCAAGATTCGTATTGATTGGTTCTGGGAATCCTGAGGAAGGAGAACTACGCCCACAACTTTTAGATCGATTTGGAATGAGTGTAGAAGTAAGAACTGTTCGTGAGCCTGATCTTCGAGTACAGGTTGTTGACCAAAGAACCGCCTTCGATACCGACCCCGACAACTTCGCTAACTCAGTCCAAGAGAGCCAAGAAAAACTTCAAAAGAAAATCATTGAAGCAAAAAATAGACTTGAGAACGTAACTATCGACAATGATCTTCGACTAAGTATCTCTTCTGTTTGTGGTGAGCTTGACGTTGATGGTCTACGAGGAGACATCGTTACCAATAGAGCGGCTAGAGCCTTAGCAGCATTTGAAGGAAGAACAGACGTCACTGAAAATGATATAGCCAGAGTAGTTACTTGCTCTCTTAGACATAGATTAAGAAAAGACCCTTTAGAGCAAATTGATTCTGGTGACAGAGTTGTAAAAGTGTTTTGCAAAGTTTTTGATCGCAATGAAACTACTGATCAATCAGAGTTTGAATTAGCTATCGCCAACTAAAAGATTGCGCATCATTGGTATAGACCCAGGTCTTGCAAGGGTGGGGTATGGGGTAATTGAAACCTCATTCAAAGAACCGAAAATGCTGGATTGTGGAATCATTCGAACAGAAGCAGGGCAACCAGATGGCGAAAGGATGAAAGAAATTGCAGATGACCTTCAAGAACTTCTAAAAACTTGGTCACCTGATTTAGCTGTTGTTGAGAAATTCTTTTTCTACCGATCAAGCACAACTATTAGCGTTGTGCAGGCTAGAGGTGTTTTGATAATGACTCTAGCTCGGCTAAATGTTCCCATCCTTGAGTTCCCTCCAATGCAAATAAAACTTGCTCTTACTGGCTCAGGCCATGCAGACAAGGTTGAGGTACTCGAAGCCGTTATGAGAGAGCTAAGACTTGAGACCCCCCCCCGTCCAGATGATGCAGCAGATGCATTGGCTGCAGCGTTAACAGGTTGGTTCTATAAATAAAAATGGTCAAGAGACTATTAAACTTATAGGGACTAAAAATAGAGAATTCAATCTGACTTTAAAAATCTTTCCTTGACCAATTTTTCAAAGGTTTAGTATACTTTATGAGACTATTACTAAAAAATTAATTCACTAATTATAAGACTAGAATGTCTATCACTTCAAGAAAAGTAGAAAAGCGAATTCAATTCAAAAAGATCCGCTCAGATTCAATGCCAAGAGCTGAAGCCAGAATCTTCGAACAAGTTTCAAATGCTTTGCAATTAAAAATAGAATCTCAAAAACTTTTCGGCCATCTAGGACTTTATTGGCCTTTGGCTAATGAAGTCGATCTAAGACCTCTTAAAGATTTCCTCAAAATCCCCCTGGCACTTCCAGCCAGTTTCAAAGACGGGCATCTTTCCTATCATCCTTGGACAACTAAGCCACTAATAAAAGACAGCAATAATATTCCTGCTCCACTTGATAATCGTGTATTAAACCCTAGGGAATTAGGGCTGTTACTTATACCTGCAATAGCTATGGACCTAAATGGATATCGTCTTGGCTATGGAGGTGGATTCTTTGACCGCCTTAGAACCAATAAAGAATGGGGCTCTATTCCCGCATTTGGGGTGCTTCCACAAGCTTGTATCTCATTAGAGCTTTTACCTAGAGAAGTTTGGGATATTCCTCTACATGGATGGATGACAGAAAAAGGACTCACCAATATTTAATCTGTATCTATAGAGTTAATCTTTAATTTGCCGCAACTACATATTTCAACTTGATCCTTTTACATGCAAGAACCCTCCAAAACTTCCTCCTCCAATTATGGGAGCTCCAATCTCAATAAAATTGTTGAGAGACTTCAAGGGACTTCAGACCCAAGAAGACGTTACGAATATGTGCTTTGGCTAGCGAAAGCACTCCCTCCTATGCCCCAAGAGCTTAAATCTGAACAAATAAAAGTAAAAGGCTGCGTATCAGAAGTCCATATCCTGGGAAGACTCGTCAACGGAAAACTTGCCTGGGTCGGAGACTCAGATGCTCTTATAACAAGAGGATTATTAGCGATGCTTATAAAAGGACTCAGCGACCTGTCTCCTCAAGAAGTTATGGATATAGATCCAAGTTTCATCAAGGCCACCGGTCTCCATGGAAGCCTTACACCTTCTCGAGCAAACGGCTTCCTTAATATCCTTTTAAGTATGAAATCCCAAGCGCAACGATTGGCAATGAAAGAATCAAGGCCCACAAGTTCATAGAGTCCCTCATAAGAACAAGTACTAGGAAAAATCATGGGAAAAAGAATTGGAATAGGTCTGCTAGGTCTTGGAACAGTTGGGGCAGGAGTAGCAAAGATCCTAAATAGCCCTGAGGGCCGTAACCCACTTCTAAATAACTTGGAGCTGGTAGAGGTTGCAGTAAGAGATTTAGACCGTTTGAGACCTATTGATTTACCAAGGTCACTTTTGACCACTAGCCCAGAGAAAGTTATTGAAAACCCCAAAGTTCAAGTTGTTGTCGAGGTTTTAGGTGGCATTGAACCAGCAAGAACTTTAATTCTCAAAGCAATCGCTTCTGGAAAATCAGTTGTCACTGCTAATAAAGCTGTAATAGCCAGACATGGCCAAGAAATAGCTACAGCCGCATCCGCAGCAGGGGTTTATGTCCTAATCGAAGCAGCAGTTGGAGGGGGCATTCCAATTATTGAACCCCTTAAACAATCACTAGGTGGGAACAAAATCAGAAAAGTCAGCGGAATTATTAATGGCACAACCAATTACATCCTTAGTCGGATGGCAAAAGAAGGTATCGCATATAAAGAAGTACTAAAAGTTGCACAAGATTTAGGATATGCCGAAGCAGATCCAGCAGCGGATGTCGAAGGTTTGGATGCTGCAGATAAGATCGCCATTTTAAGTGGTTTAGCCTTTGGTGGCTCTATTGACCGCTCCGAAATACCAACCAAAGGAATAACTAATTTAGAAAAACGTGATGTCGATTATGCGAAGGAACTTGGATATGTGGTGAAACTTCTAGCAACTGCTGAACATCTCAATTCAAAAACTGAGGGAAACAATTTTCTACCTCTTGCTCTTCAAGTCCAACCAACCCTTATCCCTTTGGAACATCCTCTTGCTGGAGTAAATGGGGTCAACAACGCAATCCTTATTGAAGGTGATCCAATCGGGGAAGTCATGTTCTATGGGCCTGGCGCAGGCTCTGGACCTACCGCTTCGGCTGTAGTCGCTGACATCCTAAATATTGCAGGGATACAGCAAGTAGAAAGTCATACAGGTGAATTGGACCCATTACTGGCCGCATCTAGTTGGCGAAAGTGCTCTCTAGTAAAACCAGATGCAATCATTCAAAGAAACTACATACGTTTCAATGCAATAAACAAACCAGGAGTTATTGGATTAATTGGCACCCATTTCGGGAATAGGGATGTTTCTATCCAATCAATAGTGCAATTCGACACTTCTGATTCAGTCGCAGAAATTGTTGTCATTACTCATCAAGTTAGCCAAGGTCAAATGAAAGATGCCCTAAATGCAATTACCAAATCGCCTGAAATCAAAGGGGTTTCTGCTCACTATGGCTGCCTCTAATTCAATAACCTAGTACCTTAATGATCAGCTACTGCTTTGAGTTATGTATAAATAGGCTCAAAACCTAGTCATCAGACGCTGACGATCTCCAGCAAAGACTGACTGACAGCGCTTTGATGGAATTAATTCGCTAAGTATTGCCATAGAAAGACCTACCGTTACTGACCTTCATCAAGGGGACTGCGTACAACTCCTAAGCCATCAGGACCTCTTTCAAGTAATTGGGGTTGATACAGATCACAACAGATGCTGGATAAGACGCTGGCCTCTTCTTCCTAAGGGCTCTCCAGTCTTTGAAGTTTCAATTCAACAGATAGCTTTAACTGATAATTCTAAAAACCAATCCACTATCCAAGCCCTTGAATAAGGGGTAATACCACTTTCATCGTTTTGCCCAAACAAGGCAATAAGAAAATTACATTCCCAAGTTTGGTCTTTGCAATCACAAGCTTGGTCCTGATAGCTAGCCTGACTGCTTGTAAACCTAAAAGAAATAGTGCTCGAATAATTGTTGGAAGTACAGGAAAAATAACCTCCCTTGATCCTGCTCAAGCAAACACTTTCCAAACTCTCCAGCTACTAAGGGCACTAGGCGACCCTTTATACAAGTTAGACAACAACGGAAACCTTTCTCCTGTTTTAGCCTCAGGCCTTCCTCAAATAAGCAATAAAGGTCTAACAGTTTCAATCCCTCTTCGGAAAGATGTTCTTTTTCATGATGGGACAATCTTCGATGCATATGCAATGGCTTTTAGCCTCAAACGCTTCACACGAATAGGAACACTTAATTATATTTTAGGAGGTCGAATAGCTTCTATAGAGACTCCAGAAAAATATTTACTAAGGCTAAGATTAAATCGCCCTTCGAGCTCACTCCAAGGACTACTTACATCAATAAATCTAACTCCTGTTTCTCCAAAAGCTTATGCTGACCACGAAAATAATTTCCTAAATAAAAGATTTGTTGGGACAGGCGCCTATAAGCTTTCCAACTTCCAAGTGCAGAAACAACGGTTAGAGCCATTTGAAGAATACTGGGGTGAGACTTCAAAGAACAAAGGAATTGACTATATAAATCTAAGTAATTCAACTGCACTCTTTGGAGCAATGAGGACAGGAGAGGTGGATGTATTGATTTCAAACTCTCTTGACGAAGATCAAAAGCTTGCACTAAATAATATGAAAATTCAAGGAAAGCTGAAAGAGGGAGTTGGCCCAGCCCTCGAAATAGGTTACATTACTCTACTAACAAATAAATATCCTTTTAACCAAAAGAGATTACGAAAAGCCTTATCACTTTCGTTAAACAGAGACTTAATTAGCAAGCGAGTAAGCTATGGTCTACGTAAACCACTTAGATCCATAATTCCACCAACTCTGAAGGGAGGGAAAGATAATACTTGGCCAAGTTATAATCCTATAGAAGCAAATAAATTATATGAATCTGCTGGTTTTTGCCAAGGAAAGCAACTTTCCATTCAATTAACTTTTCGTTCTAATGTTCCAGCAGACAAACTTTTTGCCCTTACATGGCAATCTCAAATCAAGCAAGATCTAAACAGCTGCTTAAAACTTTCATTAAATGGAGTTGAATCAACAACGGTTTATCGCCAACTTGGCGAAGGGGCCTTCCAAGCAGTAATTCTTGACTGGAGGGGAGCCTATCCAGATCCAGAGGCATATCTATATCCATTACTTAGCTGTAGACAAGCAAAAGGTTCAATTTGCGAATCTGGTGAAGCCGCAATAAGTGGCAGTTTCTGGACTGATAAAGCGATGGAGAGCTCTTTAAGATTAGGAGATCAACTACTTGGTCAGCAAAGGTTCAAGAAGCTTTTATCAATAGAAAAAAAAGCTGCTGAAGGCTCTGCTTACCTACCAGTTTGGATTGTCAGGCCCAAGGCTTGGGCTCAACTCCATATCTCAACACCAGAATTTGATAGCAGCGGAAAGCTTTTGTTAAGTAGATTAAGGGTACTTCGCTAATGAGCAGAGGGAAAGAACTACTTAGATATACCGCTACCCGCTTGGCTTTAACCCCAATCATGCTTTGGCTAATAGCAAGCATGGTTTTTTTACTTCTAAGAGTTGCTCCAGGAGACCCTGTTGATGCAGTCCTTGGAAGTAGAGCCTCAGATATTGCCAGAACTGCATTGAGGGCAAGACTTGGACTAGATCAACCACTATTAACCCAATACTTAGTATTTCTAAAAAAACTCTGTCAAGGAGACCTAGGCCAAGGACTTATTAGTGAAGAACCAGTAAGCAAAATAATATCCCAAGCCTTACCAGCCACAATTGAACTAAGCCTAAGCGCACTAATAATTTCAATATTGATTGGCTTTGCTGTTGGTTTCAGTGGTATTGCACGACCTCAAGGGAAGGTTGATTTTTGGGGTCGAATATATGGAATAAGCACCTATGCAATACCTCCCTTCTGGGCAGCAATATTAATTCAACTATTTTTCGCCGTAAAATTAGGATGGCTTCCTGTTGGGGGCAGGTTTCCTCCTGGCTTGATAGCTCCTCAAGTTAGTGGCTACCTAATTCTAGATAGTTTCTTAACCGGTAATTTAACTGCACTTCAAGGAGCTCTCCGGCACCTTTTATTACCTGCAAGCACCTTAGGGATTCTTTTAAGTGGAATCTTCAGTCGAGCTTTAAGACTAAATCTTGAAAAAACACTTCAATCAGACCACGTAGAAGCTGCTAGAAGTCGAGGAATATCTGAACGACAGGTAATCCTTAAACATGCTCTACCTAATGCCCTGTTACCAATACTGACCATATTAGGGATAACAATTGCTTCATTAATTGGAGGAGTACTTCTTATTGAAATCACTTTTTCTTGGCCTGGAATTGCATTACGTCTTCAGGAAGCTATAAATCAGCGAGACTATCCAGTAGTACAAGGAATAGTAGTTGTAATAGCGTCATTAGTAGTCCTAATTAGCCTTGCAATCGATCTGGTAGTAGCAGCTATTGATCCTAGAGTTCGTTACTGAATAGACAAGAGGTTCTTAACTGTTGATCGATTCAATCTATGCAAACGTAAGCCGCCTATTTGCTTATGAAGAGAAGGTCCTAGATCTTTCTTATTTTCTACTTCATCCAAAAATGTACTTATTTCTGCCGCTAAAAGAAGCTGAACAATTAAAGGTTGAACACCTACTAATTCCTCTCCTAGTTTAAAAAGATCGTAACCCTTTCCTTCCCCATCCTTTTCTACCACCCTAATAGGTGAAAAATGACTGGCACCTTCTACTAAAAGAGTACGACTAGACACATTTTCAGCTAGAGACATAAACAGCCCAAGCTGTTCACTAAGAGCAGGTGTTATCAAATCATAGGTTCCACCAACAAGAAGTATTGGTACTGAGACTGAAGATTCTCCATCAATTGGCCACAACAAACTTCCGAAACTATTTATTCCAACAATTGCCTTAAGATTTGGAATGTCTGGTTGTGTTAACAAGTCAACATCTACCAACTGGCACTGTAAAAATTGAGAAAGATTTGTTAAAGACAAATCATCCAAAGCCTTCTTACACCTCCCAGTTAATCCTGGGTCAGGATATGCACCTGCCGCGAGCAAAGCAGTTAATGCTCCCAACGAATGCCCCATAAGAATCAACTCCTTTTCAGAGAAGGGAAAGAATCCCTGCTCATTTGCTAGTAAAACGGATTTCAAATCAGCCAGTCTTTCTGGAAGCACTTCAGCACCTGGTAGTGGACGACTTCCTTCAAGCAATTCCTGAACAGCCCCTAAATCACTACCTGGGTGTTCAAGGACTACTACTGACCATCCTTTCCTACTTAGGCTTCGCGCCAACCAATGGAAATGGTCCTGACTTCCACCCAGACCAGGCATAAGTAGAACCCAACTTTGCCTGTTCGGCACACCCCTACGAGAACGCCAAACATCAAGAGAAAGTGGTTTGGAACGATGATCAACCTTTAAGGGAAACTTTTCTGGTTTTACCTGAGAGCCACCTTCTGTTCTTAGCTCAGCATTTGGAATCTCTCTAATTGAAGAAAGGCGATCAAGTGCTAATAAAAGCTTTTGCTGGCTTTGGATCTGATACCTCCAACGCCTTGCTAAAAGCAAAATGGCATCCAAATCCAAGCGAATACTTTCAGCAGGAAGCTCTTGAAGCAAGTCAAGAGTGGTTACTTGAGACTGATTTTCCAGTAAAGACTCAAGAGTTTTAAGGACACTTGCACCACTTCGATCCTCATCAACTCTTATCAAATCACTAACTTCATCAAGCAACTGCCGACCTGCCCAGCTTTGAAGGATCCGCCTTGCCATGCTCTGATCCTTAAGCAAAGGCGCTTGAAGTAATTTCAACAAAACCGCCCGGCCTTCTTCACTCAGCAAATTGATCCAAGCAGTCAATTCTGAATAATTACGGCCCTTAGAACTGACCCATTCTCCTAACTCATCGATAGGGATAGGAATTAACATCTCATCAAGCTGCACTTCCAAGCGATCTGCCGCATTAATAGGCGTAACACCAAATACTCCAACAACCAGACTGCAAAACAGTCCAGCCAAAGCTCCCCTTACTTTTGAGCGTCCTAAAAGCAACGCTAAATCTCGTGAACTGGTGGAACCAATTCCCCCAAAGCCTGCAGGCGATAACAAGTGTTCGTCTTTTGGCTTCGATAGGGGCTGGTGGCGTTATTTATTTAACACCTCTTTTATTTAACCAGATAGATTTTACGGCTTCCCAAATTGGCATCGGAATAGCCTTTTCTGCATTTATAGGGTTACTCGCAAGATTAATAAGTGGAAGACTTATTGATAAAGGGTTTTCCTACACCCAACTTATATATATAAGTGCTGCAATTGCGATTCTTGCTGACATTTCTCTCTTCAATGCTAATTCATTTGAAAATTTTCTAAAAGGACAGCTCTTTCTAGGTATATCAACAGGACTTTACTGGCCTGCTGTCGAAGTTGCCGTTCCAATCAGCTGCGGTAAATTCCCGTCTATCAAAGGATTTTCAATCGCAAGAACTGCTGATGCCTTAGGGATAAGCATTGGATCTATTTTTGGAACCTTTTGTGCCGCAATCGGAGAAATTCGATATATATATATATTTGATATATTCTGTCTTTTATGCTTATTAAGCTTGATATCTATAAAGCTTAACTCACTTGAGCAGAGTTCATTAAAAGAAGAAATATCAGGAAGGATTCGAAATAGAAGTAACAACAATGATCCAAGCAAAACAAGTATAAAATGGATATATAAACTCATTCCTATACTTTTAATAAGCATTTTAGCTACAAGTATCATAACACTTTGCCAATCATCTCTTCCATTGGACCTTGCCAAAGGCGGGGTTTATAGACCTCAGCTAAATGATACATTAATTAGCGCTCTAATATCCTGTCAGCTTGGAATATTGGTATTAATCCAGTGGCCAATCGGGAAGTTACTTTGCAACTTAGAAATTAGACATTGCATACGCATAAGCCTCTTGTTGTTTTGCATAGGTTGCTTAATATTAGCCGTCTCAACATTCTTACAAATAGGCGTATATTTTGTATGTATTGGACAGCTTTTATTAGCATTTGCAACAGCTACTTTTCTACCATCAGCAACTGAAGTTATCAACAGATTTTGCCCGAAAGAGAAGAGAGGTATTGGAATGGCATTATTTTCTTTATGTTTTGCCTTAAGTTCAATAATTGCACCACCTTTAGCTGGTTTCTTATTAGATACTCAAGGAAATGGTTTATCACTATGGACAATAATGAGTTGTACATGTTTAGGGGCACTAGTTTTAGTTAAATGGTCAAAACAAAGGCTTAAAGGAAATAATATACTTTATATATAAACGAAAAAATAAAATCCCTTTATTTACTCTCCAAAGATTCAATCTCAATGAGCCTCCTTTCCCTTAAGTAAAGAAAGAAAGGAGCAGCAAAAGCGAATGCAATTGTTATTGAACCTAATAACACTATCCATAAGTTCCTCATTTGAAGTCTTCTACTTTCAATCACAATCCAGATAGTTGTAGATATAGCGGCTATAGCAAGGTCCCTTGAAAGAGACTGGGCGGCAGGATTGGAATTTGCTAATTCAATAAATAAACCTATATCAAAACCTTTATATTGACTAGCAAATTCTATATTTGATAACGTAGGTAGGACTGCTCCAGCAATAGCCAAAGCAAGATATAAATAACTAATAATAGTGCGAGAAGTCATTCTTATTCTCCTTCAGTATTGGACTTCAAATCATTATACTCTTTTCTTATATCTTCCAGTAACCGCCCTTTCCTTCTCATAGTGTTTATATTTTTAGTTTGAGAAAAATTGAACCTCTGTTCTTTGCTCATATCCATCCAAATACTCATCTTAGGGTTAAATGAAATTCGACTAATCTTAGGTTTACTACGCCTAAATGCAAAAAAAAGCACTGCGCCACATAAAATAATGGCAAAAATTGTTACCGCAAAATTAAGCATGGATACCATTAGGCATGCACAAATCTATTGAGTGCATTTTGCCAACCATAAGGCTACTATAGTATAAGTTTTTTGATGGCACAAAAGCAAACAAACTAAAAAGAATATTTTCTATTAATCTATGATGGAGATTCAAATCAAATGCATTACTCTTTGAGGACTGATCTTGAAGGATGAATTATTTCCTCATTATCCTTGGCGCTTCCCTCTTAATAGTATTTTTCTTCTACCTTTTTATAAAAGCACAAGGTAGAAAACTTAAGCCAAGTTCTATTGAAAGGTTCAAGAAAAAATTCAAAGCTAGACGTAGAATAAATGAAAAATACCTCGAGGGATACTCAAATTCATTAATGCTAGATCCTGAAAAGAATATACAGATTGGAATCTGGGATACAGAAGAATCATTAAGAGAAAAAGCTGATATCCACAGAGCGAGATTAAATAAATATGGACGCTCTAAGATGAATGGAACGATCCTTTTTCTTGGCACAAAAGGAGGAGTTTATAAGCTTACTCCAAAAGGGAATAAAAAGTATGTATGAACTTAGATCGAATCCCTATGATCAAATCGTCTAACCTCAAGGATAAAAGGGCACCTGTTAAAAACAAGTTAAAAACGTAAATACAAAGATTCTATCTTCAATCATAAATATATATTTTAAACAACCCCTAAAGTAACTAAAGCTATATAAGAGGAGCTTAAACACACGAATTAGGTATTCCTTTAATCAATAAATCTTCTTTAATAGCAGTAATTGAATCATTAATGAGTATTAGTTCTGATCGCAAACCTCATAAGGATACGTTTTCCTTCTCATAGATAAGGAATTATCTATGAGTCAAGTTTCACCACAAACTAGGACCAACTACGAAGCAATAGTAGAAGCTGCAAGCAAAGGTCATCTTTGGCCTCAAGGTCAATGCCTTACTTCAGGATGCTCTTCAGAGATCCCCTTAAGAAAAATGGTAGCTCTAGCTAAAAGCCAAAATTTCAGGAATAACTAGCTGCCAGGCAAAGCTGGCTTATATCCTTCGGTTTGGGATGAGCATTCCAAACTATCTCTTGTGGCAACACCAGTTTTAGGGTTTGTGCCATCAGCTATTTTACACAAATTTCTTTGATCATCGCTATCAAGCACTGCATAAGTAAAGTCTGCACCCTCTATTCTTGCTCCTGCGAAACTGCTGCCTGAAGCGATCATATTAATAAGAACAGCATTCCTAAGATCAGTTTTCTGAAAATTTACCCTGTCCGAAAGAGTATCAGTTAGGTCTATTCCCTGAAGATTTGATCCCTTTAAGTCAGAAAGGGTAAGAACTGTGCCATGGAGGTCTACATCGCTAAAGTTCGCATCTCTAGCAACAGCCCCTGCAATAGATGATTTCGATAAATCTTGGCCATGAAAATCAAAACCCGTTATGTCTGATCTCACATAGTTGGGGACCTCTTCGCCTTGATCCAAAACAGCCAATACAGGAGTAGCTAAGACGAAACAAAGGAATAAAACTAACAATCGCATTAATAAAAGGGGGCTTAAGTGACGAGCCTTCATTTGGTTCAAGGATTAGCTAATACTCTCACTTAATTATCTTCCCTCATAAAAGAGTATCGGATATTTAGACAGAACCTTTTAGCACTTGGACATAAGGGCGTGCTCATTCCAAATCAAATGAATTAAGCCTAAATAGGACTCTATTGGGAGGTAAAAGGCTAAAGCCCTTAAAACATTGAACGAGATATCAAGGGAAAACGTTCTGTGGGACTAGCTCCTAATTACAAAAAAAAAGGAGCAACAGCTTAGGGACCGGAAGGCTAAGCCACTTATATGACAATCGAATGTGATTTTAATACCTAAATATGAATCATAATTGATATGCGTAAATCATTCTTGAAAAGTTGCTCACAAAAGAGCTGATTTCGTGCGATGTTTGTTGTAATTAGATCTCTAACTACCTAATAAATGGGCTACTTTCTCGACATACGAGTAGGGATAGTTCTTCTCCCTATAATCTTCTCTGCCCTATTTGTTGTCTTTTGGCTAAGCCAATGGAATGTATTGAAATGGGGAGGTGAAAGCTCAATACCTGGTGTGCCAACCCTTGAAAATTACCAGGCGTGGGAAGACACAGCTATTACAAGCTCAGGCAGTCCTCAAAGGGGGTACCCTGTTTTTACTGTCAGAACTTTGGCAGTAAATGCTCTTGGAATTCCAACAGTATTTTTCCTAGGAGCAATATCGGCTATGCAATTCATCAGAAGCTAAGAAATTCAAATAACCTTATAGTCAATTTAAAGTTTTTTTGAATCAACTATAAGTAGTAACTAAGTTAATAACTTAGGGAAAAGGTCATAATCTTTTTTAAAGCTATGACCTTTTTTGGATAAATCTATACCTCAACTATCCACTGGGTAGCCTTCTTTTGAATAAAAACTTGTATATCCTGAAACAGATCTTGCACGCATAATCGTGATAACAAGTGGAATTCCAATTACAGCATGTGCCACAGTTAATAGCCAGAAATCTAGTGGGACTCCTGGCTGACCATAAATCGCAAACAATGGGGCTAGAGACATAGCCTTTGACCTTTGATGACATTGACAAGAAAATTGTGATACCTAAATGACACGGAAAAATAATATGGGCCAAAAAATTCATAGCTATGAATATGCAGGTGTAATTTGATACATCAATAGATCTAAAATGATCAATCGGAAGATTCCTGCTACAAGTCATCATTCTAAAAAATCTCCCAATCCAATCACCTAATCAACCACCAATACGATATTAATTTTATTCAATTAAAATTAATTGGATGTTGTTTGGATATCACCCGATTGACCATCATTCTTTTCAAAAATAAATTTTAAGACTAATATTGCTACCCCTAAAATAAAAGTTATGACGTTAAATAGGATCACAGGTAGTGAATGAATCCCCCAACCATAGATTTCCCACAAAACTATCCCTATAACAAAAAGTATAAACATACTATAAGATATATCCTTTGCAGACTTTGAGTTCCAGACCTTAATCAGTTGCGGGACGAAAGCAATCGTTGTAAGAGTTCCTGCAATTAAGCCCAAAATATCCATAGAAGTGAGTTTTTCCATAAGGACGCTTCTAACAAAAAAATAATAAGGATTGCCCCTTACAATCCTATTCTATTAAGCAAACGCTTATTTTCTTTTTTTAAGTCCGTATCAATTCGATTGTTACGTTTCAACCTTATAAAGCTCCTCTTCAAAAAACCAATATTTAGTACCATCCTCAAACTCAAGAACCAGACCAACTCCACCATCAACAAGCTTAAAACCACCCATCCATCTTCCAAAAGGATCCTTATTTAAAAGCTCCAAGAGGTTTTCAGGCAATCTATCTCTTACAAGATCAAGATCTATAAATAACCTTTCACCTTTTTGTATTGTCTCAACTTTAATCATTTATTGGATTATCAAAACATCATCTTATCTCTTTAAAATAAATTCGGCAGAATCTATCTAGATTAAAGTTGTGGGGTCCTTTTCGTTATCTGTATCACTTGATTTAACTTCAGTAGATGGTGTATCCTCACTAAAATTTGATTCAGATAAGTTAGTAACTTCAGTTTCAACCTGATCTTTTATACCTATATCACTCTTATTTGCTTCAATAGATTCATTTTTAGTATCTACAGATTCAGAAGAGCTTGATTCCACGTTATCTGAACTTGCTTGTTGGTCAATCTGGTCTTTTAGAAGCAAGAAGAGTTTCTTCAGATTAATTGAAAAATCAACTAGATTTCTAAAAGCATCTTTTAAGACAGTCTTTATCTCATCAGATTTTGTACCAGGGTAAAACCACAAAATCCCAATGCCTACTCCAACAGCAATAAGCAAAAACACTAAAAAAGCGGCCATGGGTCCTAATTGGGGTATTACCTTCTAACTTTTACCTTTAATTGCATTCAAAACAAGTCGCGCCAACCGACCACTAACTAGCGCAAACCGAACATCTATAAGCGCAGAGATCATAAATTGATCTTCACTAGGTCTAGCTAGAGGTTTCCAGCCCGCCCCCTTGAAATTACTAAGAGCATGGCTTCTCTAGGAAAGGGGGACTCTTATCAAGGAGTCGTCAATTGATTTTTCTCATTACTTTTTGATAGATAAGGTTCTACAGAAACAAAGAATATGAGTCTTCCATTCTTCTTTCACTTTCTAAAACTAATTACTTAAATCATTGGCAGTAAGTCTTTCTAGGTTTTACCCTTTAAAAATCACCCCCCTTAACTCAGATGGAAATCATCCAGAAGCGTTCAATTCTCTATTGAGATCTTTAAAGAAACATCAAACAGCCCAAAAATGACCTAAAAGTAGATATGCCTCAAGAAAAAAACGTCAACCGATCCAAAGAGATCAAAGAACTACTTGCCGGGATCAAAGAAGCCTTGGTTCCCTTGAGGGGACTTCTGGTAGCAATTATTGCAATAGCCATTACCTTTGCGGATGAGCTTTATAAAATAATTTCTCAATGGAGAAAAAACAATAAAACGCCAACACTCAATCTAAGGTCAACCAAAATTGATAAGTCGGAAGTATTTGTCAGCAAAACAAACCCCTATCAGATTCCTAAAAAAAGAACATCGAAAAAAACAGCTAAACTCAGCATTAATTCATTTATTTACCCAACCCTAGCTACTATTAGTACAATTACTTTGATAGGAGGGGTTGGCAAACTCAATACAATTTCAAATTGGGCAGATGTACAAATAGAATGTATAGAAAAAGCTCCTGGCATTAATGGTAGAGAAAACGCGAGCATCACAAATAAAGTAATGACTTGTAATGGAGGCCATAACTAGATTTAAAAGACTAAAAGGAAGTCTGTTCGGAATTAAGTATGCAAAAAATTAATTCAAGTTTATTAGGAGATTAAACCCATATACAAATACAATTAAATATTCAGATCATCAAAGATAATCATCATTTTTCGTCTATATATTAATTAGCTTCACCTTGTATAATTGATGCCCCCTTCTAATGGTTTGATCTATTCTTGCCTAAAGAATTAAAAACCTGGAAGGTTTCTAATTATTAGCTCTAGCATTTAAGTGATTTGTCTCATAGACAAGTCAAAGGTCCGTACCTAAAAAGAGAATAGATAGTCAAGGCATAAGCCTTTGACAGTTTGCGGGGACACAGAACCACCTCCCCTTCCTTAGATCACAGGAGATCAGTCATGAATCATCTAGAAGGTGCAATCCTAATCAAGTCAATCATTCCTTTTGCTATTGGTGGAACTTTATGCGTATTGACACTCATAGGAATCAAAGAAATCTTTAAAGAGACTGTTGTTGCTTTTAGAAAAGGCTCCCACGCATAGTCAATAAACACTTCCCCCGCTTCTCCTTGAACCCTCTAATGGGTTTATTTTTCCTATGCCAAGGTTGCAAAGGATCATTACCAACCCTATAAATAGCGTACAAACCTAACAAAAGGTAACGAGATAACTACAAGTAGTGTTTTGTACCGATGACACTTCACTTGACAATGACTAATGTCGGCGTGGCCGGGTGATGGGGATCAATCGGCCTTTCCGCAAGGGATGCCCCCAATTTGCAACTGGGGGCTTTTACAAAAAGCCTTTAAATTAAGCCAAATGAACCTTGGACTACTTTTCCTCGAATCAATCTCTTCAGGAGTGATTACTAAAGAAGAAATGAATTGGGTAACTCACCATCAAAGAAATTTCTCCCGAATTGAAGAAGCCACAGCGATTAAGCTAGGAAGGATGGTTGATCGTGGAAGCATTCAGCTTGGATGCAGAATATAGACTTCATCGAAAGATCCATTTAAATCTTACATAAATTATTTACGCTCGTAAGTTCTAGTTCTTTTATTCTGTCAACTACAAATTTAAATATTCATTTATTAAAGTCCCAAAAGCCTTATTATCAATTATTTGAAGTGTTATATCATCTTCCAAAACAAAATATATTGACAAAAAAAATGCCATGAAATAAATCAAGGCATTTTTGTAAAAAACAAATTGTTCAACCTTTTGGTTTAGTTATGTTGTCCTTTGCAGTTATATTCATGTTGTCATAATCGGGGCCAACTACTACACCTACTATTGCGAAAAGTGCGATCGAAACGATCCCAACATAAACCGCTGTGGGTGCTGGTGTGCCTAGAAGCGTTGCAAATGTCAAAGGGAGCATGACCATTAGATAGACCAGCTACTTATATCAGGCAACAAGTAATGAAATGCGATAACTTTTACACCTCAATGTATCGAGTGATCGTTTATTACCTTGAAAGCCTTCGGAGTAAACCAAAAGTCAAGAAAATATCCCATCCAGAAAGAAGAATTTTCTAGGTTATCACCTCCAAGACTCGTTGATATCACTTATTTTTGCAATCACCAATGCTTTTAGTTGTCTTCACTTGACCAACTACTTGGAAATTCCTTCATAAGAGCGATCGGCTGCTTATATTCAGTAACAAAGTCGAAATCTGTTACCTACTTAAGAAAAAGTCCTCAACCATCAACTTAAGACTTAGAATCAACCACCGGTTCGAGAAGGCAACGGCAATGACAGCAACAGCTTCTACAGCCCCAGCTAATGGCGTCGATGTTCTTGGCAGAAATGAGCTTCCGCCTCACCTTGATGAGAATCTTTTAACGCCTCGCTTTTACACAACTGAATTTGACAAAGCTGCAAAAACCGATCTCGAGATAGCACGAGAGGATTTTGAGGCAATGTTTAAAGAGATGGAGGCTGACTACAACCTGAAGCATTTTGATCGCAAAGCATCCCTAGATCGCCTTGATGAACTATCACCAGAAGATAAATCTATTTATGAGAGTTACTTGGTACGTTCTGTTGTATCCGAGTTCTCTGGCTTCTTACTGTTTAAAGAGATTTCAAACCGCTTCAAGAAGTCAGGTCGACAAGAACTAGGTAAGTTTTTCCAATTTTTAGCTAGGGACGAAGCACGCCATGCTGGATTCCTTGGAAGGGCCCTAAAGGCTGAAGGTATAAATGTTGATTTACCAAATCTAGGGAAGAAAAGAGCTGCAACATTCTTCCCTCTAAGCTGGGTTTTATACTCATTATATCTCTCTGAAAAAATAGGATATTGGCGCTACATCCTTATTAATCGTCACTTAAAAGCCAATCCTGAAAAAGTATGTGCTCCATTATTTGATTTCTTTGAGCCCTGGTGCCAAGACGAGAACCGTCATGGGGACTGTATCAATATGATGATGCGCTGCTGGCCAGGAATGACAAAAGGTTTTAGAGGGAAATTACTAAGTCGCTTCTTCCTATGGAGTGTTTTCCTTACCCACACTCTTACAGTTTGTGAGCGTGGTGATTTCTATAAGTTACTTGGTATTGATCCAGTACTATTTGATGAAGAGGTAATTATTCAAACAAATAACACTACTCGTAATTCCTTCCCATGGGTATATAAGTTTGATGATGGGAAATTCCTAAAAATGAGAACAGAAATACTTGCAGCTTTCAAGAGTTGGAGAGGAAGTGCTGGATTAGCAAAGCCAGTTGCATTTGGCAAATTCGTATCTTTAATCTTAAGACAATTTGCATTACCAATGGAAAAAACCGATGCTGTTCGCTATGGATAAATCACTATCAAGGAAACAATAGAAATATCTCTAACTAATTATTTCTACTATCTAACAATCTAGGCTTTTAAATATCAAAAGGATTGCCTGCTTTTGATTTAACTTCTTCATATGGCTTTCCAAACTGCATTTGATAAACCTCATCCTCATCTTGAGTTTCAGCCTCAAGTGGGCCTAGCGCCTTTGCAACGCATAAAAGCGCATAACCTTTATCGCGCATTTCTCTAGAAAGACCAATCCCTGCAGATTGATCAATCTCACCAGATATAACTCTTACAGCGCATGTAGTACAACATCCATTCCTACAAGAAAACGGCAACTGTTCACCATGGGATTCAAAACTACGTAAAATATATTCTCCCTCTGGAACATCAAAGGTAATTGATCTTCCAGACTGTCGATTATGAATAGTGACCTTATGTACTCTTTCCATGTAAAGGATCTTAAGTTAAGAGATTTTTTTTTTCAATCAGGTTATAAAAAATTTAAGCACTTTAAATAATAACTACTAATTCAATCCCTTATGAAGGTTGCCTAAAAACAATCTTTATTTCAACTTGATTACAAACTAATATCCCTAAACTTTGGTCCTGGTGGCAATTCTGTTGCATATTCTCGCAAAAGATCAATATCTAAGTTTATTGTGCTGCTCTTACCGCCAAAACGCAATTTTAACCAATTAATTGCAGTAAGGTCCTCTGCAACAACAGCCTCAAGACCAGCTTTCTCGCAAGGTAATTCCAATTTTTCCAAAATTTCAGGAGAAAGATACCAAAAAGGAACATCTTCGCCGTTTCGACTCCTTCGTTCACTGACTGTCTCACGTAACTGCCCATTTCCACTTAACTGACCAACTGGTGCCAAGAGTAAATAAAGAGCTTTAGGCTCTGCCATAAATGAATGCCTAAGAATAACTATTAGAGGAAGTATACCTATAGGCTCTAATCGATTCCAGCGCAACTGTTCTGAACAACAGCCTGGTTACCTATGAAAGCTCGTCAAGATTTTGAATTACGGAAGGCAAATCTTCTATTTCCAAAAGCCTCTAAGGAGAAAGCCAATCTAATGAAAAAACACTAGTAGCAATGCCTCGACTAGCTATAAAAATTGCTTTACTCTCAAGCTAATAGCGAAAAAGAGAATGCACACCAACACCACTGGTTTGGTTCTTAGAGCTGTCCCAGCAGCTATTGGCATTGGTCTTACTTGGCTAGGCATAACTCTTATCAAAAATGAAAGGGAGCTCCTTTTTAGGCGACTAGAACTTGAATCTGCATTAAAAGAGAAATCAAACGCTGAGCGTAGAAAGCTCCTATTAGGAAACTAAATATTCCTTTTCAAAAAATAGAGGCGATGATAAAGCTAATAAACCTGCTTATTTAAACGGACTAAAACCGTATTCCAATTAGAGCTCTTCCTTCGCTTTTACTGGAAGCTTGGATAGGCAAGACAGGCAAAGCCCTTCTCTTTTAATTACCTAATACCCCATGGACCTAAATGATTCAGCTGTAAGCATTCACCCTTATTACAAAGTCAACCCAGAAAACTACCAAGCCTTTAAACAACTTGCAGACGATCTCATAGAGACCACTAGAGGAGAAATGGGCTGCTTATATTATGGATTTTCATTTGCCGAGAATGAAGTCCATTGCCGCGAAGCATACAAAAATGCTGAGACACTATTAGCCCATCTGGACAATGTTGCTGATCTAAGCCAAAGAGCACTCAGTATCTCAGAAATTACCCGGCTAGAAATTCATGGACCAGCTTTAGAAATTTCTAAATTACGTGAATTCGAACCAATGCAAAAGCTAAATCCCAAATACTTTGTTCTGGAAGGAGGTTTTAGAAACTAACTTTTATAGCCGTTCCTAAAAAGGAAACAAGCACTTAAATGATTTAATCCCTATAGTGTTAGCCATTGTCTATAAGGTCAAAATTCAAATGTTTCGCAAAGAAGAAAAAAAGGCTCTAACACGACTAGGTCTACTTTCCATTGGCTGGCCTGCTGGCTTAGATAGATTCTATGATGGAAAAATCCGCGATGGAATCCTATCGATCATTGGATGGTTATTAGTCTTCGGCAGTATTGTGTTTTTGTCACCTTGCCCAAGCAAATATCAAGGGACAAGTGAACTAACAACAATGAGTGGTCCAGATCCACTGATTATTCTTCCCTTAGCCTTTGGTGCATATGGAGTTTTTCTGATCATCCGTAAAGGGTTCAGGCTTCTACGTCAGTTTGAAACAGCAGAGAATTGAGCTTTGTTTTACTGTTAATAGGTTTTTAAAATATCTATTACTTTTAAAAGAGAGACTGTATAAAAGTAAAATCCATACATCAATAATCAACCTAGGCCTTATTAAAAATATTCATATGATTTACTTTAGAAAAGAGTTTTACAAAGGCATTCAAGCATTGTCTTTATAAAATATAGTTATAAGAACAGAAGGCTTTAAATCTATACCCCAGAAGGGTCTTCAATCTTTCTCCTAAGCTGTTTTCATTGTCAAGAAAGCTCCTAATCGATACTAATCGTTGGGTAAGAAAAATATTAATTAACTCCTAAACCTATTCCGACCAATAAAAAACCTCGCAAATAATGCGAGGTTTTAAACAGGTCTAAGCCTGAATCGATCTCTAAGGAAGCCTTAGATAAAGAGGTTTTCTTAAGCGTTGTTCAAGTTAATTAAAGCTTGAGGAATACGCCTAAAGTCAAACCCGCTAGCGCGCAAAGCATGCCATAGATGACCCTGAAGACAGAAAAATGCAAAGTAGTACTGAACATTGACTAAGGCTGCACGAGTTGTGTGGCCAAAGAAGTACTTACAATCGGAGACATCGCCTGTATCGACCCAATAAGGGGAGATACCAAACCTTAACTCCAAAGGCTCACCAAACCATTCAGTTGGATAAACAGTTGTGTTTCCTGCTGCCCAAAAAGCAGCTACTACTCCCATTAAGAACAGACCAGCAAGTGACCAAGAGAGAACGGCTTCAGCTGAGAGAAGGCCAGATCCTTTGAATTTGGTGTATTCACCAATTTGCCTTGTAGCAATATGCCAGGCTCCACCTGAGATCTGTAAGAAAGCTAAGAATGCATGTCCACTCATGACATCTTCAAGGCTATCAATGGTCAAAAAATCAAACTGATGATTAAAGACCATGCCAAAATCTCCATAGCCAGGGAAAACTGTTCTAACAGCCCCTAGTGCTGGATCATAAATGCCATGAACTCTGGCCCATTCAACGAACCAGATATTCGCAACTCCAAGGAATATCAGATGGTGGCCAAGGATAAAAGTCAAATTGTCTGGGTTATCCCATTCCAATTTGAACTTGTCCACTCGGCCAATAGGACCGCCCTGTAAGTCTGGATCAAACCACAAGGAGTGAGCTAGCGCAGCTCCTCCATAAACCATGGAAAAGATCAAGTGGAAAATTGCGATAGTGGCTACGCCAACTCCTGTCCATACTCCAGCTTCATCAAAGCCAATGCCTATAGAAGCCAAATGGGATAGGTATATCGAACTCTGGTGTCCCATTGGGACTGAAGGGTCAAAACGAGCAAGTTCCCAAAGGCAACTTGCACCAGTCGCGAAGCAAATAATTCCTGTATGCCCGACATGCGAGCCAATAAATCGGCCTGCGCGGTTGGTCACCACAGAATTACCAACCCACCACCCGTAATTGACGTCTGGGTTTCCGTAGGTCTGCATAATTTTTAAGTGATAAAGGCAAAATAGCCTCCGAACCCTACAAGCTGCTCAATTCATATGGTCGGAATAGTTAAAGGTCTTTATTTAGTTTTCAGTCCATAGTCCTAAATTCCTCAAAAACCGAGAAGAATTCAAGGCATTACCAAAAGCGGAAACCAGATCAAATACAAGATGTTGCATCGAATTATTCAATTTGAGGTCTATCTATACCCAATAAGGCTTTTCTTCTCAACAAAATAAAGCTCCTATCAGAACCCTTTGAAAACTCCATAAATTAATCAACACAATCAGACCTAGATTTGATCTCACAAAAAAGCCTCGTTATCACTAACGAGGCTTTTTGATATCAAACACAAGGTTCAATGAGTTTTATCGAACCATATAGATGTCTAAGAGCTTCAGCCCCTGATGGTAACTGTAGCGTTCGCATCGTTTCCAATAGAACCACGGACCTTCTTGAAATCAAAGCCAGTTGCACGCAGAGCATGCCATAGGTGACCCTGAATGAAGAAGAAGCCCAGGTAATAGTGGACATTAGACAAAGCAGCCCTAGTACTGTGCCCCCAGAATGCTGTGCTATCTGAAAGATCGCCAGTATCAATCCAGAATGGAGAAACAGCAAATTTCAATTGCAATGGTTCGCCGTACCAAGCTTCTGGATAAACAGTGGTATTAGTTGCACACCAGAAGGCTGCAACAATTGCCATCCAACCGATGCCAGCTAAAGACCAAGAAAGGACAGCTTCTGCAGAAAGTAATTCTGCTCCTTTGAATTTGCTGAATTCACCTAGGCGCTTGTCTTCCCATGGAGTTGAGCCCGCAATGATGTGGAATGCGCCTCCTGTTATCTCAGCAAAAGCCAAGAAGGCATGACCACCCATGACATCCTCAAGGCTGTCAATGCTGAGGAAATCAAACTGCCTTTGCCAAATCATGGAAAGGTCAAGGTTGTAATTAACCTGCCGAACTGCTCCAAGGGCTGGATCATAAATGCCATGAATTCTGGCCCAT
>QCKB01000010.1 GCA_003215655.1 Prochlorococcus sp. AG-409-J16
TATATAAAAGCTATTCAGGCTTATCACCTTGAGAAGGGAACAAATCCTACTTTGCCTGAGCATTTACGTGAATACGTATCAGTGATAGGCTGTGAAGTTAATGATTATAAAGCATGTAAATCTGGAAGACAAATTAATCCCTCAGGATATAGAAAATGGAATAGTCCCAGTGGTCTTTATGAAATTTCACTAGGGGAAGATGGAGATCACGCTTCGCTTATAAGCAATCCAAATAACCCTGATGGAGGTGGAGGGTTTGTCTCTTATCTTACTGCTTATCCTATGGGCGATTTTGCTAATAAAGGATTACCAATTTATGCTTGCTATAATTTAAGTACAGGTGCTTCAGCAGTTACAATTATGAAAGAACCTGGAGCAGATATAGTTAATGAAGGCAAGAAGAAATGTAGATAAGTTCTTTAAATCTAAGTTGAATCACAAAAAGTATGTGATCTAATTTAAGTGAATATCAATCGATTGCTTTTATGAAATCAAGCCTTGATTTCGAACGTAGGAATAGGTCTATGTATTGCCATTAGCTTGGCTCGCTATTTGACGAATTAGGTAAATTGAGGGTGAAATAAAAAAAAAACCAGATTGATGATCAGGGGGGCAAGAGTTTGGCAAAAGTTTGAAAAGAAAGTCAAACTTTTGCCGAAATAGATTGGTATAACAGGGCGCCTATGTCTTACGTAAGTAGCACTCGACGTGGCTGAAGTCAGTTGGTATGACAAGCTGGCAACGGTGAAAACTGGGTTGGACAAGAGTTGGTCAAAAATGAAAACGCTATTTTCAACTTTCAAGAAAACCTAGGATGGTATTGGCTTTTCTCTGGATTCCAGATAGCTAGAAAATTGCTGTAATCACTTCTCTTTATCTCGAGATGGATGGAATAGAGGGTATGGGGGACAATAATCGAAAGCCTTTTCAATGCTTATTGTTCTAACAGTTTTCACCCAAATCCCCGACGTTCCATGGGTCCGTTTTGAACCCTCAGTGGTGGGCAGGGGTCTTTGTTCAGCAGGTAGAGATTTTATTCGTTTAGCCCTTGAAACCTTGTTGAAAGAGTGCAGCGTGATCAAACTAAAGAAAGAATGGCATTAAAAGTGAAAGATCGATTGATTCAATACCTTCTCTCGAGAAAAGAAGAGGAAGGATTCACCCTGGTTGAATTAATTGTTGTGGTGATGATTATAGGAATACTTTCTTCTATCGCAATTCCAAGTTTTATGAGTGCAGGGAATAAAGCTAAGCAACAGGAGGCTTCAACTTTAATTTCTTCTTATATTAAAGCAGCACAATCTTTCTACATAGAAAATAGTCGTCGAGCACAGAATGCAGGGGACCTTTCACAGTATGTCGTTGTTGTTGGATGTCAATGGGATGCTAGTGATAAAGGAACTGAAATATGCAAATCAGACCCACCAGTGATAATGGGTAGAGACAATCCAGGAACAAGCCAGTGGAATAGCCCTAGTGGCCTTTATAATATTAGAATAGAAGCAATATCATCATCGTCTCAAAACTTCAAGGCCATACCATATTTTGATAACTTATATGGCGTCAATGGATGCATTAATTATGAAAAAGGCTCTACAAAAGTTATCCTATTAAATGATAAAGGTTTTAATGTTCCTAATGTAGACTGCTAGAATTTCTTTGTAATTAATAATGAAAAGTTGCTTAGTTAGAATTGCCGTATTTATTGTCATTTGTATAGGGTTAGGAGTACCTCTAGAAGCTTATCTGGTCAGCAAAATAGGTAAGATCCCTCCATTATTTTCTTACCCTAATCAACCAATAACCAAGGAAGAGTCTCTGAAGAGGTATGAAGCTAATAAATCACGTTTAGAGTGGTTAGAAGCTCGAAGAAATATTAGTGGACTTACGCCTCTTTATACCATTCTTCCAGCGCTGCTTCTTACCTTCTTGTTCTTTAGTAGAAGCAAGAATTAAGAGGCAATAGTTCAATGATAATGATATTTGTTAGACAAAAAAACCGCGCGCGCCCCCCTGATCATCAATCTGGGCCCCCCCCCCCCCCCCCAGATTGATAATCTGAGGGGTGAAAAAGTTTGAATAAAGTTTGAATGTAAAGCCCAAAGTGATTGTTATGCCTGGCCTCTTAATTCGGTAGGTCGAAAATATGTCGCTTTTGCCCTTGAAAGTTGTCTAAGGACAGCAGCGTAATCAGACTTATGGAAAGAGTTACATCCCTTCTTCTTAGAAGATTTATTCATGAGAACAAAAATGTCACCTAGGAGGGCATTGCTTACTTCGGCAATAATGACTTCAGTCCCAACTTTTCTATTCTTTATTGCTTCTGAGAAGGTTTCATTCTATTGGCTCTCAATATCGTCAATACTCATTAATTGGATACTCATCCGTTGGCTTGATGACCGTCAATGGTATAGAGAATGGAAGAGAAAGGAGTAATAACTTCATAATAGCCCAGTAGTGTAAAGGGTTCTTGATTCAGCAATTAGAGAATATGTTCATTTGTCTTTAAGTTGTTGACGGAAGGATTTATTAGGAGGCCTAATGATGATTTTAGCTTTGAATTTCTATTGGTTGATATATATTTTCTTTATATTATTGAAAGAAATTAGTTAGGTAATCACTTCCTTTAGATGTATAAAGGAAGTCCGTAGGAACCAATTCCCCATGCCAATCATAATATTTAGAAGTGATCTTAAAAAGAAAAGTAATAGGATGAATAGAATTCTCTTGATTACAATCGACTGAGATTAGGTTCGCATTTTTTAAATCAAGACAAAAGTTTTTGCACTCTTCACTTTGATCTAATTCTATAAAGCCTTCATGATGGGAATAATCAAGAAGTTTCTTTAATAAGTCTTTGTCTATAGGGTCATTTTTTTTTGATACATTTAATCTGTCTCTGGTTACTATATTAGGTAATTTATATTGGGAAATTAAGCTACTCTGTAAGTTAATTAAATCATTAGCTCCCTTTAAGTTCAAAAGAACATCTATTGAACTTTCTTTTTTCAATTCTCGCCAGTTAGGTTTCTCAAGCAAGTTAAAACATGATCTAAAGATTACGTTGTCATTTAAATTTCTAGCATATGAGCTTGTGATTAGTTTTACGTTATCATTTAAATTTCTGGCGTATGAACTTGTGATCATTTTTATTATCTCCTCAGGATCATGTAATACTTCCCAAAGTTGTTGGAATGAAGAAATCAGCCTTTCTTTTGGATCACGATAAAAACCAAGGCGAAGAAGTTTCTTCCCAAAATGATTCAAATGTGAATTGCATATCTCTTGGTGATCTGTACCATGTGATCTAAGAAATGTAAATTCTAATTGTTTATTATCTTTGCTTATCATATAATCAATTAGAGCTTTTTTGTAATTATGATTAGGAATATTGTAGTCTGCTAGAAAGTTAATTTGATCTTGGTATAAAGGGAAGCCCTTCCAAGAATTTGAGTTATATGCCATGCCATTTAGGTACCATTCCTTTATACATGACCATATTGGATTGGCGAATCGAACTCCTCCTGTCTTTGGGATATGTATATACATAAGGTATTTAAGGTTAGATTCAAAATCTGATAGATATGATGGCACAAAAATAACACCTTTTGGCAATCCTTCAAGGTTCTTGTAAGGAGAATAATTATTCCCCATACTTTGCATACTTTTTGTGAAATGTTCTATTTTTATATTATTTTTATTTAAATATTTAAGGTGCAACTCATAAGATTTCTTTGCCGAGTTTGGTCTTTCAATTCTTGTATAAATGTCTCCAATACCGGTATAAATTTCATTTCTATCTGGATCTAGTATTATTGAATTTTTATAAAAGTATAGAGCTTTGGCTAGTTGACCAATCTTTTTATGGCAAGAAGCAATTAATCTATATAAGCCTGGCTGGTTCGCTTTAATTTTTAATGCATGTGTATAGTTCTTTATTGATAATTCAATATTTCCAATACTCAAATAATGGGCTCCTAATGCCAAGTATTTTTGATTCTCATCCAGGTCTTTTTTTATTGTCATCGATGATGATGAACTTATCTATTGTAGTGCAATGTAATTGCAATTAATAGCAAGAGACATGAATTTTTTGTAAAATAATTCATTTGCTGACCTTGCTTCTTTCCCTGTAACTAATGAGTCCCATAATACTAGATTTCAATACTGCATCTACTACCAGGTTCCAGGCTAAGAAATCCATAGTTATAACTCCTGCTTCTTGCTGTCAATACAAAGGTAATGGGCAGTCAAACTGGTTCCACTAAGGTTGTTGAGTCAAGTACTAAAGAGCGCTTGGTTACACCACCAAATTGCACTTAATTAAATTGCTAAATAATTCATATTGGGCTGGCTATCAAAAGAATTAGTGAAATTTATTGGCAAATAAAATCCCCCAGATTGAAGATTCGGGGGTTGATAATGTTTGACAAGAAAGTCAAACTGACTGGTATGACTGGTATGACTGGTATGACTGGTATGACTGGTATGACTGGGCGTCTAGACCTTGCGTGAGTAGTACTCTACGTGGCTCAGATCACTTGGTATCACTGAGCCTCAACGGTGAAATCAGGTTTGAACAAAGTTTGAATAAATTGAAAGTACCATTTTCAACTTTCAAGAAAATCGTGGCTGGTATTGGCTTTCCTCTTGATTCCATATAGCTAGAAAATTTCAGAAATCACTCTCCTTTCACCCGAGATTGATCGAATAAGGGGGTATAGGGGACAACGATTGAAAGCCTTTTCAGGACTGTTTGGTCTTGCAGCTTTAGGTTCAATTCCCACTGAACACGTTGTCCAGTGATGAAACCACTTTGCTGGAAAGGGTTCTTGATTTGCTAGCTCGTAAATATGTCGTTTTAACTCTTGAAATCTTGTTGAAACAGTGCAGCGTGATCAAACTGAAGAAAGAATGGCATTCAAAGTGAAACAACGACTCATTCAATACCTGCTCTCGAGAAAAGAAGAGGAAGGATTCACGTTGGTTGAATTAATAGTTGTGGTAATGATTATTGGAATTCTTTCTGCTATTGCTATCCCAAGCTTTATTAATAATGTAGAGAAGGCAGAAGTCACAGGCGCTCAATTGTATTTACATACTGCAGTTAAGGAGTGCCAAATGAAAATAGCCTTTGGTGACCCAGATCCCACTTATACACTTCCGCCTAATACTACGAGGTTTCAATTTCCAGACAGTGGAGATGATGGTAAGTGTTTAAGTCCTCCATCAGGCAATATATTCACTGCGGCAAGAACTATTATGGGACAATCAGTTGCTGATTATGCTCTAAATATTAATGTAGTTACTGGGGAAAAAAGTACTCAATTTAATGTACCTTCTTGGATTACTTGGAAAGGCATTTATTCACCAATACTACAAAAGTAATTTCGCTGATTAATAAAGTTGAGACTTTCGCGGATTTACTATTAGATATTAATTAATTTTTCTTTTATGCGCTGGCTATAAGAAACCAAGTCTTGATTTGGAATGTTGAAATGGGTCAATGTATTGCTCTTGGATTGGCTCGCTATCTAATGAACTATTTAATTTTGGGGCCAAATAACCTTCCCCCTCATTGATGGGCCGCAGGTAATGATAAAAAGTCTTTTTAGGACTTCTTGCTCTAATAGCTTTCTGAAAGTCTCAATGGAGAGCAGGTTCAGTGAGTAAACATAGTATTAGATAGGGTTCTTGATTCATTAGGTGGAGATTTTGTTCATTTTGCCCTTGAAATCTTGTTGAAACAGTGCAGCGTGATCAAACTGAAGAAAGAATGGCATTCAAAGTGAAACAACGACTCATTCAATACCTGCTCTCGAGAAAAGAAGAGGAAGGATTCACGTTGGTTGAATTAATAGTTGTGGTAATGATTATTGGAATTCTTTCTTCTATAGCAATTCCAAGCTTTATGAATGCTGGAGATAAGGCTAAACAGCAAGAAGCTACTACTATTGTCTCTTCATATATAAAGGCAGCACAGGCTTATTACACTGAAAATAGTTCTTTAGCAAAAGAAGCCGGTCATTTGGATAAGTATGTAAATGTCACTAACTGCAATGCCCCTAACCCTAATCCACAGAATTGCAAAAATAATGCTGGTACGCGGACTTCCGGAGATTCAAAAGAGTGGCATAGCCCTAGCGGCCACTTCCATGTGAAAATTAGATTTGATGATCTTAGGACTAAAATTACTGCTGAGCCTACAGGTGAATATTCCCAAAGAGGATATGGTGTAGCGGGTTGTTTTAATAAATCAAGTGGATCAACTAAAGTGATTTTATCTAATGAAAAAGGAACACTCCCTTCAAATGATTGTTGAATTAAGCTTGGCTCGCTATCTAAAGAATTAGTTAAATTTAGCGGCTAAATAAAAACCCCCAGATTGAAGATCCGGGGGGTAAAAAGTTTGTCTAAAGTTTGTCTAAAGTTTGTCTAAAGTTTGTCTGAATTGACAAACTTTCACTGAAAACCCTTGGTATGACTGGCCGTCTATACCTTACGTGAGTAGTACTCTACGTCGCTGAGATCGATTGATATGACTAGGTGACAACGGTGAAATCAGGGTTTGAATAAAGTTTGAATGATTTGAAAGTGCCATTTTCAACTTTCAAGAAAACCAAGGCTGGCATTGGCTTTTCTCTTGATTCCATATAGCTAGAAAATTTCAGTAATCCCTCCTTTTTCTTTCGAGATGAATGGAATGGAGGGTATGGGGGATAACGATCGAAAGCCTTTTCAGGGCTATTTGACTCACAGTTTTGGCTCAATTCCCACTGGACACGTTGTCCAGTGATGAAACCCCTTTGTTGGACTGGGTTCTCGATTCGGCAGGTGGGAAATATGTCGCTTTCACCCTTGAAATCTTGTTGAAAGAGTGCTGCGTGATCAAACTGAAGAAAGAATGGCAGTGAAAGTGAAACAACGACTCATTCAATACCTGCTTTCAAGGAAAGAAGAGGAAGGATTCACGTTGGTGGAATTAATAGTTGTGGTGATGATTATTGGAATTCTGTCTTCTATCGCAATCCCAAGTTTTATGAGTGCAGGAGATAAAGCCAAACAAAAAGAGGCTTCAGTCGCTTTGTCTGCTTATGTCAGAGCTGCTCAGGCTTATTACACAGAGAACAGTCAAAATGCTGTTCATGCAGGTCATTTGGCTAATTACGTTAGTGTTATCGCCTGTGCAAATGCATCCAATCCAAGTGGATGCAAAGATTCACCACCTGTCAACCTAGAAAATACGCAAGCAACTAGTTGGAATACACCTAGTGGTCTTTATGCGATAGGCATAATTAGTTCAAATTCTCAGGTGCAATTCACGGCCAACCCATCAGAAGGGTTTAATGGTTATGGAGTATCGGCATGTTTTAGCAGTCAAACTGGTTCCACTAAGGTTGTTGAGTCAAGCACTAAAGAGCGCTTGGTTACACCACCAAATTGCACTTAATTAAATTGCTAAATAATTCATATTTGGCTCGCTATCTAAAGAATTAGTTAAATTTAGCGGCTAAATACCCCCCCCCAGACTGATGATCTGGGGGTGAAAATGTTTGACAAGAAAGTCAAGCTTTTGCCGAAATCGATTGGTATGACTGGGCGTCTATACCTTACGTGAGTAGTACTCAACCACTAGAAGTTCATTGATTTCAAGAGCTACCCACTCTCGCTCACATTTCCCAGTTACCTTCGCAGAGAGTTTGGATTTATCAAGCTCTAGGTGAGGCGGTACGTTCGCAAGTCCTGGGAATTCAAGGTTCCCTTCAGCGAGTTTTTTGCTGCCTTTTCGCTCGCGAATTGATACGACGTCTCCTGATTTGCATTGATAACTTGCAATGTCGAGAACACGTCCATTAACCGTTACATGCCCATGGTTTACGAGTTGTCGTGCTCCTGGAACAGTAGGGCCAAAGCCAACTCGGAAACAAACGTTATCGAGCCTATTTTCCAGCAGTTTAAGAAGGTTTGTACCAGTTGAGCCTTCTTGAGCACGTGCTTTTTTTACATACCGAATTAGCTGTCGTTCAGAAATACCGTAGTTGAATCTGAGTTTTTGTTTTTCTTCAAGACGGATCGCATATTCAGAGCGCTTGCGACGGGCTTGGCCGTGCTGACCTGGCGGATGAGACCTTTTCGCGGCCTTCCGGGTGAGACCTGGGAGGTCTCCCAAGCGCCGCGTGATCCTCAATCGAGGTCCGCGGTATCTAGACATAAGTATTAGAGATGAGAGGATAGATAGTGATGAGAATCGCCATTTTTGACCCCAAAGATTAGGCCGACGAATCTTATGCACCAATCTTCTACTTTAGCTTCAAGCCTTCTTGCAAGGTTTAATCAAGCTTTGGGGAGATTTCTTTTAGGGGTGATTGTTTTTTATCGACAATGGCTCTCTCCATTTTTCGGACCTAGATGCCGTTTTATTCCTAGTTGCAGCGCATATGGCATTGAGGCCATAAATAGACATGGTCCTTGGAGGGGAGGGTGGCTTACTTTTAAAAGACTATTGCGGTGCCACCCGTTTACTCCTTGCGGGTGTGATCCAGTCCCAGACTGATGAATAATGCATCCCTTTTTCTTTATAGCCGGACGGGTTGTTGTCTTTGCGAAGGCCTTGAGCAGAAGCTTCGAGATTTAAGGTTGCAAGATTTTGATCCGCCTCTTGAACTTGTTGTTATTGATATTGATGCTGGTGGCCTTTCAGAGGTTGATAGGGCTAGATATGACCTCGAGGTACCTGTATTGGAATTTCGATTCAATCAACAGATGAAAAAAATTGTTTTACCTAGAGTTTCACCACGGTTGAAGGGGCAAGGCTTATCTCGATGGATTCAAGACGCTATTACTAGTGCAGCAGTCCGCAATAGATCAGATTTTTATAAGAGTGATTATTTATGAGAAAGACGCTTCATTCCTTGCTTCAAGAAGTTGGTTTGGAGATACCTCGTGGATTAGTAAATCCAGAGATTAAGGCGATTAGTTGCGATTCTCGCATTGTTCCAAATGGGAGTTTGTTTCTAGGGTTGCCTGGCGAAATGGTTGATGGAGGCATCTTTTGGGCCAAGGCTCTTTCGGCTGGAGCCTTGGCTGCAGTAATTGGATCTAAAGCGGCTGCAGAGATTCCGCCTGGCTCGCAAGATCCTGTAGTTGTAGTTTCAGATTCAGTAGCTGCATGGATAGGAAAAATCGCAGCTGCTTTCTGGGAAGACCCTTCTTCTCAGATGGACTTGATAGGGGTAACTGGTACAAATGGAAAAACCACTACTTCATATCTGATTGAATTTTTAGGTAATTCCGTTGGATTGCCATCTGCATTATTTGGCACTTTGGTTGATCGTTGGCCTGGTTACAGCACTGTTGCTACCCATACCACTGGGTTCGCAGATTCATTACAAGCTCGACTTGCGTCAGCTTTGAAATGTGGAGCGCGATTGGCGGCGATGGAGGTTAGCTCCCATGCCTTAGTTCAACAGAGAGTGGTGGGGTGCCGTTTCTCTGGAGCTGTATTTACAAATTTGTCTCAGGATCATCTTGACTACCACTCTTCTATGGATGAATACTTCGAGGCAAAGGCGCTGTTATTTAAAAGTCCGTATCTAGAACATGGATGTAAATCCGTAGTTATCAATATCGATGACCCTTGGGGATTAAAGCTATCTAAAAGATTGGATGGTAAGTGTTGGCGAAGTTCTTTATCAGAGTCGATTATCAAATCTGGGGAGGCAGAATTGTCAATAACTGAATTGGAAATGACATCACAAGGAATACAGGGACTTTTGAAAACTCCTCTTGGAGAAGGCAGATTTTCTACACCATTAATTGGACGATTCAACTTAATGAATCTTCTTCAAGCAGTTGGTGTTTTAAATCAGCATGGTTTGCCTTTAAATCAGTTGCTCGAAGCGATAACTGATTTTCCAGGAGTACCTGGACGAATGGAGCGAGTCAGGATTGATGATGATGCGTTATTTAATCAATTACCGACTGTGTTGGTAGATTATGCACATACACCTGATGGATTAGAGAATGCCTTAAAGGCGTTAAAACCATTTACTTCAGGTGATTTAATTTGTGTATTTGGATGCGGAGGAGATCGTGATCGTGGTAAACGCCCCAGGATGGGTGCAATTGCCTCTAAATATTCTGACAGAGTAGTTATTACATCAGATAACCCTAGGAATGAGGACCCTCAAATAATTATTGAACAAGTAATATCTGGGATTCCTTCTAGTGAATCTATAGACGTTGAATTAGAAAGAGCTCATGCGATTGAGCTTGCGATTTCCCAAGCTTCAAAGAATGATGTTGTATTAGTTGCAGGCAAGGGACATGAGGATTACCAAATATTTGGAGATTTAAAAGTTCATTTTGATGATCGAGAGGAGGTTAGACGAGCATTGATGAATAGGATAAATAGTTAATCTATTTGAGAAATTATGCCTTTATTATTTCTGATAGAGCAATAATCAGTTGATTAATCTCATTCTCTTCACTCGTTATATGTAGGCAAGCTCTAAGGCAAATTGGAGACTCTATGTCTCTTAGCCATAGCTCTTTTCTGCCTAGAAGATTAACAATATCTTTGGTAGAATGATTCTCAGGTAACATAAAACTTACAAGACCTGAAGGAGGCTCTCCTTTTAGTAATGGCTGTATTCCATCAATTGAGTTTAGTTTTTTCCAAAGGTTTGCACTTAATTTGAGGATCTTGGAAAGCCTTTCGTAAGTATCTCCTTCCTTATTTAAAAGATTTAAGGAATTACGAAGTCCTGCTAGTAGTGGGATGCAAGATGTAGCAACTTCAAAGCGCCTACTGTCTTTATGGAATTTATTAGGTTGATCGAAAAGGGAATGGCCTTCTTTATAGAGACTTCGCCAGCCTATAAGCGTAGGTTTGGATTCTTGCAGAATCCGATTTGAAAGCACCATCCCACCAAGGCCTTCAGGACCGCAGGCCCATTTGTGCCCTGTAAAAGCATATATATCTGCAACATTTGCGACATCTTTTAAAGGGATTTGAGCGAAGCTTTGAGCTGCATCAACAAGGAGATAGGGTTTTTTGGGATGACTTTTAATAAGTTCAGAGATGTTATTTATAGGTATCAATTGCCCTGTGTTCCAAAGGACATGTGAGATAACTATTAAGCATGTTTTTTGATGTAAATGCTTTCCTATTAACTCAATAAAACTATTTTCAGTATCCTTTCGATTATCTTTTCCTTCACGTAGGTGACTTTGTATTGGCAAAATATCTATATTTATCTCTTTTCGACGTGCAATTTCTTTGCAGCCTGCAATTACACCAGGATGTTCACAGTCACTTATCAGGAAATGTTCTCCAGCGCAAAAAGGCAGGCCCCAGAGAGGTAAAATGCAACCACTGGTAACGTTTTCAGTTAGACCAACCCTGTTAGGGCTTACACCGCATTCTTTGGCAAGTTGGTTTCTGGTAGCTTGAATTTCAGAAGCAACATAGGGCCAAACTTTGTTAGTGAACGGACCAAGTTCTTGGATTTTTTGCCAACTAGCTGTTATTGCATCAAGAGAGCTTGTTGGGAGAGGCCCTTGCCCTCCATAGTTGAAGTAAGTTTTAGATGCCAGTGCAGGCATTAAAGATCTTAGAGAATCCACCTCTTTGGCTTGGAAGTTTCCTGTTAAGGCTAAAGAGATATGAGTACTTATAGACTGATAAACGTAAAAATATTCAGTTTTTAGGACTTCTTCTTGCGAAAAGTTTTGGATTCCCAATTTTGAGCATGCTATTATAATAAGTAATTAGAATTAGATTCATAAACTGGAAATCTAGTTTTTTAGATCATGATTGCTAAAGATAAGATTGATCTATATGAAATGTATAGGTCATCTATTTATTTCTCTATAAAGAATCATCCTAGGACACGATCTATGTGGAGGAAACTTTTTTGGACCACGGTTAAAAACTCTAATGAATACAAAGTAGGCTGTATTGATATTTATTCAGAGAATTGGCCGGAATTGTTTAGAGCTGTCGTTAAAAATAAGTATGTAGATTAGAAGTCTTTATTGACTGATGTCTGAGTTCAATTGGATTTATTTGAATTAATTTAAAAGCAATATTTTCTTAAGGCATCCCTCACAATTTTTGGCCTGTCTTCCATCCAGTATGCTTCATATTCTTTTTCCCGATTACCTGAAACTTTTATTGAACCTTCAAGAGCATCTTTTTTGAATGGATGAAGCTTCATTTTTTTTCTTTCAACCATTTCCAGAACTTCTCCTTCATTGCACATTTGGGCAACATGAGTAGCCTCATGCCTAAGTGCTCTTCTTATATGCATATGAGTATGAGAATAGCTCTCGTCTGAATGATTTCTGGGTATAAAGTATCCTCCAATGATTTTTGCGTTCTGAGTGCAAATAACTAATGTCTTATTTCTTTTATCTAGAAAGCCAAAAAATTGTTTGCCATATCTACATATTGCAGCATTTTCCTGGACTAAAAAACCAGCTTTGTATACAAGCTCTATGATTTCTTTGTCGATTTTTTTTAAGAAAAAAATAAATTCAAGCATTAAAATCTAGACCTGAATAGTTTCAATTAATTTTGTTTTAAATGATACGATATTTTCTAGAGAGTATGATTACTTGATTCGCTCTTTATTATTCTTTCCCTTAAATTTGGGCTTCTTAATACTGCATTGGCAAGGTCTTTGGCCAATTCTTCCTTGATAGATGTCATTGCCGCTTCAAGAGTGGAGATTTCTTGCTCTTCCATGTCGGTATTTTTACTTCAGAAACGATTATGCCTAAATTTCTACGATCATCATGATTACTTAAGAGTATTTGCAGGAACTCCTTGTTGTTTTGATTAATTCGATGCTCTTGACTAAAGAACTTGAATGACTTCGCTTACTTCTGGGATTGCCTCCCTCAATTTCCTTTCTATACCCATTTTAAGAGTCATGGTACTGCTAGGACAAGTTCCGCAGGCGCCTTGGAGACGGACTTTTACTACTGGCCCATCAATTTCTACGATTTCTACATTCCCTCCATCAGCTAGTAGGAATGGTCTTAGCTCATCTAGAACGGTCTCAACATTTTCATTGGTTAGCGCCATCGTTTCGTTTCCCATTGAAGCTTTCTATATAGACTTGCTCCTAGCCTAGAGAATTGAACCATATCCTGACCATAGGGATTGCCGAGAATTTGTGATTGTTTCCGATTCACTATGCTCTGATTCTCGATATGACGTTGTCCTTGTAGGGGCAGGCATCATGAGCGCGACTTTGGCGATATTGCTTCATGAGCTGGATCCAGGCTTGCGTTTACTTCTTGTTGAACGGCTTGAAGAGCCTGGGCTTGAAAGCAGCTCTGCTGTTAATAATGCAGGAACCGGACATGCTGCCAATTGTGAGCTCAATTACACCCCAATGCAGTCAGATGGGACGTTGTCTATAGCTAAAGCAATTGCAATCAATGCTTCATTTGAAAGAACTTTGGAGTTTTGGTCGTCATTGACAGAGGAAGGGAAGATTGACCCAGAACAATTTCTTCATCTTGTACCTCATATCAGTTTCGTTTGGGGGGAGGCTCATATTGATTTTTTGAGGAAGCGCTTTGAGAAATTAAGAGAATTTCAAGCTTTTTCAGAAATGAAGTGGAGTAATGATTTAAGCGAACTTAATGAGTGGATGCCTTTAGTCATGAGTGGTCGTAGCTCTAGACAATTATGCGCGGCAACAAAGGTTGATCGAGGAACTGATATCGACTTTGGAGCACTTACTAATGCTTATATCGACTCATTACTTGCAACAAGTTCTATAGAGTTTAGGAAAGGCTTTGCAGTAATTGATTTGAATAGACAAGGCAGTTCAGGTTGGCGCTTAACACTTAAGGATCAGCATTCAAGCAAGGATGTCTATTCAAAGTTTGTTTTTCTTGGAGCAGGAGGCGGGGCTTTACCCCTTTTACAGAAATCGGGGATTCCAGAAGCATCTTTATATGGAGGGTTTCCAGTTAGTGGGAAGTGGTTGGTTTGCTCTGATGAGGCTTTGACCTCAAGGCATTACGCGAAGGTTTATGGGAAGGCTAAGGTGGGCTCCCCTCCTATGTCAGTCCCTCATCTTGATAGTCGATGGATCAAGGGGAACAGGTCTTTGCTTTTTGGTCCTTATGCTGGTTTTAGCAGTAAGTTTTTAAAGAAAGGATCAAGATGGGATCTTTTGAATTCTGTCAGCCCTTCAAATATTGGATCAATGTTTCAAGTAGGAATTAATAATTTTGATCTAATTACTTATCTTTTTGGCCAGATTAGACAGACTCATGTTGAAAGATTCAATGCTTTAAAGGAGTTTTTACCAAAAGCTAATTCCAAAGATTGGAAACTTTCAGTTGCAGGTCAACGTGTTCAGATTATTAAACGGACTACTAAGGGTGGGGTTTTGCAGATGGGAACAGAAGTTGTTACATCAGCTGATGGGTCTTTAGCCGCATTATTGGGAGCTTCTCCTGGTGCAAGTACTTCTGTTGAAATCATGCTTGAAGTCTTGCGGCGCTGTTGGAGTGATCGTTTGGCAACCGACCAGTGGCAGAAGAGATTGTCCACTCTCTTTCCTAGTTATGGAAAGGACCTTAATGCAGATAGTGACCTTTTTATAAAGGTACGGCAGCGAAGTGATTCAATCCTTAGGCTGGTATGAGGAGTTGATAATTTCCTGATTAGATAGATAGGCTGTCTATCTGGGAGACATCAACTCAGATCAAATTACCCAGGACGGAATAAGTAGCGCATGACTAACGTTCCGGTTTCTCGATTGAGGAACTTTTGCATTATTGCTCATATTGACCATGGTAAGTCGACTTTGGCTGACAGGCTTTTGCAAGACACTGGAACTGTTTCAGGGAGGGAAATGCAAGAACAGTTCCTTGACAATATGGATCTTGAAAGGGAAAGAGGTATAACTATCAAGCTTCAAGCAGCAAGAATGAATTATAAGGCTGAAGATGGTGAGGATTATGTTCTGAACCTTATAGATACCCCTGGGCATGTTGATTTTTCCTATGAGGTCAGCCGTTCATTGCAAGCTTGTGAGGGAGCACTACTTGTTGTTGATGCTAGCCAAGGTGTTGAGGCTCAAACTTTGGCAAATGTATATTTGGCCATTGAGAATGATTTGGAGATAATACCTGTTCTAAATAAGATTGATTTACCCGGAGCAGATCCAGAGAGAATAAAGTTAGAGATTGAGTCAATCATAGGTCTCGATGTATCTAAAGCTATAACATGTTCCGCGAAAACAGGCTTAGGTGTTCCTGAAATACTCCAAGCGGTAGTAGATAGGGTTCCACAGCCAAAGGATTTAATTAAGGAGCCAACAAAGGCTTTAATTTTTGATTCATATTATGATTCTTATAGGGGTGTGATTGTCTATTATAGAGTCATAAGTGGCCGTATTAATTTGAAGGATAAGATCCTATTGATGGCTAGCAAAAAGAGTTATGAATTAGATGAAATTGGAGTTATGTCGCCTGACCAATGTCAGGTTGATGAGTTACATGCTGGAGAAGTTGGTTATTTGGCTGCTTCGATAAAAGCAGTCGCTGATGCAAGAGTTGGAGATACGATTACATTGTTAAACTCACCAGCAGATAAGCCATTGCCAGGTTATACCGAGGCTAAGCCCATGGTTTTCTGTGGTTTATTTCCAACAGATGCAGATCAATATCCAGATTTAAGAGAGGCATTGGATAAATTGCAACTATCAGATGCTGCTCTTAAATATGAACCAGAGACAAGTAGTGCTATGGGTTTTGGTTTCCGATGTGGCTTCCTGGGATTGCTTCATATGGAGATAGTTCAGGAAAGGCTTGAGAGGGAATATGATCTTGATTTAATAGTTACAGCCCCTTCAGTTATCTACAAGGTGAATATGCTAGATAGTGAAAGTTTGATGATAGATAACCCTGCAACATTACCTGATCCACAAAAGCGTGATTCCATAGAGGAGCCATACGTAAAAATGGAGATTTATACCCCTAATGAATACAATGGAACATTGATGGGACTTTGCCAAGATAGACGTGGAGAGTTCATTGATATGAAATACATCACTACTGATAGAGTTACGTTAATATATGAGTTGCCACTGGCAGAGGTTGTAACTGACTTTTTCGATCAGATGAAGAGTCGAACAAAAGGATATGCATCAATGGAGTACCATCTTATAGGATATAGACCTAATGATTTAGTTAGATTAGATGTTTTAATTAATTCTGAGAGAGCGGATCCACTTACAACGATTGTTCATAGGGATAAGTCTTACAATGTAGGAAGGGGTTTGGTGGAAAAGTTAAAAGAGCTTATACCACGTCAACAGTTTAAAATTCCTCTTCAGGCTTCTATAGGAAGCAGGATTATAGCAAGCGAAAGTATTAGCGCAATGCGTAAAGATGTGCTTGCTAAATGTTATGGGGGTGATATATCAAGAAAGAAGAAACTATTGCAAAAGCAAGCTAAAGGTAAAAAGAGGATGAAAGCAATGGGGAAGGTTGAAGTGCCTCAAGAAGCTTTTATGGCCGTACTAAAGCTTAATCAATAGAGATCAACCTATATTATTAGGTCGTAAGCTTAAACAATATGCTTCTGTAAGAGTATTAATTTCTCCGCGGGCAAAAGAATAGAGCTGCTTTCAGGTTTGTTTTGCTTTTGAATCTTATTCCATGCCACAGAGATGATAATGAACAAACCTAATACAATAATTAGCTCACCTACTGTAAAGCCTTTGTCTTTGAGGTTCATGATTAAAATTTACACACTTCAATTTAAGCCTTTTTTGTGTATTTTCCTATTTTTTAAACAGTTTTATAGGATTTCTTTTCTAACTGTTGATTCTTAAATCAAGCAATGGGATCTTATGAACATGGAAATTTCTTCTCGCATGGCCCGATGGGGGGCCTATATCGTTGCTTTTTATTTGTTGATTGCTTTAGTTACACCTATTTTTGTGGCCATAGGGATTTTGCCTCAGGCAAATGAAGGTTTAGGCAACCCAATTTATGACCCACCATCCTTTGCTCATTGGTGCGGTACTGATCGTCTAGGTCGTGATGTTTGTGTTCGCACTCTGGAGGGTAGTGGTGTAGCTCTTCAGGTTGTTTTTCTAGCAGTTACTTTGGCTGTATTGATTGGTGTCCCTATAGGGATCATTAGTGGTTATATAGGAGGCTCACTAGATAGGTTTTTGGTTCTAATTATGGATACTCTATATACAATCCCTGTCTTATTGCTTTCAGTTGTCCTTGCTTTTTTACTTGGTCGTGGCATCCCTAATGCAGCAGTCGCCCTTTGCGTTGTATACATCCCCCAGTATTTTCGAGTTGTTCGTAATCAAACTGCACAGGTTAAAGCTGAACTTTTTGTAGAAGCTGCAAGATCACTTGGTGCAGGGCCTTTGTGGATAATGCGTAAATATCTTCTGGGTAACGTGATTACATCAATTCCAGTACTTTTGACATTAAATGCTGCTGATGCTGTTTTGGTTTTAGGTGGGTTAGGCTTTTTGGGTTTAGGTTTGAAAGAGTCAGTCCCTGAATGGGGTAGTGATTTAAATATGGCTTTATCTGCAGTTCCTACTGGTATTTGGTGGACGGCTGTATATCCTGGACTTGCAATGTTTTTACTTGTCTTGGGTCTTTCTTTCCTTGGAGAGGGGCTGGAAGAATTAATGAGCAATTCAAAGCTAATTAGTAATAAATAAAAGATATTTTTTTATTAGTAAAATAGGTAAAGAACTGATCAAAAAATTACCCCTAATTTTATAGAATGAAATTCAACTTAATATTTCATTCTTATAGTTCTTGGCATTTTCTCAGTTATCTCGCCTTGATCATTGAGTTCTGGATAAGGTCTTCCTTGTTGTTTGCACCAAAAAGCAACTTCGGGGTAGGCCCATTCAAATAGATATTTTTTATAAAGTGTTTTGCTTAACCCTTCTCCGTTTTTGGGAGCTATTCCAGCGGCTTGACGTTGCCTCAGTGACTCAAATAACAATGTTGCGGCTGCTACAGAAACATTTAGAGATTGCACCATCCCTCTCATCGGAATAAAGATACTTTCATCTACTAATGACTTCGCGCAATCACTAAGCCCCCATTTCTCGGTGCCTAAAACAAAGGCCGTAGGGCCACAAAAGTCACATTCACGATAGTCATGTGAATTGATATCTAGGCTTGTTCCATATAGTCGAAACCCCATTGATTTAAGTCTTTCCACTGCAGAATCAATGCTTTTATGTTTTCTAAGCTTTATCCATTTTTGACTGCCTTGTGCAGTGCTATTAAATGTAAGAGGTTTGCTTTCATTGCTTATTACATGAGCTTCGAGCGTCCCTACCGCATCGCAGCTCCGTAAGATTGCCGAAAGATTGTGAGCTTTTTCAACGTTTTCAAGCAAAACAGTCATATCTGCCATCCTGTAATTCAGAACAGCTTTTAGTCGTTCAAACCGTCTTGGGAGCAAAGGCATGAACAAAAAGGCTTCTTTTGATCAAAGAGTATGGGAAATGGTTGCCCATATTCCATATGGCATGGTTGCAACTTATGGACAGATCGCAGATTTGTTATCCGCTTATGGGCATGCTAGGCAAGTTGGCTGGGCATTGGGGAGGCTAAAAGTTAACTCAAATGTCCTTTGGCATAGAATCGTAAATTCTAAAGGTAGAATTTTAAACAGACTTTCTAGAGAGGGATCTGATTGGTTGCAACGTGAACTTTTGATTGAAGAAGGAGTAAGTGTTGATGAAGAATTTAGGATTGATATTGGTAAATATCTTTGGGAGCCAAAGATAGAATATTCGAATTATTAGATTGATAGGCAGTATTTATTTTGACAATCTAAAGTTAATTACACTCATGCCTTTAAATAAATATAGGTAGTTTCTTCTTATGAGAACCTTAGGGAATAAATCATTTGGGATTGCATCACGTCAGGCCGCGTGGGAGGTTTTGTTGTCTGTTGCCGCCGGAGCTTATGCAGATGCAGCTTTGGAAAGAACTTTTCGAAAATTCTCTCTATCTACAAAAGATCGTGGTTTGGTGAAGGAGATATCTTTCGGAGCAATTCGCAGGAGATTATGGCTAGATTCTTGGATTGATTTATTAGCAAAGGTTAAATCAAGTCAACAGCCTCCTCCTTTGAGATGGATTCTTCATATAGGCATATATCAAATATTTCTTATGGACCGGATTCCTGATGCTGCAGCTGTAAACACTTCTGTTGAATTAATTAAATCAGGCGAATTAGCTCGTTTGGCACCTGTTGTTAATGGGGTTTTAAGAGCTGCTATTAGAGCAAAGGATTCTGGGATGAAATTGCCATTACCTAGCGATCCAGTTGGCCGATTAGCTAATGCACAATCGTTGCCATTTTGGCTAGCTAAAGATCTGATGCGTTGGCGAGGTACGTTAGGTGCAGAGGAAGTGGCTATTGCTTTTAATAAGGTTCCTGCATTGGATTTAAGGGTTAATAGGTTATCTAGCTCTCCTGAAAGTCTGCATAATGCTTTTCAAGCTGTTGGCCTTAAGACTAGCTTGATTGAGGGAGCCCCAGATGGTTTGCAAATAGTATCTTCTGCAGGCGACTTGCGTAATTTGCCTGGCTATAAAAACGGGGATTGGTGTGTGCAAGATAGATCTGCTCAGTGGGTTGCTCCACTTTTAGATGTTCAAAAGGGTGAAAGAGTTTTAGATGCTTGTGCTGCCCCAGGGGGGAAAACAACACATATTGCTGAGTTGATGGCTAATACTGGAGAGATATGGGCGGTAGACCGTTCTTCTGTTCGATTAAAGAGTGTCGTAGATAATGTTCAACGACTGGGTGTAAAAACTATTAACTATTTGGCGGCTGATTCAACGAAACTTTTGGATTTAAAGCCTAATTGGAAAAGGTATTTTAATCGAATACTTTTAGACGCTCCTTGCTCAGGGCTAGGCACATTAGCTAGAAATCCAGATGCTAGGTGGCGAGTCACAAGAGATGATATAAATGGGCTTTTGGAATTACAATTTAAACTTTTAGAAGGTATCCTTCCATTATTGAAACCAGGAGGACGAATTGTGTATTCGACTTGTACTATTAATCCAAAGGAGAACTTTGATCAGACCGCTTTCTTCTTGTCAAGGCATTCTGAATTAAAGTTGTCTTATGAGAAGCAAACCTGGCCTAAACAGAGTGGAGAAGGTGATGGTTTTTATGCTGCAGTATTAGATCTTGAATGAAAATAAAATCTCTATTCAAGATATATTGGTGTTTTCTTTATTATTGGTGGTCTTGTTAAATCGTTCTGTTGATTAAGATTTAATATTTTATTTGACCTTTCTATAGAAGACTGTTCTGTACTTCTTAACTTATTCAGCTTTAGATTGCTTTCTTTATCGTTGAATTTCTTTCTATATGACGTCAAAGGCCTTTCGGGAAATTTTTTTGGTTCGATGTCTCCTTTGATTCTGTTCATGTATTCTTTCCACGCTTCTGCTGCTCTCCTGCTGCCATTATTCGTTTTTTTGTTATCATCATATCCAAACCAAATCCCAGTAGATAACTGTGGTATTGAACCTATGAACCAAAGATCTCTTCCTCCTTCTGAGGTGCCAGTTTTGCCAGAAACCTCTCTATCCTTTAGTCCTGCGAATTTTCCTGTCCCTTCACTTACAACTCTTTTAAGCATCCAATTTAATGTGTCAGCCACATCCTTCGAAACTGCTTGAACTCCTTCGTCGATTGAGGTTTGATTTTTGAATAATAAAATATCATTTGGCCCTCTAATTTCCTCAAATGGACTAGGCCTTATATATTTACCTCTATTGGTAATCCCCGCATATGCACCTGTCATATCAAGAAGAGTTTGTTCGTATGCTCCTATTGCAAGAGGATAGTATTTTCCTAGTTTCTGCTGATTGCCGACTCCAAGCTTATTAGCAATCGATATAACTTGATCAAATCCAACTTGTTCTAAAAGTTGTACTGCTACTGTATTTAATGATTTTGTCATTGCATCAGCAAGTGATACTTCTCCAAGGTATTTATTCCCGAAATTTTTAGGGCAATACCCTTCCCAGCATTTTGGAGAGTCTAAGAATCTATCTTCAGGTTTATAGCCTTTTGCAAGAGCAGCCGCATAAGGAAATAACTTGAATGTTGAACCAGGTGATCTTAGTGCTTGAGTTGCACGATTGAATTGGGTCTCATTGAAATCTTTTCCCCCTATCATTGCTCTAATAAGGCCAGTCTTTGGATGAATAGAGACCAGAGACCCTTCTGTTCCCTCAGGGCTTAACTTTTTGATTATTTCTTGTGCTTCTTTTTGCCAGGAAAGATTAAGGCTCGTTCTTATTTTTAGGCCACCAACTTCTAACTGCTCTTTAGTTAGGTAAGCCGGTAATTGCTTTTCAGCCCAGGTAGTAAAAAAAGGTGCAACACTTTTAAAATATTTAGGGAGCGCTGGTTTAAGAAGAAGAGGGCTTTTTACTGAATTGGAGAATTCGGTTTTGGATATATAACCTTCTTCATACATCCTTTGGAGAACAATAGATCTACGCTTTATTGCTAGTTCTGGGTTTACAAGTGGAGAATAGAAAGAAGGAGCAGGAGGGAGACCAGCAATAAGGGCTGCTTCAGCTAGCGATAAAAGTTTTGGAGTTTTCGAGAAATAAACCCAAGCTGCATCTGCAACTCCATAGGCACCAGAACCTAGGTAAACATTATTTAGATATTGTTCGAGAATATTTTGCTTGCTTAATTGTCTCTCTAATTTGTAAGCAAGAGCAGCTTCTTTAATTTTCCTAGTTAGAGTTTGATCTTGACTTAGGAAAACCGTGCGAGCAAGTTGTTGAGTAATAGTGCTAGCACCTTCTTGAACTGAACCTTTTCTTAGATTTGTTGAGATCGCTCTACTTATTCCCCAGATATCTACACCTTTGTGTTTATAAAACCGACGGTCTTCTGCTGCCACAAATGCTTGCTCAATAAGAGTGGGCATTTTCATTGATTCGATCTTTTCGCGCGTTGCTGGCCCAATCTTTTGGATTACTTCTCCATTCCTAGATAGCAAAGTGATTGTCCCTGGCCTGTTGAAACTTGCTATTCGTCGTGAGTCGGGCAATAGTGAGTCAATTGCTTTTATCAAAGACTTTTCTGCAATTGCTACCCCAGAGCCAATTGTTAAGGCAGTACTTGCAATAATTAGCCAGTGCCTAAGGCTTCGATTCACAACCCCTGGCTAAGAGGGCTATGACCTATTGCTAGAGCGGTAACAAGCATTCCAAGAATCAGGAAAGGTTGAGCACTAGCTTGATATTTAACATCAAAGGCCAATGGATCACGAAGTAGCCAGATATCTTGGAAAGTCATTTGGGGAATTATTAGTAAAACAAGTACAACTGAGGCAAGATGTTGCCCAATTGCAATTAGAACTGCAACCATTGTAAGTTGAAAAATATTTATCATTCCGGCGCTAATCCAACTTGCATTTCTTATTCCAAATACAACTGGTAAGGATTGAAGCCCTAGTTTTCGATCACCTTCTACACTTTTGAAGTCATTTATAACTGCAATGCCCAACCCAGCCAAGCTATAAGCAAGGGTCAAAAGTGCTGTAGTCCATGTGAGATGCCCAAAAAGAGCTTGGCCTGCCCACCAAGGCAATGCTATGTAGCTAGCTCCAAGAGCATAATTACCGAGCCAGCCATTTTGTTTAAGTTTTAAGGGTGGAGCAGAATAAATAAAGCTAACAAATGATCCGCCTAGAGCCAGAAAAAAAACAACAGGAGAATTATGTTGAGCCCATATATCTAGGCCATAAGCAACGGCAAGACCTCCTAATAGTAATAACCAGATTTGAAGTTTTACTTGGGGAAGGGAAATTGCACCTGATGGGATTGGTCTATAGGGCTCATTAATGGCATCAATTTCTCTATCGTAGTAATCATTAATTGTCTGTGTATAGCCAGCTAATAAGGGCCCACTCATTACCATGCAGGCAAGTGCAGCTAAAACGTCTGCTATTTCCCATTTGTAATTTCCACTAGCAGCAGCTCCGCATATCACTCCCCATAAAAGTGGTATCCAAGTTACTGGCTTCATTAATTGCAGTCGCAGCTTCCATATGTTGGAAGTTCCTGAGGCACCTTTTATGCCTAGGAGTTGACGGGCATCGCTCACTTATAGACCTCAACTGCGAGTTATTTCGTTTTCAAAGAACCAGCTGGTTGTACCATCGCTGAGTTCAAGGACTACTCCTAGACCAGTACCATCAGTCATTTTGTAGTCAACCACCTTGCCACGGGGATCATTCCTCAGGCTCTCAAAGAGAGTAGAAGGAATTCGATCAATTACACGATCGAGATCAACTTTGACCCTCGATCCGATTTTGCTGATTGTTCGAGCCTGGTTCATGGTCTGCAAGGCTTAGTAGGTGGCGCAACATTAACAGTCGCCTCTTTTTAAATGGTCGCCCTTCGATTAATTCCTTGTCTAGATGTGGCTGAGGGGAGGGTGGTTAAAGGCGTAAATTTTGTTGGCCTCAGAGATGCTGGGGATCCAGTAGAGCTTGCATGTCGATATAGCTTGGCAGGAGCGGATGAATTGGTGTTTCTAGATATTGCAGCTAGTCATGAAGGTCGAGAGACTCTTGTCGAATTAGTTCGCCGTACTGCTGAGTCAGTAACTATTCCATTTACCGTAGGAGGAGGTATAGGTTCTTTAAAAGGGATTAAAGAACTTCTTCGTGCAGGAGCAGATAAAGTCAGCCTTAACTCTTCTGCAGTAAGAAACCCCGACTTGATTAGGGAAGGGGCTAAGAAATTTGGGAGTCAGTGTATTGTCGTAGCAATTGATGCTAGAAGAAGAATTCAAGAGGATTTAGGATGGGATGTTTATGTAAAAGGTGGCAGGGAAAATACGGGTATAGATGTTGTTAGTTGGGCTAAGGAAGTTTCAGACCTTGGAGCAGGGGAAATTCTATTGACCTCTATGGATGGGGATGGCACTCAGGCAGGCTATGACTTGGAACTTATAAAAACAGTTGCTGAAGTTGTTCCATTGCCTGTTATTGCTTCAGGTGGAGCTGGCTGCATTAAAGATATTATTGAAGCTTTCACTAGGGGTAAGGCCTCTGCAGCACTTTTAGCATCTTTACTCCACGATGGATTGTTAACAGTTGAAGAAATTAAATATGAATTGCTTAACCAAGGATTACCAGTTCGCCCCATTGATAATGAACAATCCTTTAGATGATGTACGTATTTAGTTGTTTTCAAAACTCTCTTTTCTTTTAAGGTAAGAAGAAGAAAATCTTTGACTTTTCATTTCCAATCCTTAAGGAGATAAAACTATGAAAGCAAAAGATCAGTTTCATATTTTAAATTTATTTAATGAAGTAGCGACTACATATGATCTGTTAAATGATCTTTTAAGTCTTGGCTTACATCGACTCTGGAAAAGGCAATTGCTTATGCTTTTAAAGCCTGCTTCAGGCGAAAATTGGATTGATATTTGTTGTGGGACCGGGGATCTTGCTATTTCGTTAGCTGGTTATGTGAGTCCAGGGGGCTCTGTACTTGGAATAGATTCTGCATCTGGCCCATTGGCTTTGGCTCGTCAGCGAGCAATTAAGAAATCTATAGAAGTTTCATGGTTTCAAACAGATGCTCTCAATACAGACTTGGAGGCAAACAAGTTTGATGGTGCTGTAATGGGGTATGGGTTGCGAAATCTTGAAGATCCTGGGGCTGGGTTGTTAGAGCTTCGGAGATTATTAAGGAAGGATGCTCGAGCAGGTGTTTTGGATTTCAATCGATTGCCGGATGGTTCTTTGGCAGAACGATTCCAAAAGCTTTACTTGCGAAAGGTTGTTGTACCAATAGCTTCGCAGTTTGGCTTGAGAGATCATTATGCGTATTTAGAGAAAAGCCTAAAGGTTTTCCCAGATGGGAAGAGCCAAGAAAAGTTGGCTTATCAGGCTGGTTTCACGAGGGCTTCTCACCGCTCTCTTGCGGGGGGGCAAATGGGGATTTTGCTTCTTAGGAACTGAAGATGTTTATTCAACTTAAAGAAAGCCTTGCAAATTGAGCAAAGGATGGGTTATGAAGAAAACATTAAGAAGGATTGGTTGTGGCTTTTCCTTACCCTTCGATTCTGAGTTCGATAGAAGAGCTTTTAGTGGAAGTTCGGTCGATGGAAGGGGTGATATTGGTCAGTGAGTCCAGGAGAGCAAGCTTTGTTTCTTTCTCCGAGGTAGGAGCTCTCTTGAGTCGATTACGTCTTTACCCAGGAGGAGGCAAGGTGGCTGAGCTTTTGCGCACTTCTCTTTTTGATTCAGATATAAGCTCTACAGCAAAGCCAGTCCTTGTCTTGAAGGCTGATGGAACTTTTTGGCTGGGCTTAATGGATGTAGTCGGACAACTAACTCAGAAAGATAAAGAGATTGAGCATCTAAATCGATGTTTCAAACTTAATATTTTAGAATAGCTCTTATTACAAAAGGATCATGAGATTCCCTGCCATCCTAAGCAAGGTTATAAGCATTCTCTTCGCGTCAGTAATTTTTTTTCAAGCTCCTATAGTTTTAAGAGCTGAGGCGGGTTGGCTTGAGATACCCTCAGGCAATCAAGAGCAGTACTTTGTTAAGACAAATGTTATTAAAAATCTATCAATCATCGGAGTTGCAAATAATGAATCAACGCTAAAAGCCCCGGTTACAGATCCTAATTTTAATGTAATGCGAAAAAGAGAAGATCTTAGTAGTAAATCAATAATATTAGTCGTAGGAATCCTTTTAATGGCAGCAATAATCCCATATTTTACATGGATTGCAATTAACAGGAAATAGTGTAAGTGGTAGCAAAGATTAATTTTTTTTATGGATTAACTACATTAAAATTCTTTGAATATAGAGCTCTTGTTTAATATATAAAATGGTTTGGATTGCGATTTCTCAGGAATTATCTACCGAATCAATCGAATCAATTATTTATTTGAATTGTTAATTTGAGAATTTTAATTTCTATAGCTTCCTGAAAATATAGCTAAAGAGTTCTGATCAAAACTTAGTCATCAAACTCAGGCTTTGGTTTTTTCTTCGTTTTACCAGCAAGAAGTTGATAGAGAGCATCTAGTGATGCATGCACCTCTTTTAATTCTGAAATTTCTGGGAGAAGGCCGTCTTCATTAAGCATTTGATGCATATCTCTAAGCTCTTGACGGATATAGCGCAAATGGGAGGAGACTTCTTCTCTTTTACTGGTTGACATTATTTAAGCTATTTAAGAGATAGATAGTTCTGAATACATTTTCTGACTTTTTCAGACCAATTGTCAACTTGTAATACTTTTGAGACTTTAGATTTCAGAACCTCATCGGATTTTTTGAAGAATAGGCTGCATTATTCCTCCGCCGAAGTCATCGTCATCTTTATCCTCTATGAACGAAATGGCTAAAAGGAGGGCTGATATAGGAAGAAGTAAAAACAAAAACGCTAGCTGAGCACCATTAAGGATGGGTTGGATGCCTGACCAAAATGACCAAAATGACCAAATGAGTACAAATGCCACAAACGAGGTTGATAGGTTTGATGATCTCAAAGCTTTTTTTGTTTCTTAGTCTGTAGAGAATCGCATAAGGAACACTTAAGTTGGGTTCGGTATGCACGAAAGGGAGCAGTCATGTAGTTAATGAGCTTCTTTTGTGCATCAATCGTCATCAAAGAATATTGGCTGGGCTATCGTTGTGAGATTCAGGGGATATTCAAATTAAGGGAAGGCAATTGAATACTTTAATGAGATTAAACTTACTTTTTGGTCTTTTGTATTTATGAAAAGAGCTCTTTTGGGGATCTTTTTTGGGATCTTGATTCTTTGCAATCCCTTAGCCTTATTGGCTGAAGAGGGCTCTGTGTTTCAGAGGAATATGGACATATGGAATGAAAAAAGAGAATTAGCAAGCCAATATCTACTTAAGGCAGAGGTTTACTTCAAGGAAGGTAATGAATTGGAAGGATGTGCATCTCAGCAGAGAGCTAGTAGTTACGGAATAGAGGCTACAGAAGCCTTAATTAAAGCAATGGAACTAAATGGGGCGCAAGAAGGGACTGATGATTTGGAGGCAGGATTGAATAAGTGGAGAGAATTGGGAGACTTTTGTTAGTTAGGTATTTCAAGTAACCTTCAAGAAAATTGTATTATCGTAAAGTAGAAGGCTTTTAATGGAGTAGCTGATGTCCTATGAACCTGGAAGTCAAGAGTGTCGATTATTGATTGAGGCAAAAGAAAACCTTCTTAGTGCAATGAAATCCCTAAGTAAAATAGAAGATATTAAGTCAATACAGAGTCAACTAATGTCCATATATAACGAATTAGAGAAACTCCATGAAGTTAGGAGAGAAAAGGAGTCTAAGTAAGATTAAACGATTCTTACTTTATATAGATTTGATTAGGTTGAAATTCAATTCAAAAAAGTTTTTATAAAGATTCTTAAGTGTTCAACTTCTAGAAAAACTCAAGAATTTACTGCCTTCATACTTATTAAATGTCAAGCTCCATATCCCATTACATGTATCGCGAAGCTCTGAAAGAAAATAGTCTTTATTTCCAGATTTTATCCACTCAGCTTTTATTAATGGGATTTTGTTTTGCATTTGATCCATTTGCACCTGAACTAATAGAAGACTTAGATCACCAGCAGCTCTTTTTAAAGGGAGATCTTCACTTTGTTGGAAAATCCTTAACAAAAGATCTTTGGCGAGGCTTTCTCCTATCAGCCCAGGGTCTTCTCCTGGATTTATCTCAATACTTAATGATTTTCCTCCTAGAGGGAGAGCTCTTTTGCCACCTCGCTCTATTAAAGCAAGAGCGACTAAATAGGGATATTTATTATTGCTCATTATATGCTTGTTAAGCAGCCAGGATTCCGTTGTCTTCTTCTGTTAGTAACTCTGTAATTAATTGAGAAGTAATGACCTCTAGAGATTTTTGATTATTCTTGCTACAGATAGGATCATCTTCAATATAGCAGTCATCTACAAAGTCATCAAAAGCAGTTTGCTGTGAATCCATCAGAGCCAAAGATAAATAGATTGAACCCATGTCAACAGATTTATTGGAGTTGTCAACTCATGGTTAAAATAGAGGTATTGTTTTTACATTATTAATATTAAGGAATTTGGAATAGCTAAATTAGACGAAAGTCTTTTTAGCAGCGGGATTCTAATTCTGAATAGTTGGCAAATGATATAGACATTTATTTGATAAGATAATAAATAAGTCTCAAGCAACATAACTTATGAAACCCTGGAAAGAAATTGTAGCTTCTCCAATTTGGTACATACCCGTTGGACTTCTCTGCATCTTTATCTCAATAGAAGGAATTCATTTAGCAAAGCACGATAAATACTGTAAGACAAAAGCTCAATGGATGCACGAATCTGGTCTTGAGTATGAAAGAGAGAGTGAAGCACAGTAATTAATCATATAATTTGAATTTTATAGATTTAATTATTAGATAAATAAATGCTCTTAGCTATTATGTAAATAATTTAATGGCTAATAATTAACGTTCCCAGATTAATTTTGCTTGTAATAGATATCGTTTCCATATAATAGCACTTCAATGGAATCGATATCTTGAAGTTATTAGTATCTTATGCTTGTACAAACCAATCAATCGAAGTTATCTTAGAAATATATAGTTCTCTTAAATTAATATGATAGGTCAGATCTAATCTATCTTTTATTGCGTAATCTTGAAGAAAGGCTTAAGGAAGCATGTTTTCTAGCTTGTCTAATCGAATATGAAGAAGTATTAGCATATAGGGATTAACGGTGTTTGTTTATGACTCATGGTATCTCTTCTGACTTGCTTCAAAATCAAACATTCATAAATCACACTAATAATAACTTAGCTGGAACAGAGACACTTACTTACTATATTCATGATGTGAGTAACTATTTTTACTCTGTAGGTGATGGTTATGCAAATACTTACTACCATACAGCTACTGAGGAATCTTATATAGAGTCTGTCTTTTCCTCTATTGATCCAATTATAGATTTAGATTTTGAAAGAGTATATTCAGATAATGGTTCCGATATAGATATTTATTGTCTTAGTTCTCATACATCTTGGGATTATGGGGTTGTTGGTCAGGTATGGGATCAGGGATGGGGGCAATATTCTTGGTGGGATGTTGGTTGGAAATATACAGGAAATTGGCAAAATGATAGGAATACAATAGTTCATGAGATTGGGCACGCTTTAGGTCTGTCGCATCCAGATAATTCAGGTTTTAATCCAAATTATGATTCCTCAGATACAGTAATGTCATATAATCAAGGGCCTAGTGGCTGGAGTACAGCATGGACCGAATCAGATAAGAATACACTTATTGAAATCTGGGGAGTAGAAGATGATAATGTTGTTCCAACAACTACAACATATAGTTATAATTCCTCTACATCAGTTACTTCAATAGTTCAAAATTGGTTTAGCTACTCTGCCTCTAATCAACAAACAGATGTTAACTCTTCAAATCTGAGCATTTCAACTATTAGTTGGTCAGACACAATTTCAATAAATCGAGTAATTAGAGCATCAGATGCAGGTGGATTGGTACAAGCTATGCAAGCAAATACAGCAACAAATAGAAATGCAGACCCAAAAGAAGGCTCGATAATCTTAGGTGGTAATGCCAACGACACTATTAGAGGACTTGCTTCTTGGGATGTTTTGGATGGGAGTGGGGGTAATGACTTAATACATGGAGGCAATGGAAAGGATGTTATTACAGGCTCAACCGGTGAGGATGAACTACATGGAGATTTTGGATGGAACACTTATAGATCTGAAAAGGATGGCTATAAAGATTTAATTGCAATTAAGTCAGATCAATTTCTTTCTAATTGGATGTATGGGAAAGCCGGGAATAGTCCTAATGGAGAGAAAGCCGATTTTATTGAAGGATTAGATACTATCGATCAAATTAAGATTATTGGCGTTATGGACTCTGATTTAACTTATGCCAGCACCACCCATCGAGGAGTAGCTGGCATTGGTATTTATGCAGCAGGAACTTTAGAAGCCTTATATACAGCAGGTGACCTAAGTATTTCTCAACTGAGTTCTATGACATCTGGAGATTCATCGACAAGGGCTATGAACAATCAAGTTTGGAGTTATTGGGGGTCAGACTCTATACCTGATTTATTATCTTAAATTCAATACTATAGACATTTAGATTCTCATTTTATATTAACCGGCCAACTGCCTATATAAGAGTAAAAACTTTGCTCTTCATTTGTTTTATCTATGTTAAAGGCATTTAGTTGATAAATTTGCTTTTCAAGCTTTTGATTTATTTTAATGCTTAAAAGATAGTCTCTTTCGTTCTCCAAATCCTTTAAAGGATCAATTTTTATTAGATACTTATTTTTAATAATCTCTATATTCGCCTTTAACTCTTCAGAACAGATTGACCCGGTTTTGGATTTTAAATTTTTGATCACGCAAAACCTTAAGTATTTAGGGTCCTTTGATATGTTTAGATAGTATGGGAAATATATTTTTAGATTATTAATATTTTCTATACGTTCTTTTTTTAGAATCAATAAATTCATAGTGGTTTCCGAATTGTTATTATTTTTTTCTATAGTATAACTTAGCTTTTTGAATATCTTACTATTTTCTTTAGTCGTGCTTGAATTATCTATTCCCTTTAAGTCGATAACACTACAAGCTGATAAGAAGATTGATGATAGGAATAAATTTATAAGTACAGGGATAGTTTTGTTAAATCTTTTACGTCTTAAAATGTATCTGATTTTCATGTTGAGCTTGCCTGAGGTTTTCCTGGATTTTAATCAGCATATAATATTTTGCTTTACTTTTTAATTTTATGAGATTCCAACTATCAAAGATCTCCAACTATGTACAAAAAATATGTTGTCTATTCTATCTCTCATTATTTAATCCTGAGAATTCATTAAGTAAAGAACTTCTAGCTCTTGCATTGATTCTGCAACCTTCCTCCTTAAAAAGATCAATGTTTTACTGTCCATATTTGATAAAGAAATCATCTCTTCAGATTGCTTGATCGCATGTTCAAGATTCTTGATTTTTAATTCTCTGATCTCCTTGTGTTTCTTGCACTGATCTAGTGTGTATGAGTCAATCATCTTCTATTACGATTCTGGGTGAAAATATCAGTAGTCAAGGCATTGAGAACTAAAAACAGAAGAGTCAATCCAATTATTGGGAGGAATATAAATAACGTATCTGAATAATTCATTACTAAAGCCTTGGAAGCTCTGGTGGTTGATTCTTTTTAAGCCTTCTGTATTCAGAATGAAGTGAACCTAGAAGCCAAGCCTCCTTCATGGTCGTTGCACCTTCATCGAGTAGTCGTACTTCCTCAATTGATAGAGTCCCTTTAAGTATTTTAAATTCTTCGCGCCATAAGGTTCCATCAGCTTCTTTCCAATTGATACTCATACCTTAGTTCCCTCTTTCATTTCTCAAAAGATTTCCTAATAATGAACAATAACAATCTTTGACGCAATAAGAAATTTCTCTTATATCGCTTTTAGCGTTATAGGTATTGCGTACTCATCTCGAAGATTTATAAGTACGACTTTCTCTTTTCTCAAATCGATTGTGATGCAAGGGTTTTATGCTTCTGTAACTCTTGTGCCTGGAGTTAATAAGACTTGTTTTCTGTATCTGTCCGTCACAATTTTCTAGCATTTACTCATGAACCAATTGGATATCATTTCAATTACTTCCAAAAGTACCTATTTAGGAGTAGAACAGGACTACGACACTCCTCACACAAGTTTGTCGTTATGGGTGCTACTCGATGAGGGCACCTTTTTTTTTAACTTGCGAATAGCAGCTCTGCGTATAAATACCCATGACCGCGGCCTTAGGCTCTCTCGGATTTGGAAACTAGTAAACACTCGCTCTAAATTTTTAAGAGAACCTGCGGTTTAGAATATTTTATTAGCCTTAAAGCCTTTCAGTTCTTCGGGTACACGCCTCACTCATGAGAGCTGGACGGATGAATTTTCATTCACGGAAATAAGGCAAGCACTTCCATTAGACCTCCTTACCCTTATTCCGATTTTGTTGGTCGCCCAATCTTCAACCTCTGGGATTTATAGAAAAAAAGAGGGTTAAACCTTTTTAATTACTTAACCAGAGCACTCAATTAGTTATTATTTGAATTTATATATTCGTTTTAAACTCTTTTTGACAACAGTTTGAAAGCCCAGTACCCCAATAAGGCAATTATTACCCAATGGATAACTGTTCTAATCACCCAAAGAGAAAGCATAAGTACAAGAGCAGAAAGGACAACTCGTTTAGTGAGTGCCTTGGCTTCATTAGTCATGAGTTCCCAGCGAGGGAGTAAAGACATTTTTGACCCCATAAACCTTATACAGTTGTAACTGATTTATATTGATAAAGGCTTCATGTAGGTGTAGAAAAGATTATTGACACTCTTTACAGAAGATATTTTCTATGCATCCACTTTTATAAGTCAGTTGTTTCTTAAGACTTAGTCATTAGTATTTTCCTTCCATAGGGCATTTAGGAGAATAGCAAAAAACCTAGAGGAAGTCTTCTTTAATCAAGTCTTTCATTCGGATCCAAGGAAAACCCCAATAGCATTTTTCTTTTCAATTTCTGCAAAAGGACCCATAGAGTAGTAGAACAGAGGAATGCCTCTCCTCACAGTTTTAGAGCACCGCAAAGTTTCTCAATCAGCCAGATGGAAAAAGAAACTAAGGACTTTTTAGAATTTATTGATAGAAAATTATCAACAGAATTCATATCTATTCAGGACTGGAAATCTTATTTAGAAAATTTACCTATTATTTATCAGCAAGACATATCATTTCGATTACTCTTTAATTGGCATTATGACCTAAAATACTCTTGGGGAGAAGCAGCATCCAAAAATCCAAATCATAATTTAGAGAACCCTTTGTTCTCTAAGCAAATTGAAATTATTGATAGGTTCTCCCATTCGTTGAACTCTAACTATCAAGTCAGAGAGTTAATTTATTTTCATGCAAGAGTTAATTTGAAAGGTAAAAAACTTTTAGAAGTAGGTGGAGTAAGTCCAAATCAACTTTTGTTTGATTTCTTAGGAGTATATGAATATACTAACATTGAATCGCCTGATTATATTAATGAAGAAGATGGAGTCAATTATTCAGACAAGTTTAAACAACACGATAGAAAAAAAACTATCTTCTGTAATGCAGAAGAGCTAAATTCAAAATTAGAAAAAGAATCTCAAGATTTAATTTTCTCTGTTGCTTGCTTTGAACATATATATGATTTAGACATGGCACTTCATTCTTGTTGGGAATGTCTTAGTAATAATTCATATCTATATTCCTATTTTGCGCCTATTTATTCTCAATTAGATCAAGGTGATCATGGCGTAATCCCTGAGCATAAATCATTTAAAGAAAAACCGATTGGCCTACATTTACTTTCACAATCAGATCAGCGAAAAAAGTTGATAGACGCAGGTATAACAAATCCAAAGGAAATTCAAAGTTTTCTGGGAAATGTAAATTTTAATAGGATCCCTAATCGTCTGCATTATGAAGATTATGAGAGAATTTTGACTGAGTCACCTTTCTGGGTAATAGAATTAAAGCGATTAGATTGGCTTAATATATTTAAAAAATATTCCCATCAAATCAAAGAGTTAAGGCAGTCAAACCCATCAGTAGGAAATGTAATGACAATGGGTTTTAGGACATTATTATTTAAAATGTAATTTCATTATGGACATAGTTATGTAAATTTCGTTATCAAGGAATATTTATAGTGATAAGAAGAATTCCTATCATAATCTCCACTTTTATACTTTGTTGACCCTAGAGCAATAGAATTCTTATCAGCATTTGATTCTCTCAACAAGTATTACTGGCTACAAGAAAAGCACTATATTTTATCTAATTGGTTGACAGGAAGGACTAAAAAAGGGAGCTGCTCGATGAAGGCGCCCTTTTTTAGGTAGTTATTTTAACTAGAGGGACTAGATTGCTGGTCTGGATGTTTGCCAGTAATCCTTAATGAAAGGAGACAATACTGCTAGGGATCTCTTTGCTTTAGCGATAGAAAAGTATCAGAAAGGGAAGTTTCCAGAAGCAATCGAAGCATTCAATCAATCACTTGTACTAAAAGAAGATTGGGAGACCTACCAAGGACTTGGATTAGCGCTGTATCTCACATGGCAATACCAGCATGCAGTCGATGCATTCGACAAATCACTTGTACTAAAAGAAGATTGGCACACCTACCAAGCACTTGGATGGGCGCTATATCACACAAAGCAATATCCAAGAGCAATAGACGCATTCGATAAATCACTAGTACTAAAAAAAGATTGGCAGACCTACCAAGGACTTGGATTAGCGCTGCATCTCACAGAGCAATACCAGCATGCCGTCGATGCATTGAATCAATCACTTGCTCTAAAAGAAGACGGGCAGTCCTACCAAGGCCTTGGATGGGCGCTGTTCAAAATGCAGCAATACCCATCAGCTATAGAAGCATTCAATCAATCACTTGAAATGAAAGAACATTGGCAGTCCTACCAGGGACTTGGATTGGCGCTGTTTAACAGGAAGCAATATGAACCAGCAATTGATGCAATATTAAATTGGTGGAGGTCATCAGGCAGAATTGAAGAACAAGAACTTCTAGCGAAATGCCTTAGGAATGCATTTCATAATAAATATGGTGAACTAAGTAATTTCCTGTGTGCTTCTATCGCTGTTAATTCAGAAGATTTGAATAAATTGCTTGTAGCAAAAGAAGACAAGATGATTAATGAACTACACAAAAGTATAAAACAAAATAAATTACCAAACCAAATCCTTAGAGTTTTTTCATTTGTGCTACAACAACAAGCAACAAGTAATACAACGATATCCAAAAATCACGAAAAAATACTTTCTAATTTTCGAACAGATAATGCTAATTTGATTCCTAGATTCGAAAAAAAACGAAAAGAAATTCTTGTTTTAGGAGTGAGTCATTCTATGCTTTTTGATGGAATACCAGGAGTAAATGTTTTTACTTTAGGTGCAGGAACGATGTACAGCATCGGCAATCCAAACTCAAGAACAGGTCACTATAGAAGGATTAAATCAATATTGATAGATCGAGACCCATCAGAAACAATCTTGGTCTTTAATTTTGGGGAGGTAGATCTTCGAATGCATATCAATAGAATAATCAAAAAAGAGAATAAATCTCTGCAAGCAATATGTGACGACGTTCTGAAAAGGTATCTTGAGTTTATTGATCAAATCAAGGAAAGAGGTTTCGATGTAATCATAAGCGGACCACACTGTGGAGGGGGTGATGCATTTACAGCATTCTCAATAACAGCGAGCATTACAGAAAGGAATAATGCATGCGCTTACATGAACGACAAACTTGCATCAGAGTGCATGATTAGATCTATACCATTTATAACACTATTTGATCTTGCAGTTGATCAAACTACTTTAATAGAGAATACTTCCCTTTTTGAGGACTACTCTCATTTACTTAGACCGCCAAATATTATAGGAAAATCTATTCAATCCTTGCTTAAGGAAAGACTAGAACGAGCAATAGTGGAATTGGAATGTAAATCTTGTAAATCTATTAGATCAAATTACTACGGAAGTGAGATTAAAACTTTTTGTAGAATTCTTATTAGCAACATCCCAGGTTGGAAATCTGGTGCGAAATTTATGCCAAGAAAAGTGTACCAAAAACCTTCTGAGATTCAAGATCAGCGAATTTATCGAGCGATAATTGAATTACCTTTCCCAGTGCACCCCAAAGAGGTCGCGCTCTCGTTTAATAAAAATCGTTTACATGTAAGAACGCATGTCCAGGCAATATTTGAAAATTACAACCCTGCAATTCAACTAAATGACAATGTTATATCTGCATTTAGGCAAAAAATACGCTGCACTAAAGATCAAAATTGCCATTATTTTCTTGAAAAAGATTCAACAAATAGACAATCACGTTTTTTTGCTATATCAATTTCACAGGCACAATTTATTAAACTTAAGTCAATTTCAATAAGCAGATACATTTAAGTATTTCATTGAATCAAGGTGTTTTAGTCAATGGGAAAAGAAGAGATTGCTGTAGATTGGGGGATTTCTGAGGTTGTCTAAAGACAGCTATATATCCATTGAATATTGATCCCAGCGATCTAGAAGTGAATGAAGAGTCAGAGCAGGAATGGTTGAAAAAATAAGTGCTTGACTCAAATGGCGTGATCGAGATACCCCGACCTTCTGAGAATTAATTTCAGGTCTTCCCAAATGTTCCATGAACAAGTAGACCAGAGCCACGACACTTCTGACAATAGTGTGTCGCTATGGGCGCCACTCGAAGAGAATGCTTTTATCTGCTTGCAAAAAAAAGTTTATTGGTAGATAATAAAGAGTTAGAAGATTCGAGTATTTTAATTAAGTGAAAAGTCAATGAAAGAAGAAACTTCGGATTTTCTAGATTTCATAAAAAAGGATCTTAACCCTCCTTTTATTCATTTAGATTCATATAATTATTATTTAAGAAAATTACCCTACATATATAACAATGACATCACCTTTAGGTTGCTCTTTGATTGGCATTTTAAACTCGATAATCGTCATGGTTCTGCATGGTATCGACCAAGCGGAACTCATTTAAAAGATGAACTATTCGAACAACAAGTTGCCTTAATAAATGGTTGGGGTAAAAATATGTATAATAGTTCTTATCAATACAGAGAGTTAATTCTTTTTCATGCTAGAGTTGATCTTCAAAACAAATGCCTTTTAGAGATTGGTGGTTCGACTCATAATGATCTCATTTTTGAGACATTAAGAGTTCATCAATATATTAATATTGAGTCACCAGACTATATTGATGCTTCAGGAAATTCAACATATTCAGAGAAACATTTATCGCACCCGAACAGAAAAACTATATTCACAAATGCAGAAAAAATTAATTCATTCTTGGAAAGCAAATCTATAGACCATATCTTTTCTGTTGCTTGCTTTGAACATATATATGACCTGGAGGCTGCCTTAATTGGTAGCTACAATTGCTTAAAAGAACGTGGTACCCTTTATTCTTATTTTGCCCCAATTTATTCTTACTTAGAAGATGGTGATCATGGAGTTATACCGGAACATAAGTTATTTGCAAATAAACCTATTGGATTGCACCTTCTTTCAAACATTGATCAGCGCAAGGAATTGGTGGATGCTGGAATTTGCAATCCAACTGAGATTCAGGATGTCCTAGGCAGGATAAACTTTGACAGAATACCTAATAGACTCAAATATGAGGAATATGAAAAGATACTAACTGAGTCTCCTTTTCGTGTTATTGATCTAGAACGTTTGGATAATTTAAATCTTTCAAAAAAATATCCAAAAGTGTTTGATCAAGTTAGAAGATCTAACAAGAATGTTGGCAATATGATGACAGGAGGATTTAGAGTATTTCTGATAAAAGAATGAGTTCGGTCCCTTTCTTAGTTTTTTGAAAAAAGGTTTTTTCACCATTGAATCTTGACCCCAGCGATCTAGAACTGAATCAGGAGTCAGAGCACGAACGGTCTAAAAAATAAGTGATTGTCTGAAAGGGCGGGATCGAAATACCCCGCCCTTCTTAATGGCTTACTGAAAGCAAAGAAATCCACTAAAAGAAAGGGCAATGAACGCGAATCCATGCTTCTAAACCCTCGATGGGAATACATGACTGATGTCGCGAAGGCAATGACCAAGCGGGTTGTACTTTCTGCCTTTGTTCTCCTCCTTTTCCTTTGGGGAATCAGAGCACTAATCCCTTGGGTAATAGTTACTTTGTTGGGTTGCTGGGTATTCAAGTGGTTATCGAAAAGTAATTTAGTTAGCTGCCTCAATCCAACGCAACTTGACACCGAACAACCAAGCAAGTACATTTGTTCTATAGGACATTTCTCACGCACAATCCGTCCTAATCAAATGGGCACCTGCATTTACCAGTGAGCGAGGTGCCTTTTTGATGCCTTGAATCAATGAACGTATGACTAATGAATTTGGAAGACCACTACCAACTTCCTCAGGATGGTTGATACACCCAGAAAGAAAGAGGGTGCTGTTTTTCATTCGTGATCCCAAGTCCTTGATGAGTATGCCAAAGGTCATTACCCAACTCTGGTATTCCACTGCGGACGGCATACCTACCCGAATCAAAAACACCAGAACGATGGAACTAGAAGATGCAACCGAAACGTGGAATGTGTTGCTGAGTAATGGTTGGGAGTTGGTTGAGCATCAGATCAATGAGGCTGCTGCTTAAATAGGTTTATTCCAAGGCAACATTTCCTCTGTAATGAACCTCAACTGCATTAGAAATACTTGTCTTAGTTTGTTATCACTTTTAATTATTTCTTATCCCCTAAAGATAGATGCATTGTCACATGATTGGGTTGCAGTTCCAAAAAGTCAGTTTGGAGAGCAATTATGGGATAAAAACAGTGTTCAAAAAAACAAAGATGGGTCTCTAAGAGTATTCAGTAAATTTATCCCTAAAAGTACTACCAAAATTACACAAGATATCCTTTACACAATGGATATCAATTGTTCAGAAAACTCCTTCAGAGATGTTGCTATCGGTGCAAAGGAATTTAATGAGTTTAAAAACAAAGATTCTGAATGGAAAGACCCGAATGAGGACAAACTTATCCTGCGTGTAATCGATCAAGTATGTACTTTTGGAAAAAATTAGTATATTGCTTTAATAATTAAGGATGTCTTTCTATTATCTTTTGAACTTTTCTCTAGCCCTAAAAAAGGACCTGCTGATCCTTTTTGGAACTAACTAAGAGTAAAAATCTCGCAAATTCACCAAATTGCTCTAATACTGAGGCGTTCTGGAACTTCTTGGAACGTCATGGTACATACAAAAAACGGAGACGGTGTCCGTTAAGTAAGGACTAGATGCTCTTTCCTGGAAGCAACTTCGGGTTGTTTTGTGTTCTATTTTCTAGAATCCTTATTTTCCCAAGCACCATATTTGCATGCAATCGATTGCACCGGGTACCCAATATAGGATCTCTAAAATATAAAAAATAGGGGTGTTAACCCCTTCCTTTCTCTACTCGTTATTGCATCCATTCTTGGATGTCTGATTCCAACCAGATAACAAGATTAGATCCTAATGGAATTTATTCAGGGAATTTACCTTCATTAATTCTGTCGTAGATAGTTGTTCTACTCATTCCTGTTCTATCAACTATTTCTGGAATGCGCAGAAAGCGTTCTCTGATGTCGATTTTCATGGCTTCTAAAAAAGTAAAAGAAACTCCCATCGCATCGTGCTTTTCCAGTTCACCAAAAGGTCTCATGAAGGATTGGAACAGAACTACGACACTCCTCACACAAGTTTGTCGATATGGGTGCTACTCGATGAGGGCACCTTTTTATGTGCTTCGTATCAACCTATTTTGACTAGGTTGACTATTTTGAATAGATAGATTATGAGTTCTTTTCATCATTCTCTAGTGACTTTCCGGGTTGGTAGTAATTTTTATGAAACAACTCAATACTTCTAGAGATTTTTTTGGTTTAGCGATAGAAAAGTTACAGAGCAAAAAGTTTCAATCAGCAATAGAAGCATTCAATAAATCCCTTGCTCTTCATGAGGATTGGGAGTCTTACAAAGGACTAGGATCGGCACTGTTCAATACACAGCAATACCAATCAGCAATAGAAGCATTCAATAAATCTCTTGCACTAAAAGAAGACTGGCATTCTTACCAAAGACTTGGATCGTCGCTGTTCAATACACAGCAATACCAATCAGCAATAGAAGCATTCAATAAATCTCTTGCACTAAAAGAAGACTGGCATTCTTACCAAAGACTTGGATCGGCGCTGTTCAATACACAGCAATACCAATCAGCAATAGAAGCATTCAATAAATCTCTTGCACTAAAAGAAGACTGGCATTCTTACCAAAGACTTGGATCGTCGCTGTTCAATACACAGCAATACCAATCAGCAATAGAAGCATTCAATAAATCTCTTGCACTAAAAGAAGACTGGCATTCTTACCTAGGCCTTGGTTGGTCGCTGATAAAAACACAGCAACACAAGGAAGGACTAGAACAATTTTATAGATCGTATGAATGTGAAGGTGACATAAATTGGAGTGTTTTACATGATCTTGGGAGTCAACTAATTAAGCAAAATCATCCTGACTTAGCAATCGATTTCTTTCAAGGACTAATGAAAAAATACCCAGATGAACTTCTTACTGTTTGTAGTTTTGTCAGTATGGTCAAGAAGTTAAATCTGGTCTCAGAATACCAGGATCTTTTTACCCAGTTAGAAATTAACCGATCCTGGGATTTAGTCGAGTTTTATGAAAAAAATATTAAAAACAAATTATTTTACTTTAAAGATGCAAATAGTATGCGATTTGCCAAAGACAGATTAGTTAATGCTAAATATGTAAATAATCGCAAGGAATTATGGTATGAAGCAATAAGAAATATGGAGGTAAATGATGGATTAATTATGGAGTTTGGTGTTCGGAATGGCTATTCGATATCTTTTATTGCCAACATCCTTTCTCATGAAGAAGTGCATGGTTTTGATTCTTTCGAAGGACTTCCTGAAGAGTGGAGTTCAAAAACTGCCAAACCTAATGAACCGAGGGGGGGGTTGTCACGTGGAGGACATCTGCCTGCTGTACCAAAGAATGTTCGTTTACATAAAGGTTGGTTTGAAAATACGCTTCCATTATTTCTTCGATCGTACCCTGACAAGAATTCAAGTCTAATTCATATAGATTCTGATATCTATTCTTCTGCTAAGACTGTTCTATTCTTACTTGCAAAGACCATTATTCCTGGAACAATAATTATCTTTGATGAATATTATAACTATTCAGGATGGGAAGATCATGAATTCAAGGCGTTTCAAGAATTTGTAAAAGAATACGCTTTAACTTATGAATACATTTCATATACACATGAACAAGTATCCATTCGTATCCTAAGTAAAAATAAATAGAAAGATTATTATGGAGAAATATCTGCTTATAACAAAGCAATTGAGTTGATTGCCTCAATCCAGCGCGACTTGACGCCGAATAAGTCTATGAGTGCATTTGTTCTATAGGGCAAGTTCTTCGCGCAATCCGCCCTAACCAAATGGGCACCTGCATTTACCAGTGAGCAAGGTGCCTTTTTATGTGCTTGCCTATCAACAAAACAGATAAAGTAGACTGTCTAGTCTTATCGCCAGTAATTCTTGGTGAATGAATCAAATGCTGATAAGGATTTTTTTGCTCTAGGGACAGCAAAGTATAAAAGTGGAGATTATGAGGGGGCAATAAATTTTTATAGGAAATCAATCGCAACTAAGGAAGATTGGTATTCATACCACTGCCTAGCATGGGCATTGTTTAGGCAAAATAACATGAAAGAATCGAGAATCATATTCGAAAAATCAATTTCTCTAAATGAATACTGGAATTCATATAATGGTCTTGGATGGGCGCTATTTAATAGCACTCTTTTCTCAAAAGCAATAGATGCTTTTCGCAAATCTCTCAAACTTAAGGAAAACATCAATGCATTTCGAGGTCTTGGATGGTCGTTATTTAGAACAAAGCAGTATTCTGAAGCAATAGTTGCCTTTAGAAAGACACTTCGATATGAAGGTAGTGATGAGAATGAAATACTTTCTATTTATAGGCAACTTGCAGACTCATATGATTTAATTAACAAGAAAAGTAGTTCACTACGCACTTGGAACATATACTTTTCATATTCTGGACTTATAAATAAAATCGATCCTTTTATAGGATTGGAAAGAACTTACGAGCAGATTGAAAGTAATAAGTTAGAGCAAATAACATATAATTTTCTTGATAATGGATTTGAATTCTCTCCATCCTATCAAATAGCAGATGATTCTTCTCTTAAAGAATGGAGACATATTTTATATTTACACATACCAAAATGTGCAGGAACTTCATTTGAGCAACCTTTGCGAATACTTAGTAAATTATTATATAAATTGCAACCTAAAGGATTTACAAACGATTTAATTGACAATTATATTGTGCCAGAACCTATAAGATCTAAATATGAGGTTCAAGTATTACGAAAAAAGATAGAATTTTCCACTCCGAACAAAATTAAAAGCACCTTCATTAGTTGCCATGGCGTATCTTGGAACCCGTTAAGCTCCTCAATAAGTAAAGCAATAGAAAATGCTCCTAAAGTTCTTGTACTTTCTCGTAATCCAAAACAGAGGTTGTTATCTCAGGTAAGACATGAAGCATTTAACTATGAGTCAATTGATAAACTTATTGATTACATAGAAGAGAATACTTCAAAAAAGAATTCAGAGTTAAATAATATTATGTACAAGTACATATTTGACGTAGGTCTTAATGCAATTGAATCAAAGACTGAACTGGAAAAGAGGCAAATTTTACCTAATGATTTAGACGATATGGCCTTTGTTGACATTTCAGATGTTTCAAGCAAAATGAAAATAAGGTCTGCTTACTTAAGCGCATCGCGATTGCCGAATGTTTTTCAATATTCTAAACTAAATGATTCATTGTCAAGAGGAAAAAAATTAGTTAAACAGTTGAATGAAGACGAAATTAAATATGCATTCAACCGATGTATTGAATTAGGTTTTGTTGAAAAGGACGAAGCAATTGATTTTGATTGTCTTCATAAACGAACTCTTAGTAAAATAAATAACTTCTCTTTTGATAATGAACATATTTCTAATATCCACCCCCTCACATTTATCCTTTCTAAGGAATCAATAGGTTCTATAGTTCCAACTAAAATGTTCCTGGAAAATCCATCTATGTTTTATGAGAACTAACAACGTTAAAAAAGAAAGACAAAAGCAAATCAAAAACCAGATCAATTCCGCAATCAGGTCCCCATTCAGAGCGTTGTGGATGTTCGTCCCATTACCACACTTCTTTAACCTGAGAATTCCAGAAAGGATCAGTCTTCAAAAATCACTTAACAAACTTCTCAAACTGCTTTCCTCTGACTCCCGTATCAGGATCTAATGCTTCATAGAACTGATCTAAGGTGGCTAATTTTCCCTTTAGACGCAGATCAGTGTTCTTATTTTGACGCTTTCTCTTGAATTGTGTACTTGAGATTGAAGAAGCAATAGAGTTATTTTTTATGTACCCGGAAAGAGTCTAATCAATTATTATTTCTTGATTTAATTTCTGCTGATTTAAAAAAGTTTAAAAATTGTCTATAGCTGATTTCACAAAATTACATCTCTAATAATGATTATTAAGCAATTTTCTCAGTAAGCTATATGCGCATTAACTGTACAAAGCTAGTACAGGGATATATCTTCCTTCAAATCACTTCCTAGACAATAGATCTCAGGATAATCACAAAAGTGATGTTGCTCGTGATGAGTGAATACTCTTCTTACTCAAGCCGGTTTTGATGCATGAGATTTGCAGATTGCACTTCAAGCAATCGGAGATGCAAAGCAACGAAGAAAAGATTCTGAAGAAGGTGAATACAAATTCTTTCTTGATAGAACATTAGTCTACGATGACAGAGATGCATTCATCTACAAACGAGCACCCAGCAAATCAGGAATCTGGTATTTCCGTATATACGATCCCAAGAAAAAATAACCTATCATTAATGTTCTATAATAAAGAAAAATTCAGGTTGTATGAGAGTATTTCATCATCATTTAGCTAAGACTGGTGGATCGACCATCAAAAAAATAGCTAAAGACCAATATCGAGAAAACTTTCATTATTTAACTCCATCCACTTCAACTGAAGAATTGAAAACATGGCTTAGCAAAAAGGATTTTTTTATTAGCTCATATACACTAAGTTTGGGTTATGAAAAAATCCAACTTCTTTTACTTGATAAAACAATTAAAAGAATTATTGTTTCAAGAGACCCTATAGAAAGATTCAAAAGTTTTTGCGCAGCTGGTTATAGTAATATTCCCAAAGAAGATTTTACTAAAGGTCTTCCTTATTGGGGAAATGAAGCTGTTGTAACAGAACCTCTGAATGCAAGTTTATGGCTAAAATCCTCACTAAAATATATGGAACTGTTATTATTATATGGCAAAGAACGGGTGGCTCTAGGACAGTGGAATTTCAGTCTTTCATATCCAGTCTATTCTCAATGGTGGCTAGCTTCTTGTTCCTTAGCATATAATGCTGAAAACAAACAATTTGAATATTGTGGAACAAACATTTATAACCATATATTGAAAACTAGAGAAGAGCTTCGTAGGCCTAATTCAAATAAGAGCTTGGAAGATTATATAGGATCATATCTACTAGATTTCTATTCTGCTTTTGGAACGACAGATAATATTATAGAGTTCGTAGAGTTACTAATTGCAATGGGTATTTTTGAAGATAATATTGATGAAATACCTAGGGAACATAGAAGTACAGATGTGCAAAAAGATATGCCTGAACTATTTGAGATAGATGATTCATTAATAGCAGATTATTATTCTTTAATTCCAGAAGACTTCATGTTTCATTTTGCATGTAGAGAACTTGCAAAAGAACAGATGAGTTCGGTTGTCATGCCCCTCACAAATAACAAAATAAATTCATAAAAGTTAAAAGGTTTTCTATTCAAAATTAATTAATTAATTATGCCAAAAAATCAGGTCATCTAAAAACAGGTGTTTATCACCATTGAATCTTGCTCCCAGCGATCTAGAACTAAATCAGGAGTCAGAGCACGAACGGTCTAAAAAATAAGTGCTTGACTCAAAGGGCGGGATCGAAATACCCCGCCCTTCTTAATGCCTTACTGAAATCCCTTAAATCCAATAAAACGGAAGAGAAACAAACTCTGAATCCATGTCTCTAATCCCTCGATGGGAATACATGACTGAAGACGCGAAGGCAATGACCAAGAGGGTTGTTCTTTCTGCGTTAGTTCTTCTGCTTTCCCTGTGGGTCATCAGAGCACTCATCCCTTGGGTAATCGGTAATCGCTAATCGTTGCTTCGTTGAGTTGTTGGGAATTCAAGTGGTTATCGAAGTGCAGTTGAAATAATTAGACCGACTAGGTCGTATGGAAATTGAAGAAAATTAATTCCACGATTGTTTTACCTACAAATAGAACAAATAAACCTTCTGTAAAAAGTATCCATCCAATCGTAGAATTATTCATCCCCAAGTTTCTATATCTACTAATCGTGTTGTCGTGTACCCGTCGGATGATGGCAAGCATTATTTCTTACTTCTGTTCTTATAAACAATCCAACTCACAATCCCAGTAACTAATACTGCATCTACTACGAGGTGCCAAGCAAAGAAATCCATAGTTAAAGCACCGTATTCATGGATTACCAATCTGGATAGGCGAAATCATCTCCAACAGGTTCCTCATAAAAATCACCTACCTTGATTCCCTTTTGGTAAGACGAAAGGAATGAAAGGAAGTGGCGAATCATTTCTTTGCTCATCCTCCTGCTCCCTCTCTTAAACGATAGAAAGTTTCCTCGCACCTCACAACGACACCTTTGTATTCAGGTGGAAACGCTTTCATCCAAGTGGGGATTCCCATAGTCACGGGGAATCCTCCCTTGATATGAAAGACAACCTCTTTCTTCTTTTCATCCAAGAAGTGTGGGGGAAGGTTCACCATGCCAACACTTTCTTATTAAGTATATTTTTTCATTTCACCAAAAATATACTTGTATAAACAACATTAAATGAAAGAATTAAATGCTTCTAAAAATACCCTACCACTCAAGTCAAAATACCCTACAATTTACCCTACCGTTTAAATTGCATTGCGTTGCCTTTGTGTGAATGTGTCTGAAAGGTTAAACCGCTAACATCCACTACAGAACAACCAATTTGAGATCGTGTGGTCCCGTGTGAATGAGTTTGAACGTCCGTTAGGTAGGGACTACATGGTCCTTCCTGGAACCAACTTCGGGTTATTTTTTGGTCTTTTCCCTAACATTTTCCCTAACACCAAAATGGGACCTACTGATCCTTTCTGGAACAAACTAATAGTAATAATCTCCTGAATTCGCCAAATTGCAGCAATAGTGGGACGTTCTGGTACTTCCTGGAACGTCATGGTACTCACAAAAAACGGAGAGGGTGGGATTCGAACCCACGGACGGTTTCCCGTCAAACGATTTCGAGTCGTTCGCTTTCGACCACTCAGCCACCTCTCCAGTTATAAATAGACAAATATAATTTTAACCATGTATTTACAACATTTACAAATTATGGAGTAAAGACTTATATATGTAGTACTTGATAATTTAATAATATATACCTCTCTTGCATTAGGCGAAATCTAAAGAAAACGAAATTTACTTTTCCTCTGAAAATCTTAATATTATTTCCAACCTAGCTTTGCCATTAACCTTATTGCTTTTGAATTGAAATTACCAAGCTGGCTAATCGTCACACCATCTGGAGTAAATTGACCAAATTTCTTTACCTCTTTTGACTTGTTGTATCCAACCAATGGGTGCTCGAATGTTGGCCCAGCTAAGCCCATACTTCCATTTGGCGATGCTAGATATTCTAATAGAGCTATAGCCTCTTTCTTGTTTTTAGAATACCTAGATAAACCTCCAGCACTTACATTTACGTGTGCAGGATTTGGTGTAATAACATTTACCTTTTTAGCAAGTGCTTGATCACTCTTCCCATTAACACCTGCGAGCATTCGTGCAACATAATAATGATTTACTATTCCAACACCACAATTACCTTGTGCAACTGCTCTTATAAGTCCTATATCGCCTGGAAAGTATGGCTGGCTTACATTCCCAAGCATTCCTTTTAACCATAAACGAGTAGAAGTGTCTCCATTAAGGACTAATTGGTCTGCTACTAATGACTGATTATATGGACTATTCCGTTTTCGAAGACAAACTTTTCCTTTAAGAGATGGTTTAGCTAAATCCTTATAAGTTTTAATTTCATTGGTAGGTACTATTTGAGGATTAATAACCATTACTCTTACACGTCTTGTTAGTGCGTACCACCTTCCTTTTGGATCTCTATATTCTTCAGGCACTACAGAATCTAACTTCTTGGAACGATATGACTGCAATAGACCAGCTTGTGCAGCATTATGAATCCTTGCTGCATCAACCAGCAAGATAATGTCTGCTTTAGAATTTTTCCCTTCTCTCTTTAGCCTCTCAACTAGAGATATACCTGTTGCTTCTATTAATCTGACCTTTATTCCAGTTTCCTCCGCAAAGCGTTTATATATCTGCCTGTCAGTATTGTAGTGTCTTCCAGAAAATACACGGACCTCTCTAGCTAGGATATTGTTGGGCTGACTCAAGCTAGTCCCAATAGCAAAAGAAAAAAGAAGAACTGGTTTTGCAAATTTTTCTACTAAAGCCATTGCAGATAAGCAAACGAATAATAAGTACTTCAGACTATCTACGCTATAAGCAAAATTCTTTATTGTAAAAGGTCATCACGACTCTTTGTATCATTCTTTACCGATTCTATTTAGAGATTCAGTCTCGTCTTATTTATTTGTGTTCCTAATTTTAAAATCATGGAGTATTTAGTACATCAATTGCTAGACGAACCAACGGTTAAAGAAATAAGAGAAATTCTTTTATCAGAAGAAGCTTCGATATGGAAAGATGGTAAAGAATCTGCAGGATCTCTTGCTTCCAAGGTTAAGAATAACTTTCAATTAGATAAGAATTCAATTAAAGGAACAGAATTGATTGACATAATTACTCGGAAGATTAGAAGTAATGAGTTAATAAAGAGCTTTACTTTGCCTAGAAAGCTACATGGTTTCATGTTTACACGTACAAGCCAGGGACAGGGTTATGGAACACATATTGATAATTCCTATATGACATCTGGTAGGAGTGACCTTTCTTTAACATTGTTTCTGAATGAGCCAGAAACCTACGAAGGTGGAGAGCTTTGTATACAAACAATGCAGGAAAGCAAAGAATTCAAGTTAGAGGCGGGTCAATGTTTAATTTATCCAAGTACAAATCTTCACTCTGTAAGAACTGTTTCCAAGGGAGAAAGATTGGCTTGTGTCGGATGGATTCAAAGTTATGTACGAAGTATTGAAGACAGAAATTCACTCTTTACTCTTGATGCAGGGGCTCGAGGAATGCTATCAAAACATGGAAGATCTGATGAGCTTGATTTGGTTTATCAGGCCTATGGAAACCTATTAAGAAGATTGGGCGATTAGAAGAGGCTTTTTATACAAGCTTTAGTTTCAAAAGATACATATGATTTCCAGAAAGGGGACCAATATAGTTGTATATAGATAATTTAAACATGAGTAAAAAGTCACCTATAGCTATTTTCATGGCTGCTTCAGCGTTGCTAGCAACGAGTACTGTTGATCCAAGTATTGCAGGAGAAAAGAAAGGCTTTTTGGGAGGACTGAAGGAATGGTCTACAGATCAATCCATAGACGAGAAAAGCAAGTTGGATAAAGATGCAGCAGCAGCAGCAAAGAAAGCTAAGGAAGAGAATGTCTGCATCCCAATTGGTGAAGGAGAAAACTGTTGGTAGTTATAGATCCAAGAAGGATTATTAGCCATGATTTTGATTCCTGGTTTTTATCTACCAACATTTCTTCAACCATTCTAGATGTGAATTTTTACCTTTATTATCAGGCAAATATGCAATCAAATTTATTTGTAGAATAACAAAATTGTTCTTTCATCTAGGATTATTGCTTTTTAAGTTTCATTTTTGAATATATAAGCATTAATTAAATCTAGAAAGGGAACTTCTCACAAGAGTTTGAAACCATTTCTTTTACACTCCAATCATGATGAGACCTTTCTTGGACTACGTGTCCTAATTTATCTGATATATTATAAAATTTATGCCCCAACCTTTTTGCAGTTATCATGATTGATGTTATGTCTCCTATTAAATAGAGATCTTTTTCACAGAACATGTCCCTCTCTAGACAAGCATTTTTTGTGTAGCTAATTTCTAAAGATCTCATTATCTTATCTAGAATCTGAGGTGAATAACATTCTTTCATTGATGGATGAGGAACATAAACATGAATTTTGCCAAGATATTTTGCAACTTTTTTAGCTAAGGTTATTGATTCAAATAGTATATTTGGCATGCATTCTTCTTTTGAACCAACATGTATTAAATTAGTACTTTTGATGCTTCTTTCAATTGATAAGTTTTTTGTATTCCTTTCGATTGACATTCTAAAATCATTGTCTTCTATTATAGATAAACTTATCCCTTTTATCCCAAGGTTATCCCTGGTACAGATATAACTACCGAGATTCCTTCCCTTTCTCTTCAATATATTTGGGATTGCAAAGTATTTTGTAGTATCAACCTGACTATTGATTATGTCAAAACCATAGTTTTCGTCTTTTATTGTTATGCACTGATGCCTAGGGAAAGTACAGCCTTCTTCTATAAAATTTATCTCATTAGAATCTATTGTGTAGGCTATAAGTTGCATTAATGGAGCTAACATATGTGGTAGAAATAATTCATCAACTGGACCGATCTTACTTTTTATAGTTTTGGCTATATTTGTTATAGATATACAATTGTTCAAACTTTTATCATTAGAGTAATCCAGAGCAGCATTAAAAATGCTAGTTTTTGGTATATTTTTTCTAGATATAGAATTGCTCAAACTTTTATTATTAGAGTACTTCGGATCAACATTAAAAATGCCACTTATTGATATATGACGAAGGCCTAGTGAATTCATATGCTTTACAAATTCATTAGTGGTAATGAAAATACATTCATTACTTCCATTATATCTTTTCTCGAATATGTTCAGGGCTATTAAAAATGTCCGCCAACTATGTGTATAAAATAAAGCTTTCATTCAAAAGAGACGATCAATTATTAGTCTACTCTATGGTTAAACTATGACAGCTAAGTATAAATACTATAGAATGGTTATCGTTGAGAATCGAATACAGCAAGAATTTCAGCTTATTTCCTTGTTTGTTTATTATATGACCTAAACCAAATAATTTATCTTTATTAAAATATTATATTAGCAGTTGAAATTGATTTATTAAAATATTTACCTATACTTTATGTGTCGTTAAGTTTATAATAAAACATATTGCTCTAAGCTTAAACAAAGCTAGATTTATTTCCTACTTCATTGCCTGTGTGGTTTGTTGTTGAACCAACATTCTTTCGTTCTTCTAAATTCGTCCAAACAAGAGCGTCTTGACATTTATACAATTGATCGCAGTCCATGCAATACTCTATATTCTTATAATCATTTAATTCATGTGCTTTGAGTAGTTCTTGATTCAATTTCGAATCTAATACTTCCTGAATAGTCATAGTGTCTAGGTGTCCTAATACTGCCTTGCTATCAGAACCTAGTACAAAGCAGCATGGAACTACTGCAGCTTTTCTACCATTAATACCGCCTGCCCTAACAGTTAAATATTCTGCTTGGGGTCTTCCACAGGAACGCTTTTCCCCTTTAAATCGGTCAATAAGATTATTGTTTAGTGGACTAGACCCAGCCCAGTTGTGTGCATGCCAAATCTCAACACCAATATTTGGTATGTGTGATGTAAGGCTTTTATAGATCTTTATTTGACTCTCGATATCTATATCTGAGTTAAGGATTAAATGATAAACTGAGATTTTACAATTAGAGTTAATTGATTTAGCAATGCTAGCAGCATTCTCTATATTATTTATAACAGACTCTAGTGTATATTTTGTGCCCATATTTTTCTGATAGTCTTGTTCATTTGATCCAAGTATAGATACTCTGAGGGATGTTAAACCTGCTTTAAATAAATTACCCGCTGTTGTTTTAGTTAAATTTGAACCATTAGTAATAATCTGGGAGCGAATATTGCTTTCTGATAATATACTTACAAACTCATGTACATTTGAATGTAGCAATGGCTCTCCAGAGCCTTGAAGAGCAACAGATCTACAGCCATGTAATTTAAGATCCTCAACTATTCTTTTAAACAGCTTTAAATCCATATATTGTAGAAACTCCTTTTCCCGTCCTTCAGATTGAGGACAACTCATACATTTATAATTGCATCCGCCAAATATCTCGACACTTGCTTCACATATCTTTTTCATTTATGTGCTTCGATATTATGCGAATTATTTTTTACTTTAACTCACATCATGCGACTAAATCCCCTGTGGATTTATATAACTTTACAACTCGAGGTGATCTAAATTACTACTTTTCAAGCTAATAATATCGATAGTACTTCCTAATTTTAATATTATTTAGTTTGAAGAGGTGTTCTATTTTTAAATAAAAGCATTTCATCGGCAACTTCGGTTAAATATGTTTGTGGATTACTATTTTACCTTTATAGACTAAGTCGGGAAAGTCTTTTTCAACATCTGCAACTTGCTCATTTCCATCATATACTGAGATCAGGTTTCTGTAACAGTAGTCATCATGTTATATTTAGTTGCCAATTTTGCCTGCATAAAATCTCCATTTGTAATGATATCTAGAGTAGAATTGAGTGAAAACAATTTTTCATCTTTTTAGTATTTTTCTATTTTAAGGTGATTAAATGGTTCTCCAAAACCAGTTATAGAAGACTTTCTAGCATAATTTTACTTATATAAGTTTTGGAATATATCTCCTGGTGAATTAGGATCTAGTAACGTATTAGTAGACTTAAATATATTTGGATCTGTTCCTGGGCAGAAGCTGCAAAACCTATTGCAGAGTAATGTAATAGTCAGTTCTAACTGTTGAAAGATAAAACCTCTGAGATCTTTAAGGTTATTATTCAATTCTTTTTTAATATGTATTCCTTTGATTATGTAGTTTAAATCCTTCACAGATTTATAGGAAAGCTCTATTTTTATAATACTAACTCAGAATTTTCCCATCTCGAGCTCTAGTTGGAAACAGATATACAGGCCTCTATTCAGAATCTGCTATGACAGTGCACGATAGATGCTCTTTCTTGTGTTATTAAATCTATCCATTTAATAAGTAAAGATAAAACTATTGAATTAATAATAAATAACACCTCTATATTCTATTAGTGTTAGAGTTTGTTTATTTGTATTAATCGTTGTTGCTGTATGTTCATTCTGGTAATAATGCAAAAAATTAAAACCAATACTTTTGCTTTGAGTCCGAGATCATCTTTAAAATTTGCTTTTAACTGGATTAAGTATAACCATTAGAAATACTCTGGTCCCTATTGTATTTATTAGCTTATCCTTTGGCTCTTCGACAACCTATCTGGTAACAGCCTTCCTTGGGATCCTTGGCTCAGTGTCATGGGCTTTGATTTTCTTGTAGATGCTTTTTCTTGTATTGATGATTAGAAATCAGCCTTTAAACATTAATAATTGATTGCTTAAAGGGCATTATTGAAAGCCCTCTAGGTCCTATCGCTTGTAATGATTAAACTTGTCTTGATGAATAAAAGCTCTACTCTGGCTTAATCAATATTGGTTATAAAATAAATCAAATACCATTATATTAGTGATTTAGGTGTTTTTGTAAGCTTCTTGTTTTACCTATTTTTAATTTTGGATCTTATTTTAATTGCTACTCCATTGAAAGTATTTCTATTAAAAATTTGTATACGCCAAGGATTTAGCTTGAGACCATGACTATATGAATTGATTTTTGGTATTGCTTTCTTTATAAGTATTGAAAGGAGAAATACGTTCTTTTTTAAATTGACAAAAAGAAAGCGCCCACATTTGTGGGCGCTTTTAGTTGACCTAAAAATTAGATTTAATTAGATCAGAATCTGAATGTGGTGTTGACGATAGCGCCTGTTACATCATCCTTCGAACCATCCTTTGGATCGCTCAAGCCAAAAATGGCAGGTGTAACTGAAACATTGTCAGATACCTTGAATGTGTAATAGGCCTCCCAGATGAAGTTGTCTTCTGCGCCATCATCGGCTCCGCCAACAATGTCAGTTGCGTACTGACGCTGTCCGAAAGCGATTCCAGCTTGGTTGCCATCAACAAAGGCATCTTTCCAAGACATACCAACCATCCAGTTGGATGTTTCCTCGGTAGATCCTGTTTTGCCGTCGTCATCAACGCTAGCAATGTCGTAACCAGCTGAGATTGCTGGAATTGCACCTGTGCTTTCAGGCTTCCAATAAGCCCTTAGACCCCAGGCATCTGTGTTGCCAGTGCGGTTCTTACCAGCTGTGGTTCCGAAACCTGCAGATGGCTGACTATTGCCGGTCTTGTGTGAATAAGCAGCAGATACTTGCCAACGAGGGCTGCCGTATCCAACCTTAGTCAGGAACATACCTTTAGCACCATCGGTGAGGATACCGCCTGAGGTTGGGTCAGAACTTTCACCAGTGCTGCTGGATGCAGTGTAGTTAGTAGAAACTTCAAACCTAGGCTGACTACGGTCTTCTACAGATTGGGTCCAGGCAGCACCAAAACCTTGTCCAGTACTTGCACCATAAACGGATCCGTTGCTACCAAGCTTGAACTCCTTAAGGATTGGCTTGTACACAGAAGGTGCACTCGCAATCATGTAATAGTTCTCGATCTTGGCTCCAAGCCACATCTTGATGTTGTCACCAACAGGGAATTGATACCAAAGCTTGTCGACCTTAAGAGTGTCGTCATTGCTGTTGGCATGATTTACGTATACTCCGCTGGAATTCTTCAGGTTGCTAGGACCAAAGTTTCCTGTCTTGATGCGGGTATAAAGTAAATCCCTTCCAGTGAAACTAGAGTTTAGATTTAACTGGTAGGTGTAGTTGAAGGTGACTGCATCGTCATCGTCAGCATCGTCTTCATCAGTACCACCAAC
>QCKB01000011.1 GCA_003215655.1 Prochlorococcus sp. AG-409-J16
ATGGCCTGCTGGAATTGGCGGCAAAGGGAATGCTGGTGTGGCGGGTTATATCCGCAACACACCTGGTGCCATTGGCTATGTCAACCAGTCATATATCAAAGGTGTAGTCAAGGCTGCTGCTCTTCAAAACTTGTCTGGCGAGTATTTGAAGCCAACCACAGCTACAGGTGCTACAGCACTCAACGGCATTCGACTAGACCAAAACTTGGCTGGTCAGAATCCCAATCCAACTGCAAAAGGCGCTTATCCAATTGCTACGTTGACCTGGGTCTTGGCCTATGAGACAGGTAATGGCTCTAAGACGGAAGCCATTAAAGAAGCTTTAAACTACCTATTAAGCGATAAGGCTCAAAACAAAGCCCCTTCACTTGGCTTTGTTCCTCTGAAGGGTGACATCCTTAACAAGGCACGCGCTGCCGTAAATAGGCTTGGAAACTGAGTTTTAGGGTCAATTTAATAGGAGCTTTGATCAACTCCAAAATTTTTAAGAGGGGTATTTTTTAACCCCTCTTTTTATTGGCTATATAAAGATTTGAAATCATTTAATTATGGACTTATAGCGAACTTCCTTTAAGCGATACAGGGTTAATTAATGATGGTAGACGTAAGCTACTTAACCATGAGAAGAGCACGAGTACACTGGAGCACCATAAACAAAGTTGCATCCCTATAGTTGCATTCTCTCCAAGCATAAATAAAGCTCCTGAAAGTAATGTTCCTAGAAGCCTGCCGGCTGCATTCGCCATGTAATAGAAACCAACATTCAGGCTCACGCTATCTGCATCGGTATAAGCCAACACCATGTAGGAATGGATAGATGAGTTCATTGCAAAAACCACTCCAAAAGCAATTAAGCCAGCGGTAATAGCAATGCCTGGATCACTCTGCCTCCACAACGCAATAGCGATGAGTCCAGGAATTGCAGTAAGAACAGCACTCCAAAACTTAATTGTAGAAACTCCTGGGCTGGATTTTTTGCCCCAGACATTCCTTAAAGTAGGCGCTAACGCCTGCACAAAGCCGTAACCAATCACCCATAGTCCTAGAAAAGCTCCAATCTCTGAAAAGTTCCAGTTAAGAGATGTCTCTAGAAAAACAGGTAATGCAACGACAAACCACACATCTCTAGCTCCAAAGAGAAAAAAACGTGCCATAGAAAGTGCGTTGATCCCTTTGGATTTTGAAAATAGATCTTTAAACATCGGCTTCTCCTTCATACGCCCCATATCACCAGGCAAGACCAGAGTCAAAACAAAAGACAGAGCCAGGCCAAATGCCATTAGCTCAACGGCCTTATTGAAACCAAAACTAATCAGCAAAACTCCACCCAGAAAAAATCCCACACCCTTGAGAGCATTTTTGGAACCTGTTAGAACCGCAACCCATTTAAATAATTGCTTTTTACCTTTCTGTTCTTCTTCCGGCGTTTCAGGAACAACTGTTTTGATTGCACTCTTTGCACTCATTTTGTTGAGGTCTTTGGCGATGCCACTGATTGCTTGCGCAACCATGACATAACTAACGCTTAACAACTTTGGCCAACTAGCAGCAACAGGAACCAACATCAGTAGAGCACCTATCTGCAGAAGAGTTCCCGCCCATAGGGTTAGTCGTAAGCCATAGCGAGCACCAATCCAGCCGCCATACAAATTGGTAATGATGCCAAAGAACTCATAAAAGAGAAAAAGAAAAGCAATTTCTAAAGCTGTATATCCAAGCTGATGGAAATGAAAGACCACCAACATGCGAAGAGCGCCATCAGTCAGAGTGAAAGCCCAGTAATTGGTTGTTACAACGCCGTATTGCTGTAAAGCTGAAAGTTTCATCGACTAACTCTTATCCTTAGAACCCAATGACACCACATGAGAAACAAGGTCTGCCATCCGACAGCTATAACCCCATTCGTTGTCATACCAAGCGAACACCTTTAATTGATTTCCATCAACAACCATCGTTGACAAGGCATCAATGATTGAACTTCTTGAATCATTTACATAGTCAATAGAAACAAGAGGCTTCTCTTCATAGCCAAGAATGCCTTTCAAATCTCCTTCGGAGGCACTTTTAAAAGCTTGGTTCGCTTCTTCTACGGAGATTTTGCGATTTAACTCAAAGACAGCATCCGTGAGAGAGGCATTTAGGAGTGGAACACGAACAGCATGTCCGTTTAATTTGCCTTGAAGCTCGGGGAAAATCATTCCTATAGCTTTAGCCGAACCAGTTGTAGTGGGGATGAGGCTTTGAATACTGCTGCGTGCTCGCCTTAAGTCGCTTTTAAAAGAGTCAATTGGAACCTGTGTATTGGTGATGTCATGAAGAGTGGTAATAGCTCCATGCATGATTCCAAAGTTTTCATGGACGACTTTTACGACTGGCGCCAAGCAGTTAGTTGTGCAAGAAGCAGCTGTGACAACACGATGAATATTTGGGTCATACAGGTTGTGGTTAATTCCATAGACGATGTTGAGTGCTTCTTCTCCTGCAACTTGTCCTGTTACTGGACAAGCAACGATGACCTTACTTAGTCCGAGTTTGTCGAAATACGGGCTAAGGGCTTCTGGAGTTTTGTTCTTACCCGAGCAATCCAAGACAATATCTACGCCTGCATCTCTCCATGGGCAAAGGGTGAAATCACTTTTCTGGGCGTAGCTCAAAACATGTTCATCAATCAGTATTTGAGACAAGCCAGATCGAATCGAATGAGTCCAACGCCCATGAACAGAATCAAACTCAAGCAAATGCGCAGCAATTTTTGCATCACCAGCAGGATCATTAATCTGAACTAACTCAATATTTGGTCGACCCCATAAAGCACGAAAAACAAGACGACCTATGCGCCCAAATCCATTGATTCCAATTCGCATGCAAGACAATTGCAGAAAAACCGAAGAGCCCCACGAAGCGACCCATCAACTTATTTTGATACATCAAATCCACTTGATGAAGGCGAATTCTCAAATTCTTATAAAATCAAATCGATATTTCTTTGGCTGCTTCGTTAATGGGTTCAGTCGTAGCCCAATCACAGGCGAGAGACCTGCTTAAAGCTTTGGCGGATCCTCTGAGATTGCAAATCATTGAATCCTTGTCTGGCGGAGAAAAATGTGTCTGCGATCTCATTCAAGAGATAGGTCTTGCTCAATCAAAGATTTCCTTTCACCTTAAGGTCCTTAAAGAGTCTGGCCTTATCACTGATAGGCAAAGTGGGCGCTGGGTTTACTACAAACTGGATATAAGTGCATTAAATGAATTACAACTTTGGCTGAAACAACTCACACAAGACTGTCAGAAATCATCAGCTAGCTGTGAAAACAATGCGTAATGCTGAGGCAACTAATCCTTGAAGTCGCTGGTATTTCTAGAAGCGTGCAAACAGCAAGCAAGTCATCCGTGCCAACTTTGAGCTGCTCAGCAAGCTCTAAAACTCTGATCGTCATTTCGCTACTGGATATTGATCGAATGATTCAGCCAAATCTCTCGTCTTAAACCTGGCATAGCTCAAAAGGTGAGTATCCAAGGTGTGCCCCATTGCATCAGCTATTTGCTTCGGTGCTCTGTAACTCCCATCTAACTGAGGACGGTTGTGTCCGTAATAGGCATAGCGATGCCTAAAGCTGTAAGGGGTAAGTTCCTCCTTCTCTTTGGCAGCCTCAGAACGCAGTGCCTTCCAGAGGTCTTGTCTTCTTAGATAAGTCCCAATCGCTTCACCTGCCTTTCCCTCTTTCCCTAAAGGTGGTAATGACTCATTGGCTGCAACTCTTGCTTTCAATGTGAAATTCCAATCCACTGGAGTGCCGTCAATATCAAGAACCCATATAGGAAATAACTGACGAGGTTCCGTAGTTTCACCTTTGCGACCTCCTTTGGATTTTTGATAGCTGGTCCATAGTTCTGCCCCATTTTGCTTGGTATGGATCTCACGTAGGTCTTCTGGTCTTAAGCCATAAACAGCCATTAACTGAATAGCAAATCTCCATCGATGACCCGTGTCATTTTGAGGTAACCCTTCAACCAACCTGATGATTTGAGAATCAGTAAGAGGGAACCCAATTCTTTTGGTCTTAGTCACAACCTCGTCATCACTCATTGCTGGTGGAAGCCATGAGGAAGGAAAATCTCGACGCTGAACACAGAAATTCAGGAATGAATAAAGGGCCAATCTCATATGACGACGCTGTGCTGTTCCCTTCCCCCATTGATCAAGCGCTATCTCAGAAAGCTTTGGGCCATTCGATGATCTCCTTCCACTATTCAGAACAGCAATAGCTCTATCAAGAACGGGTTTGTACTTAATTTTCCAGGTCGAATCTTTAACTCTGGTTTTGAACTTCCGGAAGTTTCTTATTGCCTCTTCCCAATCCAATTCGACTTTGCTGCTAGCTGAATCTGCAATTTGAAAAGCAGTTCTTAAATCAATTTTCTGATGGTGTTCTAAATAGATCGTTGCTGCAGTTTCGATTCTTTTTAAAGCTGGTATCCAATCGGATTCTTCCCAGTAGTAAGGGAGAGAGATGGATTTGATATTGGGTTTCTTCCCAACTTGAAGACGAATCTTCCCACGGTCATTCATCACCATCCATCCGACAGGACAAGTTGCCTTGAGTCCTTGGCGGAAACTTTTCACCCAATTGGCATCTTCTGCACGTTTAGGCATAGATGACCTAGTGCTGTCTTAAGGGTACCTATATTTTCCACGCAAATCCGTGGAAACGGGATCATTAGCGTTCACTTACGTTCAATTCAATTCCGTCTTATGCAAGGCAGGAACTTAGTTATTGGTTAGCTTTTCTGTGTATCACTTGAGATGACCGTATGCTTTGGGAGCACTAGGTCGCAGGTTCGAATCCTGTCGCCCCGACTGGCTTTTGACTGATCTCAATTGAGAAAGGGGCGCTGTAGGGGGCGCTAGCTTATTGCAATAGCTTGTCCCTACAGCCTTTTGGTGCGTCGTAAGCGCCCCCAAGTGGAACTATGAGAATCAAATGGACTAACTAAGTCATAGGGCCAACTTTCTGTCAAAAAAAAGCACCCACCAAATCGATGGGTGCTTCAAATTTGATTTAAAGGAATTATTAGAACTGGAAAGTTGTTTTAACTAAGCCACCGGTAACGTCATCAGCACCATCTTTCTGAATTGTGAAAAGAGCAGGTGTAAGGGTGACATTGTCACTAACAGCCATTGAGTAATAAACCTCATAAGCCAGAGGATCGTCATAGCCAGAGTCATCTCTATGGCCTTCGGCAGTGCCGATTGCTACTCCAAGATCATTACCTTCAGCACCGAAATCGCTCCACACAACTCCAATAGACCATGTGGTCTCATCTTCGATGTTGTTGGTGTCATCTTCCTTTTCAGGAGTTTTCCATCCCATGCCTGCGCTGAATGCAAGGCTGTTTTCTAGTCGATAGACGCCGCTAATTCCATAGGCGTCATAGTCATTGGTATTTGCAGTGTTTGTTGAGTTCCCTCCATCAGAAGTGGTGTAAATAGCAGCAACTGTGAAGTTATCTCCATTCCAAGAAAGCTGAGCACTTAAATCATCAGAACCTTGTTCTGTTAAAACACCTTGAGATGCATCATCTGCTTCATCAGAAACAAAGAGAAGTGATGCGCTCAATTGATTTTGTGAGTAGGTGATACCTGCTCCAGCACCCATTGCTTTGCTATATGCAGCATTAGCTCCTGCATGGGTCAAGACATTCAAAATGGAATCACTTGGATATGCACTGGGCCATACGCCAAGTAGATCATCTTGACGAAGCTTTGCACCAAATGTTGCGTTAAAGTTATCGCCTACTGGGAATTTGTAGTAAGCACGGTGGAGATTTAACCCATCACTACTGTTGAAAGCCGTCTCCAAGCGTGCACTGCCCATCATTCCAAATGGATCCATGTTGTTGAAGTTGCCAGTTCGAATAACCGTTTTCAACAAATCCTTACCAGTAAAGCTTGTATGAGCCATTAGCTTGGTGTCGTAATTAAAAGTGACTGCTTCCTTACCGCTGACTCCATCAACACCACCAACTACAAAACTAGTTTTTCCCATAATCATGGTTCTTGGAACATGTTCTCCATGTCCCATAGCTGAGTGATCCATACCACCTGCATCTGCTACTAGTTCTGAGGAACGACCTTTGATTACAGAAAGTTCAGATCCGAACTCAGTGATTAGGCGACTCTCTTCTTGGTTAACCTGGGCAACTTCGCCGAGGCAGGTGTTAAGAAGGTCAGCTGCTTCATAGCGAGTCATGCTGCCTTGAGGATTGGCTGCTAAACATCCATGGCGTTCAGCGAGTTGAGTTAAGGCCTGATGCGCCCAATCATTTGGATGAACATCAGAGAATTCTGAGATGCTCTTGACTTCTGAACTAGAAGCTGAGTAGACGGAAATACCATTGACATTTAACTCAGCGGCATTGGCAGCCATAGGAGCTACAAGGCCCAACGCAGCTGGCGCTACCAGCAATTTCTGAAAAAGTTTCATTTGTTCCTCACACGAAAAGTGCAGAAATGCACTTGGGCATTATTAGCAATACTTGTAAATTGGTCACCTTAGAGTGTGATAATTACCACATATTGGATCTCAAACTTTAGAAAAGACAGATAACTAGTAAAAACTTGCTCATTCCTTAAGTCAGATTAGGACAATCAATATCAGCACCTAAGAGCAAGAATCTTCCATAGAAAGATCTGGTTAGGAGGTGTTCATGGATCGAGTTTTGAACAAACTAGTTTTCCCAAAGCACTAGGTCGCAGGGGGGGGGACGCTCTAGGGGGCGCTAGAAGGTTGAAAGCCCTTTAAATACGTTCTAATTCCTTGCAATATTGAGTCTCAAATCGATTTTTATCATTTCTAAAGGCCCTTTTATAGCAATGGTTATGAGCAAGTCTCATCCTTTGAGGCATTGTCCTTTGGGAGCACTAGGTCGCAGGTTCGAATCCTGTCGCCCCGACTAGGGATAATCTTTTATTTGCAATGGTTTTGGCTATTATCTAGTCAGCCCAATATTTTGTTGGCCCCCTTGAAAGTCGACTGTCAATCAAATACAGAGTAGCCATTGCTTTGTTCTTGCTTATCTGCTGGTAGCTCAGTAACGGTGAGGTATATAAACAGGATTGTGAGCGGGCAGAAAACGATCCGAGCGATAGGCCAGAAGTAGCGCATTAGTCCTCTCTGGGTATTCCCATATTTCTGTTCTTCTTGTCCTTATTGATCTCCTCCTTGACCTTGTTGTAGTAAGTGATCTCTTCAGGATCATCTGAACCAAGTCCATATCCCATCGTTGCTGCCAGGTAAATCTTGTGTTGTCTATGAGAGGTAAGAGTCACCGATCTTTATTGCTTTCCAAAAAACCTTTTGAATTGCCAAACCAGGTAAGCAGTAGTTCCTACAAATAAAAACAAACCGACAGTCCCTACTGCTCGATTGGCGGCTTCAACAGTTGGCCAGTTATCCATCCTTTTTACCTTTACCAAATAAGGGGCCTGTAAACAAAAAATAGCCAATAGCTACTAGAAACAAAACAAAGGCAATGAGGTTTGGGAGTATCCCTCCAATAATTTCAGCCTTAGCGAAATAAGTATTCGCTGCTTCGAGACCTAGAACGCTCATAACGACAAATAATCGGGCGTAATTATCAGCAAAATTCATTACCAATCTGGGTAGATGAAATCATCACCTATTTGTTCCTCATAGAAGTCCCCTGCTGCGATGCCTCTTTGGTAAGCGTAGAGAAATGTAAGGAGTAATTGGCGCATTAGTTTTCATCTTTCTTTCTAAACCCTTTCCACACCAGTGGATTTTGACCTTTGGTCATCACAGTGATGGCACGGCCAAGAAACCAAGAACCCACGAGAAATCCAACAGCAGCAATCCCATAAAGAAGGTTTACTTGGCCAGTCGTCCCTAATAGATAAAAGGTGTTATGCATCCCTCTATTAAAAGTCAAAACTACTCATAATCATGTCGTGACGTTTAGCAAACGCTAGAAAGGACACATGAACCACCTCATTGCTACCTACATCAATTTCATCCAGACCATTGGAGTCTTGGTGACCTTTGGTGTTGCTGCCTATGCGGTTAAACAGATGCTGTTTTCTGTAGAGAAGGTACAAATCAAAGTAGAAGACTGAAGTGGATGCTCTTGACCCACTAAGCCAGGTTGCTGGAGGTAATGCTTCTTCTCCGCTGCTTCTGATCATGGGATGTATTGGAGCGTTTTTTGCTGGTGCTTTGATAACCTCGCTAATGAGAGGAAGGAAAGAGCAGGGTTGGTTTCAAGGGAAGGAGAAAGACGATCAATGACTAATCGCGAACGGAAATTTTATGACGACTCGTATGAAGAGGTAGAAGAACGACTCAGGGAGCAAGATTCAGACGAAGAAGATCGTGCTTACTTCCCTGTTGAGGAGTCAAAACCTCCCCATTACTAAAAGGAGAGAAGAGATGAAACCTCATGCTCTAATACTTGTTCTCGTCTTATTAATGACTTTGGGCGAATAGCAACAACATTTGTGTGCAATAGGGGCACTATGGGCTTTGCCTTGGGTTCTTTCCGAAACGCAAAAGTAGAATAGAAATACGCTGCTAATACAAATGGGATTTCCACACTGCCCGATTTGTATAGCTTTAACGTTTGTAGCCCTTTGCTTAGGAGCTTCTCGAAGTCTCTTGTTATTGTTTCTTTTTAGGGTGTTTTCAAAGAGAAGAAATACTTTTGTCTTTAATTTTTAGCGTCCTAAACCCTGGTGACTTTCATTAGCCTTATTAAGGACTGAAGCCTTTTACTTTGGGTGCAATAAATTGCAGGTTAGAAGCCTGTCGGCCCGATTGACTTTTTGCGAATCTTATCTGACAAAGGCCAGCTCTAGGGGTAGAGAGATTATTGCAACCTGGCTTATCTAATGCGATGTGCCGGTGATTCAGCTACATCCTTGTGGAATCTTGAAAATTGATTAACTGAGTTTGTTAGTGGAGGCTGAAGAGATTCCCTTTTTCATAGAAATTCCAAGAGAGATATGTAATGCTTCTTCGAGTCGTAATTTCTTTTGATGGCGAAATTTGATAGTTCAACTCCTTTCATCCTTATCGCTCGTATTAAAGTTAAGCCAGGAAAAGTTCAGGAATATTTAGAACTTGCTATTAAAACTGATGCAGCAGTAGAGGCATCTGAACCAGGGATGTTGCATCACACCTTTGATCAAGACCCTGAGAATCCTCTCTGCTTTACATGGTCAGAGGTCTACAAAAATGATGATGCTTTTCTTGCACACTTAGCTAATCCACCAGTCGGAGATTATTTGCAAGGTCATGCGCAGTTAGGAGATGAATTCGCTGTTGACGTTTATGGAACCGTTGGCGATAAATGCAAAGCTGCTATGGAGGCAACAGGCCTTCCATTGAAAATTTTTGAGAGTAAGTGTGGATACAGCAGGGTATAAGAATTAAAGGGTCTTCGCTAATTGCTTTAATAAATGGTTAACTCTTCCACGATTAACCCCGAGATCACTTAAACCAATTCTGGAAGCTGATTTGATTTGAATAATTCTTTTATTGAGTATAAATATCTCAAGCTCATCTGGAAATCTAAAGATTAAACTCCGGCAAACACCTTTCCAATAATTATTGCTTTCTTCTAAAATTATTGTTCTAGGAATGTTTCCCGCAATATTTTTTAGTTGATTAAAGGCCTTTTCCGCATCTTTAAATTCTTTTTCAATGAAAACGCAATTCAAAGGGCTAATGCAAGCAGTTAGAGCAGATCGAGGAGACGCCATATTAAAGGAATGAAATTAGTAAGCCAAAAAAGGTTTTAAGAAGCTTGATTTAGAATCTCTGGAGTTCAAAGGGACATAAATTCTGCCCCTTTGTATTTGAATGGTTCTTTCCGCTGTAGATATTGGCACAAATATGAACAGCCTCTTCATTAGTGAGAAGTGATGTTGTTTACAAATCTAGGAATTTTGCCCATTCAGCAGTATGTTGATACACAGGTTTTGGATCAGCACTTTCAATAACAATCCAACCTTCTAAGGATCCTGTTGCATGATAAGGGGAAATGAATTAACTCACGGATAAGGTGCACTAGTCGTTAAAACCTGTATGCATTTTTCTGGTACCAACCAGGTGTAATCTTCCAGTGCTGAACATAGAGCATGAGATTTTGTGAGAATCGCTCGTATACAACAGACTAGGACTGGTTTGTTTTCAAATATCTAGTTTTTAAAGTTTTTCTTAGCTTAAGAGTGCAGATGATTCTGAATAATAGAAATAATGTTTTCCTTTTCTATTTGGGACTTAAGTTAAGAAATTACCTATTTAAAGTTCTTTTGGCACATTGACTAACTGAAGTCTTATCGTTTTTCTCTTCATCAAGAATCGCAGTTAATGCACAGTCACAAAAGCCTTCTATAAAAGCTTCTTGAACTCCTACTAGGACAGGGTTTGCTTTAGCAGAAAGCACACATTCACTAAATTGATCCTGTGGATAGGCTATGGCTTTTGGTAAAGGGACTGAAAAAAACATCAAGGCAGTAATAGTAACAATAATCAAACGGCTCATAAACATTGCAAGTCGACTGTGCATTCCTTGGTAATCCATAGACAAAATCAGTCTATAGTTCTTTCTTGGAATTATCATTTAGAAAACATATGTCTCTTTTACTATTTGTTCTTTTTGTATTTCTAGTATTTGCTCAGGCAATAAATAATCATCATTGGCTTGAGTCTTTAGTTTAACGAGATCTGAGCTACTAACTTTACGATAATACGAAGTTTCATCTTTTCTTGCATAATCAGATTGATTTATATAATGTATATATCCTATTGTTTTTATAGGAAATGTATAGTTATCAGTTTTATTTGGGCTACTAAGCTGAAAATTCTGAATTCCCATTGAATTATATAGACCAAATGTTGGAGGTAAGTGAGGGCAAGGAGTAAAGATTGGATTGACTAGAGATGGGTTTAAAATTATTAGCTTAGTGTTTCTATGCTGGGCAATAGGTATACGTGAAAAAAGTGAACTGCAATCTAATGGGTTTTGATTCTGAGCGTCCAAATTTTTATTAAGTAATGCAGGAATTTCCCTTATCCTTAAATAGTATGGGAGATTAGGATCGAAATCATTATTTCTTTCTTTCATAAGCTTAATTAGATATTCATTATAATTCGAACCGTTACTACATCCTGGAAAGATACTGAACTCATCAAGATCAGCATTAAGGTGCATATTTGATCTTGAATAAGAAGCAATGACTTTTGCTAGATTTACAAGTATAGGGCTTAATACATAAAAGAAATCAATGCCTTGCCTCCCTGATCCTTCTATATATGAATCGTCCTTGGCTGGGGTATTCCTATGTACATAGTTACAATCAGACTCTATGATTAGTAGTTTTATATTGACTTGATTAGCCAATGAAATCAATTTATCTATTTCTTTTTTATTAGGTATTCCCATGATGCTTAAATCTAAGAATATAATGAATAAATTAATCCCTATTTTTGAGTAGTATTTGATATATCTACTAGCGTATGTATAATCATTTGAGCATAGAGTTGATATACTATTTATACCTGATGAGTATCTTTCTTTGTATTCATGTATATCCGAGATGAATTCAGTAAGATCTAATATTTTTAATATATATTTTCTGGATTCTCCAAGAGAAAGCTCTAATGTATCAAGCTTGACGTTTGATAAATTATTTGGGATTGAGACTTTAATCGATATATATTGAGCCGACATCCATACAGTAAATGAGATTGATTCATTGTTCAGATTGATTTTATCTGTCGAACATGTCCTATTTGCATCTTCTGCTAAACGTGCTTTAACTGATATATCTCTCTTGTTAATATCATCTCTTATTAGATTAGAAGCAGTAAATATTTCAAGCTTATCTCCGATCCTTATGCAGCAGTTGTATGTTGAATGCAAACCATAACTAACCTCTAATTTTCTTCTCATGAATTTATAGGATCTTTTAATTGCATTATAAATCTAGGATTAAGCCAAAGTCAATTAATCATTAGGTTGCTCATTATACAATGAGATCTAATTCATTGTAGATATAGTTGAATTTTCTTGAAAGCTGCTTCACTTCCTTGGATGACAATGTTTCTTTTAACAGTTTCTTTAAGTTGTGATCATTAACTCTAGAACCAATTTTAGGATTAAATCCCTTTGAGTATTGCTTGAATCGGTGAAGGTCTAAATTGATATGCTGGAATAAAGAGCTGTCTTTTCTATCTATACCTTCTTTTAATAACTTCGTGACTTGGGCATTTGTAACTTGCTCTACATACCAGCTATTGAATGATAAAAGTCTTTCTTTGAATTCTTTATTTGAGATTTCGTTTCTTGTTTTGTATGGAATATTCTCTGGATTGAAATCCTCATATCTTAATAGCATATGATTTTCTTGTGGTTTTGATGTCGCTGATATTAAGGCCTTATTTGAGTCTATCCATCTTTGAGTAGAGACTTCTAATGCTTCCTTCACGTTATACTCCCTGTAACTTATGAAAGGATTAGCCAGTCGCTTTGTTAAATTATATATTACATCTAATGGATTCCTTGTTACGAATATCCAATAAGAATCTGGAAAGATATTTTTAATATACTCTACGGAAAATATATTTACAGGTGTATGGTCTATGACTGGAATAGTATTAGTAAAGTTCGGAGGATTAAACTTTCTTCTGATTGCATTTGTTTTATCATGATAATTATCAAGATTATCTTTCTCCTCTTCTTGATTGTCAGTTCTCCAGGCAAAGTAAAGCCGATGATCTTCAACTGGCAGCATTAGGGATAGCCACCTATAGGCCAATTCAAATGATATTGCTGTTGTTCCAGATCCTCCACATCCACAAACGAAAATTCTATCTGATTTTGGAATATAATTAAAGGTATGCATTTTTGATTTACATAATAGGTTCGAATTATTTACTTTATAACCATCTGGATAGGTGGATTGGTAATTGATCTATCAGTTTTGAATCAGATATTAATGAAAAATTCGAATTACTTTCTGCTTTAAATAATTCGTACATATGACGAACTACATGAACGCAATCAACTGGGTACTTCCCAATAGCAACTTCAGCTGCTAGCACAATTCCATCCACTCCATGTGAATACAGATTAAAAAGGTCTGATATCTCTGCTTTTGAAGGTAAGGCTTCTTCAAGCATTGAATCAAGCACATTAGTAGCGACATAGCAAGGTACTTGGTATTCCTTGCATTTGGACAAAATAGAACTTGTAGCTAAAGGTATTCTTGAAATAGAGATTTCCCTGGAGAGATCTCCTCTGTCAATAAGAATTCCGTTCGCTTTTCTTAATATAGATTCTAGATTAACAATGCCTTGCTTTGATTCAATTTTAGCAACGATTCTAGGAATTTTATTAGAATTTTTATTTTTTTCTATTAAACCCTTTACTAGGTCAAGATCTGTCTCTTTATTTGTGAATGAAACAAATATCGTGTCTATTTCATTGACATACTTGGAAATCGAATATATATCGAAATCTGTAAGTGGCTTTAGATTTAAGGATCTTCCAATTACATCTACAGCTTTGTTTGGCTTTACATTACCTTTGTTTATGGTTACAGCATTTATGTGACCATCTTTATAGTTAATGGATTCAATCTCTATTACAAGGCCTCCTGAATCTATTCTTAGCAGATCGCCATTTTTAGCTTGATCGAATATTTCTGAATGATTTAAAACAAAATCTGCATTAGGTATCGTTGATGAGTCTTTTCCTACTATTAAGATTTTTTCACCTTCTTCATATTGCTCTTTTCTAGGCTTGCCATGGATTCTAATCTGAGCTCCTTGCGTATCAATTGAAGGTTTTATTCCAATTCCTTTAAAGAGATCTATATATTTTTTTAGTAATTCTGAATTCGAATGTGATAAATTGATCCTAAAACAACTAGCGCCAGCATGCTTAAGTTCAGAGATTATTTTTTGATCAAAGGAAGATGGTCCAATGGTTGTTATGATTTCATTTTGGCGTAATATATTGCTCATTTTAAATTTTCACACACATTAGATGCTAGTAATTATAACCTTACTTTCATTGGCTAAACAAAGCAGTCTTAAGGACTTCATCATAACATAGAGGAAGTACATTAGTACCTGAATTATTCGCCTTTTGTTTAACTTGGCTTTCTTCTGATTTGCTCAAGTAGCCCTTTAAGTAGACTTTTTTGTAATTGGAGACTACTAATCTTGCCAATTTCTCGTATACATTTGGGAACCCATCCTCATGTCCTACTTCTATTAAAGTCGAGTTTTCATCCATGTAGATGATATTAGCTAATGCGGCACCATGTAAAGCTACCGCAACCCTAGCATTTGCAAAATATTTTATTTGGTCTATTACTGTCAAATCTTCCATATAGATAATTGTATATCCATTTTTTTGAAGATCATTATGTAGTTCTTCTTGAGGAAATATCTTACGCAGTTCTGAATTATTATTACTTGTACGCCTTTCTATAAATATTTTACTTGGAAGGCTTATGTCCTTTTCAAGTAATGATTTATCTATATATTCTCTTATGCTAAGTATTCCATTGTTGTGGTCAAATGAAAGGTCATTTTTATAGTGAACTGCTGGTAATATACAATCCTTAATAGAAAGAGGTACATTCCTAAGAGGATAGATGCGTTCTTTTATATTAAATATATTGAAATATTGGTAGGCATAATTTGGTAGGTCGTTAATTATTGAAGAATTATAATTCAAGCCATATTTTTTTGATATGCGCAGCATTGCAAGCATGTCAGGCAATGTATAAGCAAGAAAGTGATAGTAATTGGCACCGTGAAAATCTATTGATATTAATCCCTTATCAACTGTTATTCCATACAATTTTATTCTCTTTAGAGCCTCTTTTCTAATATATTCAATATTCCTTCTATCCTTTTCATAGTTGATCATATGTTCTCTTTCGTAATCTAATTCTATATAGTTCCATATGCAATAACCAATTTTACTTAGTATAGGTATTACTCCATTTAGTCTTTTGAAAGACCTTTTATAACCATTCAGTTCTTCGTAATACATCATCGTACCTTATATATCTAATGAAGAAGCTTAGGGATATCTCTTCTTAATCTTATTATAGGTAGACTCTAATATGATTAAAACTTTAAGAAGCTGAAACCAATAGAGGTAGTTATCTCTTGAGCGTTTCCATGAATAATTCTGCATTCCTTGTTTTTATCCAATTAAGTCTTTTAAAATATTAGCTTCCAGTTTTGTAGCCTTTCACTCATATCTGCTTTATAACTAGCTCAACGAAATAAAGCATGATTGTTAGCTGCTACCTACACAACTCTATTTTCTAAAGTCTTTAGGTCTTTTAAAACCTTATCTATTCCTTGGTAGATGATCGAAATCGCCATACAATTTGAATGTCAGATCTTGTAAGGAAGCAATGCCCTCAGAGCTAACACCTGAATTTTCACAGAAAGCCCAAGAGGAGGCTCAATGGGCTTATGAGAAGACAATGGAAAAGTTTTACTATTCAATGTTGGAAGTAGTTTTCCTAAGAATTAAAGGTCAACTTAGCCATAGGGGTTTAAAAAAAGTAATTGATGTTGATCGATTAAGGAGTAATAACGAAAATATAGGTATTGAATTCAGTCAAAATACTTGGATGGCTTTAGCAGAAGCTTGGTCAACCGCCGAAATTATAGCTATAAATAAGATTTCTGAATTATATGGACTTGAGAGTGCTGACTTACATGACTTAAATATTTCTAGGAATTCCTTTCCTAAAGAGAAGAATTTTAAGGATGATTTAGGAAGTTCCTAGAATGAATTATGGAATTAGAGATTATTTCCATTAGGTTACTGGTATGAACCTACTTCTTAGATCAGATACATTAGACATTTTAGTTGAATTGTTTAGTGAATCCTTTTCTCTAAGCCAACTTGAAAGTGATGTAATTGTTATATCCAGCTCATTAGCAAGGATTCTTAACTTTTTTAGATCAGCTCCATAGCCAGCTCTTTCAATCCAGTTAGCCATTAGTCCAATATCGTGCTCAATTAAATTCATAATTTTACGAGGAACCATAGAGTATTGAACTGATTGAGTTCCAGTACTCTTTATTTTTTGCCAAAGAGCTGCCATCTCCATACCAGTCAACTCTTCGCCAGCAATATTAATAGATTCTCCCAGAAACATTTTTGGATTTTTAAAAACAGCTTTTACCCACTGTCCAACATCATCTACTGCTATCGTTTGCCAAACTTTGTCCTTGTCAACCACTCCAGGGAATACTGTCTTAGAAATCTGAACACCCGGCAAATTAGTGTCAAAATTTTCGAAATAACTTACAGGTCGGATAATTGTTGAAATTTGTTTTAAACCATTAATCAATATGTATTCCTCAATACTCCACTTGCTAGTGAAATGACCTGGAGCAGGATCACTTTTTAGTGGGTCCTTTGGTTTACAAACAGAACTAAAAATAAAGTGCTTTAAGGCCCCAGAATGGGCATGATTCTTAACTGCGTCGATTAAATTTTTACCTTGTGCTATTTCATAATCACGAACCATGCTTCCACGACCCAGGACCCAACCCTTTGTAGGTGTCGTATTCCCAAATATCCCGTAAACCCCTGAGAAAGCACTTTCTAAGGTTTCGGCCTCTAGCAGATCTCCTTTGACGACATTTACATTTGGTAATTTAGCTAAATTCATAGCTTGCTTACTAAAGGGAGATCGAGCAATTGCTCGGATCTCAAAAATGCCACTTTTAGACAGATGGCGTACCACTGCAGTCCCTTGTCGACTTGTGGCCATAGTCACTGCAATAACAGGCCTTGGGCTTCCTGTGCCAATACCGTCAGGAGTACATTTATCACCCTGAGGGAGTCCTATTCGAGATGAGAAGTCCAATTGTTAAGAGAAAACAAAAACAATATTGCGAAATGTAAAGCATTTTTTTTGAATACGTGGATTTTGGGCTTAGGCGTTTGGCTAAAGAATCTATGTCAACAGCTTGCTTGGTTTTTCAAGTAATAGCATTCCCTGCTTGCTCTTTGGGGTACCTGAGGCAGGAGGCTAGGGAAATAAATCAAAAAGCCTCAAGTGCATATCGGAGGCTCCTTTGATTTTTAAGGTCGATTGATCCCCATCACCCGACCGAAATGAGGCTAGTGACTGTCAAGCAATTTGTCACCAGTAGATACACGCTATTTGTGTGCCTTTTTATATATCTGATGAGATAAAAACACTACAAGTGGGGGTTGATTTTGGACTGAATCTCGCTTAGAAAACGAGTTCCCCATCACCTTGGCCCGAGCTTTAAGCAAGGGTCTTTTTTTTTAGTCAGTCATTTATGTCGTCTTTGCTTCTCTTTCCTTTGCTGTAATTCACAATTAAGGCATAGGCAGCACCAAAGAGCCATGAGCCAACCAAAACCCCAATGACTACAAGAACTATTTGCAATGCAGCTGCATACCCCCCATCATTTGGGCCGTATTGCATTGCTGGGCTAAGAGGATCCATTTACCAATTAAAAGGCAAATTTCATTGAAAAGAATTTTTTTTTAAAGGTTCTACGTGTTTATAAGTGATTAGTGATATGAGGGATTTGCACTCGAGCCCTTGTCCTTCAGGGACTCTCCATAGATTAAATACTTTGGCGCTCTGTGCAATTAAGAATAGATTCTTGCATTTTTATTAGATTTGGGAGACTTGAATTGGTATGTCAGAACCTTTTGACTATCTAGGTTCCTTAGAGCTAACTACAATAGCTATGCAAGATAACGAAACAATCATTGAAAAATATCGATTTATATGGAAGGTTTAGGATTGTTTATTAAATTTAAACTGTGAGTTAATTCTATGTATCTCTAAACCCAGCTCTCTTTATTTGTAAACTTATGACCGATATAAAAAAAGACTCTAATTCTTTAGAGGATTTCTCAGATGATCAAATAGCTGACATCATTAGGTCCAATGATGATCTGGATCAGGAAGATATAAGGTGGATTAAAGAGGAGAAAGAAGAATTAAATAGAAGAGTGATGGAAGGAAGTTATCAAAAGAAACCTTTTCGGAGAATATGGAAGGCAACGCTAGAAATTATTAGTCGATCACTATTTTGGTTCTTTATAGGAGGTTTTCTTTTCTCTTTCGTTTCGCTTTATGCTGCAAGTTATTGGTGGTTTTTCTTCTATTTAGTAAGTGCCTGTGCATGTATTTTTTATACTCCAAATAGGAAAGCTCTTAAGGAATTACTTGATGCTTGGCCAAATTTTGTTGACTTTATACGCAGACGGAGAAAGTAAAGATGTTCAAATATTCATTGATCTTTTTTTCTGTTTTTATCAGGAATTGTCCTTTCTGTTCGTCTTTCCTGCTTATGAGCAGAATCTGCTGCTTTCAAAATTAATTGTATTTCTAAATCTCTTTGAAAGGGGCCTTTTAGGCTAAGACTCTAATGAAGTGTCAATAGATAATGATTTCATTTATCCAGATTGGTAATGATTTTGCTGATAATTATCTTCGTTTATTATCATGACCAACACCCTAAGCCTTGAAGCCAGCTATACATACATTGGCAAGGCTGAAATTCTCTGAGGGTTTTTGTCGAATCTCTTTGCTTTTTTATTTTTTTTACAGGGCGATTTGCTATTTTTTGTTTATTGGACCATTATTTGGTAAACAGAAAAATAATACATGATCAATCAAGTAATAAATGCTGATACATTTGGTTTTATAGCCGCTTTTCTAACGACAATTGCGTTTTTACCGCAAGTAATCAAGACATGGAGAACTAAAAAGGCTGAGGATGTATCAGTCGTGATGTTATTGACTTTTATCATAGGGCTTTTATTTTGGATAGTCTATGCAATAAAGAGCAATGCTTTTCCAGTCCTTATTGCCAACATAGTTACCTTTATATTCAATGTTACAATCCTAATTTTAAAATTGATCTACGGAAAAAAATAATCCTCTTTAAGAATTGAATAATAATTTCTAACTATTATACCTTTTGCTAAAATAGAAAGAATAAAATGGACTACAGACTTTTCTTTCCTGCGACTGAGCGAAACAGAGGTCCCATCGGTTCCGCTCTTTCAAAAGTACTACCTGAGAGTGGAACCATACTCGAAATAGCAAGCGGTAGCGGAGAACATGGAGTGACATTTCAAAAAAGATTTCCAAATATTGTCTGGCAAACAAGTGATCCAGTCCACTCTTATAGAAAAAGCATTAGCGCATGGATTAATTATCATAATCTATCAAAAAAAATGCCTGAACCTATAGATCTAGATGTTGAAAAAAGACCTTGGCCTTTATCTATAGAACTTAGGTCAACTCTTAAATCTATAGTTTGTATAAATATGCTACACATTTCTGCATGGAGTTGTACAAAGGCTCTCTTTGAAGAAGCTGACAGTCTTTTAAAAAGTGATCACTTGCTTTTGATTTATGGTCCATTTAAATTGAATGGTCATCACATTAGTGAAAGTAATTTACGATTTGATAAATCCTTGAAGGATACCAATTCGGTCTGGGGAGTTCGTGATTTAGAGGCGGTTAGTAAAATAGCGATAAATAATGGATTTGATGAAATCGATACTATAAAAATGCCTGCAAATAATTTTTTGTTGAATTATAAGAAGAAATAGAAAATAAAGCTATTAATAAACCATTGCTATTTATGATTTGATAATATTCTAGTTTTTGTTAATCTAATAAAATCAGAAAAGCACATAACCAAAAACATCTAAATTTATCGTTTGCGACTTTTTTTAGAATCACTGCTTCTTTATTTTCTCGAAAGAAAAACTTTAACCAAGTTTTATTTCAAGATTGTTTATTTGTTCAATATCGGAGTCATTTTTATATCAGTTATTACTATAGCTAGGGTTATGAAAAGAGTTGAGTTGAATCCGGAAAGTGAGGAGGTCGGCAATGTATTCAAAATCATTGCGATTTCGGTTACTTTAATTCTCAACTTAATTGCCTTTAGTTGGTTGATTTTCTTTTCAGGCCTTATTAAATGACTTCTCTTTGATTTCAGCTTTTCTTTATATTTATTGGCAGTTTACTAGTATTTTTTTTGCTTCTAATTCATTTGACTTTTAATGAATTCTTAGTCTATTTGCTCTTTCGAACAGACGGTTCATAATATAGCTATCCGCAAAGCAAAAAATGGGAGAAGCTAAACGGCGAAGAGATGCGAAATTACCACCTAGGACTTCAAGGAAGGAAACAAAGCCAAATTCTTTAAACATCTTTCTCAAATATCCAAGGCTTCCTCTTTATATAGGACTTCTTCTTGCCATTTATTTAGTATTCGATTGGATCCATCTTAATAGTCCTAGCTAATGACTGAAGCTAAATGGCAACCTACTGAACAGGAACTCGAGGTAATAGAGGCTGTTTGGATTCAAGTTAAAGGTGCTTGTGAAAAACTAAAAGAAGAAACCAAAGCAAAGGATGAGCATGTAGCAAAAATGCTTCTAGACATGGCCCAAAACTATTACATTGAATAGCTATTAAAATTTTTTAGTTATAAGACTTCTTCAATCCTTTAGGGTTAAGACATTTTCCGCTAATGGGCAATTCATTACAAAAGGCATTTTTAGGTGTTATTTCAATTGGTGTTTCATGCATTGCAATCGAACTGATTCCAGTTTCTAGGCAAGCTGCCTATTGGAATCGTTGTTTAGACAATTCACTTATGTGGGCAAATGAATCATCAGACTTGATAAATTGGTCAAAGAAGGCTAAGGAATCTCTTGCAGTTGGACTATGCAATGGCGCGGTATACGAATCAAAATTAAAAACAGACTAACTATCTAAATGTGTCCTTCTACATAAAAAAAACTCTTGTCTGGGCTTCATTTGTTTATGATGAATGAAATTTAGTCAATAACATGAACAAACTTCTTCCATTAGCATTTGCTCTATCAATCTTTGCAAATCCTGTTTATTCCTGGGGTGGTGGAGATTGCCCTTATTCAAAGAATGGAGAAAATCAAAAAGTTTCTAATGACAAAGTAGAAGAGTCTGAATCTCCTAAGCGAAAATGAATTTCGAGCTAGGAATCTGCCCTTAGTAGACTGTTGTTTAATTCAGAATAATCTAATTCTTTTAACCTATCTGTGTTAGCAGAAACAGGATTCCCTTTGATAGAGCCCAACCAATAAACAAACAAATAAAAATTGCTCTTACAGTATCCATTAGATTTTTACGTTCAGTACACGTTATAGCTTAGTTAAATTTTTTCTTGTATACCCGGCTCTTTTCAATTTGAAAATTTAATTCTGATAAGGATTTCTATGAAGCTGATTTCAGTTTCATAGCATACTATTCACAGACATTTTATTAGTCTTTAAGTCTGATAGGAATTAAGGCAATTTAACGAACTTGGGCAACTCAAAGGGCTCCTCTTTAGATGAAGCTTCATAAAAGCTATAGATTCACTTAATTGGGAATTCAGGCAATACTAGTCGCTGCTGCTTCGGTTTCAGTAGAGACAAGCTAGTCATGACGCAAATTCTGTCCCAAATATAAAAAGGCTACTCATGGGGGTTGCATGACTCTTCTTAATCTCTTAGAAATAAAGCTCCCCATCACCTAGGCCCGTAGCTTTTCGCAAGGGTCTTTTTTTATTGCTAAAAGCTTCTTTGACTAGTAATTTTGGGGGGCAGGGGATTTGCAAGGATCATCCATCATCAAGCATGGTGTTAGGAAAATGAGTATTCATTGAAATCAATAGCTCAAAATTGGAGTGTTTCAGCTTAACCATTGATCGCATAATGATTACTTAATAATTCATCCATAACTCTGGCTCCTCTTGCTTTGCTGCCGGCAGCAACTGGATTCATTTGATCGAGTAGAGCTGCTAGGCATGTAATCCAGAAACTGCCTACGCATACACAAACAACCTTACATATGTGATCTGGAGCCACTTCAATGCAACCCTGAGTCCTGGAGACCTTGATGCTTTCGATTTGAGAGTCCAGCTCTAAATCCAATAACTCTGCTTCCTGCGGGGTGATAGGAGTACCTGCGGCATGACATTCGAGCAACATTTGGTAATTCATTTTTTTGACACTCGCGCTGTTTTGGCAAGTCAAGCTATGAATTTTTTACCACCTTGTAGGTGCATCGTGCATGAAATACCAACCGATCCATGCAAATAGATTCAGCCCAACAACAAATGCCCAGACTCGCCAAGGTTGATCTTTTGTTAGCTTGGTAGGAGTTAGCTTTGCCAGTGGTTTAATCCTGTTGAATCTAATTTAGCCCTACTTATTTTAGAAGTAAGACGTTGGCTTTTGGAACTGCTAATTAGTTAAGCAAGTAAAACTTGATGGAGTAGCGATCCCTAGTCAATTTATAAGTATATTAAATCCCCATGCCAATACTTAGCTCTTATGCCCCTTTAATTTAAATATCACCATACCTTTTTTCATTTATAGATCATGCTACTTTTTTCTAATTAAGTGTTTAAAGTATTAATCAATGAAAAAAGACAAGCGAACATTTACTATAAACGAGTTTTTAGACAGTGTTTTAGTTTATCTAAGGAATATTAATAATAAATACCACCACACAAGATTGCAGAAGTTCTTAGGGATATGTAGATAGGTTGGAATGATGATTTGGTAATCCAATGAACTCTTTGTTTTCAAATGAAAGATCGAAATGGCTAGTTGCTATTTTCTTTATAGCAATCGGCATAGGCTTTACAGCAAAGAATGTCATCTCATATCCAAGTGAGTGCTTGCCTGGTGAATCTGTTGAATTAAGTAGTTTGATTCATCAGAATATATAAATAGGTATAGTTGGAAGGATTTCATTTTCCTTTACTAAGGAGTTAGCTTTGGCCCCTCTCTTAATCTATTAAGAGCTTTAGAAATATGTTCTGGACTTTTTCTTAGTAAACGAGTACCTGCTTCAACTCGTTGTAATAAAACCAAGCTCACTATGGCTTCAGCTGAGGTCTTTCCATTGTCTTTCGAAAAAGTTGTTTTCCAAGGAAATTTCGCCCCAATATTATCTAATAGCCAACTTTTGAGAATAACCTCATCACCATGCTTTAAGGCATTTATGTACTTGATATTCAAGTTAACTACTGGCATCTCGTATCCAATCTCAGAAATGTCAGCATAAGAAATGCCAACTTTTGAAAGGGCATCGACTCTTGCTTCCTCAAGCCAGTGCAAATATGCTCCATGCCACATCACTCCAGCATGATCAGTGTGCTGAGGTAAAACAATTTTCCTTAGAACCCAAGGATTTGCCATTTTCTGATGTAGTGCTACCTGAGTGCTTACCCACACAGAGAATTTATTTAAGATCATTATCTCCCATAAGAGATATTCAAAGCATTGTCTTGATCTGATTTATAGGTAAAAAACACTATTCCGTTTTTACTTGGTTTTTGCCTAACAAGAAGTCTGTTAGCTAGCGAAGTTGGTTAATTGTCGAAAAGGTGACTACTTAGCGAGATAGAACTAGTCTGTTTTTATTGATTTATATACCCAATGGCAGTCGCTACAACCACTAAGCCAGCAACCTCCCCTAAAAGAGCTGCAGCTACAAAGATTCAATCTCGCTATGCATCTACTCAAGCTAGGTTCGCTACTAGTAAGCTCATTCAGAACTTGGGGTCATCTAATGTTGGAGTTCAATTTTCTTTCTTGAGTGAAATGAGAACTGCCTACGGAAGGGATTAATGCGGAGGATATTAGCTTTTTGCTTTGGGGTACTTTTTATCCTGATGCAATGTCCAAGCTCAGCTTACTCAGCAGAAATTAGTATTGATGACCTTTTAATTCCCGAGGGTTCTTCTATCATTGAAGGTCGCGTTGGAGATCAAAAAACAGCTATCCAGAACGATGGGGGCTCATTGAGAATTGATGATCTGTTAGGCCCAGAAGATAACTTCCCTTTTCGAACTGATAACCATCGTGATAGTGGAACAGGAAAATTCAATGCGTTTTGATACCTCTTTATTTAATAACCTTTAGCTCTAATGATTTCCAAGCCTGATCTGAGATGAAACCTTTCATGAAATTTGAACTCAAGAAATCTTCTAAGTTAGAAGCCTTTAAACCAATTATGGCTTTGGATGGCTTATTGCCTTTTTGATGTAGATTGAGGTTTGTTTTAGAAGATTCTTATGTTAAAGAAAATAAATAGGGCATTTCTTTTATCGATAATTTTTATGCTGATCTTCGTTTTGGGAGTTCCTCGAACTGATGCTTTAGTACAGGGATGGAGTCCAGAAAGAGAAGATGCATCTTCTCTTTCTGATAATGGAGATAATTATTCGAGTATTCCACCTTCCAATGATAATGAGAAATTAATGGAGGAAGAGAAATCTGATGAATATATAGACTTCGGGAGTGAACAGGTCTTTCCATTCATTCCAGGATTGGATTCTTATTGATTAATGATGAAACAATTATTCAAAATCCCTGATAATATTTTGGACCCTCTAAGCAGCCTTATTCTCTTTAAGGAGTTCAAACTTTTCTGCCATTGTTGGATTGTGTTTAGTTAGTTTCTTTACTGAAACATCCTGGGCTTTGTCATTAGCCAGTCGAAGATTCCTATCTGCCCCAATTAGCGCTTCCTTTGTCTTTTGTAGATGATCAATCGACTTGTCAATCTGTTGAATGGCAGTTTCAAATCGTCTTGCGGCAAGGTCATAATTTTTACTAAATGCATTTTTAAATAGCTCAAGGTTGCTTTCAAATTCTGTGATATCAATATTTTGTTCTTTTACTCTTGAAAGCTCTGCTTTATATTCCATTGATTTTATGGCAGCATTTCTTAGAAGAGTGATTATGGGTAGGAAGCATTGTGGGCGAACAACATACATCTTAGGGTAGCGATGAGAAACATCAACAATTCCCGAGTTATAAAGATCACTTTCTGGTTCGAGTAATGATATTAGAACTGCATATTCACAACCTTTTTCTACTCTATCCTTATTGAGCTCTTTTAGGAAATCCTCATTTTTTTTCTTTGTGTTTGTGGCATCAGACTCGTTTTTCATTTCAAACATAATTGAAACAATTTCTGTTCCCGAATAGTCAGAGTCTCTAAATATATAATCGCCTTTACTTCCGGTTCTTATGTCATTATCTTTTTCAAAATATGCCTGAGGGAAGGCTGTTGCGCGTATACGGTTGAACTCAGTCTCGCAGTGTTGCTCGAGAGATTCACCTAGCATCTTTGTCGACAATCTAATTTTCATATCACGTAGTCTTTGTATCTCATAGTCCTTATTTTTAATTTGGTACTCATACTTTTCTTTCAGAGATTTCTCTGCAATTTCTTTCTCTAGAGAGGCCTTTTCTAGATTATTTATTAAGTTATCACGTTCTTTTTGATATTTACTTACTGCTTCATTTATTTGAAGCTTATTTGAAAGAATCATATTTGATTTTAGCTGTTCTAGCTTCTGGGCGAGAGTATTTCTCTCGTTCTCCGAATTGTTTTTTGCTTGAGTTATTGCAAGTTTCTTTTCCACTTCAGCACCATCCAACTTCGATTGCAACTGTTGGATTTTATGTTCTCTATTAATTATAGATTCTTGCATTTCCATTTTTATATTATTTTTTGCAATTTCAATTGATTTAATCTTATCCTTCTCTGCTAAATCAAGCCTATCAGATATTTCTGTTTGAAACTCTTGATCCCTTACTTGCCTGAGAATGTTCGCATAATCGGACTCATCTATTTTAAAGATTTTTCCGCAGTCTGGGCAGTTGATTTCATTCATTCCTGATTTATACCAATAATAATGGTCATTATTAAACCATTTGTATCCTCAAAATCTACCAATAGCAAGATTTTTGTTAAGGCTTCAAGAATTTATGGTTAATTGAAGTATTAGCAGGCCTCCTTAGGAAGATTGTTGATTTAATTCATCAAGTCGGACAGGATCATTGTTAAAAAACGCGACTATCCTTTCATAAATAAGTAAATTACTTTATGAATTATCTGATCTTAGAAATGACCAGTTTGTCCATAAAACACCTAACCCCTAGTTTGATACGTTAAAGAATAACTGATTTATAGTTTTATAATCTGTTAGGATTTTGTAAACTAGCTAACATTTAACAAGATAATAGTACTTGATTTCATATTGTTCTTTCTATGCAATCTACAACCTTAATGAGAGTTTAATCATCTAAAGAACCCTTGACCTGTCTGAAAATATCGAATTTTATAATAATTTGTTCTTAGGAGCTAGCTGTAGACCTTCTTCTTATGACTCTTTTCCCCTCGGAAATATCTTCCGAATGATTGTCTTTGCCTTTATTACTTTCTTTGTCCCCGCCTTTTGATGTTTCATCATCTTCTTCCATATCTAGGCAAACACCTACGACCATTGCGGCTTCGATAGGGTTTGACAGATCACCAATAGTAACGAGTGCTTTGAGCACGAGTTGCATTCGAGCATCCTTAGGCAAGCCTGGACGTAGCTTTTTAACGGAATGCCATAGCTCCTTTGCAACTTCCTTGAGAAGGGCCTTGTCAGTATCCAATGTGTTTGATTTGCAGACTATCTATTAACTCTATTAGCCAGCAAAAATGATCACCTCAACTAATTGAGATCCCTCACTAAATTTATGGATTTTTGAGATGTAGCAGTACCGTGTCTTCCAGCCATGAATTCTCCAAGAATTTCAAAAGACTTGGTAAGCAAGCTGATTAGATTCATTCTGCGCACATAGATATCAATACTTGCGTATAGGCCATCACACCTATTACCCACTCAGGAAGAGAGTGGCTATGAATTAAGAAGTTGAACTTAAGTGATGACGCCTTCTCAATTCCGCAAAAGTTTGTCCCAGGAGCTCTTCAATGCTTTTCTAGCTTTTGGAAAGCTCCTGAATTATCGGTTGCCAGGACAGCTTTAAGCTGTCGAAGTCAAAGAAAGCTAATGATCAGGAGAAGAGATTGATTGTTGCAAGGGCAGTAAAAAGCCATGTAATGGCTTTTTTTTGCTTCTCACCTGCCTGTAATAAAGGCTTAAAAGGATTCAGGTCCATTTGTTAGGCATAAATGCTTAAGAGATTTTATACCTTTGTGACCTCTTTATCCATAGATTTTCTTCAGATTCTCATTAGTAGCCCTTATCGAGATGTTTAGTGAATCTTTTCATTCGGGGATAGTTCCGCTTTCTTCATCTTGAAGTATCTAACTCTATGGAGACATCGCTTTTGCTTAAAGGCTTTCGAGGAATCAGGCAGCAGAATTGAAATCAGCTATTAGCCCAGCGCGCGCTCTTCGATGTATCTATTGACAGCGGTTGATTTACTAGCTAGTACGTATGTACTCGCGCAAAGGTCATGCAGTCTCGATCCCGTCAAGACGTAAGTGGATGGTTGATTAGCCCGGAAGGAAATTGGTGTTATAGCTTCCACAAGGATCCAAAATCATGGAAAAGATACCCATTTGTATTTGTTGATAAGTGGAGCACTCAGGCAGATGGCAGCCCTTTGCAAATGAAGTACAGAAGCAAGTTGCCCTTGGATGAAGCGCTTGAATTGTGTGCCCAAATGTTGTTAGACGGATGGCAAAAGCTGTCTTACCAATTTGATGAAGGTAATGGTAATGAATTTATTGATGAGCTCGCAGCATGAATCATCAAGAACTTGTTAAGTTAATTGCTAAAGAAATGCTAATTAAAGAAGGTAGTGGAAAGCTCGAAAGCTTTATTTCCTTGCATTGTCTTTGCAGCTACTTTTCCGAGATTAGTATTGATCAGCTTATGGGCATAGCTAGCCAATACGGCATTAATTACCCATTGGACCTATAGGAGATCTGCAATAAGGGCATATGCCCTTATTGCCTAGATATTTTAAGGGAACGAAACCAATTCTTATGGAACCCGATCTAGCTTTTAGCTGTAGTTGGGGTTTGTAGGGACTTAAGGTATCTCTTCCTTTGACCACTGTCATGGGGAGATACATACCAGCCTGCAGCTAATCGAGAATCAATTTCTTCAAAATCTGGTTGTGATTCCAAACGGAAGTTCTTTTTTCGTGTTCTTTCCATAAGACTTATATAACACATTAATAGGTGTTTAATCAAATGAATTTTTCTCCCAACTCATATTCTGTGGAAAATTTTCTGCTTATTTGAGGCTTGTAAATTGTGTGTTGCCTCATATGCTTAGGATTCTTGTCTCCAATTACTTGGAATAATTGACAATTTTCAGGCACTTTCATATTTATGCAAAGGTAAATTCTACCTCTTTTATCCTCTTGAACTCATTTCAATCAATTCTATTTTATAACCATCTGGATCTTCAACAAAGGCAATTATTGTTTTACCATGCTTCATTGGTCCTGGTTCTCGAACAACATGACCACCTTTATTGACAATCTCTTCACATAATGTGTAAATATTTTCTACTCCTAAGGCGATGTGTCCAAATCCGTTGCCAAGCTCATATTCTTTTTTATCCCAATTCTCCGTTAGTTCTATAACTGTATTTTCTTCCTCTGGTCCGTAACCTAAGAAAGCCAGTGTGAATCGCCCAGAGGGATAGTCCTTACGCCTTAATAGGCTCATTCCAAATATGTCACAGTAGAATTCAATAGATTTTTCTATATCACCTACTCTAATCATTGTGTGAAGCATCCGCATTTTTCATTACCTCTTTATAAGTGAAAACTATTGTATTTTGATAGTGAATTATTATACTTTAAAAGCATATAAATGGACTAATTTGATCAGTTGCCCCTATTTGGAGAGATTCTTTTCCATAAACTCATCAAGAATCCAAGTGTTCGTCTTGATGGATTAGTTGATCTTGAATCATGCAAGTGAATAGGGTTAGACAATGCTTGTCATTAGAATATTTAAAGTGTTGACAAGTTATGCAAATGTCAGCTGAATGTGAGTTCTTGAGTAATCAATGCTCGAGGTACTTCGATTCTTCTTCTTCTTCTTTTTGGTTGTTGACATTTTCCCGTAGGACCTTTTGGTTTTGCACCCTATGCATTGTCCAACAATTCTTCTGGGGGTAGGAATAACCATCCACTCCTCTGGTTTAAAGACTTCATAAGGTGAGGCAGCAACCACAACGATTAACCATGTAGTACACATGTTCTACTCGGTCAAAGACCTATTGTCAAGCTTCTGGCTTTTAAGCGTTAGGAATAAAGTTGAGAATTCAAAGTCTTGATATGGGTTATTGTTTTAGATGGTTTGGATAATCCTTTTCTACGCAATGAATTTGTTGATTGCTGCTCCTAACTTATTGAAATGAGATCATAGATTCTATTCTTCTTAACTAATTCAATTGTCTATTCTGATTATGATTACTTAAATTTCCAATTACTAGTTTTTGTTGTTCTCATTATGTGCCCAGTTTCTTTGATAATATCCTTATTGTCTAACAGTAACCTTTCAACTATGCCAGGCTCTGACTGATGAATGACAATAACCTGCTTCGGATTGTCAATACTGACTCCTCTAAACAACGGAGTGATCTTATTTGAATTGTGGAGTCTTGCTGTTCCCTCACTGTCGAAGCTTTCTGCCCATTTTTCGAAGGGTACGTTTATTTCGAAGGTTGTAATTGAAATTGGATCCGAAACAATGCCTCTAGGAAGAGCATTTCCAACTGATAATCCAGCAATCGCTGTGAGCAATGAAAAAATGACGGTCTTTTTCATGATTATTTCTTGTCTCAGGTCATCATATATCAAACCATTGCTAGATAAATAATTATCTAAATCTAATATTGTGATATCTAAATAGGCATTTTCTTACATTAATAGGATTTAAATACTAGCCAATTGGATCGAAGAAGCCTTTTCCCAAGAGATACCAGCCCATAAGTATTATGGGTCCAAGCCCAAATATAATTAATGCAAACTTCTGAGCAGTAGGGTTATCTCTTTCTATAGTAAGGGTTGCAGGATTGATTTTTTTTCTTTTAGTTACTCTTTTCTTTTTCTTAGACATTATTGGTTTATTAACTTTTAAGAGTATAAGACAGGTTGATCTAATCTATTTCTGGGAATAATTAATTGATTATTTTATTAGGGACCCTTTTGAAAGATAAGGCAATTCTTCTTGCGATAATTAGGAATGGAAATATGAATTCTGTTCTTGCTTTTGAAGAAAAGGTTTTAGAAATCAATTTCAATAATGAGCCTGAGGGGCTTTTAACCTGTGCGCATATCCAGTTTATAGCGTTTGCCCCATGTAAGAATTCCCCTCCTATATATAAAACTGCACCTTTAGTATCCATGTCATAACCCTTTGGCAAATCTTGGGGATTATTTCTTGCATCTTTGACTTGAATATTTGGAATATTACTTTTCAGTTCAAGCAGAGTAGCAAAATGATTGCAGAATGGACATTGCCCATCATATATAAAAATAATGTCTGAATTCATCGGTTAATTATAGGTTGAGGTGGTGAGGATTTTAGTATTTCAACTGTAAATTCAATGTAAGGAAAGAGCAACTAATTAGCTTGAACAACTGAAGTTTTGGATTTTCTCATGCATTTTAGTGGAACGTCGTTCGAGTTTAATTCATCTTCAGCTGCCAAAATTAGATGTAATTGCTAGAAATAGGTTAATTGTGTTTTTAATAATGACTGCTTCTAAAGCCCACCATTCTAATCCTTCAATTGATATCCCTGTAAAGCAAGCTTTTTTATTTGGCTCTTTGGTCGCGCTTGGTGCCACTTCAGCCGCCATTGGTTATGCGGTCTATGTTTCTTCGCCTTCATTGCAGGCCACTTTTTTAAAGCTTACTTCTATTGGTATATAGGCGTTTTGATCTAACCCATGATTCGATTGGTTCAAAGTTAGTCTGAGTTTTCTTAGTCCTAACTTGGAGGAGTGGTGGATCGTTGCATTCTCATGGCATTTAAAACACCAATGGAAATCAATAAAAGGCCGATATAAGCGCCTGAATAAATACTGAATGGGGGGATCACCATGATTTTTTGATTAGAGATGACCTTAGCGACTGGAAGAGTGTTTTTGTGGTTTTTACGACTCTTTATCTAATGTGCCTGATATTTGCTGGCAGATTGATGCATAGATGAATAGTTTGGATAATAGTTGACTTTCCATAATGACTCCAAGGGAAATGATCAGAGCGCATTCATACCCAGTTTTTGCTGCTGTGAGTACGGTCAGTTTGGTTCTAATCGCTGTATCACTGGCCCCAATAGCAAAATGGGCAAGGACTCAAAACGATTGCATTGTCAGGACTTTTCGTGTAGATGGTTCCAATAACGCTGGAATACCAGCAAAAGTCTGGAGCTGTAATGGTGGTGGAGATTGATTTTAGTACTAAGAATTTCAATTTTATATACTAATTTAGTTAAAGAATAAAATTGATCTCCAACATATTGGAAGGAATAAATCAAGTAGAATAAGAATAATTATGAAACTCTTCTATATTCGTCAAAATTTCGGTTTGCCCAATGAGAATTTTCCATTGAAGCTTCTTTAGAAGAGCTCTCGTTATTAGTGTTTGGATTGTTTTTTGGGGATACTGCCTGTAATGGTATTTGAATTTCTATGAATTGTTTAGATTGAGAGACTCTGGACATTTTTTCTTTTGCTGACTTGGCTAGTTTTTCTATAGAAAAACCGTTCACTTCTTTACGATGAGGCCAATAATTTTTCATTTGAGCCTTTAGTAGATACCTAATAGAAACAAGGATTCTTGCTTTTTCCAGCTTTTGTTAAGCTTTTAATGCATTACCCTTTATTTTAAAATTAGAAAATTCAGTATTTGAAAAACTATAAGATGAAATTTATCAATCTCTTTATATTGGAATACATAAATAGCCTTGTAAGGGTTAATTTCAGAAGCATATCGATCAAAAAGGTACTGCATCAGTAGCGAATAGCTTTTTGATATGAGAAGCTATATATTAATCAAAATCATCTTGCCAGCCTATCAATGACCCACTTCCTTCAAAAATTTATAACCATGTCAGATCTCAATCCGCTGAATAGTTTGCTTATTGGAGTTTCTATTATTGGGGCGATGTTTTTCGTATTAGTAATCTTTCTCGACAAGAGTAAGGATTTTGCACTTAAGAATGATTGGAGGAACAAAAAAGACGATTAATAATGTACTAGAATAATATCATTATATTAATATAATTATTGGTTGCGTTTGCGTCTTAGCTTTATCGTAAAAACTAATTCTTATCAGTCTCTTTATTTAAAACTAGGTTTTCAACTCGTGCGAAGACTTTTATTCCTATAGCTATTGAAGCTGCTGCTGTTAAAACAAAGGTTGTGATTTGCCCTATTGAACCTGCTTGGTAAACCTCTTGCTTTAGCAATGGGAAGTCAATTAATGATCCTATTGTTCCCCATATAAGAACCCAGGACGATACATAGATGATTCCAAACCAATCTTTTTTGGTCATATGCTTAATGGAATGAATACTCTGCCTAAAGCTAGGCGGCCATATCCATTATGCGTGCATCTTGTGCACACCAGTAATTCATTTCTTCTTCGCACCAGTCAACCCTATACAAAATGGTTTCTTGCCCTCCTAGGACCTCCTTTCTCCAATGAGTTCCTTTTTTTAAATAGCCAAAAGCACACCACTTCCTAATCGTAGTTTCGCTAACACATAATTGCTTACTTGCTTGAGATTCAGATACCCATGGGTTGATCTTCATTTCAGTAAAACCAAAACACCCTTTGATAACGCTTTCATTAGCTTTTCGCTCCTCTTGAGTGAAGGAAGTACTTACTTATAGCCTTGGAAGTTTGGTTTTCAGGATATTCGCATGCTTAAAAGGGTTTAATTCAGCACTTGTTGTCTATTGCGAGATATTGGTACTTTCACCTATGGCGCTAATGGTTTTCATATAGCAATTTTTGGTAGTTCAAAAAATAACTGCAATGACTTGCAAGCCAGAACTTGTACATGCAAGCCCTAATGGAGGCACAATTCATAAATACCCTTTAAGTGGTGGCAAAAGCTCTTTCCAGAGATTTCTAGGGTGCTATCTCGGTACTTGTAAATTCTGTAATGATTTTGACGAAGCTACTGATTACTTAAAAAAGTTGGAGCCTTTAGAGAGTAATTAATCCCAATAGCTTTTTTATCCATTCGTTCTAATGCTTTGGCTAGTTCTTCCCTTGGTTTATCAATAAATCAAATCAGAACATTCAAAACTCAAAACTCTAAGCTCTTGCATTTCATATTTAATAGTGCACTATGGATTAGCTGAAACAGATTCATGGCACTTTTAAGGGCAATTACAACCTTCTTTGGAAAGATTGGCAAGTCAAAAGAAAAAATAAGTACAAGGACTTCATCTATGAGTTCAGAGACAGATGAGCAAATAACGATACTTGGTTGAATGATCTGAATATCAACCTGATCTCTCTACAAAAGGTGTGAGCCCTTTTTTCATGAAACAATTTTTTGTAATCTACTAAAGAGAGAGATGAATGATTTTAATTATTCATCGAATAATTTCCTTTAGTCAATGAAAAGACAATCTTCTAAATTTTTTATTTCTAGAATCTGGATGCCAGCAATATGTTTTATATTTATACTAATATTTATAGTGACTTATAATAAGTCTATTTTTAGGAACGGATATAATACCGCAATTGCATGTGTATTTAATTATCGCCCTTCAACATTAAGTAAATCAGGACTAACCTTAGCCGTAGAGGCTGCAAGTTATTGCGCATCAAATCCACCTTCTACCAATTGGAGCGGAAGTGATAGAAAATAGATACCTTCATAATAGAGGCAAAATCTTATTTAATTATAAAAAGAATTAGTCTAGATATTACTTGGATTCAAGTTCAGCACGTTTGTATAAAGCTTGGTTTAACTTGCCCGCTATAAATGGGATATGCTTAGAATATTTAGTTAACTCAATTCTTTCCTTTAGGCTGACCTCGGACCCTTGGCTTAGCTTGTTTATTATTGATTCAACTCTTTTTCGAGTTTCTGTTGTTAGTAATCTCATTAGCTTATTTTATTAGAGAAACTTATTGATTTTATAAAAAAAAACCTTTATGTCAATATTTTTCATTGGTTGTATTGATTTTATTTTATAAATAAAAAATCACAGGATATTTATAGCTCAATGGGAGATATCCTTCCTTTATGAATGCATGATTTCCTAAGAATGTTGCAGCTTCGTTGTATACCCAACTCTATTCTTCTGCAATTATTCGCACTCCCACTTTGACGAGGTGTGAGACGCCTCCCTCAAAGAGCATCTTCTTCAACCGTCTAATAGTCAAAATATACATAAACGTTTTATTGCAACGACTTTGGGCGGATGTGTGCAAAAACACACATGATGTCTTAAGATTCTCTTTATGAAGTTCTTAGACCCAGCTGAGCAGGTCCTGTTCCCGGCGATCCTTTCGTTGAGAGCGGATACGGCAGAGCTCTTAGCCGAAATGGCAGAAGAGCTTGAAACTAGCCTGGACGAGGTCCTAAGTTCAATTGCAGAGGATGCTGTTAGCGGTTTATCTAAGCCGACAATTTTCTTTAATGATGTTGTGATCCCAGATAGATGCAGTACTGATGATCTATTTCGATCTATGAAACAGGGTCCATAATCACAAAATCGAATAATTCATTATATTTTCAGACATTTTTCATAACAAAGGATCATAATTAGTATTAGTTTATTGGAAATTTTAATTATTAATGGCCTTGTCAAATGTGCTACTTTGGATTTCTATCCCCTTTGTATTAATTACTGCATATTTTGGAACTAGAAATGGTTTCTATAATAGTGATAATTACAAAGGTGATGGTTGTGCTCATGATGTAAAGAGATGATTCTTTTATTAAATATCTAGTTAAATTGCTGAATAGTTTATAGATAAGGTATATATTTTTTATTTTTAAGTTTTTGATTTACGTGATGTTTTTGGTTCTAGTACTTCAAGTAAAGTTTCCATTTCGGTCATCACAGTTCGAACTTCTCCTGGATCGGGGAGGGTTTGTTCCTCTGTTACTCCAGCATGCATAATACGTAGTTCCTTCCTTAGTTGTTTTAGGTGTTTAGTTACAAGCTCTTTCTTTTCAGCTTTTGTCAGTCCCATTGAACCTAGTGCTATATATTGTTCTATTCTATTACATTGAGGATCTTTAATCCAGAGCTTTCGTTTAATTAGACTTTAACTTTCCCTTTCTTTTTCTTTACGGTTTCATATAGTGAAGTTTATTGATTACTTTTACGTAGGACCCATTCATTGACTAACTTGTAATTAATTCTCATTTTAAATGCATAATATTTATTTTTTATTGATAATTTCCATCTCTTTTATTACTTGTTAGCTTTTTCCTCGTACTCCACGCCTAAAGCTAGTTCATTCATTTCTCTTTATTATGAGTATTTTTTCAACCATAAGCCTTTTGAATATCTACTTGTTCAACTCTTGGCTCCTCTTCATTAAGTACTCCTTATTGGACTAATTTTTCAATGCAGTGTCTCCTTGAATTATCAAAGTAATACTTGTCTTATGGCATTCATCATTCCTCCTAGGTTCGTAATGAGTATTTACACTTATCGCCAGATTGCTCATTGCTCGTTTAGATCAGTATCTTCAAATCGGCCAGACCTAATTCCTTAATGGACCAAGAACGCAAACTTCGCCTTGAAGCAGCTATGGCTGCATGGAAGGCTAAAGGAAATCAAAGGTTGGCTGACGCAGTAGCAGTAGCCCTTGAATCAGATCAAACAAAGATTAAAGCTCAAAAAGCCGCTTGAGGCATATATCCGTCTAACCCTTCTCGCGATTAAAGAAAAAATCATATAGCTTCTAGCCATTAATTTTCTTCACCGGTGATAGCGCAGAGAATCGCATTGGATTTTGTTTCTACTGTTATTGGATTCCCTTTCAGGCAATTTGCCCTTGCATATAGCTTTTCATCTGTTTTGTTCAAACTACAATCTTGACTGTACAAAGCGATTAAAGCTGTATCCAGCACTAAAACTTTTGAGGCTGTGACATTCTCGACTTTCAAGCAGCAAGCCCCAAGTAATACCACCCACACAGTATAGTACAGAAGTACTATACTGTGTGGGTGGTATTACTTGGGGCTTGCTATGCAAGGATTGCTAAAGCAGCATCAGACTTCTCGAGAAGGTCTTTGGATTCAAGACCCTTTAACTACAGCTACCAAGCGTTTCCATTGCGATCATAAGAAAAATAGTGAAAGCAAGCAAAAGGTTTTTATCGATTCTGGAAGACCATTGCCACATCATCATGCTCTTTTGAAAAGCAGATCTTATGTTGATATAGAGGATGCAACGAAGTTATTGAACTCATTAAGAGATAAGGGCTGGATAGCTGTTCCTCCACAATGGGGAGACAATGAGGACATCTAATTAAGATTAGATATTCTTAAATAGATATAGATTCGATCACTGATCTGATTTTTTAAGTTTATCTATATCTTATTCTATGTCTAAGAACCTTTTGAATATCAACAAAATAGGCTTTTATTATATTTCGCCCCCGTTGCAAAATCTATTTGCCCAAGCATTAATCTCCCTTCTATTAAGGCCCGCTTCTGTAGGCATTTTCCTTTTAACAAACTGTCGAGAACCTTCTATGCATGTATTGTGGAATTGAGCCTGTCTAAAGCTTGGATATAGATAAATTACTACCGCCAAAGTGATTATCGAATAGCCAAGTGATTGCTTGTGATTACTTAGATATATTCTTGCGGACTTGCGTTTGATTAGGAACCAACGAAGCAGTCCATCAGGAAGACCAATCTGGACGAAAAGTAATTCCACCCACCATGGCAAGTCATTCCGTTGTTTGGTTGTCCTGGTTTTTGATTGGTTTTTATCGATCATTTCTAAAACCCAGTGGCCCTGAATTTGCAATGATATTAGGGTGAATGCCCTCTTCTTACATTAGCCTCTAACCAACGAATTGATGCACATTTAACTTTATATACCATACGCGACCTCATATATATTCATCACAGGCCACATCTTATGTCCATTTATTATCCACTCCATCAGAGGCCTGCGATTTATAAAAACAGTTCTATTAATTGGACTTTATAATCAAATTCGACTTATGAAAATAGATTTTATTCAACTCAGCTATCAAGGAATAAAGCTTTCACTAGGTCATCTAGTTTTTTTCTCTAATCGAGATATTGAAGACTTGGCCTATACCAAAGTCAGCATTGTAGTCTAATACTTCTCCCTTTATTACTATTTGTTTGACCAATTTAAATATCATTATTAGTAAATCTATTAATGCGATAGTAAGCATTAGCGTTAGAAATATTGATCCATGACCTGGATTTGAACCGTTGTTCATAATCTAGTCTATAAATTTCTAAAGTTAATATAGCCCTTATATAGTCGCTAGGCTTCCTCTCATTTTTATGTAATTTTTATCTTTTTTTAAGCTTGCTTAAGACTCTTGACGTCTTATTTGCGATCAGGCTGCATACACACCGATCATCCACCAGATTGACTGTATGTCTAATGAATGAAGTTGATGGAACAGTTGAGCCTTGCTTGCGAATTCAAAAAGGCCAATAAACGAAAGCCCAATCATGGCTAACCTCCCATTTGCGATCTCAGCGATTCTCATCTTTTGAGGAGACATGAGGGGAAATACCTAGCTCTCCCCCTTTATAGCATATCTAAGGATTTTTACCTAGGCATTTGCACTGGGCTTCGGCTCTATGCGGGGCATTATTTGTAATGGCTTAGTTCTTCAAGAAGCCAATAAGGTCTGTCCTTTCTCTCTTTGAGCCAGGCAAGACCTAGCAATGCCTCAATAGCGGCTTGCTTTCTAGGTAGTTGACAGGATGGAGATAAGGAATTGGAATTGTGGTTGTTTTTCATGCGTTGTACTCTCTTCTATATTTATATTTAGTCAATATTTAGCCTAATAACTAATCTAGAAACATTTTTTTATTGATGACCAGGTTGCTCATGACACTAGGAGGACTATTCAGAAAAAGTTATATCCGTAATCCTCTGCTAGGTAACTATTGATGTTGTTGTTTTAGATTTAGTTGTTTTGAATGAAAATTTAGTCAGAATCAGTAAGGAATATTTTTCACTTTTGACCAAGTACACACGAGGAGTAATTCTTGCTGCTTCAGCAGGGTGGGTTGCTGTACTTTTAAATATTTTCCCTGGATTGGGCGCTGGGTACATCTATCAACGTAGATGGAAGGCTTATTGGATCACATGCGCGGTTTCAGTTTTCTGGCTGATTATTGGTGTGATGCTTCAAAATGGTATCGATCCATCTGATCCTGCCCCAAGCCAAACTGATCAGATTGGCTTTTATGGCCTTTTAGCAATTGCTTCAATCACTGCTGCTGAAGCAGGAATATCAGTTACTCGTGCGAGAGAAGCCTCTAACAATGAATAGTTGAAAATCCATAAAGAAAGCCCCGCCAAAGGCAGGGCTTTCAGGGTAGATCTAGAAGTCTTTCCTTGTTTCGACTCTAGGTCTTACTCCTCACAACATAATTATCCAATAAACAACCATGTCTGTGGACAGAGATAGATCTCTATATCAAGTGTCACAGTGACAGTTCGTCGCCTTGGACAAGGCCCCTGCA
>QCKB01000012.1 GCA_003215655.1 Prochlorococcus sp. AG-409-J16
AGGTGTAGGTGGTAAAGGAAACTCCGGTGTTGCAGGGATTATTAGGAATACACCTGGAGCAATTGGCTACGTCAACCAGTCTTATATCAAAGGTGTAGTCAAGGCTGCTGCACTTCAAAACTTGTCCGGAGAGTATTTGAAGCCAACCACAGCTACAGGTGCTACCGCACTCAACGGCATTCGACTAGACCAAAACTTGGCTGGTCAAAATCCCAATCCAACTGCTCGTGGTGCCTACCCCATTGCAACGCTTACTTGGATCTTGGCCTATGAGACAGGTAACGGGTCAAAAACCGAAGCAATTAGAAAATCACTAAATACTATTCTTAGTGAAGAATATCAAGAAAAAGCTTCAGGTCTTGGATTTATTCCTCTTAAAGGAGAAATACTTACTAAAGCAATAGATGCAATAGAAAGAATTTCCGAATAATTATCTTTAAAGAATTCTATTTCCAATTACCACTGCTGAATGCATCAATAATAGTTGATGCGAAGACGGAGAGCTCTGATAATTGCCTCCTTTTCTAATCAACTTAAGCCTCATCTAATTAGCAAATGAGTTAATCCCTTTCATATAGGCCTCAATTGCTTTAGATCAGCCAAGAGATGTTCTAAACGCAGTAGCAGACCCTCTTCAACTACCAGTACTTGAATCTCTTGCAAAAGGCTAGCGTTGCGTATTTGAACTAATAACTGAAACAGGGCTTGCACAATCGAAGATCTCATTCCATCTCAAAGTAATCAAAGAGGCTCGACTTATTAGCGACACACAATCTCGAGATTCTTGTCAAAAACTGCTTTTTTTTACAATTTCAGCTAGAGCATCTAGAAATTGCTATGACTAAAATTGAAGCTTAAAAAATGATGTTCTTCCTGAAAAGTCTTACCTTGTCCACAGCTTATTGGACTCCACCTGAAGGACTGTTCTTTGGATTATTAGTTGTTGGCGCACTTTTGACCGCAGGGATAGGAGTCTTTGTGTTTTCTTTTTATATTGACGAGTACTGGGAAGACGAAGACTTCAGAGAACAGCTCAGAACTGGCAGGGTTCCTGATTACGCAAAGAAAAATCGATTAGCTAAAAACTAATATATTTAATTGAATTATAGATATAATTCATAGCCAAATTTCAAAACATTCAAAAAATAACTAAAGAAAAATAGCATACAAGAAGAAGCTATTATCCTTATATTATCTTGCTTAAAATAAGTAATCTCTTTCCATTTAATTTTAAAATAAAATACTAGTCCACGATCTGAAAATATCGAATGAGAAATTTTTACCTGTCATTAACTCAATCCATCTGGTAAATCTGGAATGAATTTCATGAAGTACGTCGTTAAGAAATAAAGAATTACAAGATTGCCAAGCATCGCAAACGCGAACCTAATCCGTAGGTCCTTAAACATAGGAAGGAGGGCCTCCCAGAACTGCAACATTGGTCCACCAGCCATTGGTTCTAAAAAAATCATTTCACTGAAGCTAATCCAAAGCCCTTCTTTTGATCCAGTGATTTGATGCCAAAAGGTGATGAGAACCGAATAAAAGTTCAAAGATGTCTTAACCCAATTAGCAAGTTTCTCTTGAAACTCTCTATTCCCATTGGCATTGCCTTTCTAATGACCTATGACGCGGCTTGTCCTGATGGGCTAACAAGTAACTTGCATTAAGGCTATATAGATATCTGCATGGGTCTGTTGTTCCACTCAGAAGGACTGATTTAATGCCAACTAAATTAGCTTCTATAGGTCTTGCAGGGGCTGCGATATTTACTTTGTACCTTTGGGGCATCTATAACCTGCCTATAGCCTGAAAAAAAGACTAACTTCCTAATCTAAAAAATTGACCATTTCAAACTACTGCCATTAAAAAATTCAGATACTAAATTGCCAAGCAAATAATTCATAAAGCTTTCTGTTCAAAGAGTATTGAAAACACGCCTTTTAATTTTTTGATGGGTCGCCTGAGATTCGAACTCAGGACCAGCCGGTTAAAAGCCGGATGCTCTACCGCTGAGCTAGCGACCCAGTATTCAAGAATGCCTTTGGCACGCATGGAAGTTATCACGCGGACTTCCTCAGGCTTAAAGATACTTGCTTTTCAAAGCAGATCGCTCTTATTTTTGGCGTTCGGAAATTTGAAAATTGTGCTCAAAATGTAATCAGCAAGCAATAGCATCACAAACTAAGACCAATAGTCCGTAAGATGTTCCATCAAAAGCACTCTCGATCTCATGCTTAGCCTTTTAGTGGTCACACTTCCAATCCTCGCTGCTCTTACTTGGGTAGTGTTTAACATTCAAAAGCCTGCAAGGGATCAGTGGAACAGGCAATTCGGTGGCAACAACAAAGCCTTCTGATTTGAATCCTTAACCAGGTTCATCCTTAGAGAAAACAAAATTGAGTCCATCCACTTCAGTGCTTGTCATTGGTGGCGGCTTGGCGGGCACTGAGGCCGCATGGCAACTCGCTAGCCATGGTGTGCCAGTAGTTCTTGTGGAAATGCGCCCCAAGAAACGCACGCCAGCCCATTCAACTGATGATTTTGCAGAACTTGTTTGTAGCAACAGTTTTGGAGCACTTAGCAGCGATCGGGCAGCTGGCCTATTACAAGAAGAATTACGTAGATTAAATTCATTAGTAATTAAAACTGCTGATAGCCATTCAGTACCCGCAGGAGGCGCATTAGCAGTAGACAGAGGAACTTTTAGTTCATATCTAACAAAAAAGCTGTCTTCTCATCCTCTTATAAAAATAGAAAGGAGAGAGTTAAAGCAGCTCCCTGAAGCAAATCAAATAACTATCCTTGCAACAGGTCCCCTTACTACTGAAGCTCTAGGAGAAGATATTCAGACCATCACAGGAATTGCAGAATGTCATTTCTTCGATGCGGCAAGTCCAATCATCATTGGCGAGAGTATTGATACTTCTATTGCTTTCCGAGCAAGTAGATATGACAAAGGAGATGCTGATTACTTCAACTGCCCAATGAATAAGGAGCAATACCTTGCCTTCAGAAAAGAGTTAATCAATGCAGAACAAGCTGAGTTGAATTCTTTCGATAGAGAAACAGCCAATTTTTTTGAAGGGTGCTTGCCCATAGAGGAATTAGCTCGTCGAGGAGAAGATACTATGAGATATGGCCCTTTAAAGCCTATAGGGATTTGGGATACTCGCTGGGGAGACCTAAAAGACAAACAAGTCAGGTTAAAAAAACGCGCTTACGCAGTTGTCCAACTACGCCAGGAAGACCGTGAAGGTCGTATGTGGAATCTTGTCGGTTTTCAAACTAATCTCAAATGGGGGGAGCAGAAAAGAATCTTTAAGATGATTCCAGGCTTAAAGGATGCAGACTTCGTTCGCTTTGGAGTAATGCATAGAAATACATTTTTAGAATCTCCCCAATTATTAAAACCCACTCTCCAATTCAGAAAACGCTTAAATTTACTAACTGCTGGTCAAATTACTGGAACAGAGGGTTACGCAGCAGCAGTGGCTGGTGGCTGGCTTGCTGGCACAAATGCAGCACGAATAGCTAATAATTTAGATCCTGTTAGCCTTCCACCTACCACGATGATTGGTGCACTAACTCATTTTATATGTACTCCCGAAGGGACTAGAAAGAGTAAGGGAGGTTTTCAACCTATGCCTGCAAGCTTTGGACTGTTACCAGAACTTTCGATTCGTATCAAGAACAAACGTCAACGCTACGGTGCGTACAGGGATCGTGCATTAGCAGATCTTGAAAAAGTCGCAAATGATTTATCTATTTAAAGACATGATCAACTTTCATCTTCACAATAAGATCCGAATTAAAGGCTTCCAAAGATTCTCTAAAATGAATCACATTCTATATGTTGATATAGAAAAAATTTTGACTATAAATATAAAACAACTAATTGAACATTACATTTAATTAGCCAGAATCTATTAACTATGAACACATTCAATAAAAATCAGACTTGGGATGCCATTGTAATTGGCTCTGGAATAGGTGGCCTGGTTACAGCGACACAACTTGCTGCAAAAAAGGCGAAAGTCCTAGTTCTAGAAAGATATACGATTCCAGGAGGAAGTGGTGGTTCGTTTCAAAGGAAAGGATATACCTTTGACGTTGGTGCCTCAATGATTTTTGGTTTTGGACAAGATGGTTATACAAATCTTTTGACAAGGGCTCTCGCAGACGTAGATGAATATTGCGAAACAATTCCTGATCCAACACAGCTCGAATATCATCTGCCGAATGGACTTCACGTTGATGTCGATAGAAACTATGAAAGCTTTATTGATAAGCTCATTTATCTTTTCCCACATGAAACGAAAGGAATAAAAAGTTTTTACAAAGTATGTTGGCAAGTCTTTAATTGCTTAGATTCGATGCCGCTTTTATCTATTGAAGATCCTGCCTATTTAGCGAAAGTCTTCTTTAAGGCTCCACTATCATGCTTAGGATTAGCAAGGTGGTTGCCAGTAAATGTTGGAGATGTAGCAAGGAAATATATAAAAGACCCAGAACTTCTTAGGTTTATAGATATTGAATGTTTTTGCTGGTCAGTTATGCCAGCAAATAAAACACCAATGATTAATGCAGGAATGGTATTTTCTGACAGACATGCTGGTGGAATTAATTACCCAAAAGGAGGAGTGGGCATAATCGCTGAAAAATTGGTAAGTGGGCTTAGAAAGCATAATGGTGAAATTCGATATAAAGCAAGAGTAACCAAAATTCTTTTAGAGGGTAATAAAACAATTGGCGTTCAACTTGCTAACGGAGAAATAATCAAATCAAAATATGTAGTCTCAAATGCAACTCGATGGGACACATTCGGTGGGAATGAATCAAAAGATTCACTTATAGATAAAGATAAAACACCAAGATCAGAAAAAAATTGGCGGAAGCGCTACACAATGTCGCCATCTTTTCTATCTCTTCACCTAGGAATAAATCAAAAAGTAATTCCTCAGAATTTCCATTGTCATCACCTTATTTTAAATGATTGGAATAGAATGGAAGATGAGCAAGGTGTTGCATTCTTATCGATTCCTACTTTGTTAGACCCATCTTTGGCTCCAGAAGGTAAACATATTGTGCATGCATTTACTCCCTCATCTATGAGTGAATGGGAAGGCCTAAACACTTCAAGTTATATAGCAAAAAAAGAAAGAGATGCAGACCATTTAATTAATAAGTTAGGACAAATAATTCCTGACATAAAAAATGCTATTACCCATAAAGAAATTGGTACGCCTAGAAGCCATAGACGATTCCTTGGACGCTTTCAAGGAACTTATGGGCCGATTCCTAAGAAAAGATTGCCTGGGCTATTAACAATGCCATTTAATAGTACAAAAATAAAAGGCCTTTTTTGTGTAGGAGATTCTTGCTTCCCAGGACAAGGACTCAATGCCGTTGCATTTAGCGGATTTGCTTGTGCTCATCGTATAGGTGCCAAGCTAAATAAGAACTCATGGGACCTTCCTACTTAACTAGTTTGTTAGTTTGTTAGTTAGTTAATTCATCCATTCAAACAAATAAATTGATCCTGACTAAATCGCTCAAATAATCAAATATTGAATTTAATTACACAATTCTTCTATTCAGGTAAATCATCAAGACTAAAACGATAGCCCTGTTGTCTAACTGTAGTAATACCGCCTCCTTCACCTAAGCCAGCTTGTTCAAGCTTCCTTCGAAGTGTGAGCACTTGAGTGTCAACAGACCGTGGTCCACCACTGAAGGGAGGCCATGCCATTCTTAACAGCTCTTGTCTACTTCGTACCATGCCGGGAGGCATTAACAATGCACATAAGAGTGCAAATTCTCTAGGGCTAAGTTCAACAGGTTTATCTCTCAAAGTGACTTGCCTTAGCAATAAATGAACCTCTAACGGACCAACAGTTACCCTTTCTTGAAGACCACTTCTACCTCGCCTTAACAAAGTACGACATCTAGCGGCTAATTCTTCTAGACCGAAAGGCTTGCGAAGTACATCTTCTGCACCTTCATCAAGAAGACATACCAATGGCTCTGTACCTGTCTGAGCAGTAAGAACTATTACGGGACAACCAAGATGCTTAGAAAGACGTAAAGCTGAACTCCTTTCTAGAAGTTCAGCACTCACAAGCAAATCTGGTGATTGATCCCTACAAAGATCAATCGCTTCCTGAGCTGATGCAACAGCTGCTGTGAGATGTCCATCTTGACGGAGTCTCTGAACTAATACAGTCCTTAAAGTTGGATGTGGCTCCACCACAAGAACCCTCGAAAGGTTCTGGGGTGATGTCAGCTTTTCAGAAGCCCCTAAGGAGGACATTTGTTCATGCTCCGTTGAGAGGAGATTTGGGGGGATGGAGGTCACTGGCCATAACAGAGCGGGTATACGCTAAGACAAAGGAATGAAAGGGTGGTTAAAAAGGTTCCCATCCCTAGACAAGACAATGACATCACTTGACAATCCAGAGGCCATAAGACACTTTCAATCACTATGTGATGCTTGCCAGGAACTAATCAATAGAAACCATACGCCATCTGAGCTAAGGCTATATGCAGATGGGTACTTGCATGCTCTAAGAGTTCGAGGCCAATTGGATACAAGAGATCTAGCTCGTCTCGAAAAGCTCATAGAGCGATGGATACTTGATCCATCAAGTTTTGTGGGACCAGATGGAAATTTAAGTAACCTCTTTCACAAAAAAGAAGCTTAACCCCTAGCAAAGAAATCTCAAGAAGCCAAAGCTATCTCTAACTTCTCACGGAGTTCGCCAGAGTTGTACATCTCTATCAAGATGTCTGATCCTCCAATAAATTCTCCCTTAACATAAATCTGAGGGATAGTTGGCCAATTTGAATAATCTTTGATCCCTTCTCTTATGTCCATATCAGAAAGTACATCAAAGGTTTCAAAGCTGATGCCAAGAGCATTCAGAATCTGAACGACATTATTTGAAAAGCCACATTGAGGCATCAATTTAGTGCCCTTCATAAAAACCATAATTGGACTGGAATTAATCAGCTCTTCAATTCGAGTTTTTGTATTTGGATCCATAAGAGAATAGTAGCGTCAACTTGGAGTGGAAGTGTTTAAAGCAAGGGCGTGAATGGCTTCACTAGCAAGCTCGTCCTTAAGGGCTCCATAAACCAATTGATGTTGGTTTATTAGTGATAAACCTGAAAAAGCCTTAGAGATGACATTCACTTGTAAATGGTCCCCTCCGCCGCTGAGGTCCTCAACTGTGACTTTTGCATCAGGGAGGACACGGCAAATAGCGGCCTCTACTTCATTAGGTTGAACCATCAGAAATTAAAACAATCAATAAACAATGAACTAATAATGCTGCGAATCTAGGCTCAAATTTCTTCTTAATTTAATAAGAACCTTTTGCAGCAGCATATGGAGTTTCAACAAAACCCAACTCCAAGAGTCCTTGATAAGCCTTTTTGCCTTCTGACTTCGCTGGAGTCATAAGGCGAACGACCTCAACCAAAATAGGCACAGCAACCTCTGGTTGATTTTGCCTCCGAAAAAGAGCTGCCAACCGAAGATTTGTTTTAGAGAGCAAGACAAGCGCCTTCCTGCCCTTTGAATCCATCTCCCGGGGGATTCTGGCGTCCAAGCCTCTAAAAGAACCTCCCAAGTCTCTATAGAAGGAAAGTAATTGCTTTGAAGCTTTACGAGCTTTGTCATAAAACTTTCGAGCTTCTTGGAGGTTTCCCCTAGAAGCGGCTGCATCACCTTTTTTGAGTAATGCCTCGACAGCAGAAACATTGAACGCACTTGCACCATCAGCCAAAACCCTTTTAGCTGAAGACGTCCCTGACTGCGCCAAAGAAGCTGTTGGCGACAAAAACAAGCCAGCGACAAGAGCAAATACCGTCATCGAATGACGACAACCCATAAATAAAAATTCAATTTGGAATGAACTTTAGGCTGCTTTTACAGATCGACCAACTGCCTTAAGGGCCGCTTGTTCAGCTGCATGCATCCTCTGACTTAACTCACAATTAAAGCGTTCTGCGGCTTCCCTTCCAGTATCAACAACTTGCATTGGTTCAAAGAAACAAATTGCTGCTTTACCAAAGAGCTTGGGCATTACCTCGCTGTAAGCAAGTCCAACTGGTACTACTTGAACATCAACACCTTTTCTATTGGCAAGCTGAGCCAATCTTGCAAGCCCCTGTTCAAGCCTTATGGGTTCTTGCTCACGATTTATATGACCTTCAGGGAAAACCACCAATTGCTGACCATCCACCATCAGATCTATGGCATATCGCAAGGTAGCCATAGAAGGTCTTACCTGATCAACTGGAAAGCATCCAAGACGGTTTAAAAACCAGCCTTGCAAACCTGTCATCTCTGAAAGTGTGACCATAAAACGGCAATCTCTGCCGGTAACTCTCCTCCCTGCTGCCATTGGTAGCATCAAGCCATCCCATCTAGCCCTATGAGTCGGAGCAAGTACAACAGCTCCTGATTTTGGTAAATTCTCCCGGCCAATAACAAGCCTCTCGCGAAAATAGTTAGGAAGTACCAAGTCTTGAGTGGCTACCATGGCAAGAGAACTCCAAAAGGGATCTACCCCTAGGCATAAATTATTTTCACGAATCTCTACAGACAAGGGGACTGCCAATAATGAAGTCGGATCATCTGAACCTAATGGCGGGAATCAACTTCTAAGTAAGCTAATTGGGCAGTTAACTTAGCGGCCAAGAGCTAAAACTATTTAAGTTAAATAATTTTCCCTTTACTAAAAACATCCAATTCGATTCATGGCAAGCCTCGGGGTAAACATTGATCACATCGCGAATGTTAGAGAAGCTCGCAAAACCATAGAACCTGATCCAGTACCTATGGCTCTACTTGCCGAGATAGGAGGTGCGGATGGAATCACAGTTCATCTCCGTGAAGACCGACGTCATATCCAAGATCGAGACGTGAGATTGCTTCGGGAGACTGTACACACAAAATTAAATCTTGAGATGGCTGCCACAAAAGAAATGGAAAAAATTGCTCTTGAACTACGTCCGGACATGGTTACACTTGTTCCAGAGCGCAGAAAAGAGGTGACAACAGAGGGTGGATTAAATATTGAAAGCAATAACAATAGACTTAAAGAAATTATTAATAATCTTCAATCGAACGATATTCCAGTCAGTTTATTCATAGATCCTGATCGAACACAAATTGAGGCGTCCTCAAATATTGGAGCTCTGTTAATAGAGCTCCATACAGGCAACTATGCAGAGGCTACTACGAATGAGAAACTATTAGAATTGTCTAGGATACAAGAGGCTACCTCAATAGCAAATAATCTAGGCCTTCGTGTTAATGCAGGACATGGATTGACCTATCAAAATGTTGAACCAATCGCAAGAATAATTGGAATTGAAGAGTTGAATATTGGCCATTCAATAATTGCAAGGGCACTATCTGTAGGGTTAACAGAAGCTGTTAGGGAAATGAGAAAATTAGTAAGTAATCCCCGGGAGAAAAGCTTCTAAAATAATATGAAATGAAGCCAAGAGAATCTCATCCTAAAAAGAAAATTGCTATGCTTCACAGCAAGCTAAAGGTCGCCTCAAGAAGGCTTAATGAGCAGTTATACAATGAGGCAACTTCTTAATCTTGCTAACAATATATAGAAGCAATAGAGCCGAGTGGTTAGCAAAACTTCTTGCAGAACAATTAAAACTCGAACCACCATCTCCCTTTGAAGAGATTGACATAGTGGTTAACACCTGGCCCACTAGTCGTTGGCTAAAGGAAGAGTTAGCAATTGTCAATAAGATTTCTGCTCTTATTCGCTTCCCCTTCCCTGGTTCTTATTTAAAACAAATTGTACAGAACATTTTAGACGAAAAAGTAGAAAGTGATCCCTGGGATACAGATCAACTTGTCTGGACCCTGCTTGATTTATTACCAGAGTTTCTAACGCTAAAAGAAGCAGAACCTCTAAAGAATTGGATTTATAGGCATACCCCTGATCTAAGTCATCTCAACAAAGAAACCTGGCGAATTGCTCGCTGTATTGCAGATACCTTTGACGACTATGCCCTATATCGCCCTGAATATTTGAATCATTGGATCAAATCAGACAATCAATCTTCAATTTTCATTCCATCTTTGCCTCCCCTGATGCAATGGCAACCCCTATTGTTCAGAGAACTATCTAAGCGGATAAATACCAAACCGTTTTGTCTACAAGTTCATACTGCTATCGAAAGACTACGTAAAGGAGACAAGCCAAATGAACCACTACCTAAGACATTAAGAATATTTGGTCTAAGCAGTCTTGCACCTGTTCAAATTGAACTACTTCAAGCAATTTCAGGCCTAACCAATGTACAAATATTCTTACTCACTCCTTGCCCTGAACTATGGCAACGTTGTAAAAGTCGGCGAGAACAACTTGGTAACGAATGGCTGAGTCCACCAGATGGTGAATGGTTCCTAAAACTACCAAAATTAGAAGCCTCTCTTGGAAGAATGGGTGCCGAGTTTCAACAACTACTTGAAGGTAGTGGAGAAAGTCAACTAGGCGAATTGAGAGAGGGTAATCTTTTTGCAGCTCCTGCGAAGATGGCAGAACTCTTAGGGACTAAACCATCATTACTAGAACAAATTCAACAAAATATTGCAAATCCATTAACGGAAATTCCCTTAAAAAGAAAACAAGGCGATTTCTCATTGCAATTTTTCTCTTGTCCTGGTCAGTTACGTCAAGTGCAATTGATACGTGATCAAATCCTTCAATGGTTCGCTGCAGATGAAAGTCTTCAACCACGTGACGTCCTTATCATGACGCCTAACGTTGATCGCTTTGCTTCGCTTCTTAATTCAGTCTTTAACGATTCAAGTTCTACTGGTGTAAAAATACCCTGGCGAATTACTGATAGAAGTCAGCACTCTACCCCAGGACTCAACCAGGGACTTCTTCATCTCCTAGATATTGCAGGTGATCGACTAACTGCATCATCTCTTGAAACTCTTTTATCAAATCCAGCGATCCAAAAGCAGCAAAACATAAACCAAGATGATACTGAGCACATAAATCATTACCTCCAATTAGCGGGTTTTCGCTGGGGACTCGATGCGTCAGAAAGAGGTGGAGATGAAACTCATAGCCTGAGTTGGTGTTTAGATAGATGGTTGTTAGGACTTGTTCTTCCTAAATTGCCAGGACCAGCTCCAGGAGGAGCCGCACCATTCAATGAAGGTCTAGAACCGGCCAAGATGGTTAATTGGTGGCAACTTCTCACCACCATTAGCAATATGATTAGAGAGCTTCGACGACCAAGACTTTGTAATGAGTGGATAGATTTTTTGAAGAATCTCATAGAAGACTTATTTGGGAATGGAGGTGACTGGAGCTGGGAAAAACAATGTTGCCTAAATGCACTCGAAAATTGGAGAAGAGTCGCGGGACATTCACAACAAATAATTGAAATCGGTGTTATTCAAGATCTATTAACCAAGGAGATATCAATTAACAAAGGGAGGTTCGGTCATCGATGCGGGTCTCTCACCATAAGTGCCCTAGAGCCAATGAGGTCAATCCCCCATCGTGTGATTATCCTTATGGGCCTTGACGATGGAGTCTTTCCCCGAAACCAAGAACGTCCAAGTTTTCATCTAATGGAGGGGAAAAGAAGACTTGGTGACCCATCTAGCAATGATCAAGACCGCTATGTTCTTTTAGAATCCCTCATGTCTAGTCGACAACATCTTTTAATTACATGGAATGGTAGAGACGAAAAGACTGGAGAAGCTAGACCAGCAAGTCAGCCAATCCAACAATGGATTACACAAATTAAACACCAACTAGGAGATGAAAATCTTCAAGAGATACTTCAAGCACCAGATCCAAACCCACTAGGAAGATCTAACTTTCTTAGAAGCAATGATAAGCCTCCATTTAGTTGTGATATAAAAAGTCTTAATGCGAGAAGGTGGCTTGACAAAAATCTTAAGCCAAAAGATTTAGCACTAGCATTGCCAATTAGCTGGACTGCTCCTTCTTATGACATACCAATAGAAATTGCATCAGAATCACTACAGCAATGGATGATTGCTCCCCAGTTAACTTGGTTGGAGGGACTTAAAATAAAACCTCGTGAATGGAATAATACAATCCAAGATCTCGAGGACCTAGAACTAAGTGAATTAAAGCGATATCATCTTTTAAAAGAGCATATAGACAATTTTCTAATCTCAATTCCAATCGATGACACCCGAGAAATTTCATTTAAACCCTCTATCAACTGGGACATACTTCATTCAGGGAAAGGTCTATTTCCGCCAGGACTAGCTAGCAATTTAGAAAGCGAGCGGTTGAATAATAGATGCAAGAGCCTTCATCAGCTACTCAATGAGTTGGGCTCATTGAGAAGAGAGAATTTACAGGTTTCTGATAATTTCAAATCAATTCTTTTTGCTGGTAAAAGCTTAGTAGTCATCCAACCTGGACTACTCAAAGCAAATGGGGTGATGGAAGGATGGCTAAACCACCTTCAAGCTTGTGCGAACAACCTGAAACTAGATTCAACAATTATTTTATCGAGAACCCAATCAAAAAAAAATAAAGATGGTTTTGAAAAAAGCCTTTTATTAAAAAGAATTCCATGTGAAGAAGCAAGAAAACATCTCAAAACATTAGAAGAAGTTGCATACCAAGGAAAAAGTGAATGTTGGCCAATTCCACCTCAAAGTGGTTGGGAACTAGCAAAAGCAAGCTCAAAAGGAATTGATAAAGCGATAAAAGTTTTTAGCAAAGTATGGGAGGGAGGATTCAATCAAAAAGGAGAAAGGGAGCTGCCAGAGATGCAAATTTGCTTTGGCGAGAGGTGTGGTGCCTCTAAATTACTTAACCTAGATTGCTTTGAAGATGCATACAATATTCTTTATGGGCCTATTATTGATTGCATCTCGTAACGTCTAAAGCCACTCGTCTTATAGATCATATGCATATAACGTTAAATATCGAATCCAACAAAAACTGTTATTAACATGAAAAATCCAAGTGGTCTTTCACATAGCGAAAGAATTAGAATGGCCTTCTCAGGCTGGGAACTTAATTACAAAGGATTCCTTTCAAATAGTCGAGGTGAATGGTTGCTCTTAGGACAACTTTTACTTATATCTGCACATTTTCTAGCGCCAATACCATCACGGAAAGGTCTCCCTTACGAATGGCAATTTCTTTTAGTCTTTACTGGAGTAGGTTTATTTATTATAGGAATAATATTTTGTCTAAATAGCTTTTACCATATAGCACCTAGTCTTTCTCCATTGCCCGAGCCAAAAACAGGAGCAGCATTGATAACAAATGGTGCATACAAGAAATGTCGTCACCCACTTTATCAAGCTCTCTTACTCTGCTCACTAGCCACAGCAATTGGCTTGGCGAGCTTTCTGCATCTTTGCTTATCACTTGCTCTTGCAGCACTTCTAATTAGAAAAGCTAAACGAGAGGAACTACACCTCAAAAAAATACATAAGGAATACGAACACTACCTAGCAAATACTCCTGCTATCTTCTTGGGAATACCATTACTTGATTGGAGAACCTAACTCTAGTCAAATAAATTAAATTCCAAACCACAACTAATGATCAATTATTTATGAATGGATAAAGAGAAAGAAGTTCCTTCCTTTCGCTTTGAGGCGAACAACTATCCTTTAAGCCCAGGCACTCGACTCATCGAGGCAAGTGCTGGTACTGGAAAGACTTTCGCAATAACTCATATAGTCCTGAGGCTACTCACTGAGGGTAGATACAAGCTAAATCAATTACTTGTCGTTACCTTCACAGAAGCTGCCGCTGCAGAACTAAAGGCAAGAATTTGCGCTCGTATAGAAGAAGCCCTATATGGACTAGAGGCATTAGAAAAAGGAATATCTCATACTGCTTCGGACGAAGTCCTGGACAATTGGCTTACTCGAAAGGGGCAAGAGAGTTCTCAACGCCGTGATTGGACAGTCGCATTACTTGAAGCACTAGAGAAACTAAACAGTGCAGATATAACAACTATCCACGGGTTCTGTATGCGTACATTACGTCGTAAGGCATTAGAGAATGGTTCTTTTATTGAACCTAAGATTGAAAGTGATGGGAAAGAGCTTGTACAAGAAGTTGTTCATGATTACTGGCAAAAACATATTCTTACTCTTAGAGCTGATCAATTCAAAGGCATAACAGAAGCAGGACTAACTCTAAAAAACTTAACTGAAAGCCTTTTAAAAGTTGATGCGGATGCAAGTTTAAATATCGAAGAAGGAGAGCTAACTTTAGATACATCGAAACCTTTAACTGAACAATTTGACCTTCTTCTTAAAGATAAATGGCTTAACTTTCTGAAAGAATGGAATATTCACGGGAAGAGCTTAGAAGAAGAATTGCGGAACAAGGCAATGGAGTGGCGTTCCCTTGGAGCCATAGATACAAAGCCCTTTAGTCCAAAACCCACTAAAGACCGTCACGAAATAATCAGCAACTGGATCGAAGAAGTTACTCGGCCTCAATTGAACCTGGAGGAAAGAGAGACACCTACATACGAGAAGATCAGAAATCAAATTTTGCTAGGAAATTATTACCATCCTTCCGCTTTATGCCAAGTGGCCAGGCGCTGTGCGGAAGAGAACCAAAGTCTCCTAACGCCAAATCTCCAGGTAGCAATTGCAGAACTCTGGGATACTCCTGCAGAAGAGGTATGGAAGCATGCATTACATCATTCACAACAAGTACTAAATGAACGCCGTCTCCGAAAAGGAGTCATGAGCTATGCAGGACTACTTAAAGCTTTGGACTCTAATCATCACTCTAATGAAACCAGGCAAATCAAACACGACTTAAATCTACTGAGTTCACTACAAGACCGTTACTGCGTAGCGTTAATAGATGAATTCCAAGATACTGATCCTATTCAATGGCGTCTGCTGAAAAACGTATTTGCTGATAGTACTAAGCACCTATTAATAATGGTTGGGGACCCTAAACAAGCTATCTACAGATTCAGAGGTGGAGATCTAAGGGTTTATATGCAAGCAAAAGATGAAGTAGAGAGAATTGATGCCTTAGTAGACAATTATCGGACTGCGAATCATCTATTAGAGGGATTAAATAAGTTAATGGCTCAGGGACTGAACCGTTCAAATCTTAAAGCACCACTCTTAACTGCTAAAGGAAGAGTTAAAAAAATACCTATTCCTAAAAACCGATACCCCTTACAAATATTAAATATGGAAAGAACTTCAGAATTCATAGAAGGAACTACCTCTGCAGTGAAGTCAAAAAGCAAACAAGAAGAAATGATTCCCATAGCCGTATCAAATGCAATACTAGAAATCCTAAGAGAGTCGCCAAAAGAGATCAAACCATCTGATATTTGTATCCTTGTTAATAGACATGATCAAGCCAAAAGCATCAGGAAGGGTCTGGCTGGTGTTGGATTACCTAGCAAGCTAATTACACAGGGTGATGTACTTACCTCTGAAGCAGCAAAAATCTTGCAATATTTTCTCGACTGTCTTGCTAATCCAAGTGATGCTAAAAAAATACGGCTACTTGCAAGTTCTCCACTATTGCAATGGCGCGCCAGTGATCTTGGAAGCGACCAAAAAGAATCTGAACTTGACCTCCTGTGCCAACGTTTTGATTCATGGGCCAAGAACCTTAACAAGCTAGGGCTTTTGGGCTGTCTATCAGAACTGCTTGCTGAAGAAAAAATTGCCGACCTCTCTCAGAGAGGGCACTTATTAAGTGACCTACATCAATGTGCGCAGATTATAGAAGAAGAAATAACTATGCAAGGAATGGATGCAGGCCGTGCTGCTAGATGGTTAAGGCGTCAACGGCTACAACCCTTTCTGTCAACCAATGAAAATAGACAACCCAATAGTGATATAGCAGAGAGTGCTGTCGGAGTAGTAACCATACACAGAAGTAAAGGCATGGAATATGAAATAGTTATTTGTCCATATCTATGGCAAGCTCCGCCGGTCCCAAGTGGCCCCTTATGGCGTCCTAGCTCAGGCTCACTGTGGCAGCTGTCTCTCAATAAAGATTGGGGGAGAGGAAGGCTTATCGCTGAACAAAATAAACAAGAATCTATTAAAGAATCAGAAAGACTTGCCTACGTAGCACTCACAAGAGCTCGCAATCTTCTAATCGTGGTATGGACTAATAGTGAAAAACAAGAAAATAATCCAATATCAAGTTGGCTATTCGGTCCAGATGCAATAACTAGACCTATCAATCAACTAACAACAGAAAAAATGCAGACCTGGATCAGATCTAAAAATATACCAATCACTATTAACGAAGCCATTGAAGAGCAGGCAAAAGAGCACTGGGTCATTCCTGTCCCAAAAGGGGATCTAAAAGTTGGTCCAATCCCAAAAAGAACGCTCGACATATGTTGGGGGCGATACAGCTACTCAAGTTGGACAAGTACTTCATTCGAAGAAGAAGCATTGCTCAAAGACCCTATTGGGATAGAAGAAGGAAGAGATTTAGACCAACAAGATGAACAAGTTTCTTTTCAAGAAGAGATGCAAAATAAAGAGTCACAAACGCCTGAAATAAGTTCAGAAGATAGCCGAACCAAACAAAGTCCTCTAAGTGATTTCCCTCGTGGTTCTGAAGCAGGTGAGTGCCTTCATAAAATTATCGAACGCGTGAACCTGTGGGATTCTCCTAAATCGGAAAGGTCAAAACTAATCATCGAAGAAGAACTTCGAAAGGCCGGTCTAGAAATCAATCTATTAACCACAGTGCAATCAGGCCTAGAGAGAGTCTTTAGCACACCTTTTTGGGGAGCCCTCAATGGACTAAGGCTAGATCAATTAAATCCACAAAGATGTATACATGAACTCAGCTTCGATCTACCAATTGCTCACAATGGGAATGTTATCAATTCATCTGATATCTCAAAGGTTTTTCAACTAAATCCAGAGGCGAGATATGGCCCCTCTTATGCCAGAAGAATTATTGATCTAAATATATCTAGCAGAGGGTTCCTTACAGGCTCAATTGACCTGGTCTTCACTGACAATGAAGACCCTCAATCAGCTCGTTGGTGGGTTGCTGATTGGAAAAGCAACTGGATCGGTCAATCTGACCCAAAAGGTGAACTCATCTCTTGTTCCCCAATTAACTACACAAAAAGTGCTATGGAGCAACAAATGCTTTTTCATCACTATCCTCTACAAGCTCATCTATATCTAGTAGCTCTGCATAGATACCTTCAATGGAGACTGAAAGGATATGACCCCAGTAGACATCTAGGTGGTTACGCCTATGTATTTCTTAGGGGTTTGCCTGAAAGTACTACTTTCACAAAAAATCATTTAAATTATATTCCAGGCTTAATCGTAGAACCGGCTCCTTTAGATCGCATCCTGGAACTAAATAAATTATTTGAATACGGGGGAGCATGAAACAAACTGATTCAAACAATTGGCCACACAACTTATCCAGTGAATTAAACCGAACATTAATCAAAAGGATCCCACCGAAGAAGTATTCACCTCACCTAGAAGAGCTAGTAAATGCCTTGACATCTCTACTTGCCAAAGGAGAGTTCCAATTGAATCTTGATTCAAAGAATCCACCTGAAGAAATAAAAGAAAAAGGTTGGCCTGAAACTCATATAGAAGCTCTTATTTCAAGTGGTTGGTTGCAAGATCATTCAGCACCAATGGTTTTGATAGAAAACAAACTTAGTTGGCGTCGATGGCATGACGACATGAATGAAGTATTGAATGAACTAATTAAAAGATCAAAATCGCCTACCAAAATTCAAAGTCATTCAAATACAGTCATAAGAAAACACTGCCTTCAAAAGCTAAATAAAGAACAATTAGAGGCTGTGGAAGCGATTAAAGAGCAAAGTTTAATTTTACTGAGCGGTGGTCCTGGAACAGGGAAAACAAGCACCGTCATCCAAATGCTCAATCAAGCCCTCAATATTTGCCCAGATCTTCAGATCGGTCTTGCCGCACCAACAGGGAAAGCGGCAAGGAGATTACAAGAGACATTGCATCAAGGGGTACAAAACATCGACTCCATGCAAACCAATGCACTCACATCAATCCCCTGCAACACCATTCACAGGTGGCTACAAGCTAGACCTGGAGGCTTTGGGAAGAACCAACACTATCCATTAATGATTGATTTACTTGTAGTAGATGAAATGTCAATGGTGGATTTAAGCTTAATGAAAGCATTGTTAAAAGCTCTTCCATCCCACTGCCAATTGATATTAGTAGGCGATCAAAACCAATTACCTCCAGTTGGTAGTGGAGCAATATGGCATCACCTACAAGAAAACCAACCAAACGCATTTTTTGACAAATCGGCCATACATCTACATCAGCTTTATCGAAACCGTGGTTCGATAGCTGATATGAGCACTCTACTTCGAACTGAAGGTATTCATACATTCTGGAAGCATCTAACTATGCTCCAAAAATCAGAAAATATTCGTATTCATAACTTCACTACTACAAGTATTCCAATGTCTATAAAAAGAAAATTTATCGAACAGAAAGAGGCGCTGGCTTCTCTTACCCAAGTTTTTATGGAGGACCTAGAGAAAATAAATCAATTCACAGGAGTTACGAGTGAGAACATACCTAAATCATCAATATCAATAATGAACTACCTTGACAGGTTAATGGTTCTCTGCCCAAGACATAATGGTCCTTGGGGAGTGAATGAAGTGCATAAATCACTTTTAGGACAAAAATTTGAGAAAGGGGTATTGCACTGGCCAGAAGGAACACCCGTGATGTGTAACGAAAACCAATCAGAACTAGGCCTCGCGAATGGTGATATTGGGATAGTTGTAGGCAAAGAAGAACGTCGACGCCTTCTTTTTAGAGTCATCACAGAGACAGGTGAAATAGAAATACGTTTTATTCATCCCTCAAGAATAAAGCGTATAGATCCAGCTTTTGCCCTAACGGTTCATAAAGCCCAAGGCAGTGAAGCTGAACAAGTAATATTGCTATGGCCAGAAAACAACCAATTATCAACTCAAACAAGATCCCAAGAAAATATTGAAAGCTATGAGGCAAGATTGTTATACACTGCTATTACTAGGGCCAAAAAAAGAGTTGATTTAGTAACTTCCTTTGAACCAAAGTAAAAGAGTCAAATCAAAAGCAGAAAATCAATTAGAGGATGTTGATCAAATGATAGGTTGGTAATACAACCTTTAAGAAAAGGCGACGCAACAAAAGCGCGGTTTTATGCCGGTGGGAAGTTGCTTGCCTGATTTAAAGGATCAATCAGGCAAAACCACTTAGTCAAATGTCCGATACAAAGACGCATGAGGATTCCTCATGCTCAAAGGAGGTAAGTGTTTCCAAGAGCCCAGAATCAAATAAAGGGACAAATCACGAACATTCTCCTCAAAGCTTGGGAGAAGAATCATTAGGCCATGCACCAACTGAATCAGGTGGAAACTTATCTCAAAGTCAAGATACTGAAAATAAAAGGGAATCTGAATTTGATGGCTTTGGATTTAGTGCCGCATTATTAAAAACCTTGAAAGATAGGGGTTATGAGAAGCCCTCTCCTATACAGAAAGCTGCTTTTCCTGAACTTATGCTCGGCCGTGACTTCGTCGGCCAAGCACAAACTGGAACTGGCAAAACAGCAGCATTCGCTCTTCCCTTACTCGAACGTCTTCAGGAAAACAGCAACAAACCTCAAGTCCTCGTACTTGCACCAACTCGTGAACTTGCTCTACAAGTAGCAGACTCGTTTAGGGCCTATGCCGCTGGGCATCCTCGATTAAAGGTACTACCTGTTTACGGTGGAGCAGACTTTCGTTATCAAATAAACAGTCTTAAAAGAGGAGTAGATGTAGTTGTAGGCACTCCTGGCCGAGTAATGGATCATATGCGTCAGGGAACCTTGGACACATCTGAATTAAAAAGCTTCGTACTTGATGAAGCAGATGAGATGCTGCGTATGGGCTTCATAGATGATGTCGAATGGATCCTCGAACAACTGCCAGAGGAAAGACAAATGATTCTTTTTTCGGCGACAATGCCGACAGAGATTCGACGCCTTTCAAGGAAGTATTTAGACGATCCAGCTGAAATAACTATCAAAGCCCAAGCAAAAGAAGCACGCCTAATACATCAACAGTGCATCACTCTTCAAAACAGTCATAAAATCGAGGCTTTAAATAGAGTGCTTGAAGCATTCATAGGAGAAGGTGTCATTATATTTGCTCGAACAAAAGCCATAACTCTTGTGGTTGCTGAATCCCTAGAAGCATCAGGACATGAAGTCGCAGTTTTAAATGGTGATGTCCCTCAAAATCAAAGGGAAAGAACTATCGAACGTCTACGTAATGGCAACATTAATATCCTGGTGGCTACAGATGTTGCAGCTAGAGGATTAGATGTAGATAGAATAGGTCTAGTAATTAACTACGACATACCTTTTGATACCGAAGCGTATATTCACCGCATAGGTCGAACTGGCCGGGCAGGACGAAAAGGGGAGGCGATCCTTTTTGTAAATCCAAGAGAGCGGCGATTTGTTAACAACCTTGAGAGAGCCGTTAAGCA
>QCKB01000013.1 GCA_003215655.1 Prochlorococcus sp. AG-409-J16
CTCTTACAAGATCAATATCATCAACTGCTTTAACAGATGAAAAGCCTACAGAGGCACAATTAAGAAACCTTATAGAGACTTGGCTTTCAAGTAAATCCTCTCTATTAGGAGGTGATAAAGCGAATCAGCTATCAAAAGTTGCCACTTCCAAGTTGATAACTATCCTTCAACAAGAAAGGTCAAAAGATGCTGCACTAGAACAAACTCAAAGAATTTACGCAGTATTAAACTCACTAGAGATAGTAAGCAGACGCCCACAGCGAATTGAACTAATTGCAAGTCTGGACTATAAGGATCAAAGGCTTAATTCCTCTGGAGATATAATTTCTCAGACTATTATCCCAAGACTTTCTGTAAGATATATTCTTGGTAGAAAATCTAATCAATGGCTGCTTCATGATTACATCAGCAAAAGTCAATAGTTTTTAAGAAAGATTTATCCTTCAATTCACCACATAACCAATTCTTTTGATTCCTATGTTTGATGAACTTTCAGCCCGTTTCGAAGATGCGGTTAAAGGGCTTAGAGGCCAAGGCGAAATCTCCGAGACCAATATTGATGAAGCACTTAAACAAGTACGACGAGCTCTTCTGGAAGCAGATGTCAGCTTACCTGTTGTCAAAGATTTCATTGAAGAAATAAAGGTCAAAGCCCTTGGAGCTGAAGTAGTTCGAGGCGTAAGCCCTGATCAAAAGTTCATACAAGTTGTGCACCAAGAACTAGCAGAGGTAATGGGAGGGAACAATGCACCTCTTGCCAAAGCTGAAGGACCTCCAACTGTAATTCTTATGGCAGGACTTCAAGGAGCAGGTAAAACCACTGCAACTGCAAAACTTGGACTTCACCTAAAGGAACAAGGCAAAAAAACACTAATGGCAGCAGCTGACGTATATAGACCAGCTGCAATTGATCAATTGAGCACTTTGGGGGAATCAATAAATATTGAAGTCTTCCAACTAGGAACAAATGTCAAGCCAGAACAAATCGCTGCAAAAGCCCTTGCCAAGGCTCGCGAAGAATCTTTTGACACATTAATTGTGGATACGGCAGGAAGGCTTCAGGTAGATAGCGAAATGATGGATGAAATGGTCCGAATTAGAGCAGCTGTAGAGCCCGATGAAGTACTTCTTGTCGTTGATTCAATGATCGGGCAAGAAGCTGCTGACCTAACAAAAGCGTTCCACGAAAAAGTTGGTATTACTGGTGCTGTTCTTACAAAGCTTGATGGCGATTCCAGGGGAGGAGCTGCACTATCAATTCGCAAAGTAAGCGGGCAGCCAATCAAATTTATTGGAACAGGAGAAAAAGTCGAAGCCTTGCAACCATTCCATCCAGAAAGGATGGCTAGTCGAATACTTGGGATGGGTGATGTTCTTACTCTTGTTGAGAAAGCACAAAAAGAAGTTGAGATTGCTGATGTAGAAAAAATGCAAAAGAAGCTTCAAGAAGCAACTTTTGATTTCTCAGATTTTGTGAACCAAATGCGTCTTATAAAGAGAATGGGCTCTCTTGGGGGGCTAATGAAAATGATTCCTGGGATGAACAAAATTGATGACGGGATGCTTAAACAAGGAGAAGAACAACTCAAAAGAATTGAGGCAATGATTGGCTCAATGACACCTCTTGAAAGGACTCAACCAGAATTATTAGCAGCTGAACCCTCCCGAAGGAAAAGAGTAGCTGTGGGCTGTGGCCATTTATCCTCAGATGTCGACAAAGTTTTGGCAGATTTCCAAAAAATGCGAGGAATGATGCAGCAAATGTCTAGAGGTGGAGGCTTCCCTGGGATGAATGGGTTGCCAAATATGAACAATCCAGGGGGAGGAATGATGCCTGGAATGACTGGAGCTCCTGATATGAGTGGCAGAGCTGGGAGGAGGAACCTGCCTTCTCCCAAACGTCAGCGCCCACACAAGAAGAAGAAAGGTTTCGGAGATCTATGATCATCAGCACGGTAAAGTTATTAATTGTTGGTTGGTCCTTTAAAAGATCTAGCCAACAAAAAACACCTATTCTTAAAGTAAAAACAAAGGCCAGATGATCAAGCTCCGCCTAAAGCGGTTCGGGAAGAAGAGAGAAGCGAGCTTTCGCTTAGTTGCTTGCAACAGCACTTCGCGCAGGGATGGACGCCCTCTTCAAGAACTAGGTTTTTACAATCCCCGCACAAAAGAAACAAGACTTGATACTGAGGCTTTAAGGCTTCGTCTAAGTCAAGGAGCGCAGCCAACTGATGCAGTTCGCTCTCTCCTTGAGAAAGGAGGCCTAATAGAAAAAACTGTACGACCTATAAGTACAGACAAAGGAAACAAAAAAACAGCTGCCCAGTCTCAAAAGCCTGAGAAAGCCACTTCAGAAGTTTCGAAAGAAACCAAGGAGTCCAAAGCAACAGAGGGAGAGGCTAACGAACCTCAACCTGAAACAAAGCAATCCTGATTAATAAATGATCGAAGCCAACGCATCTGCGAGCTTCTGTCTTGATTTACCAAATACTGATGCTGCACTTGCCTTATCTGGGCCAGTTGGCAAAAACCTAGAACTAATAGAAGCCCTAACTGGTGCTTCTATAGTTTTAAGAGGATTACAGTTGATTATTGGAGGGAATAACACTCAACTTGAAAGGGCAGCATCCGTAATAGAACTAATCCGTCCCTTATGGACAGAAGGTCAATCAATCTCAGCTGTCGATATAAATTCCGCAATTAGATCTCTTGATAATGGACTTCGCCAAGCCCACTCTGAACTTGGAGAACAAGTTTTAGCTCGAAGTAAACAAGGGAAAATTCTCCGGCCTAGGACCTTACGACAGAAATCCTATGTAGAAGCAATGGAAAAACATGATCTGACCTTTGCTCTGGGTCCAGCTGGAACAGGTAAAACTTTTCTTGCAACTGTTTTAGCCGTCCGAATGCTTACTCAAAGAAAATTTGAACGCTTAGTACTAACTCGCCCTGCGGTAGAAGCAGGAGAACGCCTTGGCTTCCTGCCTGGAGATCTACAGCAAAAAGTTGACCCTTACTTAAGACCTCTTTACGACGCTTTACATGCGCTACTGGGATTAGAGAAAACCACAACTTTGCTAGAGAAAGGAGTTATAGAAGTTGCCCCGCTTGCTTACATGAGAGGAAGAACTTTGGATGAAGCTTTCGTCATTCTTGATGAAGCGCAAAACACCACCTCAGCTCAAATGCGAATGGTTCTAACTAGGCTTGGAGAGCGTTCCAAAATGGTTATAACAGGAGACGACAGCCAAATGGACTTGCCTTCCGGGCAGGACAGCGGCTTAGTTGAAGCAGTTGATGTACTTAAGGATATTGAAGGGGTTGCGATTTGCCGTCTTACATCTACCGACATAATCAGACATCAACTAGTGCAGAAAGTTGTTGAAGCTTATGAACGGCGTAAAAACTGATAGGGACATCCGCACTAAAAAGAAATGCGGTCTTAATCATTTGCTGTCAAAGTAAATGAGTTGAATAAACGGCAAGCCATGCCAGCAAGAAGCAATTTTCAAGAAGCGATCAGGGAAGCCCAATCCAGTGCTCTAGTAGGACCAAATGTAGTGAACAAGGCTCTCCCTTACGTTGGCGGAGGGATGGTTCTCACTGCAGGAGGTGTTATTGGAGGGCTAGGCCTAATGGCCTCCAATCAACAGCTTTATATGCCTCTTTTCTGGGTTGCCTTAATTGGCAATTTTGTGCTGTTCTTCGTATCTCAAAACGTTGCCATGAAAGGCAATAACAGCACTGCCCTCCCATTGCTTTCTGCTTATAGCTTAATAACAGGCTTCACTCTTAGCGGAATAGTTGCCTATGCCATTGGAGTTGCAGGAATCGGTTCAATTGGAACAGCGGCTTTAGCTACAGGAATTACTTTTGTCATCGCTTCATTTGCTGGGCGAAGAATGAGTGACAGTGTTGGGCAAGCACTTTCAGGCGTAGTTGGCCTTGGTTTAATAGGCCTAATAATTGCAATGCTTGTTCAAATAGTTGGAGGATTCTTTGCTCCTGGAATGTTTGGGGGTAGCGGGTTTGAATTAATGATTGCTGGCTTCGGAACCGTACTTTTTGTAGGAGCAGCATTTGTAGATTTCTACACAATGCCTCGCACTTATAGGGATGAGCAATATCTTGCAGGAGCTTTGGGAATGTACCTAACTTATATCAACCTATTTATATTTATATTAAGGCTAATAATTGCTATTCAAGGAGGAGGAAGAAGGGATTAATAGCTAAAAACAATTATTATATATAATTCCTAAATAAACTCGCAGCTGGGTATTTTTGACTTAGCTGCGAGCAATACAGTTAACATTAGAAAGAATAGCCATTTTTTGTTCAGAATCATATCCCCATCTATCTAGAAAGATTGCATCATCACCTCTCCCATCTATTCCACGAAGAAGCGTTTCTAACCTTTCTTTAACAAGCTTGGGATCTAATGACCTCAAAAGATCAATACACCTTGCAGCAACTCTCTCAGATCCTTGTTTCTGTTTAAGATTATCTGAACGTTGATGATTTATTGCCATAGCACTACTCATAGCTAGATTTTTAACTGTTATATCTACGATATTCTCACCAGCACGTCTTAACTCAAAAATCAAGGCATCAGGCATACGGTCTAACAAAGGACAATCTCCAGCCATACTTACAACAAAGAAGCCACGAATTCCATCTTTGGTGGCCACAAGTTCTCCTACTCTATCTGCAAGAACCTCATCACTGATTTCACATCTCTCCCATGCTTCTGTCCAAATAGTGGCTACTCTCATCGCTTGCTCAAAGCTAGGAGCTAAATTGTTCATACCATCAATGATTCACATACTAAGACTATGTATTGATGACTTGGAATGCCATGATGCCTTTTGAACCAATAGCAAAAGGCTACCGATCGGGCTTTGTTGCATTAGTTGGAAGACCAAATGTAGGAAAATCAACTCTAGTTAATAAACTTGTAGGAGAGAAAGTAGCAATCACATCTCCTATCGCACAAACAACTCGAAACAAACTTCGAGGAATAATTAGCACATCAAACGCACAATTGATTTTAGTAGACACTCCAGGTATTCATAAGCCTCATCACTTACTAGGTGAAAGGTTAGTGAAAAGCGCTTGCTCTGCTATTGGGGACGTTGATGTTGTACTTTTTCTAGTAGAAGGTGATAAGCCGCCTGGGAAAGGGGATGCATTTATTGCACAATTACTTAAACAGAAAAGGGTTCCAACACTAATTGTACTTAACAAATGGGATCTTGTTAGTAAAGAGCAATCTGAATCTAGAGAGGAAATCTACAAGAAATTATTCAAAGAAACTCAATGGCCAATATATAAATGTAGCGCTAAGGAAGGCTATGGTTGTGATTTATTAATAACAGCTCTGAGCAATGAGTTACCTATTGGCCCGCAACTTTATCCCCCAGAAATGGTTTGTGACCAACCAGAAAGATTAATTATTGCGGAGTTAATAAGAGAGCAAGTCCTCAAGTATACTAGAGAAGAAATTCCTCATAGCGTTGCCGTTAATGTTGAGAGAATTCAGGAAGTAAAAAACAACAATAAATCAGCAAAAGGAAAGACTATAAATGCAATACTCGCTACGATTTTAGTGGAGAAAAAAAGCCAGAAAGGTATTCTAATTGGCAAAGGAGGTTCTATGTTAAAAGATATTGGGCAGGGTGCCCGTATACAAATTCAGAATCTTATAGATGGACCTGTTTATCTAGAACTTTTTGTAAAACTAGTACCCAATTGGAGAAGCAAGCCAGGAAGACTAAGCGAGCTTGGATATTTAGGAGAATAATATGAGCAGTATAAAAACAAACCAAGATCCTTTTGCGAATCTTTTTTATTATCAAACAAAATTCAAGCAATTATTTCCAGGAGTAAAATTAAATGGCTAATTTCACAATCGATATAGTCAGCCTGAGTCCACAAGTATTCAAACCAATAATTGAAAATGGAGTAATAAAAAATGCTTTCAAAAAAGGTATAGTAGAACTAAATACATATAATCCAAGGGACTATGCTAATGATCAATATAGGAAAGTAGATGATGAACCATACGGAGGAGGAGCCGGAATGGTTTTAAAGCCTGAACCTTACTTTCAGGCCTTTGAATCAATTCCTCTAAGAGCCAAGAAAAAAGTTCTATTAATGAGTCCTCAAGGCAGCGTCCTAAAGCAGAGTGATCTAATTAGATGGTCTAATCAGGAAGAGCAACTAATACTTATTTGCGGACAATATGAAGGTTATGATGAAAGAATAAGAACAATTTGCGATGAGGAAGTCTCTATCGGTGACTTTGTTCTTACCGGTGGGGAAATACCAGCAATGATAGTCATCAATGGTGTCATTCGCTTATTACCAGGAACATTAGGCGAGCCTTTATCTCTTTTAGAAGAAAGTCACTCTGATTTACTACTAGAACACCCTCAATACACTAGGCCGTCAGAATTCAGAGGTATGAAAGTGCCAGAAATATTAAGGTCAGGGGATCACAAGGCGATCAAAAGCTGGAGGAAGGAGAAAAGTATTGAGAGAACAAGAAATAGGAGAGATGATCTATATAAATCATGGTTAACAGAAAACAATGGAAATAAAGAGAATTAAAAATTCAAACGCGAAACCAAGTGTAAATTGATTAATCAATACATCCAATACTATAAGTAATCAACAGCTAATAAGCGTAAAATTATAAATCATAGCTTCGAAGATTTAAACCACATAATAATATCTGAAAAATCGAAATGCAATAAATATTCACTTTGTGCTAGAATAACTATAGAGTTTAATTCAAATTAAATGAATGCAACAAGCAAAGCCTATTCATCGTGATTACATAATCAAATACCTCGACAGAGAAAAAAAGCAAACACTGCAATCCAAAGAAGCACATACTGTAAGGGTATATTCAGCTACAAATAAAACAAATTATGCTGACCATGAATATGTTTTCCTGAGGGATCCAAATACAAAAAAGGTATTTGCTACAGCTCCAATTCGTTATATAGACATTGAATCATTATCTGATGATCTAATTGACTTTGGATCCTCCGAAGGAATAGTAATAGATTTGAATAAGAGCAAGACAACTGAAATCAAAGGAATTGTTTGGCATGATGGGTCAAAGAGCTTGCTCCATCAAGCTACTCATAGCGAAAGATCTTTTACAAGCACAGGGGAAAAACTTCCTTACCATTGGCCAATCTTTGCAAAGCTACAGGAAACTGGCTATGGTTCGATATTAAGGGCAACGCTAACACTGCACCAAAAATGCTCATCAAAGTGTCCTTACTGTTCAACAATTAACAGATCAAATGCTGATTGCATAAGCTTAGACGAAGCAAAAGAATTTGTGATCAAACTATTGGATGAACAAGCGAATTATAATCGTAATAATTTTAAAAAGTATAATGATTTATACAAGCAGATACATGGCTCAGATATACAATTACAATCTATTATACTTTCTGGTGGCGGACAGCCTAACCTTTGGCCACACTTTACTGAATTTGTAAATTGGTTAAGTCTAAATACAAATCTAAAGCTTGGATTGATTACCAACGGATTCCCACGAAATATTCCTGAAGAAACATATAAATCCTTTGAATGGGTGAGAGTATCTATAACCCCTTCTACTGCATCTCCTTTCTATCCAGACGGTGACTTTAGTAAACAGTATATTCCCCATACCCTACTAAATGAACGGGAGAAAGGTTCCAGGCTTGGTTTTTCATATGTATACGGGCCATGGACATCCGACGGAATGTTGAAATATATTGACGAATCTGCTTGTAAATTAGGTTTTGATTATGTACGTGTTCTGACTGACTGTAATTTATCACGAGATTCACAACTAGAATCTCACAGATTGTTATCTGTTCACTTGAGAGAAAATGGCCTGATTGACAATATTGGAAGTCCTACATCTAAGACATTTCATCAGCTGAAATACCATGCATCAAGCGAGGAAGCTAATGATATCTGGGAGGACGGCCAATGCCTACTTCAATCTTATAACGTGTTCTGGGATACATCAGGACATGACTCTCAAGGTTACTCATACTGCTATCCTTGTGATTCTGTAACCGTACTTACTAATGCAGTAGAAGGCTCAATAGTCCAGGACTCTACTAGATCATTTGATTCTACAATATGGGGAACTGTTAAAAATACAGAGGTAGAGAGCCTCTATAGCAACCCTCTTAAAAAATACTTTGATACAAGAGAGCATTGCCAGGCTTGTTTGTTCTCTAAAAATAACAAGCAAGTTCGTAATCTTGTAAATATGAATGATACAGGAAGAAGAGAATTATCAAAGTCAATTAACGAGAGTAAATATAGGCCTGAACACATAGAATTCCCATAAGAGATTTAATTAAACAATGAAAAATGCCTCCTATGAATATACAGAAGACTATTACGAGAGGGGACTAGAACTTGGAATAAGTGGGTATACAAACTATAGCTGGTTGCCAGAATTAACAATTAGGATGGCTTTCAAAATTGCAAAACATTTAGATTTATTTGATAAAATTGTACTTGATTATGGATGTGCAAAAGGTTATCTAGTGAAAGCCTTCAGACTATTAGATATAAAATCATATGGAACTGATATATCGGAATATGCTATTTCCAAATCTCCAAATGATATTTCTAAATACCTTTATCTAAATAATAGAATAGAGCTTAAAGATCTAATAAAAGAAAAAAGTATAAATACAATAATTGCAAAAGATGTATTTGAGCACTTAACCGAGGAGACATTAAATAACTTATTAGTGGAAGTTAAAAGCTCACAAGCAAGCGAAATATTTGTTGTTGTTCCATTGTCATCAACAGATGATTCGAAATATATTGTACCTAACTATGAAAATGATAAAACACATATTCTAAGAAAATCCAAGGCGTGGTGGGAAGATAGGTTATCAAGGAAAACAGGGTTTAAAATTAAAGATTCAGAGTATAAAGTTGATGGAGTAAAAGATAATTGGACATTAAAATACCCAAAAGGCAATTTATTTGTTACCTTACAAAGATAAACTAAAATCAATTATAGAAAGTAAATAGGATTGAATAAATTTATACGATTAAGTATAGAACAAAATAATGCTATATATCTTTAATAAATAATAAATGATAAGGACTATAATTTACTATAATGATGATTACTAAGAGTTAGCGCAACATGGGTGAAAATTACAATTTACCTCTAATTAAAGAGTCAGGAATCGAAGGGACTAAGTTCGGTGATAACGTTGTTGTAATAAAGCCAGTAAATATCTATGGCTGTGAGATTGGAAAAGATGTATTCATAGGACCTTTCGTTGAAATACAGAAAGGTGTTGTTATTGGGAATGGGTGTAAAGTCCAGTCTCATACTTTTATCTGTGAGCTAGTAAATATCGGATCGAATTGTACTATTGGTCATGGGGTTGTATTTATCAATGATAGATACAGGAATGGGGGACCTGCAAATGGAAATAAGGATTTGTGGGAGTCAACAATAATTGGCAAGAAGGTAAGTATCGGAAGCAATGCGACAATATTGCCAGTTAAAGTCTGCGATAATGTAGTTATTGGAGCAGGATCTGTGGTTACTAAAAATATAACTATACCAGGTTATTATGCCGGAAACCCTGCGAAATTACTAAGGAAAATTAGTAAATAGAAGGATTTTGGGTAATTGATTTATGAAATTTATTAATCGGATGAATAATTATAGGTATTAAAAGCATTTAGCCATTCGGTAGGGAAAGGAGGGTTCTGGTAATAAATCGGACTAATTAGAAGCTTTCTAGCATTGGCCTGAACAATATCAAATCTATTTAGTTGAATATCGGTAGAATCCTTGATATGAATTAATTCATTCGATTTGGATGAAACTGGTGTTTTAATTATTTTAATAATAAAATCTAGGAATTCCTTCTTAGTATTAGCAATTGATTCCTGTAATGTATGATAAGAAGATTCGGAAATATCCTTTGCCAATTTATTAGAAGAGAGAATTTTTTTGCAATTATCTATAAGTTCAGGAATAGTTGAAAATGAAAGATAATCACGATTAGGTCTTAATGCCTCATTGCTATCAGCTACAGTGCCAAGTTGTTCAGAAATCAATAAACCTCCAGATGCTGGAATTTCATGAAAACGATAATTAACATCTGAATTCAAAGGGATATTTAATGAGGCTATTGATGTGTTAAAGACCTTAAACATTTCTTCTCTAGAGACTCTTCCTTCATATAAGGGAATATGTTGTTCCTTAAGTTTTTCTACCAAAATAGATCTTCTATAATGATAGGGTGAGTTAGATCCCATAAGAGCTATATAAGGTTTCTTATTTGTTGTTGGCTCTAAGAAAGTTGGGTCGACAATATAAGATTTAAAACAGAATACATTATACCCTAATGTTTCAAAAATACGCTTCTGACTCTTTGTACACTTTAAACCTATATTAGTAATAGATGTTTTCTGCAAGTATTTATGAACCATATATATAGCTTTACGAGAATGATGGGTATCTCCTAAAATACCCAATATAGGCACCTCAACGTTTTCAAAGTAAGGAAGAAATTGATAAAAGCCAAAGAGATCTACATAGGTGATGATTAAATCAATTGATAAACCAGTACGTTTCTCTATTCTCTTTTTTTCATGAAATATCGAAGGGTTATAGGAACAATTATATTCTAATTTTGAATCGTTATCCTCTAAACGTGGTGCAAGATATACAAGTTGTTCATGGTCCAAATATTGGTCTAAGTGGCGAGCCTGTGAAAGATTGACTACAAGTACAGTCATGGCTATTGGTTAATGTTTACGATAAGAATGATTCTTTTAGTAGAACTACTATCAAAAGTTGGATAACTAAGGAGACTATTTCGCATGAAATATACTAGAGAGATATGACTTGTTACTTTAGCATTTAAAGCTATGTTCTTAACAAAGGGTTCAAATATATGAAAAAGTAAATCATATTCAACAATATGATAACAGTAAGCGGTAAAACCTCGAATGAATAGCTTGAAATGATAGGATTGAATTGAGCTAATGAAGTCCTACAAACATAAATCAGTAATTACTTAGAGAAAAGCATGAGGTAAACTAATGGGAGAGCAAGAACTAATTGAAAAAACAAGGGCTTATATAGATTCTGGATCTATTGATTCTGCTGAAGCATGTGTTAACAGATTATTAATTGAAGGTACAGAGGATCCATATATATATACTGATTTTGCTGCGTTATTACATAAGAAAGGAAAACTACAAAAAGCAGAGTTAGTATATAAAAAAGCTATTAGCTTAAAGAAAGATAATATTATTGCTTTATCAAACCTGAGCTCTTTGTTAAGGCAATTAGGAAAGATAGAAGAAGCAGAAAAATATGTAATGCTTGCAATAGCAATAAATCCAAACCATGCAAATTCTTTTTCAAATCTAGCTAATATATTAAGAGCGAAAGGAAAGCTTGATGAAGCAGAGATATATTACAAAAAAGCTATAAAGTTAAACCCAAAGCATTGTAATGCCTTTCTAAATCTTGGCATCTTATTAAAAGAAAGGGGGAGATTAGACGAAGCAAGAGAAAATATGAGTAGAAGTATACAGATATGTCCTGATTTAGAAGAGGGTTATGTAAACCTTACATTACTATTAAAAGAAATGAGAAATCATAAAGAGACCAAAGAAGTTATTAACAATTTTCTAGTTATTAAAAATATTTGTTCGAATTCTTATAAAAAGATTGCAGAAGTATGCATGGAAATAGGCGAATTTGAAATATCTAGTAAATGTGCTAAACAAAGTATACTTACAGACCCTACTAATTCAGAAAACTATATAACATTGGGCTCCATAATGAGGATTAAATGTATAAACACTTCTGCCATAAGAAGTTTAGTTAAAGGATTAGAGCTAAATAAAATGCATGATTCGGGTAAACTAATACTAATGAGTTGCTTGAATGAAATAGAACCAGAAATCAACATCAAAAACCCAATAATTGCTGCTAACAATGAAATTCAAAAAATAGATATCAAAGATACTGAGGCGATAACTGTAAAAAGAATAAAAGCAATATACAGTGAGGCATTAAGAGCGATGATAAAACATAAAATTACTACGAAATCTAGTTTCTCTCAAATATATAGAATAAATAATTCACAAGAAATGGATTGCTTGAGACATATGGATATATTTAATTTATACAATATAATACCTGAAAATTGCTTTAGTTGCTATAAAGTTCAGGTAGAACCAAAAAATGTAATTGACCTAATTAAATTATATTTTATATTTAATACTCTTGAGTTGGATAATGATAATACCAGAAAATGTATGGTGGAAAAAAGGATTGGGGTATCGGGCTATTATAAAGGTATAATATATTCAAAAAGCTTTGATGATGCTAAAAATATAAATGAGAAGCTCAATTCGATAATAAGATTAAAAATAGATAATAAAATAGAATCAAAAATTAAAAGGGGATGTTCGGAATATGCAATGAAATATCCAGATTATAAATATGTCTCATTAAATGGAGAGAAGAAAATGAGCTATAGAAAAGAATGGAAAGTAATTGAAGATATATATGATAATAATAAAATTAAAATAAGGCATGAAAAAAGACCTGAAAGTTTAAAGGTATTTAGCTTATTCGATTTTCTAATAATTCGAAATTGGATAGGATATGCACAAGAAATAGGTGATAAAGCAAGTGCTCGTATAACTGATGAGGATCTAAAATCCTTGAAGGCTCCAAAAGCAATTGATCTAGGCGAATATGTAGACAATAATATATAAGTAGGTTTAAGGTTTATGAGGATTATCTAGAATAGGATTTAAAGACTTTATTGAATGCTCAGAGAGAATTGAAGGATTTAGATCGGCACCAAAATAATTTATACGTTTATTTATCTTCTTCAAGCAATCATTTAAATTGTGTCTCTTATATGATGTGATATTAAAAAAATGAGTGTAACTACATAGATTAGATGATATTAGTTGCTGGTAACTAGTATTTAGAAATCCATGTGCACTATCAAGTGCCAAATCAATGTCCTTGGCTTGCCTTAGATTTACTATAATCTTCTTATTTCTTGAATAACGACCATATGGGAATAGTAAATCTTGTTGTTTAATTGAAGAAATCGAAGTGGCTTGAGTTGATCTTGTATATACGCATATTTCTTCTATTGAAATTGATTTATTTGTAGAAGCTAACATATTAAATATAGACTTTATATTTAAATACTGGCGTTCATCTAAATCAGCAAAAGCCAAATAAGGAAAATCTAGATGTACAGATATAAGTTCACTAAGCATACAGTAAATAGGGGCTAGAATGAAAAAATAATCCTTCTGTGCTTCTAAGATCCCTGAATCGGCTGGGTAATCGCCATAATCACTGGTAGTAATCGAACAAAGACCATAATAAGGTCCGATCATTGGTATTAAATTGATATTAAAGTCGTATTTATCTTGTGCTTTTTGAGCCGCTAAGTATGCGGGTAAGGATTTACGGATGTCAACAAATATAAAAAAATTACCATAGCCTTGTTTATAATGATGTTCTAAATAATCTGGTAGAAGATGATAATCTGTGGATATAATAGTAGAGATAGCTGGTTGACTTTTATTGTAGTTTTTAGAAGTTATTTCAAATAAAGGAATAGACAAACCATTTGGAATATTTAGCAATTTGATGAAATTAATATGAACATGATTAGATAAAATATCTAAATGGATTGAGACAGAACTTACTAGTTGCCTAGGTGAAATCTTAATTTTTACTATATTGAAAGGACTATTTAATTCTTTTCTAGAAGCTTGGCTTGATAATAATTCAAATTTTAAATTAGATATAAATTCCTTGAAGCATGGATTTGGAACTAAAATAGCTAGAAATATTGATTTTTGATATTTAATACCTGAAGCATAAATTGATTGATTACTCTGAACGGTATAAAGCATAGTGGGAAAGCTAAAACTCTTAAAGCTATAGAAGAGACACCTTGGGATTTAATGAAGACCTTCAGATCAACAAGTATAGAGTTAATAATCTTATCAGAGATCAAGACAGTAATACAAAGAAAGATATCTAGTACAACAGGATAAGAATGATATTAACTATATTGTAATTATTCCTATCTCATAAAGCCAAAGTGGTAATGTTTTTTCTGTTGAAAGATGGTGGTCTGATGGATTTTCCCTTAAGTATTCTTGAGAGACCAATCCAGTATCACTAGAAATTACCTTATCAAAGATTGAAATATAATTATATTGCCGTTCCTTTGAATAAGAACAAAGCATATTATTATATTCTTTCGTTAATATTGTCCGTTGTTCTAGGCTTGCGGTAACCTCTGATCTTGCTCCCATTAAGAAGTTTTTATCTGAATTATCCATAATAACTGGGGGTGAAACTCCACATATAAGTATATCCTTCGGCTGAAAATACCTTCTAACTTCAGTGTCTATAAATTCAAAATAGTTATTTATTGATCTATTAACTTGATTATCAAGACTATCATTATATTTGTCAACTCTGTACCATATAACAAATCCACAATCAACCTCTCCTAGCATCATTAGACATTTTGAAGCTTGATTAGCATATTGCTTTAAAATGTCCTTAAATATATCTATTGAATGTGTCTTAGCATTAGGGTTAACAAGTCCCTGAGCTGTAACGCCTGGAACTATCTTAGGCCTAAAGATAATTTCCTCTATAGATCCTGCCTTATTAAATTTAGCTTTAACATTCTTGAATACACCTGCATGACTATCACCTAATACTAGAAATTCCTTCATATGAGTGAATTGTGCTATTTTTATTTATCAAAATAGCACCTTGCTTGCAGAAAATGGGAGCTAAAGTAATAATATTATAGGTGATTTCATATTAGTGATTAGACAAAAGGTGCTTAGTACCTGGTGTTTATTTTTAGAATGTCAACAGTAGTCACTAGATTTTAATTTCTACACACAGAGAGTCTTTTATATTAGATAGCTTATTGCAAAATTATTTTAATTCAATAGGATATAATAAAAGTATCTGATTAATAGATCTGTTTGTGGTCAATGAAGCTACTAATCAAAAGATGATATTTAAACAGAGTTGTTCACAGAAGTCGTTAAAGTATTTTGTTTTCGCTAATGAGCAAGCTATTAAAAAGAGCTATAACAATGCCATTTACCTATACACACTATCGATAGTCTATAAACCTAGGAACGTTAGTGCCTATTTCAATAGAGGAATAATTAATAGAAGAATAGGAGAGTACAAATCAGCTATAGAAGATTTTAATATGGTTATTGAGATTAATCCCGATAAAGCTTCTGCATATTTAAATAGAGGCCTAATATTTTCAATGCTTGGACACGGTAATAATAAATCAAAAAATAAACTACGTTCTATTGCAGATTATTCAAGTGCTATAAAGATTGATAAATATCTAGCTAACGCATATCTATACCGTGGAATAGCGAAGTCAGATTTGAATAATCTGCAAGATGCTATTAAAGACTTAACAACTTTCACTAAACTCGCACCCGATGTTTCAAAAGGTTATTACCTCCTTGGGAAAGCAAAGCATCAACTATATAAATCGGACCATGGATGTAAGGATTGGATCAAGGCATCAGAGCTTGGTTGTGAAGAGTCAGTAAAACTAATTTCCAAATTCTGCAACAACTAAATCATTAATCTATATATAGAATGGTTAATTTAATCTTTCAATTATATAAATATAAAGACTTAAACTAATCAACGAGAGATTTGTTAACATTATCCTTGAGAAATTAATTTAAAACTTAAAGCGAAATTCTTCTATTTTAAAGTAAAAATTAAATATTATTTAATTCTAAAAGTATTTTTAAATCAGCTCCCACCATTGCAATAACTAACTGACTCAGATATGCCACTGCCTTTCTCTAAAGACTCTTCTACACAACTATTAAAGTTCTTAGATTGGTGCTTTATTGGGTATAGCATTAAAGCTACTAGTAAAATCCCAAGCGCTGTTAAGCCTCTTGCTCCTAAACCAGCAGCTCCAAAAGCATACCAAAGCACCTTTGTTCCTCTACGGCATTTCTTAGATTTTTTTTCTTTAGACATGGCCAATGATCTATTGGTCTTAATATAGACATTTATTTTTGATAATTAGATATTGTTTCTAAATCAGTATTTTATTCCTATTAAAGTGAACAATAAATAGCAATCCATTCAAAGAGGGTTCTTTTAGTGCTTTTCCAGGACATAATTCAAGTTCTGAATAATTTTTGGGCAGATCAAGGTTGCTTGCTTATGCAGCCTTATGACATTGAAAAAGGTGCTGGGACAATGAGTCCTCACACTATTTTGCGCGCTATTGGCCCAGAACCATGGGCCGTTGCTTATCCAGAACCATGCAGACGTCCTACTGATGGAAGATATGGAGACAACCCAAACCGGGCTCAACATTATTTCCAATACCAAGTTCTAATAAAGCCATCGCCAAAAGGCATTCAAGAAATTTATTTAAAGTCGTTGGAGAAACTTGGAATAAAAACCAAGGACCATGACATTCGTTTCGTAGAAGACAATTGGGAATCACCAACTCTGGGAGCCTGGGGTGTGGGATGGGAAGTTTGGCTAGATGGAATGGAGGTCACACAATTTACATATTTTCAACAATGCGGAGGCTTGGACTGTAAACCCGTCTCGATAGAAATAACTTATGGACTCGAAAGACTTGCAATGTATATGCAAAATGTAGAGAGTATATGGGATCTTAAATGGAATACAAAAAGATATTATGGTGATATTTGGCTACCTTTTGAGAAAGCTCAATGTAAATTCAATTTTGAAGAAAGTAATCCTATAAGACATAAAGAGCTGTTCGCATTATATGAATCCGAAGCAAAAGATTTAATCTCTAAATCTCTTCCAGTACCTGCATTAGATTTTGTTTTAAAGTGCAGCCATACTTTTAACCTTCTAGATGCAAGAGGCGTGATATCAGTTACTGAAAGGACTGCAACAATTTCTCGTATAAGAAACTTAGCCAAACAGGTTGCAGAAGGGTGGCTTGCAGAAAGAAAGGCCTTAGGATTCCCCTTGAGTTCTTCTAAAAGCGATTGATAGTTTAAATAAAATTGTAATTCGAATAAGCATAAACTATTTGATTAAGTTAATCAGAATTAAAATAAATACTTTGCTTTCACTCAAATCTTCACAAGGAGCCACGTCTTTTCCAGGTCTGCACAAATGCAACTTGCAATTGTGATATTTGTTACTAGTCAACCCAATTATTCTTTAGCTTATTTATTAAATAACTAGTAAGATTACTTGGCCCTATTTATGG
>QCKB01000014.1 GCA_003215655.1 Prochlorococcus sp. AG-409-J16
CATCAAACTGCCTTTGTCTTTCTGCAAAACGTGACTTGGCCTTCTCACTAAACTTACCAAGGCAATGCGAGCACTGAACCCCCTTTATATAACTACTTTGTTGTCGATCCTCAGGACTAAGAGGAAAGCCACAAGCATGGCAAATGCAATGAATGCCCTGCTCTAGTTGATGATTTAAAGCGACCCGTTGATCAAAAACAAAACATTCTCCTTCCCAAAGACTTTCTGCTTGAGGGACCTTCTCTAAATAGTTAAGTATCCCTCCTTTTAAATGGCAAACACCTTTGACACCCTTTTCCTTAAGCAATGAAGTAGCCTTCTCGCACCTAATACCTCCTGTACAAAACATAGCTATCTTCTTAGGCCGGTGTTCATCCAGGAAGGGAATTAACTGTTGGTCCACCCATTCTGGGAAGTCACGAAAACACTTTGTATTTGGATTCATCGCGCCTTGGAAACTACCAATAGAAACTTCATATTCATTACGAGTGTCAACCACAAGAGTCTCCTCATCTTGGATTAAAGAATTCCATTCAGCCGGATCTATATATTCACCAACCATAGATGTAGGGTCGATATCAATTCTTCCTATAGTCACTATTTCAGCCTTCTTCCGAATCTTGAATCGACGAAATGCTTGGCTATTTGTCCAGCTGTACTTCACATCAAAAGAAGGAACTTGTATTAAGTCATGCAAATCGTTAATAAAAGCATTGACGCTGTCTGCAGGACCACAAATTGTTCCATTAACTCCCTCTGATGCAACTAACACAGAACCCAACAACTCCTTATCAAGGGCAATATCACTCAACTGACTTAACATCAAGTTAATTATTTCCTCCTGAAGAGGAGTAAAGCAATAAAAGGCAGCTACCTGCAAACTACCCATTCGTTGCGGATCAAGAGGAAGATTCATTAATCGATATCTTTATTTTCCCAACTAGCATTGACTCCTGCTAATTGAAGCAACTCACGATCAGCTTCAACATCAGGGTTACCTGTTGTAAGGAGAGTGTCGCCATAAAAGATTGAATTAGCTCCAACCAGTAGACAAAGAATCTGTGCCTCTCTTCCAAGCTGTTCTCTACCAGCGCTTAACCGAACTCGGCTTTTTGGCATCAATATTCTCGTTGTCGCAACCATTCTTACCATCTCTAATGGGTCAACCGGAGAAGTTCCCTCAAGTGGTGTACCTTCAACAGAAACCAAAGAATTTATTGGAACGCTCTCAGGATGAGGATCCAATGTAGCCAAAACTTGCAACATTGAAGCTCTATCAACGACTGACTCACCCATCCCAATAATTCCACCACAGCAAAGAGTAATTCCTGCAGAACGAACCCTTTGCAGAGTCTCAAGACGTTCTTGGTAAGTACGAGTGGTAATTATTTGTCCATAATGTTCTGAGCTTGTGTCTAAGTTGTGGTTATAAGCGGTTAACCCGGCCGCAGCGAGCCTAGAAGCCTGGCCATCGGTCAACATGCCAGCTGTGACACAAGCTTCTAAACCCATTTCCCTTACACCGCGAACCATTGCAAGCATTGATTCAAAAGGTTTGCCATCACGAATTTCACGCCAAGCCCAACCCATACAGAAACGGTCAGCGCCTGCCTCCTTTGCAGCTCTTGCTCGTTTAAGGACAGCTTCCACGTCAAGTTCTGGCTGACCAGTCACATCACTACTATTGTGCATGGACTGAGGACAGTAGGCACAATCCTCTTCGCAACCACCTGTCTTGACGCTGAGCAAAGAAGCTAATTGAACATGATATCCAGGATTAATAAGCCTATGAACTGTCTGGGCTTGCCATAACAAATCCATAAGGGGCTGTTCCAGGAGTCCCTTAATCTCATCTAATGACCAGTCATGCTTGATTACCGCAGAATCAATATCAATGTTTTTAGGAACAAAGTTCTTCATAATTCGAATCTCAATTTATCAAGATCTAATTCGACCCTTTACCAGGGGATCCAAACCTCCAAAACGTCGACATCTTGATTGATAGTCCATTAAAGCCTTTATAAAGGAGGACCTATCAAAATCTGGCCATAAAACATCTGTCACATGAATCTCTGCATAGGCCAACTGCCATAGCAAGAAATTACTAATACGATTTTCACCACTAGTACGAATCAAAAGATCGGGGTCATCCTCTCCTGCTGTAAAGAGTTCTGATGCAAACCTATTTTCATCTATCATCTCAGGATCGAGTTCACCTCTTACGCAACGTTCAGCAAGTTTCTTTGCTGCCAGGACTAACTCACGTCTTCCTCCGTAATTAGTACAAACGTTGAAATGAATTCCAATGTTTTTGGCTGTACGCTCTGAAGCCTGTGTAATCAATTGTTGGAGTCCCTCTGGTAAAGCATTAAGGTCTCCCAAAAATCTAATTCTTACCTTTTCTTTTTCCAAAGAATCCAACTCGCGTTGCAGAACACGCTCAAACAGAGTCATCAAGAAATTAACTTCGTCTTGTGGTCTTGCCCAATTTTCAGTAGAGAAAGCATAGGCAGTAAGGGCTCTTATACCTAAGTCATTACATAATCGCAGTGTTGCCTTAAGCGCTTCTACACCAGCACTATGCCCTTTTAACCTGGGGAGTCCTCTTGCTTTAGCCCATCTACCATTGCCATCCATAATCACAGCAACGTGAGCAGGCAATCGATTCAGGTCTAATCCCGAAAAATCTGAACAGGCCTGAGTCAGGTCTTCTGCACTGATAGCCCAATTACGGCTCACTGAGATTTTTCCTTAGAGGGAACACTAACGCTAAGGCTTGGAGGAGGAGATTTAATATCTCCAGGAGGAGCCGAAGCCTTAATAGCTCCCACATTAGGCTTTGCAAGTTGGTTACTCATAGAAGACCCAATTAAGTCTTTAAGCAAATCAAGAAGCCTGCTACTAGTAATTGGCCGTTCAAGCTTTCCCTGATTCGCCAAGGATAAAGTCCCGGATTCTTCAGAAACAACTATGCAAATACATCGATCAAAACGCTCTGTAATTCCTAACGCTGCCAAATGCCTTGTGCCATATCTACTTATCCCTTGTCTTGACAAAGGCAGTATTACACCTGCTGCAATTAAACGATTTCCCTTAACCAAAACAGCTCCATCATGGAGAGGTGTATCGGCAGCAAATAGATTTAGCAATAGTTCGCTACTAAGCTGAGCATCAATAGGCACCCCTGAATATAGAAAATCTTCAGGACGCAAATCACTCCCTATATCTATAACTATCAAAGCCCCTCGCCTGCTCTGGGACAGACGACCAGAAGCTTCTGTCAGCTGAGCAACAGTACTGGCCGTAGCCCTAAACTCATTCTGAGGATTACCTAAAAGAGCTGCAAGTCGCCCTGTTCCTAAAAGTTCCATCAATCGCCTTAATTCCCCTTGCCAAAGAATTGCCAAAGAAAGGGAACAAGCAAGTACTAAAGCATCAACCAACTTTGAGGTAAGTGGAAGCCTTTCAAATCTTTGAACAAACCAAGCAAGAGATACAAGAAAAAGATATCCCCTTAACAACCATAGAGTCCGTGGTTCATTAACTCTAGAAAAAAGCAATACTCCAAGGCCACAAGCGAACATAAGATCAAGTAGCAGTCGTGGATCGACCACCCCCCAGAAATTCACTATGTAGTCCCAGCCTTACCTACCTAGCCTACCTCGATGAGGCGTTCAGGAAGAACATCATATTTCAATAAATCTTCTGGTCGTTCTCTTCGAAGTACCAAATCCGCCTGTCCCTGATTGACTAATACCGCCGCAGGACGAGGAATTCTGTTGTAGTTAGAGCTCATTGAAGAGTTATAAGCCCCAGTTGAAAAGACAACCAAAACATCACCAGAGCTTGCCTTAGGAATTGCAAAATCTTTGAGAAGTACATCTCCAGACTCACAATGTTTGCCTGCGATCGTGACATTTTGATCTCTCGTTCCATTAGGAATATGTGCTAAGCAAGCTGTATATAATGATTGATATGTAATTGGTCGAGGGTTATCACTCATACCCCCATCAATTGATAAATAGGTACGAAGGCCCGGAATAGATTTGCGTGAACCTAGCCTATAAAGAGTAACGCCTGAAGTAGCAACAAGGGATCTTCCTGGCTCGCAAATCAACCTAGGTAATTGCAAATCTGCTTCATGACATGCCTGGGTTAATGACTTTGCAATGGTTAACACCCAGCTATCAATAGAAGGAGGGTCATCAGATTCAACATAACGAATCCCTAAACCACCTCCAACGTTAATATCTTCAATACAGTGTCCAATTCCCATAGCCATTTTATATACATCTACCATCACTTTTGCTAAATCTCTGTGTGGGTCTAATTCAAATATTTGTGAGCCAATATGAGCATGAATTCCATTAAGTACTGCCCAAGAAGAATCCTTAATTTGAAATAAAACTTCCTTTAAATCATCTGGATCAAATCCAAATTTGCTATCTAAATGACCTGTACGTATGTATTCATGAGTATGACATTCAATCCCAGGAGTAAAACGAAGCATCAATCTTGCTGGCTTGCCTCCCGAAGGAACTATTTCAGCCAATCGGTCAAGATCATGCTGATTATCAACAACTACTGTGACTTGATTGTTATATGCCAAACGTAATTCTGCTTCAGACTTGTTATTTCCATGTAACCAAATCCTCTCTCCAGGGAGTCCTCCTCTTAAAGCAGTTAGGAGCTCCCCCTCTGAAACAACATCAAGACCAAATCCTTCTGATTTCATAAGGCTAGTTAAAGCCAAGGAGCTATTAGCCTTAGAGGCATATATAGGAAGTGATTCAGAAGGATAATGTTTCTTCAACGCCTTCTTATAGGCTCTACAAGATGCACGTAGAGTCGCCTCATCAATTACATAAAGAGGAGTTGAATATCGAGACGCTAGATCTGTCAAAATACAGCCACCTATCATCATTCCCAACTTCTCATCTACCTCAGTGGTAATAGGAGTTAGGTTGCGATTGGGGCTAATGAGATCACATTCTGACTCGTATGGACTTCCTATAAACATTGAATTACTAACTCTTAGAGCAATTTAGGAATCAAACCGAAAGCAAGGTAGTCTCATGTTGGATCCCAATAATGGAACAAACATACCTTTATTAGAAGTAACCCCATTAGCCTTAAAGCATACAAAAGCCTGCCAGAGCCTTGATCAACTAGCAATGGAAGGCATATGGACCAAAGAGCACTGGCAAAATGAACTCAAAAATCCAAGACATATCTGCCTTGGAATTTGGCATGTCCAAAAGCTACTGGCATTAGTATGCTCTCAATTAATAGTTGATGAACTCCATCTCACAAGCCTTGCTGTTCATCCCAAATACCGTAGACAAGGGCTAGCAAAATTAATTCTGACAAGCCTGTTTGATAAAGCTCGTCATTCTGGAGCTTGCCTTGCGACTCTTGAAGTGTCAAGCAAAAATCTTGCTGCGATCTACCTATATAAAGACTTAGGATTTAAAACCAGAGGTATGCGTCCCTGTTATTACAAAGGTGGAGACCATGCTCTAATTCAATGGCTGAAACTCAATTAGGCCCAACTTCAAACTGATAGGCACTAGAATAGTGTGGATTACCGTCCTAAGAGACAAAAAATACAGGTATTTTTATCTATCTTCTTATTAATTTATACCTTCATCTCCAATGTCATGTACAGGGATGTCTATGAAAGAACCAACTAATCACATTCCACTAATAATCCTGATAGGTTAGATATACCTGCTAACGGCATAGCCCATGTTCGAGCGGTTTACCGAGAAAGCCATAAAAGTCATAATGCTTGCCCAGGAAGAAGCTAGGCGACTTGGGCACAACTTTGTAGGCACTGAGCAAATACTGCTTGGTCTTATAGGAGAGGGCACTGGTGTAGCCGCCAAAGTACTTAAATCAATGGGTGTAAACCTTAAAGATGCCCGTGTTGAAGTTGAAAAAATAATTGGTCGCGGTTCTGGTTTTGTAGCAGTAGAGATTCCCTTTACACCTAGGGCAAAAAGAGTACTAGAACTCTCCCTAGAAGAAGCCCGACAACTTGGACACAATTACATAGGAACCGAGCACCTTTTACTAGGTCTTATTCGCGAGGGGGAAGGTGTTGCAGCAAGAGTCCTGGAAAACCTTGGTGTTGACTTAGCAAAGGTAAGGACCCAGGTAATAAGAATGCTTGGAGAGACTGCAGAAGTTACGGCTGGTGGTGGCGGTGGTGGCAAAGGTTCAATGAAAACAGCCACGCTTGACGAATTTGGAACAAACCTCACACAACTAGCTAAAGAATCAAAATTAGATCCAGTAGTAGGCCGTCAAAGCGAAATAGATCGAGTAGTTCAAATTTTGGGACGGCGTACCAAAAACAATCCTGTACTTATTGGTGAACCAGGAGTCGGGAAAACTGCTATTGCAGAAGGTCTTGCTCAGCGAATCCAGCAAGGTGATATACCTGACATACTTGAGGAGAAAAGGGTATTAACACTAGATATAGGTTTACTTGTTGCTGGAACTAAATATCGAGGAGAATTTGAAGAGCGTCTTAAGAAAATAATGGAAGAAATTAAATCAGCAGGGAATGTAATTCTTGTAATTGACGAAGTTCACACACTTATTGGAGCCGGTGCAGCAGAAGGAGCCATTGATGCAGCAAATATTCTCAAACCAGCTCTTGCAAGAGGAGAGCTTCAATGCATTGGAGCAACGACATTAGATGAATATCGAAAGCACATCGAACGTGATGCTGCTCTAGAACGAAGATTTCAACCTGTAATGGTTGGCGAGCCCTCAATAGAAGACACTATTGAGATTTTGAGAGGTTTAAGAGAGCGGTATGAACAACATCACCGTCTAAAAATCACAGACGATGCCCTTGAAGCAGCAGCAAATCTTGGGGATAGATATATATCTGATAGATTTCTTCCAGATAAAGCTATTGACTTAATAGATGAAGCAGGAAGTCGAGTACGCCTATTAAATTCAAAACTCCCTCCTGAAGCTAAAAAAGTTGATAAAGAACTTAGAAAGGTTCAAAAAGAAAAAGAAGATGCCGTTCGCGATCAGGATTTCACAAAAGCCGGTGGCTTACGTGAACAAGAAGTAGAGCTAAGAGAAAAGATCAGGACTCTTCTACAAGACAGCAGAAAAGGGAAGGAGGAGGCCTCCTCCGAAACCAGTAATACTGAAGAATCATCTCCAAAAGAATCTTCTGCTACACAAGATTCATCATCACCAGAAGCAGAAGCTTCTTCTACTACTACTGGACTCAACACACCTGTGGTCAATGAAGAAGACATAGCTCATATAGTTGCATCCTGGACTGGAGTGCCTGTTCAGAAATTAACCGAAAGTGAGTCGGTAAAACTTCTAAACATGGAAGACACACTTCACCAACGGTTAATAGGTCAAGATGAAGCCGTAAAAGCTGTTTCCAAAGCAATAAGAAGAGCAAGAGTAGGACTTAAGAATCCCAACAGGCCAATTGCAAGCTTCATTTTCTCTGGTCCAACAGGTGTTGGAAAGACTGAGTTAACAAAGGCACTTGCTACCTATTTCTTTGGCAGTGAAGACGCAATGATTCGGCTTGATATGTCTGAATTCATGGAACGCCACACAGTAAGCAAGTTAATCGGCTCGCCTCCTGGTTATGTAGGTTTTAACGAAGGCGGTCAACTCACTGAAGCTGTTCGAAGAAGACCTTATACGGTTGTTCTATTTGACGAAATTGAAAAGGCTCATCCAGATGTCTTCAACCTATTACTTCAGCTTTTAGAAGATGGTCGGCTAACTGATTCAAAAGGTAGAACTGTTGACTTTAAGAATACATTGATAATAATGACCTCGAATATAGGTTCAAAAGTAATTGAAAAAGGTGGAGGTGGATTAGGTTTTGAATTCTCTGGTGAAAACGCTGAAGATAGTCAATACAACAGAATCAGATCACTAGTAAATGAAGAGCTGAAACAATATTTCCGTCCAGAGTTTCTTAATCGTTTGGATGAAATAATCGTCTTCAGACAATTAACTAGAGAAGAGGTAAAACAAATTGCCGAGATAATGCTTAAAGAAGTATTCTCTAGACTTGAAGGCAAAGGTATTAACCTAAAAGTCTCAGAAAAATTCAAAGAAAGGCTAGTTGAAGAAGGTTATAACCCAGCTTATGGTGCAAGACCACTTCGTCGAGCCGTAATGAGACTTCTTGAAGATAGTCTTGCAGAAGAAGTACTTTCCGGACGCATTAAAGAAGGAGACTCTGCAGAAGTAGATATAGACGAAAGCAAACAAGTTGTAGTTCGACATAAGAATGATAACTCACCAAAACCTGAGCTTGCAGGCGCAAGTGTTTGATGGGAAAGAAAGAATCCTATACCTCTTCAAAGGAAAGAATAAGTTCAACTATCTCATTTCATTCAATAGCTCCAAAGAGAGTCATTAGAGGCAAAAGTGCCTGGGATGAAGGGAAAAAGATAGTCCCTTTTATATCTAGAAACCCAATATTCATTGGGCGCAGCAAACAAACATTACCCCTAAGAAAAAATATATTTTCCACTTTAAAAAGAGAAGGTGTTCAAGCTACTTTTACTGAACTTGAATATGATTGTTGTGAAACAGATCTCAAAAGACTAAAGACAATTGCATTAAGGGAAAGCTCCGATGGCGTATTCGCCGTAGGTGGAGGAAAAGTTTTAGATGCAGGAAAGCTTTTGGCCCATCAACTAAAAATACCTTGCATAACAATGCCTCTTAGCGCAGCAACATGCGCAGGATGGACAGCACTTTCTAATGTCTACTCAGAAAAGGGATCTTTTAGGTACGATCAAGTTCTAGATCATTGTCCTGAACTTTTAATCTTTGATCATGACTTTGTACGCAAGGCTCCTCCTCGCACTCTTGCAAGTGGGATAGCTGATGCTCTAGCTAAATGGTATGAGGCCTCTGTCAGCAGTGGTAGCAGTACCGATGGGCTTGTTCAACAAGCCTTGCAAATGGCCAGAGTATTGCGCGATCAGCTACTTCTAGATGGTCAATTAGCCTTTAGTGATAAAGATAGTGAGGCCTGGGTAAGAGTCGCAGAAGGTTGTGCCTTAACCGCAGGACTAATTGGAGGGATTGGAGGTGCACGATGCAGGACGGTCGCAGCCCATGCTGTTCACAATGGTCTTACTCAAATAGAGGATTGCCAATCCTTGCTACATGGAGAGAAAGTTGCTTATGGAGTCCTCGTACAATTAAGGCTTGAAGAAACTATATATGGCAATAAGTTGGCGGAGCAATCAAGGAAACAACTACTGACATTTCTTCAAAAGCTTTCTTTGCCTACACGCTTAGAAGATCTTGGCTTAACCTCAGCAATGCTCCCTGAACTACAAAAAGTCTGTAACTTTGCTTGTCAAGAAAATTCTGAGATTCACCATTTACCCTTCAGTGTGAATAGACATGAATTACTAGAAGCCTTCATTTGTGCAAGCAAAGATACTGATTTAATAAGTCATTCAACTGAAATTAATGTTAAAAGTATTTAATCACAATAGCCAACTAATTAAATAAATAATGTATATTTCTGAATCAGCAGAATTATTACAAAAACTTGCGCCTAATCTATTAGACCCCTTGGGAGAAGAGCTTGCAAAAAATGTGGAATGGTGGGAACTTGAAGGATTAAACGAGTCTCCAAAAAGTACAGATAACTTATATCCAGTTGCTGTAATAGGTAGTGGAGAGCCATTGATTTTACTTCACGGTTTTGACAGCTGTTTTCTTGAGTTCAGACGCCTTGTTCCTTTGCTAAAAGCTCATCATCAAATAATAATCCCTGACCTATATGGATTCGGATTTTGTCCCAGGCCTCTAAGTGCTACTTATGGCAAAGACGCGATGATCAAGCATCTAAATTCTGTAATCAAACAAATACCAAACACATCAAATATTGGCCTTATAGGGGCCTCTATGGGAGGAGCAATTGCTATGGAGATGGCAAGACAACAACCAGAAAAAATCTCTCGAATTCTCTTGCTTTCTCCGGCTGGACTAACAGGTAAACCAACACCTATTCCAAGGTTATTGGATCGAATAGGCGTTTGGATTCTTAGTCGACCGGAAGTGCGCAAACGTCTATGCAAACTTGCCTTTGACAACCCCACCGAAAGCGTTGGAGAAGCAGAAGAACAAATCGCCTCACTCCATCTAAAAGTTCCTAGATGGAGTGAGGCGCTAGCTTCTTTTGCACGAAGTGGAGGAATAGCAAGCTTAGGTAGACCTCTTCCTAAGCAACCCTTCCAAGCTCTATGGGGCGCCAACGATCGTATCCTGAAAGGCCAACAAAAAAAAGAAGCCTTAGAACTTCTAACCGGACGGGTAAAAGAATTAAAAAACTGTGGCCACCTTCCACATCTAGATAGACCTAAGGCGGTCGCAGAATTCTGGCTAAATGGGGCTCATAACAATGAAGAAGTCCTCGAAAATTAACTCAAATCCTGTTCTCAAAATTCTTTCAAACGCTTTAAAGTTTTGGATTCAATCACAATGTGAAGCGATTAACGAATTAGAACTGGAATTAACAGGGACAACACTAGGCCTAATGAAAGGCCAATTGAAAGGCATAAAAGTAGAAGCAAAAGAAGTTATTTTCCAAGGACTCCCTATATACAATGCTAAGCTAGAGAGTGGGCCATTAGAAATCAAAATAGACTTTCAAAAACCAGAAAAAAAGATAAGTCTTGGGGAAAATTTTAATCTCACAGGCAGGGTTTTATTAAGCGATGAGCAACTAAATAAAGCTTTCTTAACTGCTAGAATGAAAGATTTAGGAAATGATCTAAGTAGAGAAATTACCGGAGAGGTTCCCCTAGGGCAAATAAGTTTTAAGCAAGATAAGTTTGTACTTCGAGCCTCAAAAAAAAGGAATAAAGAAGCAGTAAACAATATTTTTCAGATAAACTCAAGAAACGGAAAAATAATAATCTTGGATCAGATCTCAGGGAAGGAAACAATAATACCGATGGATAATGCGATTTATATTAAGAAAGCTGAGATAAGAGCCTCGAAACTCTTCTTAGAAGGCTTAGCTAAAGTGACTCTCTAAAATTTATTTATCAACGGCAGAATTAATGTGACTGAGTAATAAACAACAGCAGGAGTAAATAGATAGCTATCTATGCGATCAAGAATACCTCCATGACCAGGCAAAACATCTCCTGAATCTTTAAGCCCTGCATTCCTTTTCATCATTGACTCAGTTAAATCTCCCACCAAAGCAAAAAGCGCTATCAAGACACCTAACAACCCTCCAACAAGAGGTCCAAAAGACCAATCAAAGAACACTCCTGAAAACGCTCCTATCGCCATTGCGCAAATCAAACCTCCTATAGCCCCTTCTATTGTCTTTCCTGGAGAGATGCTTGATAAAGGAAGTCTTCCAAAGCTTCGCCCAAAATAATAAGAACCAATATCACTAGCAACAATCATCAAACAGGCAAAAAGAGTAATTGCTAATCCTGATGTGAACCAAGAAGAGGCCCAATTGGACAAAGAGTTGATTCCAGGAGTCAATTGAACATCAGAAAGGTTCCTAAGCCTTAGCCAATGGCTTGGCAAAAATCCTAAATAAAATAAGCCAAAAATAGAGGCCGCTATGTCAGCTATTGAGCCAGTCTTAGGTTGCAATAAAAGCCAGCCGCAAATTGCAGCCCCTGAAAGTGGCAAAACAGCTGCTGCTAAATCAGAAGGCAAACCTCCACCCACCCCCCATTGAGTACTAAAGAGCAACAACTGACAAGCAACTAAAGTTGTTTTCGTTGCTGGCCTGATGCCTGTAAATTGAGCCATCCGAAAGAATTCCAATAAGGCAAGATGAACAATTACTCCAAGGGCAAGAGTGAACCACCACCCTCCTAAGCCAACTACGAGCAATCCAAAAACTCCTGCTGCCAAGCCACTCCAAATTCGCTTACGAAGAAAAACTAACGCCATTAATATGCTCCTCTCACTAAACGCCCTCCTCGACAAACATTAATGGTGATTCAAGACAACTTTTAAGGTAACAGAAAGTAGCAAAAGAAGTCTGCAATATTTTCTTAAAAGTTGTAGGTTCATAAACCGGTTTCAACATGAAACAACCCTTATAGAGGAAGGGATTTGATCGGGCCATAATCTTCTCTGATTATTCAGCCACATAATCAAATTATAACTCAACCTCTCACCTGGTATAACTATAGGAATCCCAGGAGGGTAAGGGCAGATTAATTCTGCAGCAATTGAACCTTCAGCATTCTCAAGATCAACCTTTTTAGAACAAGCCCTCCACGCCTCGCCACAATTCATCGCCGGGACAGCAATCAGTTCTGACGGTGGAGGAGAAAAAGGCAAAAATGACTTCTTGTTACCAAGATCCTCTAACAATTGATCCCAACGAGATTTCATTGACTTTGCTAAACCAAACTGAGGTGCAAAACCAAGACAGAAAAGCAAGGTCCCTGGTTCAGGGAGTTCACCCACAAGCCCCCTATTCATATACCAAAGATCCGCATCTAAACCACTAATGCCCTCTACCGAAGTGTGCAAAATCAACCGGAGAGGGTCTTCATTCTCAAGCAAAGGCAACCCTTGTTTTCGCAGGCAATAGGTAAGTTCGCGAGCCTCTTCAAGGCAAATTCGTAATTTTTTCTTCCCTTTATCAGAAAGAAGATCCTTTAAAGCGGACTCACATGAAGCAAGCAAAAGCGCACTTGGACTTGAAGTTTGGAACAATGAAAGACTCCTCTCAATTGATTCTGGATCAACCAGATCCCCCTGCATCCACATAACAGCAGTCTGTGAAAGTCCTGCAGCAGATTTATGCAAAGAATGAACCACTAAATCTGCTCCAGCCATTAATGCTGACTCAGGCAAATCATTGTCCAAATCACTTATTAGATAGGTCCCATGTGCCTCATCAACAAGCACAGGCAAGCCTCTGGAATGAAGTTGATTAACTAAAGGTCTTAGAGGATTGGAATAACCGTGATATGTCGGGTGGACTAAAACCGCTGATGAGACAACTATTCCCTTTTCAACAAGCCTATCAAGAACTTTAAGCAGCCAAGATTCATCTGGGGGGGCATAGTGCCCCCTATCTTCCAGAAAAGGTAAGTCGAATAATACAGGTGTTAATCCACCCAACACACAAGCTTGAATAATGCTGCGATGAATATTCCGAGGCATTAGAACAGCTTCACCAGGACGCGAAACTGACAAAAGAGCCGCCTGCAGCAAACCAGTCGCCCCATTGACCCCATACCACCCCCTTCTTACACCTAATAAATCAGCGAATTCTTGCTGGCTCTTTCCTACTGCTCCTGAACTAACCAGAGGTCCTCCGAAATCAGGCAATTCAGGAGAATCCCATGATCCTGCTCGTTCTTGTAAAAGGGTTCTAAGCGAGTCTGGCAAAGCTGCACCTCTTCCGTGAGCAGGCAAATAAAGGCTGTATGCATTACTTCGGGTTAATAAGGAAAGAAAACTCATAAATGCATCTCGCGCTTTATAAAGTTGTATAGGAATATCCTCATTTGTCCGATCAATCTTCCAAGTACATTGTCAATTGATTCTGAAAATAAAGGCATTGCCCACTATGAGCCTAAGAGTGACTTGGTTTGGTTGCTTTTCAGGCCATGGCTATGGATACCCCGACTGGCACAAATAATCGTTGCACTTGGGTCATTGACCCTACAAGTATTGATATATGGCTCAAATAAAGAACAAAAGGTCCAACAAGAACTAGCAAAAAAATTATTAAACGTATTAACTGATCTAGGTCCTTGTTTCATCAAAGTAGGTCAAGCCCTCTCAACTCGCCCTGATCTAATCAGACGAGATTGGTTAGAAGAACTTACAAAGCTACAAGACGATCTTCCCGCATTTCCTCACAGATTGGCTCTTGAAACTATAGAAGAAGATTTAGGAGCGTCAGCCAAGCAACTCTTCGAGGAGTTCCCAAGCATTCCAATAGCCGCAGCAAGTTTAGGGCAGGTTTACAAGGCACGTCTTCATGGCAACTATTGGGTTGCAGTAAAAGTCCAACGTCCTGAACTTCTATTCATTATTAGGAGGGATTTGGTCCTTATTCGATTGCTTGCTATAACATTTGGGCCGCTTCTTCCTCTTAATCTGGGATTTGGTCTTGATGAAATTATTGATGAGTTCGGTAAAACACTCTTTGAAGAAATAGATTATAAAATTGAGGCCAATAATGCTGAACGGTTTGCAAAACTTTTCTCTAATAATCCAGCTATAACTGTTCCAAGGGTTGAACGGTTGGTCTCTTCTCAAAGAGTACTAACTACTAGCTGGATAGAAGGCACAAAATTAAGAGATAGAAAAGAACTTGAAGAAAAAGGGTTAGATCCTTCTTCTCTTATTAGAACAGGAGTAATTAGTGGAATTCAACAACTACTTGAATTTGGATATTTCCATGCTGACCCTCATCCTGGAAACCTTTTTGCTTTAAAAGGATGTACTGGAAAGCTCGGCCATATGGCTTATGTGGATTTTGGGATGATGGACTCAATTACGGACAAGGATCGACTAACGCTTACCGGTGCAGTAGTTCATCTAATTAATGAAGACTTCCAATCTCTAGCAAAAGACTTCAAAAAGCTTGGTTTCCTTAACGAGAATAGTGATATAGAACCAATTGTTCCTGCTCTTAAAGATGTATTAGGGGATGCACTAGGTGAATCTGTTGCATCATTCAACTTCAAGTTAATAACTGACAGGTTTTCAGAACTAATGTTTGACTACCCATTCAGAGTTCCAGCAAGATTTGCATTAGTAATTAGAGCAGTTGTTAGCCAAGAGGGCTTAGCCCTGAGACTTGATCCTGACTTTAAAATAGTAGGTATCGCCTACCCATATGTCGCCAAACGCCTTATATCAGGTGAAACAAAAGAAATGCTTCAAATGCTTTTAGAGGTTATTTTTGATCAAAATGGAATGC
>QCKB01000015.1 GCA_003215655.1 Prochlorococcus sp. AG-409-J16
GAGGTTGAATCAGAAGACCCACAAGCAATTAGTCCTGTGCTAGCGGCAAGGACAGAAGAGCAAATGAAAGCCTTCTTTGCTAAGGACATTGGCCTAGAAGTTGGGTCTCCTTATATTAATCAAATAATATTGATTTAATCAAGTTTTGTTGATGCATTCTTGTTCTTGGGTCAGTAAGTAAGGTTTTTAGGCGAATCCCATCCCTTTGGTTTTGGTTTGACCTAAGGCTGGAGGAGCCAGAACTAAGACGAGAACCAGGAGTAATGCCTGGGGTTTCATGTCCTTATCTCCTCTTGTTGACTTATGAGTTTATTTATAGGTCTTCTTATTTGAAAGGGGCTATTTTTTATTCGCTAAGAGGTTGCGTATGTACCTATTTACTTATAAAGGAGAGTTTCAACCTTTTAATCAAGGTGGAGTGAAATTGAAAATTCTCTGCAAGGATGAATTTATAGTTCTTACTGATGAACAGAAACTGGATTTTTATAATGAAGATAATTTATGCAGCAAGAAGTAATTGTGCTACTCACTGCTTCGAAAGTGGCCTAACTAGCCATCAATCCATTGAGTAATTGTGGTTTGGTCATAGATATGGCCACTTGATTCAATCATTACTTTTGCCTCTGGGTCGTTCCACATGCCCATAGCTACTCCCTCTTCAGCTTGAAAAATAACAATTGCTCTTGAGGAATCTTCTTTACTTAAACCTCGATATAGAGAAGAGATTCCGCCTGCTTTCAACATGGCTTTATTTTCTTCGCTGTCATAAACAGCAGCCCATTCTTCAAAAGTTTTGCTGATTTTGAAGTCAAAAACGGTAGTTTCAGTGGCCATTTAAAAAAACATGAAAGTGATTAGAAGGAAGGCAAAGGGAGAGGAATACTTCCTCGAAATGCTTGTTTAGTTCAATTAGCTGTAGATCTTTGCGCAAATAGGACCAGCCTCTTCGTCTGTGAAAACGGGAGTCGTTTCCCAATCAAGGAACTCAGCCCATTCAGCGGCGTGCTCATATAAAGCTTTTGGATCATCAGTTTCAACAACAATCCAACCTTCCAATGAACCTGGTGCGTGATAACGAGAAAATGATTTAACCCCTGGATAAGGAGCACCAGTAGCTAAAAACTTTTCTGCGCCTTTCTGGTGGTAACCAGGCTTGAACTTCCAGTGCTGAACGTAGAGCATGAGGTTTTAAATAACCGCTCGTTCATAACAGACCAGGACTGATTTGTCTTTTAGATATTCAGTTTTCAAGGTGTGATGAGGTGAATGGTCGTGATGATGCTGAGCAATACAAAAAGTGTTTTCTGTTTGCCCTGGAGGTCTTTGATTACTGCGTCCTGCTGATCGACCAACTCGCAAGCAGCCGTAATCACCTCGTCCTTACGGGACGTTTCAGTGATGTTCATTAGATTGAAAAGACTGGTTATGTCGATGGAGTGCCAAGCACTGCGCTGTCGACCTCCTTATTTTATGCGCCGTTTACTGCTTGCACCGTTAATACTTGCGCTTGCTTCCCCTGTTCAAGCTCATCTAAAAGGAATTTACAAGACCCAAAATGAAGCTCGCCAACAGTCAGTTAAATTGCAATGCGAGGGTATTCACAAGAATGGAGACTATTGGATGCCTTGTGCTAATGAAAAAGAGCTACACAAAGCACTTAGAGCAAGATAAACATGAGAGAAGCCTCACCAGTAAGTCGTTTTTGGCATAGGAGAATTGCTTTTTTTCTAGCCATTCCACTCTTATTAACAATTCTAAGTGGATCGATCTATTCAATTCTTTTAACAGTTGGCATAGATGCTTTTTGGTTAATTAAATTACACACTGGGAATTTTGGAGTGATTAATTTACAGTCCGTATATTCACCATTGATCGGCATATTTACCTTGATGCTTCTTTTAACAGGTGTTTCGTTATTAAGACTTCCTCAAGGAAAGGGTCCTTCCTAGGGATTTGATTGTGGGTCATCCGAAGGCTCGAAGTCTTCCTAGGCTCGATGCTTAACAAGTATGGACAGTTGGTTAACAAATGGAGTTAACGACTTAACACGTTCCCATTAGCGCGTGGCACGGTAGTAGCGATTAGGTACTCCCTTAAACCTTCCAGTTTTAAGAAGCGTCTGCCTCTGAGATTGGGGCACAGAAACTCATCGAGTTCACCTCGGTCAATCTTTGTATAAAGCGTCGATCGACTTTTATATCCGAGAACTCTGGCAGCTTTGCTGATCGTGGCGAAAGTCATGAATTAAATGGGCTTAATTCCCTGAACCCCCTTATTTGCAAGGACTTGCGAGGTGAGAGTCCATTTGTCTACTACTCAAAAGGTTATCGCTAAAAAAACTGGGAAGCCCGAATACACATGCATACTTGTCGCCAGTAAGGACCCAAAAAACACGTTAGACAGGAGTTAAGAAGTACTTAGAACATGTCGCTACGTCATCCTCTTTTTCATCGAACAATCCTTGCTCTTTTTTGGGATTCACAAGAGGCTGGCTATGAACACCCAACACTCGAAAACCTTGATGCTTTTAAGGAGGAACTAATCCAGGAACTAGAAGAAGGGATCTTACCGATCATTGAAGAACGCTGCTATCGCAACCCTTCTGTGACTCGCAATGAAGAGGAATCTCAGATCCCTCAGTGTTAGAGAAAGAGGGGGGGTGAAGGTAGGAAAAATGCCATCCCCCCTCATGAACTAAGTAGGACCGTAGAGATAACTAGGTCTACCTTTCTTGCCTGTGATCACCTTTGTTCTTTCCAGTAGACCTTGATCAAACATCTCTGTACAGATACGTCTGCCGTATTCCTCAGAAGTCATGATCTTCTTGGCAATATCAACGATTGAGAGAGGTTCAGGGAACTGTTGAAAGAGAGCTTTGATTTTCTCTTCCAGCGTTAAACGCTCCTGTGGCATCAACCCATCACCAACCCCTAAAAGTGACCAGTGAAAATCCTCAAGATTGCCTTGAAGTTTCCATAAGTTGCCTTCTCTGCAATGTCTTTTACCTAAGCAAATCAAGTTGAAATGATCAGGCCAATCTGGGTTTGGATGTTTCCACATCCCCCAGACATCAGTGACTGCAGCACCAATTGTGGCAACACCTTGAATGTCGTGTTTAGTAATTCGATCTCTAACCCTGTTATCAGGTGGTTTATTCAAGTGAGTGGTGAGTAAACCTGCAACGTTTGATTCAGCCAAGCATTTACCAATCCGATAAAGCTTTCGAGGAAACCCAAGATCGGTGACATCAAGCTCATTTGTTGCCAATAGGCTTGTCGCAGAATCAATCAAGATCGCGTCATAAACCTTGGACTTAATTTGTAGCTCAAGCCAATTCAAATCAAGAGGAGGATCTGCAAAGCAAATTTCAAATTGGGGTGTTAATCCAATTGCCATTCGGCGAAACTTTTTTTCAGCATCAGCTGGTGCTTCATCGCCTTGAATAACAAGGACACGTCCTTTGATTGTTGGTAGTTCATCTAGGAAGAGAGACCCTTCGTGAATAGCTTCTGCTGTTCTGTAAATAAGAGTGGTCTTACCACTACCCATCTCAGCAGAAAGAAGAACAAAAGCTCCTCTTGCTAGGAAGTCACGAATCACCCAATCGATTTTTCCTACATCTCCCCCCCCTCCTCCAGCGGGTTCGATTTGATGAGAAGTTGTCATCTCTGCAACCTCCTAATGGGAATTAGTTGAATCCATTCCTCCATGAATTGGATGGTGGACTGGCACCAAGGCAAGTGGTGACCTGGGTGTGCCTTGGCTCGCTCAATCCGAAGTTGCCAAACGGCAATTTCAATCGAGACTTCTCTCGGTAAACTGGATCTATTCGTGTTAGTTCCAGCCACCGTTTCCCCGGTGGCTTTTTTCATGCTTTACACCTACGGCTAATGAGTTCTTTCAAGTAGCTGTCGCTGTACGTCTCAGCAGGTTTGATCTGTTCAGCACTGGCTTTTAGTTTTGTCTTCTCAGCCGTACGTAGTAATAGCGCTTTGCGGCAAAGCTCTAAGCAATAAATGTGCTTGCCACGGATAGTTCCTTTTCCCAAGGTATAGAACTCGACCCCAGGTACTAGAAGGCCTTCCGACCTCATTTGATAGATCAAACGATCGGAACAGCACAACTGTTCTGCTAATTGCTGGATATCCAGCCAAGTTTGAGAAGACATACGATTCGTCCCTCACGAATCCAACTCCTAACTCCTGTCCTCTCGCTAGGTGGTTGATGCCGTCTGCTCACTCTGGCTGGTAATCCTCAGGAGGTGCCACCCCTACCCTGATTGATCTGACGTTTGTCCCTTCCTATGGGTGTAACCGCGTTCAGATCGGTCACTGTTTTGTCATCCGTAGCGCAGAATCGCCATTACTCGGATGGGGTCGAGAAAGAAGAGCATTCGACTTCGCTAGAGGAACTTTAGACAAAAGAATCCATATAACCAGTACTGAATAGAAAGTTGCGTGGAACCTTGCCACAACAGGCCATTAAAAAAGACCATTCCACGGATTTTTCCACGGATGGCCTTTTGTCAGTCAATGAGACTCCAGTCGGGGCGACAGGATTCGAACCTGCGACCTAGTGCTCCCAAAGCACCCGCGCTACCAAACTGCGCCACGCCCCGTTCTATCAATTTTAGATGTTGAACTCATATATGAGTATCCATTGTCTTAAGAGAAAAATAGAATGGAAACCCTCAAGCGTGAAATTCTCTTTTCAATCATTTACTACTATCCCTCAAGTTCGAACAGGGGCCATATCGAACTTAACTGTACTGTCGGGATTGGGAGTCCGAACAGAACCTATCTGGAGGATCAGATCAATTAGCCCCTAAAACCTCCAAAAAGAAAGCTAGATCTCAAGTACACATGGCAAAATATTCGCAAAAAAGCATTTGATCAATTAGGGTCACTGAAATTTTTTAAGAATTTGATAGTCAACTTCGAGGAACTAGCTTCCATAGCATTTGCCATCCTGATTGCCCTTGGTGGAATTTGGGTGCTTTTTTTCTCTAGCGTCGATGATGATGATGACGAAGGTGGTGGTATGGGCTCACCCATATACACCCCTTCATACGCAGGCAATCCCGCTTAATTGGAATAAGAAAGTATAATTATTTATTATCAATATTAATATATGAACAGCTAAATTACAATTAAAGATGCAGATAGCTTGTTTAATTAGATATTCAATCTTGTCAAAATCTGATCTTTGATAGTCGGACTTTTGTTCTCCTGATAAAAATTCAACACCATTAATAATAAAGGCATAACAAACACTAAGACCATAGCTATAGCAACCAGTCTTGAGGTTTCAATTAACGGTATTTTAATCAGGGAATCACCACATTCTTCACATAAGAAAGTTGATGATAAATTGCTTTCCTGAAAGTGATATGTCCTTGAACAATAAGGACAATGATATCTAGGCATATTGATTTATCTCTGTAATTTGGAAGTTACGCATTCTGCTTCTTTTTGGATAGATAAGAACTCTTAAAGGAATCTCAAAAAGTCCTTTCCCATATTCTCGACATGAATGAAGTCAAGTCAATAATCAAGACCGACTTATAGGTTTAATCGTAAAAACTCACAGAAGAAAACCTTAATGCGCTATAAAGGCAGCCAATCTTATTGAGCAAATGCAATCCCAAGGTGGTTTCCCCAGTGTTGGACTCCAAGAACGCACAAAAGAGTTCTTGGAAAGCAAATGGGAGGGGCTGAATCCCAAACAGAAGGCTTATGCCAAAAAGGCATGGGGAGTTATTACATATAAATGGCGCTGGCAGATAGCTCTAAACATTCCATACCTACTAATATTTATCCTTGATCGGAGTGTCCCTGCTGTCCATAAATTCGATATGGCAATACTCTCTTCAATTACTTCTAGGCTGCCCATCCCAAACTTCTTAGCGTCATGGTGGGGACTTGGGTAAAAAGGCCTAGGCCTATCTATATGTATTAATCACACATAGAAAGCTGCTCATATTTCTTATCTATATCCATTTGTTTATCCAAGGCTAGTAAAGCTGAATTAATCGCAGATAATTCACGCTCCAATCGATCTCGTCTATAAGACAAAACCCCAACCTGTTTCTTTATTTCCATTTGCCTTCTTTTGCCAAAGTCAATATTCTTTTTGTTTTTTGATGGGGGTAGGCCATCTAGCACATGATTGTCATTACTGGAGAGATTCATATTCATTGAAAACCTAAGTTGGGGTGAGCAAGGGCTGATAATTAAGTCCTCTAAGGCTTCATAGGGTTTGCATACCACTAATAATGGCTCTTTCTTATGTTCTAGTAAGGACAAACGAACTTGACATGAGTCAATTCGCCAGAGTGTTTATCCTCATTCCCTAAGAACCATTTAGTTGATTCATGTAAGAAATGCCTGCAAACCTAAACAGATCTGGAGATTCGTCTAAAGATAAAAATACAATAATAACTATACAGAGTATTAATAATGGCTGAAACCCTATAAAATAATTGGAGAGAACTTAGCAGCAAAATAACATTCAGATTAGTTTTATATATAGGAAACTAATTAATTAATACTAGTTCAATCAGTTCTGAAAACATGAAAAATCTCACATCTAGCACTAGAAATAATCTCTATTAAAATTACCTAAATTAAAGCTATTTCTCTAAATCATGAAAAAGCATTTTCTATGAAGAGAGTTAATGAGACTTAAGCTAAAGCATATAGATCATAATCTTTCAAAATAAACTCCTAAGACAGCCAAATACCTCCTTCTCTTATTGCTTCAAAATAGCGACGGTTAAGAACCTTGCTTCCCTGATTTTGTGTTTCAGATTGATCTGACTGTTTAAATTCTTTTGAATCCCCTAGAAATTTCTCCAGGGCAAGCCATTGAAATTGCCTTTTACGCCTGGACCAACTCATAAAGGCCATAACGATACTGATCAACTTTTCTTGTCTTAGCTATGGGATCGCACAAACTCCAATTTCTATAACTATGCCTTTGGGATCATCAATTACCTAATGGCAGCATAATCAAGCTTTCCTATCCTTCTTATATAAAAATCCTGCATCCAGGCTAAAGGGTTTTTAAAGCTATCCTTTGGGACTCGTCTCAGGCAATTAAGTATTTGTTTATCAACCAAACAACCTAAACGGACTAAACAACTTGCTTTTCCGTCGGGTAAAGCCTTGCAATAGCTTTAGCTTGAGCTTCTGCCTTAGCGGCCTTAGCCCTTTTATAAGTTATTTGTCTTACAACGATTCCTGGGAGAAACCAAAGAACCGTTATCCCAATCAAGAAAACCAAGTGGCCCATGTTCTCCTCTCGATAACTACCTTCTTATCAGAAGTAAAACCTAAAGTCGATAAATTGACACCATTTAGTTACTAGGAGTATGAAGCAAATACCTTTAGCGTTTATGAGAAAACCCAAACAAGTCTCTAGTTCAATCGACTTGAACTTTTCTATTGATTGAAGGACATTTTTCAATCTATAGAAAAGTTCAACTATCAGAATCCCGTGAGCATTCCCACAATGAAAAGAAGCGCGATCAAAAGACCTCCTCCTATATAAAGGAGGTTGTCAGAGTTCTTGTCTTGCTGATAGCGAGGTACCCCATCCCCAACTGTTAGAAGAGGCCCCCCATTCTTGTACCAGATCCAATCTCGTATGGGAGGTGTTTTCAACAAGTCCTCTCTTGTAAGACCTAGTCCTAGCTTTTCTGATGCCCCAATTAGCACCCCTAGCATTTCTTCAGGATCATCACTTTTAGCTAATGCATCGTTGGTTTTTTCGGCCCCATCTAGGGCATCAACCAACAATTTCACTCTTTCCTTTACAGGCAAAGATCTCGAATTCATACCATTCCTAACTTCTACACCTTATAAGTTAATTCCTTGCAATGGGATATTTAATATTTTCATAAAAATCTTGAAAAGTCTGAATCAAAATATTTCACAAGTAAAAAATCCTACCTTCCTTAAAGAATTGATATTGCCTGGACTCTCCTCTTTTCACTTGGAGGTCTATATTTGGGAAAATAGAAAATTCAATCCCCATTAGCAAAGGCGCTATTTCTAGATTTGATAGTAAATCTCGGAAATCAATCAAAAATACTCGCTATTAAAAGTAAGTTTCACACTTGAGTAAAAATACTTCTTGTCTTTATCAATACGCTCCCAATCAGCTCTTAACATATAAACCAATAGTCATCAGCTTTAATTAACTTCCTTATTACCCTTGATTTCCTCTTGCTCTTCGGAAGTAACTACCCGAAGCTCAAAGCGCACTAGCATTCCTATGAGAATCAGCAAAATTCCCAGAAAGCGCCAGCCCGGTGAAATAACCAATCTTTTACTCCAATGTTTTGATCACATTAAGCTTTCTTGAGGAAGTATCAACTCGATCCAATAAAAAGTTAAATCTAAAGATGAGAAGACGAATTGCAAGCACCGACTTTATCCTTGAAAACACAGTCTGGCATTGACTTACTAGCTAGAAGGGATGATCGATGGGTCTCCAAAAAAGAATCTTATATAGCGAAATAAGACTCCCTGATTTAAAAAATCAGGTGTTCCAAGGAGAGTGATTTTGTATATTCAATGGCTAATTGCCAAATGTCAGGACAATTCCCTGATATCAATCAATGGATGTATCTTCTCCGGCCTTCACGCTGATCCTTGGAATAGTAGTAGTCATTTTTGGCTTTACTGGATTTGGCATATACACCTCTTTTGGCCCCCCCTCAAAGCAACTTGATGACCCATTTGATGAGCACGATGATTAACCTAGCCTTTTCTAGGACTTTGATCTGATATAAAAAACTCATTTCACATCCGAAGAAAAAGAACGCCGAAGTAACGAAATTTTCAAACCTTCAATGGAATTTGTCCATTCAACCCCTAAAAATAACCACTCAGCCATAACAGAGTGAGTGCTAGCTGAATCAATCCCCCTCTAGAGGCCTATCAGGTCTCATTTGATTCCCCTAGGGATGCATCTACGAAGCACAAGTCCCCTTAAAGCCTCTTCTTTAACAAAAGGTCATCAAACCTGAATCTCCTGCATTCATGGGTTTTAGGCATTTAAATTTGGAATAGAAAACCAGCTTAAAAAGGGCAACACTTTTCAAGGTGCAACATATTTGTCCAACTGAGATGGTTGATGGGTTATGAATACTCGGCTTGAAAATCATTCAATGATTGCCTCAACTCCTCTATTCGCAACCTTCGCTATTGGCGGCTTTCAGCCTTTGGCTGCCATCTTTGGCCTAATAGCTCTTGTCCAAATCAGCCAATTCGTTTACTACGGGATCAACGACCCAACTGATTCATAAGCCTCAAACTATTCAGCTGAAAAGGCTTCTTAAAAACGCCTGAGCCGCTGGGCAATGCCTTATTAGGTGTTGTCCAACTTACTTTGTTAAAACATAAGGCTTCCCTAAACCTTTATTAGTTACGCCTGATGTCGAAATAGACGCCTATGTGTCATTTATCACATGTCGAATGTGATATGTGGACTTCAATAGGTAACTAGCTCATATTTTTAAAAATGGATTTTGGAACCTTCTCTGCTCAATTATGCGGATTGATTGGAACTATTTGTCTAGCAGCTTTCATAGTAGGTGGCAAACAAGACAACGATGGGCAAGGCACAAACATGACAGCCAAAAGAGACTGGGAGTAACAGAAGAGTAGGTACCACCTATCTCTAGAGAGACTATAAAGTATCTAAATGATTTAACTCAGAGAAAGTTGGTTTAAGATTCTTCCTCTGAGTTTTTATATATGAAAAATTAATTAAACATTTTTCCATCTACTATATATTTCCCTACAAAGTAATGATCAGATAACATCTTTAGTAGAATAGATAAACCACCTTAAAAAATTAAAGGGATTAAAGAGATAAGAAATTCTATTTGTTCTCTGAGGCAACCAGCTTTCTACTTTATTGGAGTTAGAACGTACTAATGGGCTAACCAAACTGCTATTTAGCAGACTCTTATCAGAACTAGCAATTGAATTATTAAATACAATCAAAGATCGATCATTAGGCAAGTCTGCAATCTCATAATGGAAGAACCAACTGATACTCCCATCATTTAATTGCATAATATATCCAATCATATTCCCATCCATCATTTTATAATCTAAAACCGTACAATTAGGTTCAATCGAAAGCCTTGAATAAAGGTTATTAGGAATACGATCTCTTACTCGTTGAAGATCAACTTTGACACAAGAGCCTAATTCAAAAAGGGCTGTCTGAAGCATTTTTATAAAAGGCTCTGGAATAAGTAGATAGATTCTATTGCAACCAGATATCACATGTCTTTACCCTTGAAACATGAATCTCCTAGGAGGGGAAAGTAGGACCATCAGAATTTCAGCAAATTCAATGGACATTCAATTCTGCAATCATAGAAACGGTAGAAAGGTTCAATAAAGCCTATTAGCATGATAAGCAAGGATTATTTCCAGTCATTGCTGTTCTCTTCCCAACACACTCCTGTTAAAAAGTAGATCTTAAAATCCTTTGTTTTTTTTCTTCAAAGAGGCTACTGATTGAGCCTTTTCCTTTCGTTTGGCGACAAAGACCTTTATACCAATCTCTATAGATCTGTAGATCACCGCAGCAATTAGAAGCCATCCTATCGCAATCGAAAAAGCCAATAGACTTCTGCCTAGATCTAGTTTTTCTAAGTACTCCATTGTTTAATTCAAATAATTGAATAATTACCTTCCTTATATAGTGCATTTACCTAGGAGTTGGTAAGCATAAAAAAGTCAAACAAACCCAAAAGCCTAATCCCAAAAGCTTTTCAAGTTATTTAAGCTCCAAAGCCTCTCAATATAATTTCAAATACAAGCGCCTAAATTCATTTAACTTCCTCCAGGCGCCACATAATCAAACCGTTCGAAAATTTCTATTTCGATCCTCTACTCAAAAAATTCCAGGTGCTCCTCGGCAATGACATCAACAAAACTAGATAAATCCCCTAAACGTATTCGAGTAATGGCAGCATAGAGTCAGTTATAGAGCCAACCTTTCAAGTTTAAATGCTGACATGATGAAGATCTTAAAATTGGAGAAAGCACTTCTCAGCTCCTTAGTAGGGCCTCAAGAGAGTGAACAACGCAAAAGGTATGTAAAGAGATTGATTTACGGAGATTTAACTCCTCAAGAACAACCTACACAAACTCAAGCGAGTACCACTGAGCGAACAAATCCCTCAATCTGGAGCTCCTTACAAAAACTAATCACAGGTGATGACTACCTAGATTACAACGAAATTAATGAAAAAGAGGGCACATACCAATAAAGGAAAACATTTCAAGCCATGCATTATTGAGTACTAGAAGACAAGGTATCCTCTTAGATTTTAACTATCCTGTCCTATCTTTTCCTTCATTAAGGGCCTGTGAATCAAACATTTAGGAACTTAGTTGGATATTCTTTATTACTAATTTATGGAATCACGCCCCACCTAGCTAACTCATCAGAAATAATTCTCTTTGAAAGGACTATACCAAGCAATAAGAGATTATGCTCTAACAATCCAAACTTGGCCAACAAACTAATTTCTGAAGGCTCTAGGATTGGCGTTAAATTTGTAACTGGAACTCCAGAAATGCCAGGAAAGGACGCAACCTATAGGGCCTTACGAGGAAAACTTGGAACTATCACTATCACACCAAGGCTAATGCATCCAATCGTCAGATGCAAATTGATCACTCATGAATTAATTCATGTACTCCAGCATATTAATTCTGATCTTAAAGCTGTTAAACCATTAGGGTGGAATGTATCTGAAGAAGCAATTAATAACTTTGGTTCAAGGCAAGAGGCAGAAGCATATACCTATCAAAACAAAGCAGCAAATGTACTAGATTTACTAAGATTGAGAGATTAGACACAAAATAGTTGAAAGATTCCCTATAATTATTTATATCAATACCTTAATCAAAAAAGATCTGTCAAGCTTTATCATTATTTGAATCAAATTTACTCTTTTACTTTGCAAGAAATGAAATACTAGCGCTAAAGATACAACTCATAACTAGAACAAATAATACGAATATTAACGTCTCAGATGTACTTGGATCTGAGATTAGTTTATCCATATAAATATTTAAAAGTCCAGGTGTGGAGAGTAAATTAAATCAGACCTACAAGCTATTAAAGCCCTTCTAACTTTATTAAGTGTTCCAATACTAGGTGGTTCTTCATCAGAGAGATCTGGAGGAATCACAAGTTCTCCCTCCTTATTAAGCCGAATGCGGCCTCCAAACCATGAGTAATAGCCAGGGATAGAAGCTCTGCAACTTACCTCACTGGTATCTGAATCAAACTTCCTTTCTATAAGCCAATTCCCGAGTCTGTCGAGATTGCTATACCTATCCATTCCGGCTTCCACATGTCTTGGCAAAAGCAGACAAAAGAATTGAAGAGAAATAAATAACATCTCTAAATAAACGTTTCTCAATTTCCCTAGTAACACCAAGTCTTGAACCTACTGCAAACCCAATCTAAAAGTATTAGTTGGAACTCATAAGTCCAATTCATATTCATAGAAGAAATGGTTTTAAATTCAAAAAACTATAGGAAAGGTAACCCAAAGTGCTCAAATTAAGTCGACTTGATTTAATCAAGGAATATTCATGAATTGCTATCTAGCAATAATTAAGTTGCTTGTCCTAAGGTAATCGACTATTGCAATCCTACTCAGGCTCTCATGAGCTTCACCAAGAAAGAACTCCTGCTTTCGACTGCTATCGCCTTCAGTGGAATATTGACAGCCTGCGTAACGACTGCCCCAACGTC
>QCKB01000016.1 GCA_003215655.1 Prochlorococcus sp. AG-409-J16
CTATTGGAGAAAAATCCTTCCTAGTAGATGGAGATGAAGCATGGATTCGACAATCCAGTGAACGCAGCCGTCGTACAAATCGAAGGGACGAAAGAAACGGTTATGGGAGCCAAAGGCCTCAAAGGTCTTCTAGGCCCCCTGAAGACCATATGGAAAGATACAGAGTAGAAGTTGGATACCGTGACCGCGTAAAGCCAGGCAATCTGGTAGGAGCTATAGCTAACGAATCGGGGCTTCAAGGAAGAAAAATTGGGAGGATACAAATTTTCGATTCCTATAGCCTAATAGATCTACCCAAAGGGATGCCAGACGAGGTATTCAAAGGTTTAAAGCGGCTTAAAGTATTGAATAAAGAGCTGAAAATTCAAAGGTTTAATTAATATTATTAAACTGATCGTAGGGAACAATAGGATCTTCCCTATATACAAATATCTATTAACCAAATAAACTAGTAGAAATAATCTCTAGCCTGTAGATTTTTAAAAGCCCAATATTAAATAATTAACAGAAGATGAGGTGTTTAAAACTATAAATATACTAAAGCAACTGAAATTCTATAGACCAAATCATCTTCCATTGATGAGCAAATATATTTCCCTATCAAGTTCTCAGCAACTATTAAACACATTTAGCTGTAGCTTAGGTGTGCATCAGCATCAGCTTCAGGCTCCAAACGGCACGCTCCCCAGGCTTCAGCTACCAGGCTCCAGCATTCAAGGACTTTCCTTTTCGGACCAATGCTTCTCTGATCAAATTCCATCAGTCCTTAAGGAAATGACCATTTACATAGGAAACCTGTCCTTTCAAGCGGAACAGGATGATCTTCTTGATCTATTTAGTCAATACGGCGAAGTCAAGCAATGCAGCCTCCCTCTTGATCGAGAGACAGGCCGCAAACGTGGATTTGCCTTTGTTGAAATGACTAACGATGATGACGAGCAAAAAGCAATTGATGATCTTCAAGAAGTTGAATGGATGGGAAGAATGATCAGAGTCAATAAAGCAACCCCAAGAGAGCGCTCAGGTGGTGGTGGTGGTGGTGGAAACCGAGGAGGTTATGGCAATGGCGGCGGTGGCAACCGTTGGTAAAAGAATAAAATCGATATACTTAAGGCCTTCCAAGGAAGGTCTTAAGTATTCACAATTTATTTTTAAATACTTAAATGGTAATAAGTTTGCAGCAACAAGAACTTATACGTTTAATCTTTATTTTAATACTAATAAAATATATCAACTTAAAGATTAAAGTTCATCTTACTATTAAAGAAAATTAGTTTGTATGAAAATTTTAAATTAGGATACATAAATCACAACCAATGGTAAATCTTCGAGCAAAGATAAAAAGACCGGGCTAGAAGTTTTCAAATTTCTAAGCAAAATCATTAAATGATCTTTGAGCTAAAAAAATGGATTCAACAACCAGATCATCCGGCAATGCATTAAAAAGACTCCTAGGAAATCTCAAAAGTCAACGCAATCTAATACTAGCTGCAACTAGCTGCTCGATACTAAATAAAATCTTCGATCTAGCCCCCCCCTGTACTTATTGGACTTGCAGTTGACGTTGTTGCAAGAGAACAATCTTCTTGGGTTTCTAACCTTGGATTCAAGACTGTTCCAAGCCAACTTGCAATACTTGCCTTTTTGTCCTTTTTAATCTGGAGCGCTGAATCACTATTTGAATATATGTATGGAATTCTCTGGAGAAATCTTGCCCAAAAGACACAACATCAATTAAGAATCAAGGCCTATTCACACTTACAAAAACTAGAGATCTCATTCTTCGAATCAGGCAATACTGGTCGAATATTGACAATCCTAAATGACGATATAAATCAATTAGAAAGGTTCCTAGACCATGGAGCAAATCAAATCCTCCAACTCATTATTACTGTTCTATTAGTTGGCGGAGTAATGGCATTAATCGCCCCAGGCGTAGCATTTCTTGCTTTCCTACCAATACCTATAATACTTTGGGGATCGATCTACTTTCAAAGACTATTAGCACCTAAATATAGAGAAGTAAGAGAAAGAGCCGGAGACCTAGCCGCACGTCTAAATAATAACTTAGGCGGCATGATGACTATAAAAAGTTTCGCAACTGAAGGATGGGAAATCAACCGCCTTATTCGTGAAAGTGATGCCTACAGAAAAAGTAATAATAGGGCAATAAAACTCTCTGCAGCATTCATACCATTAATTAGATTTGCTATATTATTTGCCTTTCTAGCAATACTTTTATTAGGAGGTCTACAAACCTGGGAAGGCAAGATGGAAATAGGAGCATATAGTTTTTTGGTATTTATTACACAAAGACTATTATGGCCATTAACAACATTAGGACACACACTAGATGAATACCAACGCTCAATGGCTTCAACAAATAGAGTTCTAGATCTAATAGATACCCCTATAACTATTTCAAGTGGGAATAATTCTATTGATATAAAGCAAGTAAAAGGAGATATTAAATTCGAAAATGTGAACTTCAGTTACTCTGGAAGGACTTCACTAATTAAAGACTTCAATCTACATATACCAGCAGGCTCTAATATTGGGATTGTAGGCTCAACAGGCTCTGGGAAAAGCACTTTAATAAAGCTTTTACTAAGATTGTACAAGCTTAATTCTGGGAATATTCTTCTAGACGGAAAAAGAATCGAAGATTTAAAGCTTAAAGACCTTAGGAGGTGTATATCATTAGTGAGTCAAGAAGTTTATCTTTTTCATGGAAATATCTACGAAAATATTGCATATGGCTGCGAAGACTCAAGTTTTGAAGAAATAAAAAATGCTGCTGATTTAGCTGAAGCCTCATCATTTATTGAGAATTTACCTGAAGGCTATGAAACTCTTGTTGGCGAAAGAGGACAAAAACTTTCTGGAGGGCAGCGGCAAAGGATTGCGTTAGCTAGAGCGATTCTAAAAAACGCTCCTATATTAATTTTAGACGAAGCTACTGCCGCTGTTGATAACGAAACAGAAGCTGCCATACAACGCTCTCTTTTAAAAATAGCCTCTAATCGCACAACTATTGTTATAGCGCATAGGCTTAGCACTATTAGGAGTACAGACAATATTATTGTCTTAAATAATGGTTATATTGCTGAACAAGGAAATCACAATACCCTAATTAAAAAATCAGGGCTATATAATGACCTATGGAAAGTACAAGCAGGTATTAAAAATACATATTCAGGCATGTAAGCTATACCATTAGCATGTAATTTATAGCCCTTACTAATCGTACGAGAATCTTTAATTACCTAAATCAAAAAAGTAAATGATTTAATCACTTT
>QCKB01000017.1 GCA_003215655.1 Prochlorococcus sp. AG-409-J16
TAGCAGTCTGGATGCTCCTGTAAATGGAGATGAAGGAAGAAGTTTCTTAGGAGATTTAATCGCAGATTCTTCTTTAGAAGAGCCCTTAGACAAAGTTGAACAACGGATACATCATGAACAACTAGGGCGCTGGCTAAGTCATCTAAGCGAACAAGAACAGCATGTTCTAAGACTTCGCTTTGGCCTCGAGGGGAATGAGAGGCATACCTTGGCAGAAATAGGGCGATTACTAGAAGTCTCTCGTGAAAGAGTGCGCCAGGTCGAATTAAAAGCCCTACGCAAATTAAGGAACCTCACGAGAAAATTACCAAGCGGTATCTAGACCTCCTAAAAGAAAAAATATTCATAGCTTCATTCTCTATAAATTTAAAGAATCAATCCTCAGCCCAGATATAACGAGTCAACTCACTGGGTTCTGGCTCTTTAGCGGCTAGTGCAAAATCAACTGCATCTACAACTTCTTGATCAATTTCTTTCTCGATCATCCTTAATTGATCTTCTGAAACTAATCCAGACTTAATCAAATCAGATTCAAGTCCTTTCAAAGGGTCCCGCTTTGCCCAAAACTGTTTTTCTTCTTCCTTCCTAAGTTCATCTGGATCAGCAAGAGAATGTCCTCTATACCTATACGTTAAACATTCAAGGAGAGTAGGTCCTTCTCCTGATCGAGCTCTTTCCAGTGCTCTTTCAGCAGCTCCTCGTACAGCTAATACATCCATCCCATCAACCTCTTCTCCAGCCATTCCAAAAGCAGATGCCTTCCTCCAAATCTCTGGTTCACTAGTTGCCCGATCATGGGCCATCCCAATAGCCCATTTATTATTCTCTACGACAAATAAAATAGGTAACTTCCAAAGCTGAGCCATATTTAGGCATTCAAAGAATTGACCGTTATTACAAGTTCCATCCCCAAAAAAGGCTGCCGTAACTGCGTCACTGGTTGAGTCTCCTTGAGCATCCCGTTTATATCGGCTGGTAAAGGCAGAACCTAAAGCCACTGGAATCCCTTCTCCAATAAAGGCATAGCCACCTAAAAGATGATGCTCTTTTGAGAAAAGGTGCATAGATCCCCCTCTGCCCTTACTACAGCCAGTTTCTTTCCCAAACAGCTCACTCATAACCTCCCTGGCAGGGACTCCAGCACTTAAAGCATGAACATGATCTCTATAAGTGCTGCAAAACCAATCATGCTTTCTCCTCATTGCACCTATTACACCTGTGCTAATAGCCTCCTGGCCGTTGTAAAGGTGGACAAAGCCAAACATCTTTCCTCGGTAGTACATCTCTGCACATTTATCTTCAAAACGTCGGCCTAAGGTCATATCTCTGAATAGTTCCAAACCTGTCTTGCTATCAACTTTTGCTGGTTTATTGGATACCAGAGTTGACAGCCTTTCTGCATGGGGTCCTGCAGTAACTGACGTCTTCATGCTTTGAGGAGAAGTCACGTGGATTTGCCTGTTAATGCCTTATTTCTACCTCTCAACTTAAGACTGTAAGGGTCAGCGAAAAAAAAATGGGCAAAATCCCTTTCCCTGTCTAAAGTTTTATGCCAACGGCTCATCTATTGGTGGAACTACCTATCGATCATTTCCGATTATTGGGTGTAAGTCCATCATCTGAAACGGATGCGATCCTGCGCGCACTTGAGTTGCGATTGGATCGTTTCCCTGACCAAGGGTTTACTCATGAAGCTCTTATTCGAAGAGCAGAACTTCTAAGACTTTCAGCAGATCTTCTAACTGATAGGCCTCTTCGTGAGAAATACGAAGAGGCCTTACTGGGTGGAGCCTCAGGCCTCGAACTTTCGTCTAGCAGGGAAGTAGCAGGGCTTATCTTGCTTTGGGAAGCAGACTCCCCCCAAGAAGCATTTAAAAGGGCTTGCAAAGGATTACAGCCTCCACAGGCGCCTGCATTAGGGAGTGGGCGAGAAGCTGATCTAACCCTTCTTGCTGCTCTGTCTTGTCGCGCCTCTGCTAAATACGAAACAGATCAAAGGCATTACGCAGCAGCAGCAGCCTTCTTAGGTGAAGGCATTCAGCTATTGCAAAGAATGGGCAAACTCCAAGATCAGCGAAAAATACTCCAAGAGGATCTAGGAGCATTGTTGCCCTATCAAATTCTTGATCTTCTAAGCAGGGATCTGGGTGATCAAGCCTCTCATAATGAGGGACTGCAATTACTCCAAGATTTTGTTTTAAAGAGAGGGGGCTTAGAAGGAAAGAAAGCTTTGCAAGACCTTGGAGGTCTTGAACAAACAGATTTTGAGCTCTTTTTCCAACAAATTCGAGAATTTCTTACTGTTCAAGAACAAGTTGACCTTTTCTTGCTTTGGCAAAAAAAAGGATCTAGTGATTCAGGCTTTTTAGCCGTACTAGCACTTACTGCTTACGGGTTTTCGAGACGAAAGCCCGAAAAAGTTCATCAAGCCAAAAGGAAGCTTGAAAATCTAGATCTTGAGGGCATAGATCGTTTGCCAATGCTCGGCAGCCTCGATCTTTTACTTGGGGAAGTAGAGCTTGCAGCAGAAAATTTCAAAGGGAGCTCTGATGAAGAATTGAAAAATTGGCTCCAAAACTATCCTGGCGAGAATCTCGCAGCCATGTGTGACTACTGCCGTAATTGGCTCAAAAGAGATGTACTCCCAGGATATCGAGATGTAGATGCTAATTCTATTGATTTAGAAGCTTGGTTCTCCGACCGAGA
>QCKB01000018.1 GCA_003215655.1 Prochlorococcus sp. AG-409-J16
CCGATTGCTCCAGATAGGGTTACAGTGGCAAGAACAGTACTTGAGGCTATAGAGGCTGGTAGGGGGCTTATAGAAGCGACAAGAGATATTGCGCCTATTCCAACTCCAGAACCTATAGCACCACCAAGGAATGCTAAGACTAACGCTTCAACTAGAAATTGTGTAAGCACATCAGAGCTTCTTGCCCCAAGCGCCTTCCTTAATCCTATTTCCTCAGTTCGCTCGCTTACAGAAACAAGCATAATATTCATTATTCCTATCCCACCAACTAATAATGAAATGCCTCCAATTGCTCCCAACATTAGTGTAAGACCGCCAGTAATTGTAGAGACAATACTCAATGCATCTTTTTGTGATCTAACAGCAAAATCGTCGTCTCTGAGAATCTTATGACGTTGTCTAAGAAGATTAGTTATTTGAAATTTTGCTGGTCCAGTGCTTCTTTCATTTAAAGCTTCTACGCTTATAAAGCTTAAACTGACTCCATAAGTAGGGTCCTCTCCAGTAATCCTATTGACCATAGTGGAAAGAGGAATATAGGCACTTTCATCTTGATTATTACCAAAAACAGCTCCTTTAGGGGCCATTATTCCAATGATTTGGAATGATTGATCTTTTATACGAAGTGACTCACTTATTCCTTGTGTATTTGGGAAAAGCTTATCTTTTAAGTCTGGGCCAATTACTGCAACATTTCTGGCACTACGAAGATCTTGTTCTGTGATAAATCTTCCTCGGGCAATTTCGAAGCTTCTTACTGGAAGGAATGAGGGAGTAACTCCTGAGATTGAACTCGTAGAGCTCCTAGGACCTGCTTGAACTACTTCACTAGATGTGATTTGTGGGGCCACTCTTTTTACGCTTGGAACTTGTTCACCAATTGCGATAGCGTCTTTAAGTACAAGATTTCTAGGAAAGGCTACGCCTCTTCTTCGGGTGTCATTATTACCAGGTACAACAAATAAAACATTCGCTCCTAAGTTGCTTAATTGACCTTCGGCAAGATTTTGTGCACCCCTGCCAACACCTACAAGAGTAATGACTGATGCATTACCAATTACTATGCCGAGCATAGTTAGAACACTTCGGAGTTTATTAGCTTTAAGAGTCGTGAGGGCCATCCCCACTGTTTCGTAAAGCGAAAGCTTATTGGCCATAGGCCTTAAAAAATATTCTCCTGATTGTTTGAATTAGCCACTTCACTACCTTCTACTATTCCAACTTTTATAAGGTCAGTTGAACCACTCACACCAGTAAGAGTTCCTGCGGTTTGAACTGCTAGATCTCCATCTTTTAATAGACCCATATCTTTTGCAACTCCCATTGCAAGGCTGAAGGTTTTAGAAGTGCTTTGTTGTGTAGATACAAGTAGAGGGATTACTCCCCATACCAATTGAAGTCTCCTTGCGACTGATTCTTCGCTTGTGATTGCAAGGATAGGCGTAGCTGGTCGGAACTTACTTACGTTGTGGGCAGTTGCACCACTTTTAGTTAAAGGGAGTATTGCTGCTGCATTTAATTGACGTGCAATATTGCTTACAGCAGAACTTATTGCATTCGGAATAGTACTTGCAAGATGACTATCTATTGAACGTTGTGGATAGTCTCTTTCGATTCTCCTAGCAATTGTTGCCATCGTTTTTACTGCTTCAACGGGATAATCGCCAACGGCGGTTTCATTGGAGAGCATTACAGCGTCTGTTCCATCTAAAATTGCATTTGCGACATCGCTAACCTCTGCTCTTGTTGGCCTTGGACAGGAGGCCATTGAATCGAGCATTTGTGTAGCAGTAATTATTGGAATTCCTAAGCTATTGGCTTTGCTAATTAAATCTTTTTGAAGCAAAGGGACTTCTTCTGCAGGCATTTCTACTCCAAGGTCTCCTCTTGCAACCATTACTCCATCACAGAGAGGCAAGATTGAATCGATTTGGTCAATGGCTTCAAATTTCTCGATTTTTGCTACCACTGGAGTTGTAAAGCCTTGATTTCGAATTAATTCCTTAATTTCCTTCATGTCAGAAGGGTTCCTTACAAAG